>CAVOWY010000006.1:0-127046 GCA_963700295.1 uncultured Actinomycetes bacterium | reverse complement strand
TGATACTCGACGCGTTCTCCTCCGACACGGTGCCCACCCACCTGCTCACCCGTGAGGCGATCTACACCTACGCCCGGACCCTCCGCCCCGGGGGGCATGATCGCCTTCCAGCTCACCAACCGCCACTTCGACCTCGTGGGAGCCGTGGCCGAGACCGCACGTTCCATCGGCCTGGACGTGCGGATGAAGTCGTTCGAGCCGGCGAGCGGCGGTGATGTCGTCGCGCTTCCGTCCACCTGGCTCGTGGTGGGCGACTCCGAGGACGTGTCGCGGCTCGACGCGCTCGGCTGGGACCCCGCGCCGGACGGGCCCGTGCTCACCGACGACTACCCCGACGTGACGCGCCTGCTCAAAGACGCGTGGCGTCCCGCTCTGCGCCCGATCATCTAGCGGCCCGCGCTACGCCACCCACATCGCGGGCGCGTCGAGCGGCGCGGCCACCTGCAACGTGCCGGCCGCGCCGAGGATATCGGGCGCCAGTTCGAGCACCTGCCAGCCCCACGCGGGCTCGGCGGGATGTGGGGTGCGCACCCCGCTCGCTCCGGCCTGCACGAAGCCGAACCGCCCGTAGAACTTCGGATCGCCGAAGACGAGCATCGCCACCTCACCGCTGTCCTGCGCAAGCGCGATCGCCGCTTCCACCAGCGCCGTGCCCACGCCCTCATGCTGCGCTGCGGGAACGACCGCGAGCGGTGCGAGGAGCAGCAACGGGAAGCCCGGCATGCCGTCGTCGCGGTTGAGCCATGCGCGCGTGAAGAGCACATGGCCCACGAGCTTGCCATCTTCCTCGGCGGCGAACGAGAGCGACGGCACGAACGCGTCGTCCAGCATCAGGTCGCGCGCGAGGTCCGCCTCGAGGTCGGCGCCAAAAGCGGTACGGTGCACCTCGGCGATCTCGGCGGCCTCAGAGGCGTCGGTCGGTCGGATGATCATGGCGGCCCCCTCACCAACGGCCCATGCGTGTAGCATGAGGCGCACAGGTATCTGAAACGGGAGTACCCATGCGCGACCCGCTCGACACATACCGCGCTGCCAGCTTCCAGGCTGAACGAGCGGCCTTCCTCGCCACACACCCCGACTACGACGCCGACGCGATCGCCGAGCTCCGCGCCACCGAGTACGGGCGGTTGGATGCGACCGGCTCGACCTACCTCGACTACACGGGCTCGGGGCTCTACGCGGAGTCGCAGCTGAAGCGCCACCAGGAACTGCTCGCGACCGGGTTGTACGGCAACCCGCACTCGCAGAACCCTCGTCGCTGGCCGCCACCGCACTCGTCGAGGAGGCCCGCGCGGCGGTGCGCGCGTTCTTGAGCGCCGAGGAGGACTACGAGGTCATCTTCACCGGCAACGCGAGTGGCGCGCTGAAGCTGGTCGGGAGTCGTTCCCGTTCGCTGCGGGCCACGCTTCCTGCTGACCTACGACAACCACAACTCGGTGAACGGCATCCGCGAGTTCGCGCGCGCCAAGGGCGCGGCCGTGACGTACCTGCCCGTGGGTGCTCCCGAGCTGCGCATGGACCCGGCGTGGTGTGCGAGGAGCTGGCGAAGCCGTCGCCCGGGGGCGCCGACCTGTTCGCCTATCCCGCGCAGTCGAACTTCTCCGGTGTCCAGCACCCGCTCGGCTGGATCGGCCAGGCGCACGCCCACGGGTGGGACGTCATCCTCGACGCGGCCGCGTTCGCTCCCACGAACCGGCTCGACCTGCCGTCATCGAGCCCGACTTCGTTCCCCTGTCGTTCTACAAGGTGTTCGGGTACCCGACGGGGGTCGGCGCGCTCATCGCGCGGCGGTCCGCGCTGTCGAAGCTCGGCGGCCATGGTTCGCGGGCGGGACGATCACGCTCGCCTCGGTGCAAGGTGAGGGATGGCATCACCTCGCGCCCGGAGCCACCGGGTTCGAGGACGGCACTTCGACTTCCTCGGGCTTCCCGCGGTGACCATCGGGTCGAGCACCTCGACGCCGTGGGCATCGATCTCATCCACGGGCGCGTCTCGCGCTCGCGGTGTGGCTGCTCGAGCAGATGGGCACGCTGGCGCACTCGAACGGGGCGCCCATGTTCACGCGTGTTCGGACCGGCGGACATGCGCGAACGCGGCGCGACCATCGCCTTCTACCTGCTCGATCCCCCGGGAACGCCGTACGACGTCGACCGGATGGAGGTACTCGCCGGGCGAGGTGCGATCTCCCTGCGCACGGGGTGCTTCTGCAACCCCGGCGACGGCGCCGTGGCACACCGCCTCACCGCCGACGACATGGCGGAGTGCTTCGTCGACCGAGCGTCCCGTGACCTTCGGGGAGTGTCACGAGTTGATCCGCACCGCCACCGGCAAGATGCCGAACACGATGCGCATGTCGCTCGGTATCGTGTCGGACTTTGGCGACGCGTGGCGCTTCATGCGCTTCGTGGCGGGGCTCTGGGACAGGCCCGCCGAAGGACTCTAGGTGCGCCGCGCCTTCTTGCGATCGTTCTCGGCGAGCATCCGCTTGCGCAGGCGGATGGACTTCGGCGTGATCTCCACGAGTTCGTCGTCCTCGATGTACTCGAGCGCCTCTTCGAGCGTGAACGTGATGGGCGGCGCGAGTTGGATGCTCTTGTCGGCCGATGCGGCGCGCATGTTCGTGAGCTGCTTGGCCTTGGCCACGTTCACCACGAGGTCGTTGTCCTTGGCGTGCTCGCCCACGATCATGCCCTCGTAGCACATCTCGCCCGGGCCGACGAAGAGCTTGCCGCGCGTCTGCAGCGCGTCGAGCGCGAAGGCGACGGACTTGTCAGTGGACATCGCGATGAGCGAGCCGTTGATGCGCCCGCCGATGTCGCCCTGGTAGGTGCCGTACTCGAAGTAGTGGTGGAAGAGCGTCGCCTCGCCGCGCGTGGCGTTCAAGATGCGCGTGCGCAGACCCATCACGCCGCGGGTCGCGATCTTGAACTCGAGGTGCACGTGCTCGTCGCGCTGGACCATATCGGTCATCTCGCCGCCGCGGCTGCCGAAGATCTCGATGACCTTGCCGGCGTACTCGCTCGGCACGTCCACCACGGCTTGCTCGATCGGCTCGAGCTTCTTGCCGCCCTCGTGCTTGATGATCACCTGCGGGCGGCCCACCTGGAACTCATGGCCCTCGCGACGCATCGTCTCCATGAGCACGGAGAGGTGGAGCACGCCGCGGCCGGCGACCTCCATACCGCTCTTGTCCTCGCTCTCGGTGATACGCATCGAGATGTTGGACTCGGCCTCGCGCAGCAGCCGCTCCTTGATCTGACGGCCGCCCACGATGGTGCCCTCCTTGCCCACCAGCGGGCTCGTGGAGGCGGCGAAGACGACCGACATCGTCGGCTCCTCCACGTGGATCGGGTCGAGCTGCACCGGCTCGAGGCGGCAGGTGAACATGTCACCGATGTCGGCGTCGTCCACGCCCACAACAGCCACGATATCGCCAGCGTGCGCCCGTTCCGCCTCGGCCCGCCCGAGCGCCTCGAAGGTAAAGAGCTGCTTGACGGTGGCCTGGTAGCGGCTGCCGTCGTTCTTGATCACGAGGATCCTCTCGCCTGAGTGCATCGTGCCCGAGAAGATGCGCCCGATGCCGATGCGGCCCACGTACTCCGAGTGGTCGATCGTGCACACCTGCATGGCCACGGGGCCCTCGGCATCAACGTCCGGTGCCGGCACGTGCTCCACGATGGCGTCGAGCAGTGGCGACATGTCCATGTTGCCGTCGTCGGGCTCGAGGCGCGCGTAGCCATTCACGGCGCTCGTGTAGATGATCGGGAAGTCGAGCTGCGAGTCGTCGGCACCGAGATCGATCATGAGGTCGAACACTTCGCCGATGACCTCGAGTGGACGGGCGCCATCCCGGTCGATCTTGTTGATGACCACAAGCGGCTTCAGGCCGTGCTCGAGCGCGTGCCGGAGCACGAAGCGCGTCTGCGGCATGGGACCGTCGAACGCGTCCACGATGAGAAGGCAGCCGTCGGCCATCTTGAGGACGCGCTCCACCTCGCCGCCGAAGTCGGCGTGACCCGGGGTGTCGATAACGTTGATCTTCACGTCGCCCCAGCGCACCGAGATGTTCTTGGCGAGGATGGTGATTCCGCGCTCGCGCTCCTGGTCGTTGGAGTCGAGCACCTGGTCGACCACCTGCTGGTTGTCGCGGAAGACGTGCGTGGACTGCAGCAGCCGATCCACGATGGTGGTCTTGCCGTGGTCGACGTGGGCGATGATGGCGATGTTGCGGATGTCAGCGGCGCGCATGGGTGACTCTATCTCCTGGGTGGTGGGAACGGCACAGGGTACCACGGCGGCCCCTCGTTGTCGCGGACGGCACACAGAGAGGGCCGCCGAATCACTCGGCGACCCTCTCCATCGCTGCGTTGTAGAGACAGACGACATCTGTCCTGGTTTGCAGGAGCGCACTCGCGCTGTCCTACGAGGTGGACACCTCCGCAGCGATGCTGATACTACTCAACGCTGGATCACCTCCTCGTATCGCCGGTACGCCGGATCGCGCCCTAGGGCGTGCGCCCTTGAAACCGAGTATAGCGAGGGCGATGCCAGAGTGTCAGCGAGCTGATGAGCGGTAAGCCCCGGCTCGGAGTCCAGCCTGTGCTACATCCAGTACGGCCTGACCGGTCGTCCCGTGGTCACCTCGTACCAGTTGACAGCTGATCCCAGCTGTGGCCGTTCGCGCAGCCCCACAGGGTATTCACGTGGACATACCCCCCGCAGCCACGGCACCATGCGGCGGTCCCCGGCGGAGGGGCCGGGATCACGAGGGGCCGCGGTGCAGGTGCGGGTTGCGGCGCGGGCGCAGGTGCAGGTGCGGGTTGCGGCGCGGGCGCAGGTGCAGGTGCGGGTTGCGGCGCGGTAGGGACCTCTAGTGCCACCGGTGCGGCGACCGGTGCCGCCGACTGCCGAGCGCGCGATCGGAGTAGAGGTACATGACGAGCGTTATCAACCCGTAGACCACCAGAAGGACGAGCATCATGACGACGTTCTTCTGCCCGAGCGAGTCCAGGTACGTGCTGCTCGGATTGAGCAGGATGTGCCAGAACGCGAACGCCACCACGGAGAACGCCGCCAGCCACGCCACCTTGCTGAACCGCATGACCTTCTCGCCGTCCATGAAGCCGAGCGGCAACAGGCCGAATAGCAGTGCTTCCAGTCCCATCACGAAGACAGCAATCAGCGATGCCTGAACGGTGACGGCGAGAAACCCGCCTGTGTTCTCGGCCGCGGCCGCTGCGGGAATCGCGGCGAACCAGGCCCCGAGGCTGACCAGCAGCAGAACGGCTGCGGACAGCAGCACCGTGCGCCCGAAACGCTTGGAATCCGGTTCCGTCGCGCTCGAGAACGCCAGGCCGCCCACGATGCCGAAGACGTACCCCGGATGGAACGACATCACCCGCGAGATCACCACGCACACCACCGCGATGACGATCGCGGCCGGGAACATCCGCACCCGCGCGGGCGCGCCCAGCCGCCTGCTGCTGATCAGGGACTGCAGACCCTCGTACGTATACGTCGTGACCCCGACTGCGACCGCGAGCGAGATGAGCAGTCCGAGGCCGTCCATGCTGAACCCGAAAGCCGGATCGAGGAAGCCGTACACGACCGCCGACAGGGTCACGATCGCGAGCGGCTGCCACACGCGCCTTAGCGGGATCTTGGCGGCGATCCTGGTGAGCGCACCCCGCTTCTCCTCCTCGGCGTGCTCGGCGAACAGTCGCTCCCACGCGCGGCGCGAGGGGCGGGTGATGGGCGCGAACCAGCCGGCGATGACGGCGTGGTTCTCCTTCAGTGTCGAGTTGAACACCGTGGACAGCGAGCCGAACGCCAGCGCGAAGACGAGCGCGAGGAAGGCGTTGGTGCCGATGACCTCGGGGTCTGTGGAAACCTGCGTCGGGAGCGGCACCGAGGAGACGAAGCCCGTACCGCGCGACTCGGGAATGTCGTAGTAGTCGGCGTTGTGCCGGGAGATGAGGACGTCCTCGCCCACGAACATCACGTCGCCGGGCATGGCCGGCGTCCAGTACTTCGCGTCAACGAGCACATCGAGTTCCCACGTACCGGTCCGCGGGTCGTACAACGAGAAGCGCGCCCGGGCGTCAGTGTCAGACGTGCCCGGCTCGGGTTGAGGATTCCCGTACAACTTCGCATCGAACACCGGGTACGCGTCCCACGCTGCCAGGAAGTAGTCCGGGTAGTGCGCATGCCCGGTGGAATCGTCCATCACCGGTTCAGCGTCTGGAAGCGGAACGAGCGTCCAGGCACCGGTCGCCTCATCCAATACGAACAGCCTGTTTGCCTGCGGGTCGCTGCCGCACACCGATGCGAAGACGTAGCCCTCGGTCGCGTGGAGCGCGAACACGCCCCACCGCGGTGTTGAGTACGCATCCACGTCCAACTCGGCATCGATCGGCGTCGCTGCAAGACCTGTCCGCTCCCAGGTCCCGCCCGGATCATCGAGCCGGTAGACGTCCACATCCGGGAAGCTCGTCGGCTGCGAGCCGTCAGTCCACTGGTCGTACACGCCCAGGTACAGCGCGCCGTCGGTCACCACGATGTTGGAGTATTGCTGTGGCATGTCGAAGCCGGTGCTCGGAAGCCCTGCGTCGTTCGCCGTCGCCGCGGTCTCGGTCACCGGGTCGAGCTGGACGAGGCCGTCGAAGGTGGTCGCCCAGATGTAACCGCCGAACATGACGCAGCGGGCGTTCTGCGGCACGCCGTACGACCCGCTCTCCCCTGCGGTGGCGTCTGCCGGCCTCCAGGATGTCTCGCCGAGCCCGCGGACGAACCAGCCGCTGTAGTCGGTGAAGAGGAACAGCTTCTGCGTGCCCTCTTCGTAGTAGAGAGCTGAGCTGGTCAGCAGGTAGGAGTCCGTGCCCGTATCACCGAGGCCCTCGTTCGCCTCGATCCACGCGTTGCCGTCCGCCGGAAGCCGGAAGATCGAACTCGGTGTCCTCGCCCAGTGCTCGCCGTTGGCATCCACGAACACGTCTCGCCGGTCGGGATCGTAGTCGTGCGCGAGGAAGTGCGTGTCAACGCCGTCGACTGCCTCAACGTACTCGGAAGGGAAGAGGACGTCGCTCCATTCGGCCGCAAACGCGGGGGCCGGGAGCACCACGGCCGCACACAACACGAGCATCAACACGCGCGATCGCGCACGCGATTTCACGGGAACGCCCCCACTCCGGCGGCCGCATCAGACCGCCGCTCCCTCACGTTGGCATCATCCCTGCAACTCATGTACCCTCGGATGACCGGAATCCGCGCCTCGTCTCCAGCGAGGCCGCATGCATCACCCCGCAAGGAGGCACCACCTGTGGCACACGTTCGCTCGCTCTTCTTCGACGGTCCTCTCGCCGAGGTCAGAGAACAAGGCGTTCAGAAACGCGCAGCTCGGCCGTCCGAGCGACATCATCTGGAACATCACCAACCGCTGCAACCTGCTGTGCGACCACTGCTACATGGCAGCCGATGGTCACGTGCTTCCCGAGGAGCTCTCCGATGAGGAGACCATCGACCTCGTCCGCCGCATGGGTGAGGCCGGCGTGCCGGTCGTCTTCCTCTCGGGCGGCGAGCCGATGATGCGCCCCAACTTCTGGGAGATCCTGGCCGAGGTGAACGCCCAGGGCGTGCGCCCCACGATCTCGACCAACTGCACGATCATCAACGAGGCACGGCCAAGCGTCTCAGGCAGTACGGCGTTCGCTGGATCGCGACCTCCATGTACGGGCCGGCCGAGTTCCACGACGCGATGGTCGGCGTCCCGGGCACTCATGCGCGCGTGTTGCAGGCGATCAAGGCCCTGCGTGCCGAGGGTGTTGGCGTCGTGCTCAAGACCGCGCTCTCGCAGGACACGTGGCCGTACATCTTCGACATCATCCAGATGGCCAAGGACCACGACTGCGGCATGTCTATATCTGCGACCTCATCACCTCCGGCCGGAGCGAGGGTGGGGACGACTCCCGCGTGACCGTCGAGCAGTGGCGCGAACTCGCCGACTTCATCGTCGAGGACATGCTCGACCCGGACCTGACGTTCGAGTACGACATGGGTGCGCTCCCCTCGGTCATCCCCTACATCGCCGAGCGCTTCATCGAGCGTGGCGTGGACGTGAGCAAGGGACTCGAGCGGCTCAAGACGATCAGCGCGTGCCCGGTCGGCAAAGGCCACATGAACATCAACTCCGAGGGCGGCGTGATGCCCTGCCAGTTCGCGCAGGACTGGGTGGTGGGCAACATCCGTGAGATGAGTTTCGCCGAGGCCACCGAGGCGTGCTATCAGATCGACTTGCAGGAGTCCGCGGGCATGTGCGCCCCGGAGAACTGCGAGTACTCGCGTATCTGCCGCGGATGTCGCGCCAAGGCGTGGCAGCGCGATGGCGACTACATGGCCGAGGACCTCACGTGCATCCTGCACCCCGAGCGCGCGCGGACGATCCCTGTCTCACCTCCGGCCGGCCATTCGCCGAGCGCGCCGTGCGCCGTCCCGGGCGGCTGCGGCTAATCGACCCCGCGCGGCTCCATGGGCACGAGTGGCGCCGACTCGATGGCCTCAGGCCGGAGCACGGGGTTTCGCGGCTCGCGCACGGGCAGCATCGCGCGATACTTCTCGAGCGCAGCTGCAGCATGTGCTGCCCTTCGCGGTTCGGTGTAGCCCCATACGAGCAACGCGCAGGCCGCCAACACGAAGAGCACCGACAGCACGCGGACCCCGAGGGCAACACCGTCCGTCGCGTCGAGCGCATCGAGCACGCCCGGCCCGAGCAGGTACGCCCAATCGTGTCCGCCCTGCCCGCCGAGCAGCGGCAGTACCCGCCGGGTGGCGTCGTAGGTGTAGACGCTCACGTTGTTCGTCGAGGCGCCCGCCCAGGCGAGCATGATCGATGCGGATACCCGATCGCGACGGGCGACCGCGAAGTACGCGCCCAGACCAAGTGGGACCGCCACTTGCAGGAACGACCCTGCGAACGCGGTCAGCGGCCTGGGCGCCCAGAACATCGTGAGCAGGTGGCCGAGCTCGTGAAAGCCAAGGTCGGCGTAGCTGAAGGGAAAGACCCAGCCGTCGCCGGTGTACGCGCCGAGTGCCACGTACGCCACCGCGACGGCGCCGGCGACCCAACGCCACGTTGTCTTCCATGCCTCCGGCATACCCATGCCCAAGGTATCGGCGACGCGAGGCCCGCCCTGAACAAGCGGTCCCGAAAGACGCCCCACGCCGCGAACACGCCGGTTCGCCTCCCACCCGTCTGCGCTATCCAGTAACGTAGACGCGTCGTTCAACGTTATTGGAGTTGGAGTGCATGGATAGGCCGGCGTCGAGCCCGCAGAAGATCGCGCGTCTCGTGCAGCGAGCCCGCAAGGGCGACGTCGTTGCGTACGGCCGTCTCTACGACGAGTACGCCGACCGGGTCTATGCGTTCGCGCGGACACGGACGCGTTCGGTGCATGACGCAGAGGATGTTACCGCGACCGTGTTCTTGAAAGCATGGGAGTCGATCCGGTCGTACGACGATCGGGGGCTGCCGTTCTCGGCGTGGCTGTTCCGCATCGCGCGCAACGCCAGCATCGACGAGCACCGGCGAAGCGCCCGGACGCCGATACCGACGGAAGAGCCGGCTGCCGACCGCGCGATCGAGGGTCCCGATGAGGCCGTCATCGCCAAGGTCGACACCGAGAAACTCCGCCAGGCGGTGCGGATGCTCACCGAGGAACAGGCATCGGTGATCGCGCTGCGGTTCTGGTGGGACCTGAGCCTCAAGGAGACCGCCGAGGCACTGGGCAAGAACGAGAATGCGGTCAAGGCGTTGCAGCACCGCGCGACGAGGACGCTGGCGCGGATGCTGCAGGAGGACAGCGTAGATGAGCACTCATAACGATCTCATGCCGGAGAATGTGGCCGCGGCGCTGTCGCGCTCGGCCGAGCGCATGACGGACGACGCACGCGAGGGCGTCCGGCAAACGGTCATGGGCGCCATCCGCCACGACTCCCGCGCTCACTACTTCGCATCGATCTCCCACCGCGTCGCGGCCACACTGGCAGCACTCGGACTGCTTGGCAGCGGGGTAGCATACGCCGCTGACAATGCCCTGCCCGGCGATACCCTCTATGAACTCAAGCGCGCCGCGGAGAACGCCCTCGTTGCCGTCCTTCCGCCCGGAGCGCTCGAGGACAGCGTGCTCGTAGGCGTCGCCGGCCGACGTGCCGAAGAGGCGGCCAATCTCGCCTCGAAGGGCGCGGCCCAGCACCTCGTCAACGACGCGATCGGCGAACTCCGTACGGCCGTCCAGGAGGCCGAGGCTGCGAACGGTCCGCTCACCGGCGAGGATGCGACCCGCATCCAGGAGCGCGGCCAGGATGCTCCCGAGCCCACCCGCGAGGCGATCTCCAACGCCGTGAACGCTCCTGACGACGCTGGCACGAGCGGCGGCTCCGGCTCGCCAGCCACGCCGGGCGGCAGCGAGCCCATTCCGGGCGGCGGCTATCAGGGAAATCCTGACGCGCCGGGCGGCTCGCCCGATGCGACCGGCGGAGCCGGCGTCCACTAGTCCCTCGCGCGGCCGCATCCTCGACCCCGGGTGTTCGCCTCACGGTTTCCTCGCACAGGCCGTAACCCGGATTCGTCCCGCATCGTTCTTCCTCATGTAGCGCGGGGGCGACGGCCGTGTCTACTAGTCAAGGAGTGATGCGTGATGAGGAAGACCCTGATAGCGGTACTGGCAGTGGCGATGTTGGCAGCCATGGTGGTTCCGGCATTCGCTGCCGAGCAGGCTGCGACGCAGGCCAAGGTCGGCGGACAGGATCTCGAAAATCCCGTCCAGGCACAGGTGCAGGCACAGGTCCAGGCACAGGTCCAGGCACAGGTGGGCCAGACCGACGATGAGACCTCCGAGGTGACGGCCGCCGGTGACGAGCTCCAGGACCGGGACCGGGACCGGCTCCGCGACGGCAGCTGCACCGACTGTGTCGATGAACCCTCCGAGGTAACGGCCGCCAGCGACGAGCTCCAGCTCAAGGACCGCGAGCAGCTCCGCGACGGCAGCTGCACCGACTGTACCTCCGACGTAGCGGAATCGGATGGAGAGCCGATGGGATGGCTCGCCAAGTTCCTCTACAAGTTCAAGGAGGCATTCGCTTTCACGTCCGGGCGTGTCTGATCGTTCCCCCGCATCGACAGCGCGCCAGGAAGGCGTCCGCACTTCGGGCGCCTTTCCCTATTCCCGGAAAGACCGCCGATCCGCGGCTGATCCTCAGCGCACGATCTTGGTGATCGGCATCTCGAGGATGTCCTCGGCGCCTGCACCCTTCAGCCGGGGGATCAGGATGTTCACGGTCGCCTTGTCGGCCACCGTCGTGATCTCGTAGTCGTCCGACCCGTAGAGCTGGCTCACCGTGGGTCGCTTCATGGCCGGCAGCTCGGCGATGACTGAATCGAGCCGGGCAGCCGACACGTTCATGGACAGCAGCACGCGACCCCGAGCTTCGATCACGCCGAGAAGCAGCGTGCGGACCTCCTCGATCGCCTGGCGCTTCTCCGGGTCTTCCCAGGCTGCGCGATTCGCGAAGAGCCTTGTGGTCGACTCGAGAATCACATCCACGATACGAAGGCCGTTTTGCCTGAGCGTCGAACCCGTCTCCGTCAAGTCCACGAGCGCGTCCATGAGTTCGGGCACCTTGGCCTCGGTGGCACCGTAGCTGTAGAAGACCTCGACAGGCACGCCGAGGCGCTCAAAGAAGGCGCGTGTGACGTTCGGGAACTCCGTGGTGATGCGGCTGCCGGGTGCGATATCGGCCGCAGAGCGCACGGGCGAGTCCTCGGCAACGGCGAGCACCATCTTGACGACGCCCGTCCCCGTCTTCGCGTAGGGCAGCTCCGCGACCTCCACGATGTCGGCCCCCGACTCGGTCACCCAGTCGTGACCCGAGATGCCGAGGTCGAAGTGGCCGTCTGCAACGTAGTGCGGGATCTCCTGCGGTCGCAGGATCTTCACGCGCGCGATGCGCGGATCGGCGATCGTGGGGTTGTAGGCGCGGCCCGTCGCCCGTATGGCCAGGTCGGCTTCCGCGAAGAGGACCTTCGTCTGCTCCTCGAGACTGCCTTTGGGAAGTGCGATGGACAGCATGGGTTCTCCTGTCGGCGAGGGTATGCACGCGTCGCTGCCACTACACTATAGTGCACTGCAGTGCTGCTGTACCGCAGCGCCTCCGTTGACCCCCTCTTGCCGGTGATGGACAATCACGGGGGCACCGGCTCGGCGCACGACCGTGCGCAGGCGGATCCGAGAGGGGACGCAATGGGGGAACTGGCAACGACCGCGATGAGCGCGCTCGAGCCGCTCGTGGGCAGCATGGCAGCGTCCACCTGTGTTCGGGCGACGGCACTCTCACTCGGCAAGACCGCTGACAGTCTGGCAACAGAGGACCTTCCGGCTCTCGAGGAGAATATCCGGCGCCTCCTGGGATCCATTGCGCCCGAGGGCGTTATCGCCGAAGTCATCCGCGAGATCGAAGGGGGCCTGTGATGAGCGCTTCTGCATCTGCCGCTGACCGTGGCGCGTCACGACCCTCCTCGCGCGTACCCATCGCGATTCTCGTCGCACTCTCTGCGCTCTACCTCCCGCTCCGCTACATGATGGATTCAGAGTCCGTGAGCGACGCGCTCTACAACGGCGCCTACCTCTACGGCACCGCGCTGCAGATCGTGCTCGCGGCGGTCATCGTCGCAGTCGCTGTCACGGTCGGCATGAAGCAGAGTATCGGCCGCCAGTGGCTTCTGATCGGCGTGGGCGCCTCGCTGTACGCTCTGGGCGACGTCACCTGGACGATGTTCGACCTGTTCCTGGGCATCGACCCGTACCCGAGCATCGCCGATATCTTCTACACCGCCGAGTATGTGTTCTTCTTCGCTGCGATCGTGCTCGCGATCCGCGCCTACAGCGGCCTGGTCAAGACACGGATTCCGATCATCATCGGCGCGACCCTGGCGGTCATCGGAGTCGCCATCGTCTACTTCGTCCTGCTCAAGCCGTACATATTCGCCGAGGGTGTGGCGGGACTCGGGACCTGGGGCCTCATCGTCAGTACGCTCTACCCGGTGGGCGACATCGCGCTCATGCTCGCTCCCGCTGTCGCACTCGCGCTCGTGGTGCGCCAGCTCGGCGCCGGCAGACTCGCGCGACCCTGGTGGCTCGTCGTCGTCGGCGCCCTGGCGTTCGCGCTCGCGGACTCGTTCTTCGTCTACGCCGAGTGGGCTGGTACAGGACTCACGCCGGCGATGGACATGGGCTACGTGATAGCGAACCTGCTGTTCGCCTGCGCGGCTCTCGTGGCCAAAGACGCGTACCGGGTCGGCTAGCCGGGCGGAACCGCCAGAAGCCTGCTCGCAGGGCCCGAACCGGGCCCTAGTGTCGGCCGTCGGTGCGGTGGTACCGCTTGATCGCGCGTGCAAGCAGCTTGTCGGCGTTCTTGCGCTCCTGGCGTGCGCGCACGTCGAGCTGCTCGCCCACGAATCGCGCTTCCGCCTGCAGTTCTCGGTAGCTTTCGAGCCGACGCGCGGGCAGTTCGCCGGCCGCGACCGCCGCCTCCACCGCACACCCCGGCTCGCCGTCGTGACGGCAGTCCCGGAATCGGCAGTCCTTCGCGAATTCGGCCACGTCCGCGAACGCGTGGTCGATGCCGTCGGCCGACTCCCACATCCCCACCGCGCGAAGCCCCGGCGTGTCGATGACCAGGCCTCCCCCGGCAAGCTGCACGAGCTCGCGCGAGACCGTGGTGTGGCGCCCGCGGTGGTCCGAGACACGTACCTCGCGTGTGGCCCGGATGTCCTCTCCGGCAAGCGCGTTGATGAGCGTCGACTTGCCCGAACCCGACGGGCCGATCAGCACCATCGTGGTGCCGGCCTGGAGGTACGCACGGATCTCCTCGAGCCCCTGAGTCGTGACCGTGCTCGTCGCGTGAACGGGCGTACCCGGCGCGATGGACCGGACGCCATCGAGCGCCGCTCCCAGATCCGCGGACAGGTCGGACTTGGTCAGCACGACGACCGGCTGTGCTCCACTGTCCCACACGAGCGCTAGCTCGCGCTCTATCCGGGCCAGGTTCGGAGCCTCCTTGGAAAGCGGGTGGGTGATCAGCACCAGATCGATATTGGCGGCCAGCACCTGCACGCGTGCGGCCCGGCCGGGATCCCGGCGCACGATCGCGGTCGTCCGTTCCAGCACGTACTCCGCCTGAGGCTCGGTCGCATCCCCGCCCAACAGCACCCAGTCGCCAGCCACCGGCATCCCACCGTCAGTGGCGGTCTTGACCAGTCGTGTTGCGGGCCGCGCCATCACGATGCCATCCGCGGTGAACACGAACAGGAACCCCCGGTCGGAACGCACGACCCGGCCGGGCATGAGTTCCGGTGCGCATTCGGCAGCCTGAGCTGCAAAATGCGGGGTGTACCCCAAGGCGATGAGCGGGTCTGCAGGGATCACGAGCCGGACCTTCAGCGTAGACGACACCCCATCCTACCGTTCGTGGCTGGGGCGCGCCATTCAGGAGCCTGCAGCGGGGGGCGCAGGTGCCGAGCGGTCGGTCTGCTGGCGAACCCACTCGTCGTATTCGGCGGGGGCGAAGGTCGGGCGTCGCTCGAGGAACGACTCCGCATGCTCCACGGAGACACGCTCGAAGGTGGCCTTCACCGCACCCCAGGCGGCCACACCCATTCCGAGGAGGATGCAGACGATCGCGAACGCCTGAACCACGAAGGCGAGCTCCTCGACTGCCCCCATCTTCCCGAGCCCGCTCAGGGCGATCGCCCAGTCGTGCCCGGTATGCCCCGGTCCGAGGACGATCGTCTCTGTGACCGCATCGCCGATGTAGGCGCTCGTCTCGGCGGCCGAGACGCCGGTCCACGCGAGCATGAGCGACACGCCGAGCAGGTCGCGATGAAACAGCAGGAAGTAGCCGGCGAGTCCGAGCGGGATCAGCACCTGGAAGGCAGATCCCATCGTCGCTGCGTACGAGCCTGGCAGGAACCACGACATCAGGTGTCCGAGCGCGTGGAAGCCGTACGAGGCATCCGCGAGAATCGGGATGCGCACGCCCTGCATGACGCCGAAGAGACCCAACGCGAGGCAGGCGACGACGCCCAGCGCGTGCCGCGCGAACTCCCACCGTTGTGGCTTGTTGCTGGCCATAGCGTCCTCATCGGCACCCTCGCGCCGCAACGTGACGATAAAGTGCCGAACGGCACACGAGGTGACGGCGGTTACAGGATGACCAGATGACCGGGGTACTGGCGCGGCAGAGTGACCGTGAAGACCGATCCTCGCTGCGGGGCGCTCTCGACGCTCAACACGCAGCCCAGCGCCGCGCACAGCTCGCGGCAGATGACCAGCCCGAGCCCGGTACCCTGCGGACGCGCGCGTTCGGGCGTCTCCACTTGCTGGAAGGCCTCGAAGATCCGCTCGTGGTCTGCTTCGGCGATGCCGATCCCCGTGTCAGCCACCGATATCACGACACAATCGCGCTCGTCGATCACCGTCAGAGTGATGCGCCCGCCGGGATCCGTGAACTTCACGGCATTGGAGATCAGGTTCCGCACGATCTGGTCCAACTTGTCGGCATCGGTTGCCACAGTCGGCGTGTCCGCGCACTCGCAGACGAGCTCGACATCATTCATCGTTGCGATCGCGCCCATCGAGGCAACGAGCTCGCACATTCGCGCTGCGACGTCGACCATCGAGACCGAGACCGGCGTGTACCCCGCCTCAAGTCGCGAAATGTCGAGCACATCGTTGACCATGTTGAGCAGATTCTGGCCAGAGCACCGCACCATCCCCAGCTGTGTCGCCTGCTCGTCGGTTAGTGGGCCGGAGAGCCCTTTGAGCATGACCTCGGTGAAACCGATGATCGCGTTCAGAGGCGTGCGCAGCTCGTGGCTCATCTTCGTCAGGAACTGCTGCTTCGCGTCGCTCGCGTACAGTAGCTGGCGGTTCGCCTCGAGCAGCTCGCCCGTGCGACGGTCGATCGCCCGCTCGAGGCCCTGACGGTACTCCTCGGCCTGCACGTCGTTGTGCACGCGACCGGTCACGTCCTCCAGCACCACCACTGCGCGCTCCGGGCCGGCCGCCCCCGGGGAGAGCAAGGTACACCGTACCGCCACGTAGACGAGGTGCTCGCCACTCCCAACCGGCTCGTGTGCGCGCGGAAACCCGCCCGAACGGACGATGGCGCCTAGGTCCAACTGCCCCGGAACGACACGTTCGAGCATGCGCTCCGCAAGTTCATTGGCGAAGTACACGACACCGTCCGCATCGACGACCAGGATGCCCGTGGGTGTGGTCTCAACGACGCTCGTCAGCAGCTCGTGCTCGCTCCGGATCGCCTCTTCGGCACGCCGCGCGGCCACCAGCCGCTCGGCGCCAAGCCGACTGTAGATCGCGGACGCCACAAGTGGCACGTAGAGCACTTCGGCGAAGTCCTCGTAGACATCGAAGAATGCGGTGACTCCCGCGTGCTCGAGAAGGTTGGAGACGCTTACGAGGGCGTACATCGCAGCCACGGCGAGCGTGGCGTACTTGACTAGACGCCCGACCGCCGGGGCCTGGATGGGCGCGCGTAGCGCGAAGTACGTCGCCACTCCAAACGCGAGCAGTGCCACCAGGTCGGCGATCGCGTCGGGCTTCACAGCGGTTCCGCCCGGCGCCGCAGATCTCGCGAGAAGCGGTACATGGCAAGAACCAGGAAGACTCCTCCCACGGCGTAGGAGACGTGCTCCAGGATGTTCATCAGGTCGGCCGCGACGTAGCCCTCCACGACCGTGAGGATGTAGCCGCACACCATCGCCAGGTACGAGGCAGCGAACCATCTCTTGCCGGAGACCGTGATCGAGCGGATGCCGATCATGATCATGGGCGTCAGAAGGACGACCAGCATCAGTTGTACGATCTCGCTCGCCTGGTACACCGAATGCACCTCCTGCAGCGGCTGCCCCTTGATTGTAGCCGTGTGGCTACCGCTGCGCAGCAGGCTCGAAGTCGAGTGCGATCGAGTTCATGCAGTAGCGACGGCCCGTCGGCTGCGGGCCGTCCGTGAAGACGTGGCCGAGATGCGAGCCGCAGGCACCGCACCGGATCTCGGTGCGCGTCATGCCGTGGCTGGCGTCGACACGCTCTTCGACCGCATCGGGCGACACGGGCTCGAAGAAGCTCGGCCAACCGCACCCGGAATGGTACTTGGTCTCTGAGCGGAAGAGAGGGTTCCCGCAGGCCCGACAGCGATAGGCCCCCGGGTCCTGGGCATCAACGTATGCGCCCGTGAACGGCGCTTCGGTGCCCGCCTCCCTGAGCACCCGGTACTCCTCAGGGCTGAGAAGCGATCGCCAGCCATCCTCATCGCGTTCGATCGCATACTGTCTCATCTCGATGCTCCTACCGTGCGGTTGCGCACGCCCGTGCAAGCATGCCGTTCTTCTCGTAGTAGTGCTGGTGGTACTCCTCGGCGAGGTAGAAGCGCTCAAGCGGGACGATGTCGGTGTACACACGGCCCACGGACTGTTCGACCGCGCGCCTGGACGCCTCGGCGGCTCCGCGCTCGGCTTCGTCTGTGTAGAAGATCACCGACGCGTACTGGCGCGACCCCGCCGGTCGCGTGGGCCGATGGCTCGCCCAGAACTCGGCAAGAAGCCCGTCGTAGGTGATGACCTCCGGGTCGTAGTCGACCTGCACCGTCTCCGAATGGTCGCCCATCGAGCGGTACGTGGGGTCGGGCGTGCTGCCGCCCGCGTAGCCGACGCGCGTGGCGGTCACCCCGGGGAGCTGCCCGAACCGGGCATCCGGATCCCAGAATCAACCGAGTGCGAACGTTGCAGTGGCCATCGTGACTCCTTCCCTTGCACCCAGGCCAAGCAAGCAGCGCGCCGACTCGCGTCAGGTGCGCTCGAGCTCATCGGCGAGCATCTCCAGGAACAGTCCGACGTCGGTCACGATACCGATCGTCTGGAAGCTGCCCCGGTCGGCGAGCTTCGTGACCACCGCGGGATTGATGTCCACGCAGACCGTGGTCACCTCGGCGGGCAGCAGGTTCCCGGTCGCGATAGAGTGCAGCATCGTCGAGAGCATGATGCACGCACCTGCCTGCTGGCAGTACGTCCGCATCGTGCGCTGAGACTCAAGTACGTCGGTGATCACATCGGGCAGCGGACCATCATCACGGATCGAGCCTGCGAGAACGTACGGCGTGCCGGTCGTCACCAGCATGTGCATCAGGCCTTCGGTCAGCACGCCCTGCTCGACCGCCTCGCGGATGCCGCCACACGCGCGGATCCTGTTGATCGCCCGCAGGTGGTGCTCATGGCCGCCCACGGTGGGCACTCCGGCTTCCATCGAGACGCCGAGCGAGGTGCCATAGAGCGCGCTTTCGATGTCGTGCACGGCAACGGCGTTGCCGCCGAAGAGCACCGAGACGTATCCCATGCGCACAAGGCGCGCGAGGTGCTCGGCCGCGCCCGTGTGAACGACTGCCGGCCCCACCACCAGGATGATGCTCTGCCCGCGTCCTTTGACCCGGCGAAGCATGTGGGCGACATCGCGGATGACGAGCGCCTTGGGCTTTTCGGCTGAGACCTCCGAGTTCATGAACTCGAACTCCTGCTTGTCGCGCGGCCGCTCGATCGGTCGCACGCGCACACCGGCGTAGCCGACCACGATCGCCTCGCCAGCACGCACGTCGGCCATCGCTACGGTGTGCGCCGTCTCACCTTCGATGACGATGCCGAGATCCATCTCCGGACCGGCCACGGGCACCCACCGTCCGCCCATCCGCACCGCAGTCTCGAGATTGGTGGTCGCGTAGAACCCCTCGGGGAAGACGCCATCGGCCGGTGCGGGCGTCGTGCGAACGTCGGCGACGTCGAGCGGCTCGGCGCCGAGCTGCCCGATCACGCCGAGGATCTTGTCGGTGTGCGCTTCGTCGCGTCCGCGGATGCGGAGTACCGCCACAGAGGCGTCCTGGTTGGTGCGGCCCACCTCGAAGGTAAGCGTCTCGAACTCACCGTCGAGCGCGACGATGTCGTCCATGATCTCGGACATGATCCCCGAGTCGATGAGGTGACCGGTGATGCGTACGTCCTCGTACGGGCGGTGGGGCATGGTGCTTCCTCCGGCGTCGGCATGCGGCCACGACCGATTATCATGCATGCGCGCCCGCTGCGCACGCACAACGGGGTGCCCTTGGTCGGGCACCCCGTTCAGGTTGTTCCTGCGGTGGTGGTCAGGCGGCCTGAGGCACCGCATCGGGACGGGCGACCGAGCCCCGGCGGACCTTGCTGTACACCACGAAGAAGTAGGGAAGCGCCGCAAGCTGCACGAACGCGATGAGAAGCACCCAGATCAGACGGTTGTTGCTCGTGGGGGTGGCGCCCGGGTACTCGTGCTCCTCCCGGAGCAACGCGTCGATGAGCATCCATAGCCACAGCACCGGGGCAGCCACCGAGAGCAGCGCCCACGTGAGTGTCATCGACACGGCGCTTACCGCCGTCAGCAGTCCAAAGATCTCCATTGCAGTCATGTCCTCTCGTTGTTCGAGCGACCGGCGTCGGTCGCTTCTACTCTATGGTCTCGATCGTCACATCGCCGAGCCCGCGCCTGAGCACCAGGTCGAAGCGCACCTCGGCCGACTCATAGGCGTCGTTCACGAGCGCGTCGCCGTCCTGCTCGAAGCCATCCGCACGGTACGAGCCGAGCCCGTCGCGGTAGCCGACGATCCGTACGCCCACGTCGGCAGGCACCTTAAGCGTCAGCGAGCCCGCACCCGCATTGATCTCACCGGTGATGTCGTCGTCCCATGCGCCCGACAGGTCGATCGTCGAGTCCCCCGCACCGAGATTCACGCGGATCTCCCGGAGTTTCGTGCCGCGCAGGTCGAGATCGGCCTCACCCGCGCCCATGTTCACCGAGAGTTCGAGCGGCAGATCGCTCGGCAACGCCACGTCCCAGTCGTAGCGCAGGCCGCCCTGCATGGTGAAGTTCGGAACTTGCGGCGTACGTACCGAGAGTCGGCCGGTGCCGTCCGTGACGTCGTAGTCCACCACCGGTCGCCACGAAGAGCGACTGAAGTCGAAGCCGGCATCGAGCGCCCCTTCGGCCCCGCCGGTCACCGTGAGCTTGCCGGCCGCCATGTCTATCGACACGGCGAGCTCCGTCGCATCGCCCGACTCGATCACCTCGGAGGCGGACTCGTACTCGCCTTCCGGCAGTTCGACACGGACGCACCCCGCGGTAGCGACGAGTGCGAGACTGGCGAGTACCGCGGCCGCGCGACGAATCGTGTTGCTGGTCATTGCGTTCCCTCCTTCTTCATTTCTACTGGTCGCCCGAGGGCGCATCGGTGTACCTGCCCACGAGCAGCGCTTTCGCATAGGCCGCGTGAAGCCACCCGATCCCCTTGCACAGGTGAAGGGTGAGTACGAAGCCGAGCAGACCTGCGGCGATCACGAGCGGCGTGGCCCACGGCGCGAGCATGTAGCCGTAGCCGCCCCACTGGACGAGCGGGTAGTCGGTGAACAGCTGCACGATCGGGTATGCCACGCCGGACGCGGAGAGCGAGAGTGCGGTCACCACGAGCGTGAAGTAGATCACCCCGAGCGGGAGCTGCAGCACCATGTACAGGATGCTCGTCCACGTGCGTCCGTCCGTGAGCCAGTACTTGATGCGCTCGCCGAGGTCGCCGCTGCGCACCACGCCGCGCGGGCGTCGCGGCATCCGCACGCCGAGCAGCGCCTCTACGACGCGGCCTTCGGCGAGCGAGATGGCGCGAACCATCGCGAAGAAGACGAGCAGCAAGAGCAGCCCGATGCCGATCGGGAGCAGCCCGAGACTCGTCGGCAGCAGCGCCATGACGAGCGTGAAGTACACGGCGCCGGTCACGAGCGAGAGCAGCAGGTAGACGAGCGCGGCATAGCTGCGCGGATCGGCCACCACGCCGAAGAACCGGCCGAGCGGGCTGCGCGGAGCGCTCACCACGGGCGGCTTGAGCGCCCGGGCGACCGTTACCTCGGTCTCGAGGTAGGCCGCAGCGACCTCCTCAGGCGTTCCGTACCGCTCGACGATCGCGGCGAAGCAGGTCTCCTCATCGCCTTCGCAGTCGGCCATCTCACTGCGCAGGTACTCCTCGGCATCGTAGACCGCGTCCTGCACGAGCGCAGGGTCGGCGCCGGCGAGCGCTGTCCTGAGTCCGTCGAGATACTGTTCGATGTTCATCTAGCTCCGACCCCCTTCCAATGTCCCGTCCACGAAGTCCCTCGTGCGGATCCACGCGTCCTGCCAGGCCGCGAGGACCTCGGTCCCTGCTGCGGTGATCGCGTAGTACTTGCGCGGCGGTCCTGCGACCGACGGCTCAACGCGGCTCGACAGGAGACCTTGCGCCTCGAGCGAACGGAGCACCGGGTAGAGCGTGCCCTGTTTGGCGGGCACCCCCGCCGAGGTCGCCCGCTCGAGTTGTTTGGCTATCTGATAGCCGTACAGAGGCTCGCCGGAACGCTCGAGGATCGCGAGCAAAACGAGCGCTGCGGTCCCTGCGTTCAGCTCCTTCTGGAACTTGCGGACCGCGCTGTCCACGACATCAGCCACTGGCCCACCTCCCCGCTTCCGCATGTCATTACTGTGAACTTCACACTAGTGCAAGACCACAATACTACTAAGTTCACACTAGTCAACCCGCATTCTGAGAATTCTTGGACCGAGACTGCATGCGTCACGGCGGAGATCGGGTCGCGGTCGCATATCGCGCCCGCCTCTGACGCAGCCGGGACGCTCGAGGTCCGCCCTGGATGACCGCCTCGTCTGCCCGATAACGGGTAGAAACCCCGTATGTCGAACCCAAGCGAAACCCTGCGCGGAATCACGTGCGTGCGGCCCGGCCCAGGACAGGAATCGGTGTGGGACTATCCACGTCCCCCGGTGGTCGAGCCTACGCCCCGGCACATCGAGATCGTGTTCGCAGGCGCGGTCATCGCCGACACGACGAGGGCGCTGCGCGTGCTCGAGACGAGCCATCCGCCCGTCTACTACATCCCGATCGAGGACGTCAGGGCCGGGGTGCTCGCCACGAGCGGACGCGCCACGTACTGCGAGTTCAAGGGCGAGGCCCGCTACCAGGACGTGTGTCTGGAGGGACGCTGCGCTTCGGACGCGGCCTGGGTCTACGAGACTCCTTCGGCCGGCTACGAAGTGCTCACCGGCCATGTCGCCTTCTACCCGCAGGCAATGGACGAGTGCCGCGTTGACGGCAAGGTCGTCAGACCTCAGCCAGGCTCCTACTACGGCGGATGGATCACGGCAGACGTCGTGGGTCCCTTCAAGGGCGACCCGGGCACGAACGGCTGGTAGCGCGCCTACACCTCGGTGGCGAGCGCGTCCTCTCTGGCCTCAAGACGCCAGCGCGACAGGTGTACGCCCAACTGCGCCGCGATGATCGACAGCAGGAACGCTGCAATGAAGTTGGTCGCGCCGAATCGCTCGGCAAGCCCGTTCACGTCGCCCGCGAGTTCGAAGAACCGCTGCTGCATGGCGCCGAGGGCGAACGGGACGAAGAGCGCAAAGAAGACATGCGGCAGACCCGACGGCAGACGAACGCCGCCCAGAAACGAGATCGCCAGCACTCCAAGGATGAGAATGGCATCGGCCCCGAGCAGCGGCACGAGCGCCGCGGTCGTATCAGCGCTGCCGCTGGCGGTCATCGACCCGTAGATGTCGTACGCCACCTCGGCAAGCGCCCGCCCGAAGGGGCCGAAGCCCAGGAGCGCGACGGCGGTCGCCACCGCGAAGGCAAGGACGGTGCCGACCTTACCCATCGGCGAGCGCCCGCTTGAACTCGGCGACGCGCTCGCGGTATTCGGGCATGCCGGCGCCGAGGATCTGAGTGGCAAGGATCGCCGCGTTCTTGGCACCGTTGATGGCCACACACGCCACCGGCACCCCGGTGGGCATCTGCACCATCGAGAGCAGCGAGTCGAGCCCGCCGAGGTCGCTCGTCTTCATCGGCACCGTGATGACCGGGAGCGGCGTGTACGCGGCCACGACCCCGCCGAGATGCGCGGCCTTGCCTGCCGCGGCGACGATCACGCGAATCCCCCGGCCTGCTGCATTCGTCGCCCAGTCGTGCACCTTCGCCGGCTGGCGGTGTGCCGAGGCGATGACGACTTCGTAGGGAACGCCGAGCTCCTCGAGCTGGGCGGCGCACTCGTCCATTACGGCCAGATCGCTCTTGGAGCCCATGATGATGCCCACGAGCGGCGTCTCTTCGGTCACAAGCTGCCTCCCTACGCGTCGTCCGCGCACCCGGTCGCGCATGCCGCAGTCCCGTCGCCGAAGAGCAGCTGGCGCTCGTCGGAGGCGAGCGCGTTGCGCGCCGTGTCACGCAGGTTGTTCAGGTGCGCGAACATCGTACGCTGCATCACGACCGCGAGATAGCGGCCCTTTGGCGTGAGCGTGAGCTCCTCGTCGTTGTCGGTGGCAAAGCCGCCGAAGGTGCGGAAGAAGAGCATCTCTTTCCAGAGACCACGCTCCACACCCACGCCGAAGTCGCGCTCGAAGGCCTTCTTGTCGAGCCGAAGCCCGAACAGCCGCATCAGGAACCGGTAGCGCATCTGGTTCGCGAGACCGTTGTTAGCGCTTCCGACAGCCACCGGCATGCGACCCTCGGCAATCGCTGCGCTGTAGTCGCGAAGCGAGAACGTGGTGAGGTAGATGTCGCCGCGCAGGTAGCTGAACGCTCCGCTGCCGATGCCCACGTACTCCTCGTAGTCCACGATGTACTCGTCGATCATGCCGCCGCCGATGCGCGAGAACGTCCAGGCGGTCGACAGCTCGAACGTGTCGGACAGCTCGCGCGAGAGGATCTCGTAGTAGCGGGCCTCCCGGTCGTAGTCCACCATGCCGACCGTGCGCTTGAGCTGGGTGGCCACCGAGCGAGAGGCCATCAGCGGGTAGAACGTCGTCTGGTTGCAGCGGCTCGCCTTCACCATCTCGATGTCCCGGCGCAGGACCTCCTCGGTCTGCGAGGGGAAGTTGAAGATCATGTCCACGTTGAGCGAGTGGAAGAAGCCTTCAAGCGACTGCAGGCGCTCGAGGATCTCGGCGCCCGAACCGTACTTGTCGTAGCGGTCCATCTGCTTCAGCAGGTCGTCATCAAAGCTCTGCACACCCACGCTCATGCGTTGCACCCGGTCCTTGAGCGGCTCGAGGATCTCCGGGATCAGATGGTTCGGGTTCGTCTCGGTGGAGACCTCGAGTTCGCCGAACAGTTCGCGCGCGAGATCGATGGTCTCGCAGAGTTCGTCCACGAGGATCGTAGGCGTGCCTCCGCCGACGTACA
The DNA here is from genome assembly GCA_963700295.1 of uncultured Actinomycetes bacterium. Lineage (GTDB taxonomy): Bacteria > Actinomycetota > Coriobacteriia > Anaerosomatales > Anaerosomataceae > UBA6100. The sequence continues at coordinate 102,686 of CAVOWY010000006.1, read as the reverse complement.
GCGAATCGAACGCATAGCCGAGGTCGGCGACCATCCGCATCTGTGCGCGCAGGCTCTTGAAGTAGGCACGCGCAGGGTCCTCGGAGAACGGGAAGCGGTTGAAGCTGCAGTACGGACAGAGCCGCTCGCAGAACGGCACGTGCGCGTAGAGGAGGTACTGCTTCCCGGATTCGGGCCCCGGCAACGATGGCACCTGACGCGGCGACTTGGCGAAGTAGCTGCCCTGCGTCGTGACGACCGCTGCCGACAGAAGCCGTTCGGCAAGCATCAGGCGTCGTCCGCCTGCTGCAGCGCGCGCAGTCCGATGTCGGTGCGGTAGTGCATGCCGTCGAAGTAGATGGACTCCACGGCGCGGTACGCGCGGTCGCGTGCCTCGGCGAACGTCGGCGCCACGGCGGTCACGTTCAGCACCCGACCCCCCGAGGTCACGAACGAGCCGTCATCGCGACGTTCGGTGCCTGCGTGGTACACGGTCACGCCTTCGATCGCAGCCGCCTTGTCGAGGCCGCTGATGACCTTGCCGGTGGGGTAGCTGTCCGGATAGCCGTCCGAGGCGAGCACCACGGAGATCGCAAACCCGTCGCGCCATGTGAGGTCGATCTCGGAGAGGCGGCCTTCGGCAGTGGCCATGAGCACGTCCACCAGGTCGGTCTCCAGCAACGGCAACAGCACCTGCGTCTCGGGATCGCCGAATCGGGCATTGTACTCGAGCACCTTCGGCCCATCGGCGGTGATGATGAATCCTCCGTAGAGCACGCCGCGGTAGACGATGCCGTCGGCCCGCATGCCCGCGACGGTGCGCTCGAGGATCGAGACCATCTCGCTGAGGGTTGCCTGGTCGATCGTGGGCACCGGCGCGTAGACGCCCATCCCACCGGTGTTCGGCCCTTCGTCGTTGTCGAGCGCGCGCTTGTGGTCCTGCGCGGTGAGCATCGGAAGCACGGTCTCACCGTCGGTGAAGGCGAGCAGCGAGCACTCGGGACCCTCGAGGTACTCCTCGATCAGCACGAGGTAGCCCGCCGGACCGAACTTCTCGTCGACGATCGACTCGCGCACCGCCACGATCGCCTCCTCGACGGTCTTGGCGACTGTGACGCCCTTGCCGGCCGCAAGTCCGTCGGCCTTCACCACCACGGGCGCACCCACCTGGTCCAGGTACGCGCGCGCTTCGATCTCGCTCTCGATCACCCGGTACGCTCCGGTCGGGATGCCATGCGAGTCCATCAGGTCCTTCGCGAACGCCTTCGAGCCTTCGATCTCCGCACCGGCGGCCTTCGGGCCGAAGACCGGGACCCCGAATGCGCCGAGCAGATCGGCCGCACCCATCACGAGCGGCGCCTCCGGCCCGATGACGACGAGGTCGACCTCGTTGCGCTCGACCCACCCGACGACGTACGCCGGATCCTCCAGGTCGATGGCCACGTTGGTCGCGATCTCGGCGGTGCCGCCGTTGCCGGGTGCGCAGAACACCTCCGGCTGATGCTTTGAGGCGAGAAGCGAGGTGACGATAGCGTGCTCGCGGCCACCGCCGCCGAGGACAAGAATGCGCATGAGACAACCCCTCGGGTCCAGGACCTGCAGTGGGACGATTGTAGCCGATTGTCGGCCGTCAGCGACGCAGCGGGCCGCTACTGGCCGAGCCAGAATGCGATGCCCTCGAGCCGGTAGATGTCCGGCCAGGTGGCGATCACATGGTTAGCCTCATCAAGAGAGGCCGTGTAGAAGTGGCTGCCGTTCTTCAGGTTGAAGAACCGCCACACCGGCGTCTTGCCTGCCTCGGCGTAGGGCGTCACCGAATACGTCGCGCCATCGTACTGGAAGACGTTCATCCAGCGGGAAAAGACCATGTCGCGCTCAGACGGCGATGACGTGTAGAAGTGACTGCCGTTCGCGCGGTTGTAGAAGCGGTACAGCGGCTGGGTGTTGCGTGCCGGGTTGACGGTGTACGCGATGCCCTCGTACTGCCAGACGTCGGGCCACCGTGCGATCACGATGTCGCGCTCCTCGGCCGACGGCGTGTAGAAGTGCGTGCCCGACTTCCGGCTGTAGAAGCGGTAGATCGGGATGATCGTCGGCACCGGGACGAACGGGTCGACCACCGTGACGGTGACGGTCACCGCGCCTGAGAGAGCCGAGGCACTGACCGGAGCGCTCGAAGCGCCCTCTGCCGGCTCCACGTGGCCGGCCGCCCCGGCCGCGCCGGCTGCATCAGATCGCGCGCCAACCGAGTCGTTCGCGTGCAGCGCGCTCATCGCCCCGTCCGGGGCGAGCACGGTCAGCACTCCGACGAGCAGGGCCGCCACGATATGTGTGCCTCTCGTTCGCATGCGCGCTCGTCCACACCTCCCCGTGCACGACCAGCCTGCCTGAGGACGGCTCGAACGGCCGGGTTGCGCCCCATCGCCCCCGAGCCGTGGTCGTCGTCTTCGTTCCGTGCTGCACCTTACGTATCGGCGTAAGAGCATTCGTGCATGAACAGGCGAGGGTGTCCCTCCGTTCAGCGGTGACCGGGCCCGGACAGGCGGCATGCTTCAGCCGACGAACGACAGGCCCGCCAGCCGAAGCTGACGGGCCCACCGGTCGATCGAACCTTGTGTGCGGCTACTGCGCCAGCCAGTACGCGGGGCCCTCGAAGCGGTAGACGTTCGGCCAGTTGGCGATCACGATGTCCGCCTCTTCGGCTGACGCGGTGAAGAAGTGGCTGCCGTTCTTCAGGTTGTAGAAGCGGTAGACGGGGGCGGATCCCCCGGCGGCAACGGGCGAGACCCGGTAGGTCTCCCCCTCGTAGCTGTACACGTCGGACCACTGCGCGGCCACGGTATCCCGCTCCTGCGCGGAAGCGGTGTAGAAGTGGCTCTGGCTGCTGCGGTTGTAGAAGCGGTAGAGCGGCTGGATGTTCTTCGCTGGGTTCACCCAGTACGCCACGCCCTCGTACCGGTACACGCCGGACCATCGGGCGATGACGCCGTCCCGCTCGTCATGCGACGGCGTGAAGAAGTGTGTGGCGCCGGACGGCCTGTAGAACCGGAACACCGGCTCTAGCCCCGGCGCGGGAGGCGCCACCACCGTGAAGGCGACCCGGCGGGTGTAGGGCACTCCGCCGAGCGAAGCCGTCAGGGTGAGTTCGTGTGCTCCTGCCGACGAGACCGTGCTGCCCGAAGCGACGGGCGCACCGTCGAGGGTCGCCGTCAAGGTGCCCGCGTCAGCGCCCGTGCACGAGAAGCAAAGCGTCACGGGACAGTAGTAGGGCGGCATGCCCTCGGAGACGCCGGTCATGGCGAACGCGACCGGCAGGGGACCCGCCGACGTGTACTGCGTGCCCAGACCGCTCGTTGCGGGCACGATCTCGTGCCCCGAGAGGATGAGCGGCGCCGGCTGGCCGTCCACTGCACGTGAGACGTGCACGTGGTCGCCCGTGGAGTTGCCCGTGCTGCCGGCGTACCCGATGAGGCTCCCGCCCGCCACGACGCCGGTGGCGCCAAAGGCGCTCAGGTGCGCCACGTGAATCTGCTCGCGCCCGTCGGCGGACATCCAGATGATCGAGTTCCCGTAGCCGTCGCCCCACCCGGTCGAGAAGATGGTCACGCTGCCCGCCTCGGGGGCGAACACCGGCCGCCCGGCGTCGCCTTCGTTCGCGTTGATGTCCACGACCCACGCGTCCGGGCAGGTGCCGAAGACGCTCCGGTGGTTGGTGTAGGTGGTCGCCCGATACGGGGTGCCTGCCGCGTAGAGGTCTCCCTGAGCAGCGTGAGCGGCCACGGGCAGCACGAGCGCGGACAGGAGCGCGAGAGCGAGTGCGATGGCGAACCGCCGAACCCTCACAGGCGCCCCTCCCACCGCCGCATGATCGTCTGCTCGCGGCTCGGTCCGACCGCGATCATCGCGACCGGCACCTCGGCAAGGTCCTCGAGGAAAGCGATGTAGTCCTGCGCCGCCTTCGGCAGCTCCTCGAACGTGCGGCAGCCGGTGATGTCGGTCTTCCAGCCGGGGAGCTCCTCGTAGATCGGCTTCGCGTGATGGAATGCCGTCTGGTGCGCGGGAAGGTCGTTGTAGCGTTTGCCCTCGTACTCGTACGCGACGCACACCTTGATGCGGTCGAGGTCCGAGAGCACGTCCAGCTTGGTGATGACGAGGTCCGTGAGACCGTTGACCTGCACCGCGAAGCGGGCGATGAGCCCGTCGAACCACCCGGCGCGGCGTTCGCGGCCGGTCGTGGTGCCGTACTCGTGGCCCACCTCGATGAGGTGCCGCCCGGTCTCGTCGAAGAGCTCGGTGGGGAACGGCCCGCTGCCCACGCGCGTGATGTACGCCTTGGCGATGCCGAGGACGCGGTCGATGCGCCTCGGGCCAACGCCCACGCCCGTGCAGGCGCCGCCCGCGGTGGGCGAACTCGACGTCACGAACGGGTAGGTGCCGTGGTCGAGGTCGAGCAGCGCGCCCTGCGCGCCTTCGAAGAGCACCCACTGATCGGCGTCGAGCGCCTTGTTGATAAGCACGCTCGTCTCGGCGATGTGCGGCTTGATGCGCTCGGCGTAGCGCAGGTACTCCTCGGCGATCTGGTCCACCGTGTAGGTGGGGAGCTCGTAGACCTTCGACAGGATGTCGTTCTTCTCGTGCAGCGCCGCCTCGAGCTTCTTGCGGAAGATGTGCTCATCGATGAGGTCCTGGACGCGCAGGCCCATGCGCGAGGCCTTGTCCATGTACGCCGGACCGATGCCGCGGCGCGTGGTGCCGATCTCCTGACTTGCCGAGCCGGCGCTCGCTCGCGCCGTCCAGGTCGCGGTGGTACGGCATGATGAGGTGCGCGTTGCAGCTGATGAGCAGCCGACGGGTGGAAAGGCCGTCTGCCTCGAGGCGGTCCATCTCCTCGAGCAGCACCTTCGGGTCGATGACGCACCCGTTGCCGATGACCGGCGTGATGTGCGGATACATGATGCCGCTCGGGATGAGATGAAGCTTGAGCGTGCGGCCACCGTGAATGACGGTGTGCCCCGCGTTGTTTCCGCCCTGAAAGCGCACGACGTAGTCGAAGTCGTCCGCGATGAGGTCGGTGATCTTGCCCTTGCCTTCGTCGCCCCACTGGGCGCCGACCAGGACGATGCCGGCCATCTGGTGAGCTCCTCGAAGTGTTCGGCCCCGCGGACTCTCGCCGCCGCTCCCGGGCCGGGCACGCCGCCGAGCCAGGCGGTATGCTCTGCGTCCCCCTCAGCCAAGGACGCCCGGGCTAGTATGCCCGACGAGCGCGCGAAGCGCTAGTGCGGGCGCGCCTGCGGGCGGCGTCCGCCGATCACTCGAACGCGCGACGGAGCAGGTCGTTCGCCTCGCTGTTGCACTCGGGACACCCGACGCGCGGGTCACCGGCGATCGGCCCGTGAAGGCTGCACCACGCTTCGGCGGTCACGCGGCGACCGCCACGAAGCTTGCGTCCGCCGATGCCGATACGGATCTCCAGGTAGGGGCTGCCGTTTGCCGCAGAGGATCGCCGGCACCGGGCAGCCTTTACAGTCGCCAGGTTGCCACTCGGCCGAGCGCGGTGTCTTCGCGGCCCGGCACTCCTGCCGGCTCGCGCCCCGCGCGAAGTCCTCGTAGTAGTAGATGCACTCGTCGCCTGCGGGTGTGATCATCAGGCCGCTCCTCGGCACGCATGCGTATCCTCGCCGACACCAGTCTACCCGAGGCGGGACGCCCATCGGGTCTTGGCAGGGGTACGGAGCCGGGTGGATACTCGCTCAGGAGCATTCGACCGGGGAGGGACTCCGATGAAGCGCATGCCGATGACCCGCATACTCACGATCCTGCTCGTGCTCGCCCTGTTCGCCGCCCTGCCGATCGCAGGCGGATGCGACAAGGACGAAGAAATGCCCGACGTCCCGGTGGCCGACGAGGCCGAATCCGGGTCCGAGAGCGCCGATGACGAGGCCGTGACCGACGAAGGCGACGCTGCCGAGACGCCTACCGAAGACGGGAGCGGTGCTGGCGAGGCCACGAACGCCCCGTCGACGATCACCGTGCGTCTGTACTGGGTCGAGGCCGGCGAGAACGCGCTCGGTATCGAGCGCACGCTCCCCTACACGCAGGCAGTCGCCACCGCCGCGATCAATGCGCTGCTGGCCGGACCCACGGCCGAGGAGCAGGCCACCTGGCCGGCGATCAGCAGCGCGATCCCGGCCGGTACGACGCTCAACGGCATCACGGTCGCCGGCGGCGTGGCCAAAGTCGACCTCTCCCCGGAGTTCGAGTCGGGCGGCGGCACGTTCTCGGTCACCGCGCGCCTCGCACAGGTGGTCTACACGCTCGAGCAGTTCCCGACGGTGGACGCCGTGGAGTTCTACCTCGATGGCGTGAAGGTGGAGATGTTCTCGGGCGAGGGACTCATCCTCGACGGCCCGCAGACCCTCGACGACTACGACGACCTCCTGCCGATCGACGCATAGGGACGCACCCGTCCCGATGCATCGGCCGGATTCACCCGGTTCAAGACCCGCTAGCGGGCGAGCGACTCCAGCGCTGCGCGCGCGGCCACCATGCCGCTCGAGCCTGACTGCACGAGGCCGCGGGTGACACCCGCGCCGTCTCCGACGGCGTAGAGTCCGGCGATCTTCGTCTGCAGCTGAGGGCTGAGCTCGAGTCGCGAGGAGTAGAACTTCACCTCGATGCCGTAGAGCAGCGTCCCGTCGGCTGCCACGCCCGGCGCCAGCGTGTCCATCGCATCGAGGAAGTCGAAGATGTCCACGAGGTGGCGGTACGGCAGCACGAACGACAGGTCGCCGGGGGTGGCCGAAGGCATCGTGGGCGTGACGACCGACTCGGCGATGCGCTTTGCGGTAGAACGCCGTCCCGCACGCAGGTCGCCGAGGCGCTGCACTAAGATGCCCTCGCCGAGCAGGTTCGCCAGCCGGGCGATCGACGTGCCGTAGGTGATCGGCTCGTGGAACGGGTGGGTGAACTGCTGGCTCACGAGCACTGCGAAGTTCGTGTTCGCGGTGCGCTTCTCGGCGTAGGAGTGGCCGTTCACCGTGACGATGTCCCCGTAGCTCTCGGTCGTGACCGCACCGTACGGATTCATGCAGAACGTGCGCACCTGGTCGCCGAAACGGTGCGACATCTGGATGAGCTTCGCCTCGTACAGGTGGTCGGTAAGCGGCTCCATCACCGGCGCGGGGACCTCGACGCGTACGCCGATGTCCACGGCGTTGTTCACGAGACCGATGCCGAGCTCTCGCGCCTGCGCCGCCAGCCAGTCCGCGCCTTCGCGGCCCGGGGCGGCGATCACGACCTCCGTGCTCACCGTCGTGCCATCGGCCAGTTCCACGCCCCGCACGCGGCCTTCCTCGGCAAGGATCCGCGTGACTGCCGTGCTCGTGCGTATCTCGACGCCCGCCGACGTGAGGTACCCGTGCATCGCCTCGAGGACCGCCGGCGAGCGGTCGCTGCCGATGTGGCGGATGCGCATGGGAACGAGGCGCATCTCGGCGAGCGTCGCCTGGCGCATCAGCCTTTCGGTCGCCTCGGGATCCGGGGTGTGCACCACGGTGGTCGCGCCGAACTCGAGCCAGATGCGGTCGCTGTCCTCGATGAGCTGCTCGAGGGCCGCGGTGCCGGTGTACTCGCCGAGCCACCCGCCCACCTCGGTCGAGAGCGTGAGCTTGCCGTCCGAGAACGCGCCCGCGCCTCCCCAGCCGGTCGTGATGGCGCAGGTCGCGCAGCCGATGCAGCTCGCCTGGCGTGCCGGGCACGAGCGCTTGTCGATCGGCTTGCCGCGCTCCAGAAGCAGGATGCGGAGGTCCGGACGTGCCCGCACGAGCTCGATGGCTGCGAAGATGCCCGCGGGACCCGCACCGATGATGACGACGTCGTAGCGCTGCTCGCTCATGCAAGGCCCTCCGTGGGTGGCGGGGACGCGCTCGCTACGGATTCCTGGCGAGCGACACGAACCGCGTGAACCGCTCGAGATACGAGAGGCGGCAGCTGTCGGTCGGGCCGTTGCGGTGCTTGGCCACGATGATCTCGGCCTCGCCCTTCTGCGGGCGGCCGGGTTCGTCCTGCGCCACCGGGGTCCGTGTTGCGGTCGATGAAGATGACCACGTCGGCGTCCTGCTCGATGGCGCCGGACTCGCGCAGGTCGGAGAGCATCGGCCGCTTGGAGGTGCGCTGCTCGACCGCACGCGAGAGCTGCGAGAGCGCGAGCACTGGGCAGCCGAGCTCCTTGGCGAGGATCTTGAGGCCGCGGGAGATCTCCGCGATCTCCACCTGCCGGTTCTCTGAGCGCCGTCCATGCGGCTGCATCAGCTGCAGATAGTCGACGATGATGAGTCCGTTCTCCACGCCGCGGAACAATCGCCGCGCCTTTGCCCGCACCTCGAGGATGGAGATCGACGGCGTGTCGTCCACGTGGAGCCGGTCGAGCGGCAGTCGGCCCATCGCCTGCATCAGAAGCGGCCAGTCCTCGTCGGCCAGATACCCCGTGCGCAGCTTCTGCGAGTCCACGCGTGCCTCGGCGCACATGATGCGCTGCACGAGCTGCGCCGACGACATCTCGAGGCTGAACACGGCTGTCGTCGCACCGGCCTTGGCCGCGTTGACCGCGATGTTGAGCGCGAGTGCGGTCTTGCCCACCGACGGACGGGCCGCGAGGATGATCAGGTCGCCCTTGTGCATGCCGGCGAGGATCTTGTCCAGGTCCGGGAAGCCGGTGGGCACGCCGGTGACGTGGCTCTTGTGGTCGTAGAGTTTCTCGAGCTCGGCGAAGCTCTCCTTGACCAGATCGTCGAGCACCCGGAAGTTCGACGACACGCGCTTGTTCGTGACCGCGAAGATGGTCTTCTCGGCGCGCTCGACCACTTCGTCGATGTCGTCGGGGTTCTCGTAGCTGTACGCCTGGATGGTCGTGGCCGCGTCGATGAGCTGTCGCAGCATCGACGTGCGCTTCACGATCTGCGCGTAGTACTCGGCGTTCGCGGCGGTCGGCACGGCGCCGGTGATATCCAGCAGGTACGGCTTGCCTCCGGCCGCGTCCAGCTCTCCCGACGACTCGAGCCGTGCGGCCACCGTGATCTGATCCACGGCGTCGCCGCGCAGGTGCAGGTACTTGATGGCCGAGAAGATCTTCCGGTGCGGCGGGCGATAGAAGTCGTCCACGTCCACGATCGTGATGCAGTTCTCGACCGCATCCGCCGACAGGAACATCGAGCCGAGCAGCGACTGCTCGGCCTCTATGTTGTGCGGCGGGACGCGCTCGCGGAGGGCCTGGACTCCATCGTCAGCCATCGTCGGACTCCAATCGGGCAGACGAGGCGCCGCACTCGCGGCGCCCCACCGGTTCCCGGCGCCTTAGACCTCGTCTTCGGTCTCGGCTGCCTCATCGGCGGCCTCGACTGCTTCATCATCCTCGTCAGCGGTGACATCATCGTCCGCCTCGGCGGGCTCGGCGTCCTCGGCCACAGCCTCTGCCACCGGCTTGGCCTCGACGGGAGCCGCCTCGAACGGCAGTAGCACGCCGCCCAGGGGAACCACGTTCAGCACGAGATGCACCGTGACGTCCTGGTAGATCCGGACATCGATCGTGTGCTCACCAACGGTCTTGATGTGACCGTGCAGGTCGAGCTTCTTGCGGTCGACATCCACGCCGAGCTGCGCGCTGAGGGCGTCGGCGACCATGCCCGAGGTGACCGAGCCGAACAGCTTGCCGCCGTCGCCAGCCTTGGCCTCGATCACGATGGCCTTGCCCGCGATCAGTGCGGCCTGGCCTTCGGCCTCGGCACGCTTGGTCTCCTCGCGCTTGCGGATGTTGTGCATCCGGGCCTCGAGCTGCTTGAGGTTCCCGGACGAGGCCAGCACGGCCATGTTGCGGGGCAGCAGGTAGTTCGTGGCGAAGCCACGCGCGACATCGATGACGTCGCCTTCCTTTCCTCTGCCCTTCACGTCAGTCAACAGAATGACCTTCATCGTTTCTCCTACTCGTTCTTTGAGCCGCTCCGCGGACGCGCGGCGCGGTGGTGCACTGTCTCTAGTCCTTCTCGGGCGTGGTGCCGGACTCTGCCGACGAAGACGCCTCGCGCGGCAGCCGCCGCAGGTTCAGCCACATATCCGCCAGCCCCGTGAGACTGACCGCCGGAGCGAACGCCTCGGTCACGCCCAGGAGGACGAAACCTGCGATCCTAACCGGCCGGGAGAACTTGGCTCGTTCGTACAGACCTGCGAAGACGGCCACGCCCTGCAGGAAGAAGACCAGCCGAGCGACCATCAACAGGTTACTGCCCACGATCTCGAGCGACCGTGCGAATGTCCATCGGCAACCGTCCTGCTGCAAGCAGGGCGATCGCGACGATCGGCAGTACGACCATGCGCACGTCGAGATCGAATGCCGCCAGCGGTGGGATGCGCTTGAGGGCCACGCCGAGGCGGGCTCCCATCGCACCAACCGCGAACACGACCAGAACGGCGGTCAGCCCGTTCACTGTCACGAGCGCGCCCGGCCACAGGGCCACCAGCGGCTGCATGACCTCGTCGCCCAGCTCCGCCTGCGCGAAGAGAGTCCGAACGGCAGCTTCGACGTACGCGTTCACGCTCTGGCCGGCTTCGGCGGCGTACACCGAGAGCTCGACCACGCTGAGCGCGGTCAACAACGCAGTCACGACGGTCATCGTCTCGAGCGCGGACCTGTACCGCATCAAGACCGCGGTCAGCGGTCCCACGATGAGCAACGAGATCACCAGCAGTGCGGTGTACAAGTACGGCTCGCTCGCTCCGACCGCCGAACCCAGCAGCGGCACGATGACGCCGTACAGAAGCCCGCCTGCTGCCAGACCTCCCACGATGACTGCGACAATCGAGACCGCCATCTGACGGCTGTAGACCAGCCCGGCCAGTCCAGCTGCCGCGATCGGTAGCCCGATGACAGGATCGATCAGCGCCGCCGTAAGGGCGCCCATGATCGCGACGAGTGTCAGAGACACCGCCCGCCGACCGCTGAGCGCTCCAGGCGCCGTGTTACCTGCGACCCTTGCCATCGACCTTGCCACTCACAACCGGAACGGCGTAGGGGATGAGCGCCATCTCGCGCGCGCGCTTCACGGCCGTGGCTAGCGATGCTGGTGCTGCGCGCAGTTGCCCGAGACCCGGCGCGGCTTGATCTTGCCACGGTCGGTCGTGTACTTGCGGAGCATGTTCACGTCCTTGTAGTCGATGTACTCGACCTTGTCCTTGCAGAAGGCGCAGTAGCGGCGCTTCGGCTTCCTCGAGTAATCACTCATGCACGTACCTCCTTCCAGCCCCCTGCGGGGGCGGTGTATCGACCGCGCGGCGGGAGGGTACCGCCTGCGGCTGATGCGTCATCTAGAACGGGATCTCTTCTCCCGTATCGTCACCGGAGTCGGGCGCCGGCGCATCGGCCATAGCCGAGCCACCACCGTGACCGCCATCCCTCGACGACAGGAACTCGATCTCGTCGGCGACGACCTCGAGTTTCGAACGCTTCTCGCCCTGCTGGGATTCCCACTGACTCCAGCGGAGCTTGCCTTCGATCGCGACCTTCGAGCCCTTGAAGAGGAAGCGCGATAGCGCTTCGGCCCGTGCGCCGAAGACGGTCACGTCCACGAAGTTCGGGACGTCTTCCCATTCACCCGTCTGCTGGTTCTTGCGACGATCGTTCACGGCAACGCCCATCTTGAGGACGTTCATGCCGCTCCCCGTCGCGCGCAGCTCGGGATCGCGGGTCAGGTTGCCAGTTATCACCACTCGATTGATGCCCACGTGTGCCACCTCACTCGTTGATACCGGTCGTTACGACGCCGGCCAGATGCTCTAATCAAGATCGTCGCGACGGACGATCATGAATCGAAGCACCTGGTCGGTGATGTGCAGGACGCGGTCGAGCTCGGCGACGACGGCCGTGGCAGCGTGGAATTGGACGACCTGGTAGTCGCCCTCCTCTGTGTGATCGATCTCGTGGGCAAGACGGCGCTTGCCCCAGGAATCTTCGGAATCGACCGTGCCGCTCTCGGCGGTGATGAGGCCCCTGATCTTCTCAAGGACGGCATCACGTGCCTCGTCCTCGAGGTTGGGGCGCAAGATGAGCATAAGTTCGTAAGCCTTCAATGTTCACCTCCCTTGGGCTGATGCGGCCCCGGGACCATGAAGGCGTTGCCCGGAGCAGGAAATGAAGCTTCCGCAGTGTAGCAGAGACCCGACAGCCCTACAATGACGTCTACCCCAACCCTCTGACACCCTGCGGCTTCGCCTTCAGTCCACGTGAACGGGAGCCGCTCGGCGCAGAAGCACCAACCCGGCGGCTGCAACGCCCACCCCGAGCGCCAGCACTGCGCCAGTGGCGTTCCGCCCTACGGGAACCGCGACGTGCGGACGATCGTGCACCGTGGCGCGACGACGTTCGGGACCAGGGCGGAGGCTTCCGGCACGCCCGCGTCGCGCAACGCGGCCTCCGCCGCTGCGCCCCTCCTGCTGGCCGACGGCGCCGTGACGTGCCGACCCGATGGTCGTCTGCGGTGCCGCAGAAACTGCCTGCTCGGACACGGCGATAGGACCCGGTGCTGGCACGGCTGCTGGCGCAGACACGATGGCCGCTGCGCCACCGGCCCCCGGACCCGTCTGCCCCGGGTCGGGCGATGCGGCGGGCACCGCTGCGGGCACGCTCAGCACTGACAGGGCCGACGACCGCAATGAGCTCACCCGGATCGAGGTACAGGTCGCCGCTCCGCAGTCCCACGTGAAGATGGGCCTCGGACGAGGAGTCATCGCCGGATGCGGCCACACGGCCGAGGGCGTCGCCTGCCGATACCGCATCGCCGGTCGTCACAGTCATCCCGTCGAGCGGCAGGAGGCTCATCCGTCTGCCGTCCGCAAGCTCCACAGTGACCGCGCCGCACGTTCCGCCGCCATCGGCTGGCACCTGCCCCGCGAACGCCACCACCCCGGTCGCGGGAGACGCGACGGCCGCTCCGGCGGTGGCGCTGATGTCCACGCCGCGGTGCGTGCCAGCCGGATAGGCTGCGCCGAATCCCAGCAACATCACGCCGCCCTCGACCGGCGGCTGCCACTCGGATGCATGCGCACCTGTCACGTGCGCGACAAGGGCGAACAGAACCGCCGCAGCGATGATAGATCCCGTGAGACGCCTCGACATGGTGGACCCCCCTGACTCGTGCTTCGGAGGGGCCGAGGCAATCGAACCTGTGTTCGGTAGCATAGGCGACACATCGCGTGCGGGCCAGACACTCGGCGACGAATGACCATATCGCTCGACGAGCGGGGCCACTTGCACGAAGGGGCCCCTCGGGGCCCCTCGGAGATCGTATGGAGCGGGTGACGAGACTCGAACTCGCGACACATGGCTTGGGAAGCCAATGCTCTACCACTGAGCTACACCCGCACGCGTCTGCATAGTTTAGGTCACCGCCCTGAGGGCGGCAAATCAGTGGCGACGAGGCTCCGTGCCGTGCTGCCAGAACCGGTTGCCCAGGTACAGGCCGAGGGCCAGCAGCGCCAGGGCAGCAGCCCAGATGACCTTGCCGGGCCGGATCTCATCGACGACCTCGTGGCCCGGCTGGACCACCGTGAGCGCCGTCGCGTGGATGTCCATGTCGCCCCCATGCTCGCCGCACGCGGCGTTGAACACCCCTTCGACCTCGACGATATCGCCTTCGTGCTTGTAGTCGCCGAAGTAGGTGATCGCATCGGTCTCGCCGGCGGGGAGCCAGATCGCCATGCCGCTGTTGTAGCCGCCGAGCTGTGCCCCCTCCTCGACGTTCTCCAGGTAGTAGGGGTCATCGTTCACGTGGATCCACGCCATGTCACCGCGCACCATGGCCTCGCCGATGGCCTCGCCGCGGAACGTCAGTTCGGTCCCATCGAATTCCTTGGGCGATTCGACCAGATCCGCGCTCGAGTTCTCGTTCGGGCTGGGCTCCGGCGTGCCGGCGGCCCGACAGCCTGTCGCGAGCAGCAGCATACCTATGAGGAGCATCAGCGGCACGGCGCGTGTCGTTCGAAGGCTCCGCATCATCGTCCTCTCAGCATCGTGACGATGTACCCGCCGAGCGCGAAGACCGACATGAACTCGAGGCGACCGAGCCACATCGAGCCGATGTACAAGATCTTCATCACGTCGGGCATCGACGGTGAGGTGATCCCGCACGACAGCCCGGTATTCGAAGCGGCCGAGACGCCCTCGAATGCGGCCTGGAGGAAGTCGTAGCCACAGAGCGTGCCCACAACGGCGGTCAGCCCGTAGAGCGCCAGATACGCGATCGTGATCGTCATCGTGGTGCGCACCAGGCCGTCGTCGAGGTACACGTCGCGGATGTGGTGGAACTTCGATGTGACGATCGCGCGCTCCGGCGACACGGCCTTCCGGATGTCCTGGATGAACGCCTTGAACATCACGCCCATGCGGATGCCCTTGATGCCACCGGCGGTCGAGCACGCCGAGGCACCGATGGCCATCGCGATCGTGGTGGCCATGAGCCCGATCGGGCCCCACTGCGTGACGAACGCACGGGAGTAGATGGTCGAGAAGCCGGTGGTGGTGTGTCCGGAAGCGAGTTGGTAGAACGCCTTGCGGAACAGCGACATCGCGTCCGGGTACACGCCCGCCTTCGCGAGCGCGAACGTCGCGATGAGAACGGTGAGGCTGAGCGTGATCGCGAACGACACCGTCTCGACGTTGCGGAGGATCTCCTTCTTCTTCCCCGTCCAGACCGCCCAGTGCAGCGCGAAGTTGAACGAGCCGGCGATCATGATCACGATGCTGACGACCTCGTAGGAAAGCGCATGGTAGTAGAACGTGTTGTACGACTGCGGTGCGAAGCCGCCGGTCGACCACGCTCCCATGTACACCCACAGCCCGTGCAGCAAAGCACGCAGCGGTTCCTGACCAAGCGCGAGGCCGGCGATCGCAAGTGCCACTGTGCCCACCACGAGCCACGTGAGCGACACGAGCCATATCGCGCGCGCAGTCTGCACCACGTTCGGGAGGAGGCGCTCGTCCTTGCCCTCACCCACGTACACCTTGTAGGCACCGGCCGTGCCCTTGAACAGGAACGTGAGCGCGATGACGACAATTCCTTGGCCGCCGGCGTAGGTGAGTAGGTGGCGCCACATGTTGAGACCGTGCGCGATGTGGTCGAGGTCCTGAAGGAGGTACAGGCCGGTCGTGGTGTAGCCGCTCATCACGTCGAACATCGCGTCGAGGTAGGAGCCCTCGTGACCGGAGAGCCAATGGGGCAGCGCGCCCAGGATCGTCGCTACGATCCACGAACCCGACGCCACGACCAGGCCGTGGCTCCAGTTCAGATCGCGGTCCGTGCGGCACACGATCTGCGTGCCGAAGCCGAAGATGAGACACGCCGAGATGCTGATGATGAAGTCCAGCACGGTGTCCCACTCGCCAAGGACGATCGACGTCACCAGCGGGATGACCATGAGCAAGCCCACGCCGATGATGATCTTGCCGGTGTACTTGCCGATGACGAGGTGATCGTCGCGGCGAGGGCGCAGCAGCATCTAGAAGACCGCCTTCGCTACAAGCGCCATGACGAATGCGATGAGCGTCAGCCCGAGGATGAATGCCGTCTCGGTCAGCATGCCGCCGATGTAGTCGGGCCAGTTATCCCGACTGGTGAGCCCGCGCTCAATGGGCCGTTTGCTGCGCATCGCCTAGGCTCCCGTCAGCGCCTTCTTGAGCGCGCGCTCGTGCTGTACGTTGGTGAACGCGATGACCACGTCGCCCGGCTGCATCTCGGTGTCTCCGTGAACGGGCATCGCATCGTCCCCGCGGATGAGCGCCACGATAAGGCAGTCCACGGGCAGATTGAGGTCCGCGACCTTCTTGCCGCACACCACGCAGCGGTCGACGGGCAGTTCGATCTCGACGATGGCCATGTTCCCCTTGCGCAGCGCCATGAGCGTGCGGATGTCGCCGATCGTGGCCTCTTCTTCGATGAGGCGGCTGATGATCGTCGTCGAGGAGATCGCCTCGACACCGAGTGCGTGGAAGATGTGCTCGTTCTTCGGGTTGTTCACGCGCGCGACCGCCCTCGGTACGCCGAAGGCGACCTTGGCGAGCTGGCAGGCGACGAGGTTGTCGTCGTCGTCTCCGGTAGCCGCCACGAAGACGTCCGCCCGGCTGAGGCCGGCGTCCTCGAGGTAGATCGAGTCGCAGCCGTCGCCATGGATGATGAGCGGCTCACCGGGCAGCTCGGTCACGAGCTTGCGGGCGATCTCCTCACGCTTCTCGATCACGGCCACCGCGTGGTCGTTCTCGAGGAGCTGCCGGGCCAGGTACGACGCCACCTTGCCGCCGCCGTTGATAACGACGTACATCGCTCACTCCTCCATGAAGCGCTCGACTTTGGGGAAGACCTCGTCCTTGACGGCGGCGAAGATGATGTCGCCCTGATGGAGCACCATCTGCGGCTCAGGGATGTGGGCGACCCGCCCGCGAACGACCGAGAAGATGCGGAAACGACGCTCGATCTCGATCTCGTCCACCTGCTTCCCCTCGACCACCGATCCGCCCTTGAACTCGATCACCTCGATGTCATCGATGCTGTTGAGGTGGTGTCCGTGACCGGACTTGATCTTCTCCATGAGCGACTCGGCCACCAGCGTGGTCCCGCAGACGTAGTCGAGGTCCAGCAGCTGGTAGGTGCGCTCCCGCACGGGATTGTAGAGACGCGCCACCACGTGCCGCACGCCGAAGATGGTGCGCGCCACCTCGGCGGCCATGAGGTTCGTGTTGTCGAGGTCGGTCGTGGCCGCAAAGGCGTCAGCCTCCCTGATGCCGGCCTCCTCGAGAACCTCCTCGTCGAACCCGAGACCGACGATGGTGACGCCATTGAACGTGCCGCCCAGCCGACGGAAGGCCGACTCGTCGCGGTCGATCACGACGACGTTGTGCCCCTCGACCGAGAGCATCATGGCGAGCTGTGAGCCCACACGCCCACATCCCACAACGACGATGTTCATCCCCTGCGACCGCCTTCTTCCCCGGCCGGGACTCCCCTACCGGCTGAACAACAACGCTCGACGCTACTCCTGGCCGTATGCCCCGTCAAGATAGAACGTTACACCCCGCACGCAGGTGCCGTCCCCTGTCAACGGCCCGGAGAACGCGAACGGGCGCCCGGTGTGGGCGCCCGTTCGATACCTATGGAGCGAAGACCGGCTACTTGCCGATCTTGAAGATCTTCGTCCCGCAGACGGGGCACAGGCCCTGCGTGGCCGGACGGCCGTTCTTCATCACGATGTCCTTGGCGTCCTTGATCTCACGCTTGGCCTTGCACTTGACGCAGTAACCTTCCTTGGCTGCCATGCGCCTAACCTCCTTGATTCCGTCGTCGCGTCCCCCAACGGGAAGCGGATACCCACTCGGAGCATCGCGCTCCGAGGCAACTATACACCGTAGTTACCCCGTGTGAAGCCCAAGCGTCGCCCTACCATGAAGAGCACGACGGCGGACATAAGGACGAGCACCCCCCAGAGCGCCCCTGCGGTGACCCAGAATGCGATGGGGAAGACCCGTATGAGCAGGGCATTCTCGGGGAACGTCCACGTCCCGGGCTCGAAGAACAGGCTGTGAAACCAGGAGAAGAACGAGCCGAAATCGACTGTCCCCACGAGCACGCTGAGCACGGCGCCGATCGCCAGAAGCAGTGCTGCGCCGCGTAGGCCGGAGCCCACGACACGGCGGCCGTCGGCCGTCCTCGCACGCAGCACGGCCCATACAACCGCGAGCACCAGCAGGACGAGCGTCAGCCCTCTGGCGGGCCGCAGCACGTCCCTGACGTCCACCAGGTGCGATACCGCCGCCTCGTCGAACGCCGGAGTACCCGCGATCGTCTCGGGCAGCGCCGGGGCATCGGTGTCGAGCACAAAGATGCGCACCGCCTCGGCCGCCTCGAGGGTGGCGTCCTCGCCAAGGCCGGTCAGACTTGCCGCGTCGACCACCCGCACGATCGTGCGAACACAGGGCGCCGTCGTCACGGGCAGTAGAGCCACACCGATCGCGGCTATGGCGAGCAGGATTGCCGCGAGAGCGGCTTCGGCACGCGCTGCGCCGCGAAGGCCAGTCTCACGCGTCATCGTCGGCATCTTCGACCAGCCAGGAAGCCCGGACAGTGTTGCCGCCGGCGCGCACGGCGGTCGAGAGCATGCGGTCGGCTGCGTCGATGAGCGCATCCGAGGACTCACCGTCACGCGGAGCGACGGCGACACCCACGCTCACCGTGGCGCCCACCCCGCTTGCCCGCACCGACTCGACGCTTGCCCGGAAGGCCTCGGCGATCACCAGCGCTCGCTCGCCGATCGGCAACGGCGCTCCCTGGTACCGGCCCACCTCGGGAAGGATGAGGGCCAGCTCCTCCCCGCCAAAGCGGCACGGCACATCAACGCTGCGAGACCACTCCCCTGCCTGCGAGTCGCTGACCTCCCGCAGCTTCCGGCCGATCGCTGCGAGCAGCGCGTCGCCGACGTCGACCCCGAACGTGCGGTTCACCTCGCCCAGCCCGTCGATGTCAGCGAGCACAAGCGCAACAGACCGGTCGTTGCGCCGCGCTCGTTCGATCTCGGTCGGGAGCACGCGCAGGAAGTACGGACGGTTGAACAGGCCGGTCAGCTCGTCGACGAACGAGCTCTCCTGGAGCTCGCGCTCGCGAGAACGGATCGTCTTCATCATCAGCATGCCGACAAGCGCGGCTCCGGCGTACAGGGTCACCTTCCACAGATAGCGCACGAGGACGTACGTGAGATTCCCGTGAAGCTCGTTCGCCACGAAGGGAAGATCGATGTGGGGCAGCCATCCCAGGTACTCGCCGAACAGCACGAAGCCGTAGAGCGCCGAGGACGCCGCAACGAGCATCCAGACTTGCGATCGCTTCGGCAAGATGAACGCCGCCTCGAGCACGAACAGGATGTACATCGACGAGAACCACGAGTAGACACCGCCGCTGTAGTACACCAGCACCGTCACGACGATGGCGTCGAAGAGCAGTTGCGCCTGGTTCAGAAAGGCGATGTTGGCGAACTTGCGGTACGTGACCTGATACAGCCCGTTGTAGAGGAGCACGCCGATGAGCGCGATCGCCGGAATGACCATGTTGCGGATGAGGACGTCGAGGTCGGTGCTCAGTCCGTAGATCGACGCCGCCACGACAGAGTAGGCGGCGAGCACCGCGACGATCGCCCAGCGCACGCGGATGACCAGCCCGACTCGGTCGGCGTTCGCACGAAGCGCCTCGATGTCGTACTGTGTCGGCTGCTCCCGCCATGAGACGAACGCGGTGCGGGCCAGCGTCTTGGCGATCTTGCTCTGGTTCACTCGCTGCCTCCGAGCGCCCGGACATATCCGTCCGAGCCACGCGCTGGCGCTGTCCGGGACCCTACAGGTCGCGTACCAGCGCGGTGACGAATGCTGCGGCCTGCTCGACGGTCTTGTCTGTCACGTTGTCGGCCGTGTCGGTGCGCCAGCGCCAGTTCGGCACACGCCCGTTGATGTCGAACGCCATGATCGTCATCGCTTTGAACCGCCGGGCGAGCGCCGGCGTGACGCTGGTGGCCAGACCCCTGCGGGTGCCGCCCTTCACCGCGATGCCGTTCTCGCGTGCGGTCCGCTTCGCCTGGGTCACCAGGCGCCGGTCGGAGCGATAGGTCCGGCCCATGCCCTCTTCGGTGACGTAACCGACGGTGCCCGCGCCCACGTTCTCGATGTTGATGATCAGCGCGTCGTCGAGGTCTTCTCCGTACTCGTCGAGCAGGGCCCGCATGCCGCACCCGCCGGCGTCGTCCGCTCCCGTCGCGACGAACCAGATCTCCTTCTCCACGAGCGCCCGGTCCACGTTCTCGGTCACGCGTCTGCGTATGCGTGCCGCGGAATCGACCGCCGAACCGTCTTCGCCCGCTCCGTCGCCCGCCGTTCCGGCCTTGAAGCCGAACTCGTCGTCATCGTCGATGTTGTCCCAGCTGCCGATCTGCTTGCCCGCCTTGCGGACGTCGAAACCCTTGCCGATGCCGAGCCAGGCGCTGATGCCGTGACCCTGATGGACCTCGTCGTCATCATCGGGCTCCGGCGACGGCCCCGCTGTTGGCTGTGGCTTCGGCGTGGGCGCCGGAGCCTCCTGGGCAGGCTCGAACAGCAGCCGCTCCTGCCCCTCGACCAGGTCCTCGTCCTGCGCGGGAGGCGGCGGCGTGGCGTCCCAGCGTGCGGGGATCGGCGCGGGGGCCGGCCTGCTTGGCGCCGCCGGGCGCGAGGTGCGCCACGAATCGACGACCGGGCGAGGCGTTTCCGCCGGCGTCTCGACGTCCTCCCAAAGCGGACCCACGCCGGCCTCCTCGGCCCAGTCGCCTGAGGGCGCGCTCGTCGGGGCAGGCTCCGGCTCCGGCACCACCGGACTCGCGGGCTCGGACACGCGCGGGCTCACCGGCTCGAGCGCCCCGGTCTCCCAGTCGATGTCGCCGAAGCCGCCGAGCGGCGCATCTTCGGCCACGGGGACAGAGGCGTCGTCGACAGATCGGTACTCGAGCAGCGCCTCATCGGGCGCCACGCCGGCGTCGTAGGCGGCTTCCACACTTCGGCGCAAGGGCCGGTCGTGGAACTGCACCTCGTCGGGCTCGGGGACCGTCGCTTCCATCACGCTGATCATCGCGGCCACGCCTGACGCGTTGGCGTTCGCGCCGTCGGTTGCGCGCATGAGAAGCTCGCGATGCACGGCGATCAGCAGCGGAACGACGAGGCCGCCGCCAACCACGAGCGCCGCCACGCCGGTCCACGGCTGCCAGGCGGACGCGAAGGGCAGCGCCGCGAACACGATCACGAACGGCGTCACGAACGTCATGACCTTGGTGGCGACCACGATCGTCCGCTGGTGCTTCACGAGGCCCGGGCCGTACGCGAGCGAGGACTTGGCCGAGTCGTAGTGCGCGACGATGACGACGCGCTTCAGCCGTTCGCCCCGACGCTGCCTCGGCACGTGCCTGGCGATGATGTTCTGGCTGGGGCCCTTCGGCATGAAGCGGGAGAGTAGCGACCGCGTCGAGAGCTCGAAGCGCAGGAGTACGGCTGCGAGGACTGCGGGAACGACCGCCACCAGAGGCAGCCAGAACGTGAGAGCCACTGCAAGCAGCGTGAGCACGTGGCAGATGACGAATGGCCACGACGTCGTACGCGCTGCGTCGAACTCCTGGCGCTCGACGTCGAGCCCCCGGGTCCGGAAGACATCTTCGATGTAGTCTGCCGCGTTCGCCTCGGCGTCGGTCGCCGCCGGACGCGGGCCGATGACCTCGGCCAGCTGGTGGACGTGTTCCATGACCTGCGACATCGGGCCTCCCGAAGCTCATCGCGAAAGAGAGCGGCTGTCCCTCATGATAACGCGAAGCGGCAGGCGGGTCGCTCCTGCCGCTTCGCAGCGTTGCCATTCGGGGTCGCATGAGCGTCAGTGACACTCCATGCACTCGCTGATCCTGCGCACGCTGTGCTCGGCCTGCACGACCGGGTCGTCACTGTGACACACACAACCAGGGATCGGCACCACAAGGCGCGACTCGACGGGCTCGGACTGCCCGGTCTCCACGAGCTGATCGTGCGCGCCCTGCATCTCGGACGTCCGCACCCACATGCCGCCGAGGAGGTAGAGCGTCGCGCCGAGTGTGATGAGGACTACGGCAGCCCGGAGGAAGCCGCGGAGCACGCGGCGGAGGGTCCGGCCGCGGCGATGCCCTTGAGCTGGTGGATCAGCAGGTCCTGAAGCGCCGCCATTTCAGGCGTCTTGCCGCATACGCCGACGGTGGCGCACCCCACTCCCTTGTTGGTCTGCTCGCACTGGTTGCAGAACATCGGATCACTTCCTTCCTGTAAGGCGCCCGACCCATCAGGTCCGCCGCGAGTTCCGCAGGCGGGGGAGGCGCCGAGAACGCGGAGCGTTCGAGGTGCCGAGGGCCCCCGCCGAGGACTGTCTGAGCGCCGGACCTGATGGGTCGGGCGCCCTGTGGTACCTAGCCGTGGATGAGCGCCGGCAGGCAGCGGGTGCAGACCCACTCGCTCCGGCCCTGCTGCCGCACCGGCAGCAGCGGCGCGTAGTCCTCATCGGTGCCGCAGCGGAAGCACACCTGTGGGATATAGGTCTGTTGCTTCTCGGCGATGATCGGCTCGGCGGCTGCGTGGTCGAACGGCACCGCCTGGCGGACCTCGATGGTGAGCGCACCGGTGGGACACACGCCGAGGCAGAACCCGGCGCCGTCGCACAACTCCTCGCGGATGACCTTGGCCTTGCCGTTCACGATCTCGATCGCGCCCTCGGCGCAGGGGCTGACGCATAGGCCGCAGCCGGTGCACAGCTCCTCGTCGATCCGCACGATCTGCCGATTGGTGGTCGTGGACATGTGTGGTTCCTCTCTCGCTTTGGCACCGCTACTCTGCGGTGTGGTCGTCTGTGCTGTCGGCTGGCGGCGCTTGCGCGGCACGCTTTGCCATCTCGCGCTTCCACATGCGGGCCTCGAGCGCGTGTTTGATGCCCGCGATCGCGTAGCCGTGCCACATCGAGCGCGGTCCGGCGTACCGCATCATCTGCCGCTGCCACTCGGCCTCGTCGGGCTTGTAGCAGTGGGTGTCGCAGTGCGCGCAGAACGGCTTCGGATCCCTTGGGCAGTAGGCCCGCCGTTTCTCGGCGTAGCGGACGTGCTCGGCGCACTCGGCGCACAGCCTCGGCACCCGTCGTCCATACACGCCGAGGGAGACTGCGTCGCTCGCCAGCCGCTCGCGGTCGCGGTCGCGGTGGTTGCCCGCGCAGTAGATGGCAGCCAGTCCCGCCACGATGCGCGTGTCGCTGCGCACCTTGTCGTCGGCCATCCGTTCCGCGAACCGGTCGCTCACGCGAGCATCCTTCCTTCGGGGCGGTCACACAACGCGAAGAGGAACGTACCCACAAGCAGCGGCGGCGTCCTTGACGCACGTCAATCCAGCGCCGAATGTATGAGCGGTCCCGAGAGGAGGTGCCCGTGGGAGATGTTCGAGACGATGTGGTGGCCGCACTGCGTGCGTGCCGTCTGTGGCATACCGCCAGCGACGAGGGCGTACTGCGGATAGCGCACGCCGCCTCGGTCCAGGAGGTCCCGCGCGGCACGGCTCTCGCGGTGGAGGGCGACCCGGCCGAGCGGCTGGGAGTGGTTGTCGCCGGCCGCGTGCGCGTCTTCCACGCCGGTGCCGACGGACGGGTGATCGTGCTCGAGGCGCTGGGGAGCGGTGAGGCCTTCACCGCCGTGGCCGCGCTCGCCGGCAGCCGCTATCCCGCCAATGTCGACGCGGCCACGCCCGCTACGATCGCCTGGGTCTCGCGCGAGTCGCTCTTCACGCTCCTCGACGACGAACCCGAGATCGCACGGGCGCTGATCGCGGACCTCGCCGGTCGCGTCATGAGTCTCACGAGCGTCGTCCAGACACTCGCCATGGATGTTCCCTCGCGCCTGGCCCGCTACCTCTTCCAGCGCTCGCTCGCCGCGGGCGAGGCGACCGCCGAAGGACTGCGCGTGCCGCTCGGCATGCCGAAGTCCGAGCTGGCCGCCTCACTCGGCACGGTCCCCGAGACGCTCTCGCGCGCGTTCGCGCGACTGCGCGATGACGGCGTCCTCGAGGTGCGCGGCAGCGACGTCATGGTGCTCGACGTGGGTGCGCTCGCCCGTCTCGGCAGCGGCTACGAGGAGTAGGCGGCCGAGGCTACTCCTCGGCGAGCCCCTTCGCTGCACCATCGCGCTCTGTCGCGATGCGCTCCCTCACCGCTGCGGCGCCCTTCTCGAGCGTCCCCGCGAGCAGGAAGCCGGCGAGCAGCACCGCGCTCGCCACCATCTCGGCCGGATAGAGCCCGACCGTCTGGCCCGCGCGCGCCATGGATCCGGCACCCGCGATGATGAGCGTGCCGAGGATGATGAGCGCGTTCGCCCACACCCGGTAGCGGTACTCCCGCTTGGGCCAGAACTTGATGATCGACCACAGCGATCCGCCGATGAGCAGGAGCGTGCCGGTGATGTTGAACGGCAGCGACATCACGCGCGGGAACGACGAGCCCGCGCCGAGCGCCGAGCCGCCTACGGTGATGCCCGCCACAAGGTTCTTCTCGATCAGCGTGGTATCGAACACGCCCCACAGGAAGATGGCAAGGCATGAGAGCACGAAGACGAGATAGATGGTCGGCAGCGTCCGCTTCTTCGTGATCAGGTAGAGCGTGCCGAGGCCGAGGAAGCCGACCATCGAGGCCGCCATCACGATGTAGAAGCGGTAGACGGTGGGATCCCAGGTGCCGGTGTACTCCGAGTAGGCCTCCATGAGCGCGGCGACGGCGTAGAAGAGGAACCCCGTGGCCCACGCGAGCTGATGCGGCTTACGACGCTTCGCCCACTGCGAGAGCAGGAGCCCCACGTAGACGAACCCGATGAGTCCGGTGGCCAGCGGCCACCACCAGCTCGACCAGAACGCGTCGCCCATGCCCGCCCCTTTTCAGTCGTCGGTGATGGCGGGCTCTCCGAGCTCGCTCACCCGCTCGCCCGCTTTCCGCGCGCGCTCGCGTGCATCGAAGTACCGTTTCGAGACATCGGCTGTCTCGGCGTTGTAGGCGTTCGCGATCGGATCCCGCACCGAGGCCGGCAGTGCCTGCGCCATCGCGACGATCTCCGCGTCACGCTGATTGTAGGTGTCGAGCTTAGTGTTCGACCCGGCGATGTCGCCCGCGAGCCACACGGCATCGATCTCCTTGGCGAGCGCTATGAGTGAGACCTTCGCGTCCACGTAGCTGCTGAACGCCGTGAAGTCGGCGCCCGGGAACGACGCCGTGGCGCTCGCGATGAGCGACTGCGCCGCCTGAAGCCGGGCCTCTGCCTGAACCGAGTAGGCGTCGGAAGCCCTCACGCCGTCCGCCGTGTGTCTGTTGAACTCGGCCACCGCCTGCGCGCTGAGATCCTCGGCTGCCTTGATCTCGGCCACTGCCTGATCCGCGTACTGGATGGCTGTCGCCGCCCTGATGTCCGCCTCGAGGATCACGGGTGCAAGCTCCATCATCTCGGCGCGTGCGTCCGCGCTGTCCCTCAGCGCCTCGGCGTACGCGACCCGCTCCTCGGGCAGGCCGCCCAGCACCCGTTCCACGATCTCAGCCGCCTCAAGAGCGTCGGAGCGCACGCCATCGGCGAGGTCGACCGCCTCGATCGTCTCTGTGGCGATCACTGCCGAGATCTCTATCTGGACCGCTTCGTCCACAAGCAGCAAGTCATCCTCCGCGTCCTCGAGAATCCTCGCCGCCCGCGCCAGGTCCGCCTCGGAGGACCGCACGCGGTCGTAGGCGCTCCAGGCGTACCAGCCGGCTGCGACGAGCGCGATCACGGCGACCACGGAGAGCGCCCATCCGATCACGCGGAACGACGTGCGGGGTGGCTCGCCAGCCGTCGCGGAAGGCCGGGTAGCCGCGCCCGTCGAACTCGGCGCAGCGAGTGGAGCGGTCGTTTCAGGCGCCGGGGCGGCGGTTGGCTCAGGTGCGGTGGCATCGTGGTCGCTCATGGCACCCCCTTCATCGTCACAGTTGTAACGCCCCCCGCACGCAAGGGCAACCACGGCGGCATGAGAGCAGGCCCGATGCATAAGTTGGGCCCTCTTTCGCATACCCTTGTGGCATATGTTTCGCTATCATGGCAGCGGGACGGGCGACCCGCCCTCTCCTCCCCCCTCAGGGGCGGGGAATCGCCGCCCACTATAGCCAGGCGCGCATCCCCCCGCGCGCCTGGCTTGCTTCTTCCCCGGACCGCATGCTGAATGCGGGCACCTGTCGCGCTAGAATCGACACGGAGCCCAACGACAGGAGCCCGGCCATGCCGGATGCGGTCGAACGACTGGTCAATCTCGCCCTCTTGCTTGCCTCGACACGGCAGCCGGTCACTGCGGCGCAGGCCCGGGCAGCCGGCCTCGGCTATCCGCACAACCAGGACGATGTGGCGTTCATCCGCATGTTCGAGCGCGACAAGGACGCGCTGCGCGCAGCGGGTCTCGTGATCGAGGTCGTCTCGGACGGAGACACCGAGGCGTACCGCCTCGATGCCGACGCGACGTACGCCCGGCCGGTCGAGCTCGCTCCCGATGAGGTCGCTGCGATCGGGGCGGTCGCGGCCGCGCTCGCCGAGGATCCCGGCTTCCCCTTCCGCAACGACTTAGTGCTCGCGCTGGGCAAGCTCGGAACGAGCTCCCTAGAGCACCCACTCTCCACGACAGCGGCCGTCGACGACGACTCCGCCGGTCAGGGGCTCTACGCACGAGCGCTGGCGGAGGCAGTCCAGACGCGCAAGACGGTCACTTTCGACTACACCAACGCGCGGGGCGAGTCTCGCCGCCGCACGGTGGATCCCTACGGGGTCTTCTTCCGCGGCGGCATCTGGTACGTCGCCGGCCGGGACCGCGATGCCGACGCGACACGCACGTACGCCGTGAGCCGGATCCGCGACCTGGACGTCAATCCGCTCCGCCCCCACACGCCTGACTTCGAGCGGCCCGAAGAGTTCGATGTCCGCGAGCACGAGCGGCTGCCGTTCGAGCTCGGCGCCACCATCATCACTGCGCGCATCCGCTTCGAGCCCGAGATCGCATGGCGTGCCGAGAGTCTCGCGCGCGGCCGCGGTTCGATCGCGACGCTCTCTGACGGCTCGGCTGTATGGACGGTGCCCGCTGCCGACCTGCAGCGCCTCGCCTCCTGGCTCGTCGATGAGGGCCCGGGACTCTATCCGGTGGAGCCGCCCGAACTCGTGTCCGCACTGTACGACGGTCTCCGCGCGGTGGTGTCGGCACATGAGTAAGCAACTCGATGCCGCCACCCGCGCACGCCGGCTGCTTGCGCTCCTCCCGCACCTGCGCAAGGGCGACTGCGTGCCGCTGACCGACCTCGCGGCGGCGGTGGGCTGCACGGCCGAGGAGGTCGCCTCCGACCTCAGCACGCTCACGATGTGCGGCATCCCGCCGTTCACGCCCTTCGATCTTGTCGACCTCGACATCGACGGCGATGCCGTCTGTGTGTACATGGACCCGCCCGGTCTTGAGCGACCGCTCAAGCTCACGACGGCCGAGGCACGTGCTCTTGGCGCAGCGCTCGAGGTCGCCGGGTACGCTGCCGATGCCCCGCTTCGCGTGCGGCTGTCCGCCGTGTGCTCACAGGACGTCCCGCTCGAGGAGCTCGAGCGCACCGTGCGCACGGGCGCAGCGCCCGGCGGTGCCGCCGACGTCTACTCGGCGCTTGCAGTCGCCGCCGAGGAGCACGAGAAACTGCGCCTGGCGTACTACACCGGCTCGTCCGGCCGGGTCACCGAGCGCGTAGTCCACCCCTGGGCGCTGGTACAGCGCCTGGGCATCTGGTACCTGGTCGGATGGTGCGAGACCGCGGGCCAGGAGCGAGTGTTCCGCCTCGACCGCATCCGCGGGATCGAGCACACGGGGGCCACGTTCCCACCCGCGAGCCATGTTTCCACCCTGGTGACCCCCGATACCTCGACGTTGCCGCCCGCCGAGATCCGGTTCGCGCCGGGGGCAGCACTGCCCGACGATCGTCAGTGGCCCGGCGTGATCTTCGAGCCTCAAACTGACGGGAGCACCCTCGCGCAGGTCCCGTATCAGTCGGCCGCCTGGATCGCCCGGCGCGTTGCTGCCTACCTCGGCATGGCCGAGGTGGTATCGCCGGACGAGGTCCGCACGGCCGTTCAGTCACTCGCCGAGGACCTGCTGCGCCGCGTCCGGTAGGACCTATGCCTCCCGGCCGAAGCGCGCCTTGATCACTCCGGGAAGCTCCACCGCGGGCAGGTGCTCGACATCGCGGACCGGCAGCGCTTCGAGGAAGCGATGTGCGTACGACTTCGGCCCGGTGAGACGAGCGTCAGCGAGCACGAGGCATCCCTCGTCTGTGGACGAGCGGATGAGTCGGCCAGCCGCCTGCTTGAGCTCGAGCACGGCCTCGGGCAGGTAGTAATGCGCCCACCAGTCGCGGTCCCGGTCACGCCGCTCCTCGAGCACCGGATCGTTCACCGGACCGAACGGGAGACGCGGCACGACGACGCACCTGAGCGTGTCTCCCTTGGCATCGAACCCCTCCCAGAACGACTTCGTGGCGAAGAGCGACATGCGTTCGTCAGCGATGAACTCGTCGGCCACCCGCCTGCGCGATACGCCGCGCGACTGCACGAGCAGGTGCAGTCCCTCGCGCTCGAGCGGCGCGGCGAGCCGGCCGTACAGTTCGTCCATGTCCCGGCGGTTGGTGAAGAGCGTGAGCACCGATCCGCCCATCGCAGTGTGCACGCCGAACAGCAGCCTGGCGAGCGCGTCGATGTACGCCGCGTAGCCGCGTGCACCGGGTTGGCACGGCTCGGGCAGGTCGGTGGGTACGAAGACCGCCATCTGCCGCTCGAAGTCGTAACTGCTCTCCAGCCGAAGCGTGCGATAGCCGCCCGGTCCCAACCGATCGAGACCGACGGCGCGCTCGAAGTGCGAGAAGTCGCTGCCCGCCGCGATCGTTGCCGACGTGAACACGACCGAGTACACCTTCGGGTACAGCTGGTCCGCCAGCGCCTCGCCGACATCGAGCAGGAACGCATCGAGCCGCTCCGCCGAGTGATCGCGCCTGCGATCCACGGTGACCGAGTAGACGTACGAATCGTCGGTGCCATCGAGGACGGCTACGAGCCCCGACAGCTGCTCGGCAAGTCCCGACAGCTGGCCCACGAGATCGGCGCGTTGCTCGGCAAGGGTCTCGGCCGATGCCTCGAGCGCCGTCACGAGCGCCCGCCCCCGCTCGAGGAGCGCTTCCAGGCGCTTCGCGAGCGAGCGGCCCACCCCCGCCGCCGTACCCCACGCACCGCTCTCCCTGAGCTCGCCGGTAACCCGAAGTTCGGTCCGATCGTAGGCGCTGGCACTGTCCAGCCCGAGGTCCTTCACAAAGTCGAAGAACGAGGCGGCGATCGTCGCCGTCTGTTCGGCCAGCTCCCGCATCTCATCGATGATGCCGAGCGTGGCAGCCACGCCGTCACCGCCCTCGAGCCCGACTCTCGCCCTGAGCGCGCTCAGGAATCCGCCCCGACCCTTTGCGTGCAGGCCACCGAGCAGTCCGCGCACCTCCGCGCATCCGACGCCCAGGGAGAGCTGGTCGCGTGCTTCGGCCTCCGCCGCATGCGCCTCGTCCACGATCCAGTGGCGGATCGGCGGCAGGATGCCACCGTCGGTCATCAGGTCCCGGAAGAGCAGCGCGTGGTTGGTCACCACGATATGGGCCGCGCCGGCCCGACGGCGCACGCCGTGCAGGTAGCAGTGGTTCGGGTAGTAGCGGCACCGCTTCTTGGTGCAGTCCGCGAATGATGCGAGCACCTGTGGCTTGAGCGGCGGCGGCCAGTGAAGGTTGATCGCCTCCTTGTCACCCCACGACGACTGCGCCACCCACGTGACGAGCATGCCCAGTGCGGCCGCGGTCTCGGCATCCGGGGGCGCGTCGAGCAGCCGCTGGAGCTTGCGCAGACACAGGTAGTGCTCGTAGCCCTTAAGAGCGGTGTACCTGAGTTCATCTCCGAGGACCTCGGCGAGCCGCGGCAGCTCGCGGTACATGAGCTGATCCATGAGCGTGTTGGTCTTCGTCGCCACCCCGACCGGCACGCCGTTGCGCTGCGCGAATCGCGCCGCCGGCAGCAGGTAGGCCACCGACTTGCCCACGCCGGTGCCGGCCTCCACGGCGGCGCATCGCGCCGAGCCGAACGCCTCGAGCACCGCTTCGGCCATCCGCGCCTGCTCCTCGCGCGGCTCGTAGCCGTCGTACATGCGCCCGACCGCGCCCTCCGGCCCAAACTCGGCGAGCACCTCGCAGGTCTCCGGCGCGCTGATCGAGGTCTCGCACGCGTCCGCGAGCGTTTCGAGGCGCTCGGCACGGAGCCGGTCCGTACGGAGCTGCCGCACGTCGAACGGTTTCGCGGGCGCGCCTGCAGCGAGGTGCGAGAGCAGCGGGCCGAGGCGCCACCCCGGCACTGCCGAAGCCAGACGCGCGAGCTCGTGCAGCGTGCCCGGCGGCAGATCGCCGAAGGCGGTGAGTGCAACGCGCCAGACGGAGAAGAGCGCCTCCACATCATCGGCAGCGCGGTGCTCCTGGCCGGTCTCGAGCCCGAACGCCCGCGCCATGTCGGCGAGCCGGTGCGACTTCAGGCGAGGAAGCGCGAGCCTGACCACCTCGAGGGAATCGATCCACACCCCGCGCAACCCCGAGGAGACCGAGCCGGCCGCCTCGAGGAACGCCCTGTCGAACGCGGCATTGTGCGCGACGAGCGTGCGCGCGCCCGCAAACGCCGCCAACTCCGCGAGGGCCCGCTCGACGGGCGGAGCATCGGCCACCATCGCATCGTCGATGCCGGTGAGTTGCGTCGTCTCGTGCGGGATCGGCCGGACCGGGCGCACGAGTGTGCTCCACCGGCCGAGCACCTCGGGGCCGCGAGCGATGAGTGCAGCAGCCTCGATGATCTCGTCGCGTACGGGATCGAAACCGGTGGTCTCGAGGTCGAGGATCACCACCTCGTCCTCGAAGCCGTAGACGGTCTCGAGGGCGCGCGCGGCAAGCGTGGCATACGCCCCCGCGATGTCGGAGTCGGTGCCTGGCTGAAGGAAGGACGACAGAGGCTCGGTGACCATGCCCCGAAGCGTAGCACGGCCGTATGACCCAGACCTCAACGGGATCTCACCGTGTTCGGCCCCCGCCGAAAGGAAGAGGCGACGCCCCGGGAAGGGACGCCGCCTCTGTCAGTACGGTCGATCGTGGGCTAGTTCATGCCCGGAAGGGTGCGCGACTTCACGAGCCAGTTGTCGCCGTCCTTCACGAAGGTCCAGAGGTAACTGAAGTTGCCGCCCGGCATGGCCGCGGTGGCGGTCACCTCGGTCTCCTCGCCGTTCTCGACCGTGGAGTCGATCGTGAACGACGTGATGCCGTAGCCTGTCAGCTGCGACGCGAACGCGGCCTCGTCACCGTACTCGGCCTGCTTGGTAGTGGGAAGCATCTTGAACGCGGTCGCGTAGTCACCCGCGAGCACCGCGTCGAAGTACGCCGTCACGTGCTGCTCGGGCGTGAGGCCTTCCTCGACGACGGTAGCGGTCGCCGCGTCGAATGCGACCTCCTGGCTCATCGTGCCCGTGGTGGTCGTCGAGCCCGCAGTGTCGCCCGTGGTCGTGTCGGTGGTCGTACCGGTGTCGGTGCCCCCGTCGGCGAACACGAAGTACGCGACCGCTGCCGCCAGCAGAACGATGATGACAACGAGCAGGATCACGATATTGCGGTTCGGTGAAGCGGTGGTCTGCGTGCCGTTCTCCGTGCTTTCTTCCATGATCGTCCTTCCGCATGCTTGCCTGAACAGCGCCTGAGCGCTCGGACAGCATACGCCCTCACGCTCGGAGCGTACAACCGGTCGCGCTACAATAAGCGAATGGCGCGCCAGCGAAGCATCTTCGATGTCGTCGGACCGATCATGGTCGGTCCGAGTTCAAGCCACACCGCGGGTGCGGTGCGGATGGGCGCGCTCGCGCGGGCGATCGCAGGAGCTCCGGTGCGTTCGGCCGAAGTGACCCTGCACGGGTCGTTCGCGTCCACCGGTCGCGGCCACGGAACCGACCTCGCCATCATCGCGGGACTGCTTGGTCTCGCTCCTGACGACACTCGCATCCCCACAGCACGAGCACTCGCGTCGGCAGCCGGCATGCACGTGACCTTCGCTGCGGCTGACCTCGGCGACGTGCATCCGAACACCGCGGAGATGCTCATCGAGACCGAGGCGGGAGAGCGTGTGCTCGTGCGCGGCTCGTCGGTCGGCGCGGGAGATGTCGAGATCACGCTCATCGACGATTTCCCGGTGCTCCTCACCGGCGAGCTACCGGCGCTCGGCATCATCCATCACGATCAGCCGGGCGTGGTGGCGTCGGTCTCGGCCGGCCTTGCCGCCGAGGCGATCAACATCGCGTCGATGCAGGTCTTCCGAGAGCGGCGCGGCGCGCGTGCGCTCATGGTGATCGAGACCGACAGCATCGTCCGCGAAGATGTGGTCGCGAGCCTCGCAGCGGTCGACGGCGTGATCGGCGTGCGGGCGATTCCCGCCGTCTAGGAGCGACGACATCCCGGCAGGCCGCCGTTGGCACCGAAGGCGCCCAGCCGTCGCGGCGCGTTCTCGGCCAGCTCGATGCGCATCTCCGACGTAGGCTTGAAGCCGAGCCGCTCGTAGATGGGGCGCGCCTTTTCGGCCGCGGCTATCCACCCCGCGAGACGCCCGTCGGCCAGGGCGACGTCGGACCACTCGATCGAGACCCGGGCGAGTTCGGCAAGCCGGCAGGGGTCGTCATCGCCGAGTTCGATGAGCATGCGCCCCCGAAGCTCGACCAGAATGCCCGCCTCGATGGGCCCGGCAGTTCGTATGAGGATGTCATCGGTCATGGGCAGGATGGTACCGCGTGGCACCCCCTCGCGCGACCGGCATGAGGAGCGTGCGCCCGAGCGCGACGGGAGCTTGAGCGCATTGCAGCGAGGACAGTCGGATACAATCCATGACGGACCCCGATCCGAGAGGGCACCGATGGCGCACACGACGTTCGCCGCGCTTGTCGAGGCGGCACGCATGCACGGTTCGTTGGGAGCGGCAGCGCTCGCGCTCGAGAGCGACGAGAGCGGACGGTCTGCCGCGGACTTGCGAGCGGCGATGGATGCCGAGCTCAGGGTGATGGAGGAGGCCGTGGCAACGGGCCTCGCACACCGCGAACGCTCGCGCTCAGGGCTCACCGGAGGTGATGCCGCACGCGTCGCCGACGGGCCGGCGCTCCTCGGGCAGCCGTTCCGCGACGCCCTCGCCGACGCGCTCGCCGTGGGCGAGACCAACGCGCGGATGGGTCGCATCGTGGCAGCCCCCACCGCCGGAGCCTCCGGCGTGCTGCCCGCCGTCTTGCTCGCGCTCGGGAGGTCTCGGCACGCGTCGCGCGACGCTCTCGTGAACGCCTTGTTCGCTGCAGGCGCCGTAGGGGCGGTCATCGCCGCCCGGGCCAGTCTCTCAGGAGCGGCCGGTGGCTGTCAGGCCGAGATCGGGGCAGCGTCGGCCATGGCTGCCGCGGCAGGCGCCGAGCTGTACGGTGCGGACCCGGAGACCTGCGGGCACGCGGCAGCGATCGCGCTGCAGGCGCAGCTCGGACTTGTGTGCGACCCTGTCGGCGGGCTCGTCGAACTGCCGTGCGTGATGCGCAACGCCACCGGAACGGCCGTCGCTCTCTCGGCGATCGAGCTCGCCCTCGCGGGCGTGTGCTTCCCCATCCCGTTCGACGAAGTCGTCGTCGCGATGGGGCAGGTTGGGCGCAGTCTGCCACCAAGCCTGCGCGAGACCGCGCTGGGAGGACTCGCCGCAACGCCGACTGGCCGGAGTCTGGCCGAAGATGCATGCACGCCGCTTTCAGACGGAGCGGTAGACTGAGGGTGTCCGTGCATGTTGGGGTCGCACGGTTCACGCCGGCTGTTGAGGGGAACGATGGCGGGTCGCACGACATCTCGGAACGGGTGGCTGTACAAGCTGGTCCCCACACGCCTGGGGGCACGCCTCACCACGAGCATCATGCTCGCGGCTGCGTTGGTGTTCATCCTCGTCGCGACGATCATCGGCGTCAGCCTCTCCTACTACACCCGGTCCCTTGCGACCGTCAGAGCCGAAGGCCAACTCACCGAGGCGCGTACCCAGCTCGACCTGCGGGCGCGCGAGCTCGACGCACTCGTGCTTGCGCTGACGGACACCGACGAGTTCTACCAGCAGACGACCGGCCCTGACGCGACCTTCATCGACGACCGGTTCGACCCATGGTTCAAGAATCATGCGTCGGCCTCGGCGGTGCTGTGGACTGACGCGGACGGCACGGTGATCAGCTCGTCCGGCGATGAGGACGACCTGCGTTCGCTCACCGAGCTTGCCGAGCGCAACCCGGACGGCGCGCGCGGACCCATGACACTCCCCACAGGTCCGGCGATCGTGGCGATACGACCTGTGGTGGGAACGCTGAACGGGAGCTCGGTCGGCTTCGTCGCCGTCGCTCGCACGATCTCCTCGGACTGGTTCGTTTCTGGTGACGGCGGCAATACGACAGTGGTCGCTGTCGAGTCACTTCCGGAGGCAGGCGGCGGCTGGAACGAGGTCTCTCCGCCTCACGGTTACGGGATCGCGCTGAGCCGCATCGAGGCCGGAATGTTCCTGACCCGCGGGGCCTTGAGCGGTATTGATGGACGCTCCACCCTCATGATCGAGATCAGCCAGCCCGACCCCTGGCTCGGTGAGGGCCGCGCGTGGACCATCGTCCTCGTGCCGTTCGGACTGGGCCTGATCGTTCTCGGCGTCGCATACCTGCTCGCCACGGCGCTCGGTCGTAGCATCGTCGGGCCGCTCCAGCGCTTCGTCGCATACCTTCAGGACCAGGGGTATCTCGCGCTTCAGGGCTTGCGCACGGACGAGGGATTGCTGGTGGAACCGGGCCTCCCGACCGACTACGCCAAGCTCGGCGAGGTCATCACCGACCTGATGACGCAGCTGCGCATCAACCAGTCGGAGCTTATCGAGGCGGGCGACCAGGCCCTCGCAGCAGAGCGGGCGTTCCGTACCGTGGTCGAGGAGTCGCCGGAGGTGAAGATCCTCGTGCGCGGTGGGGTCGTCGAGATCGCCAACCCGGCAGCCGCGCACTTCTTCGGACTGCAACTGGGGGACTTGCTCCGCGCCGCACCGGACGGCCTCTTCACCGGCATCCAGCTCTTCGACGAGGAAGGCGCGCCGCTACAGCTCCTCAGCATCGCGCGACAGGCCTACGAGACGCCGGTCGTCGCTCGGTGCGTCGCCCCGGACCAGCCCGACCGGTGGATCGAGTTCAGCATCGCCTTCATCGATCCGATGGCCGCCGACTACGTCATCTCGGCCCGCAACATCACGGAAGAGCGACGGCTCGAAGCGCTGCGCCAGGAGGTCCTGTCGCTCGTTTCGCACGACCTGCGCAGCCCGCTCACGGTGGTCCGTGGCTACCTCGACATCCTTGACAGACCGCTCAACGAGGATCGCAGGACCACCGCCATCGACAGCGCGCGCAGGGCCGCACAGCGCATGGAGGGCCTCCTCGACGACCTCCTGCATGCAACCCGCGCAGAGACCGTGTTCGCGCCGAGAGTCATGCGGCCCGTCGACCTCTCCGTGCTCGTGGAGGGCATCGCGACGTCGCTGCAGATGGGCGCCGAGCAGGAGATCGTCACCTCGCTCGAACCCGGCGTGACGGTGCTCGGCGACCCCGTCCGCCTGGAGCAGGCCATCGCCAATCTCGTCGGCAACGCCCTCAAGTACGGACCGGCCGAAGGACAGGTGCGCGTTGGCGTGATCGCCCACAACGATCGGGCTGTTGTGAGCGTCGAGGACGATGGCCCCGGAATCTCGGATGACCAGCGCGAAACGGTCTTCGAGCGCGGTGCGCGGGGAGCGGCGCCACAGACCACGCCCGGCATGGGACTCGGCCTCTACATCGTCCGGGTCGTCGCGGAGGCACACGGAGGGCTCGCGTTCGTGGACGACGACGCGAAGGGCACGCGGTTCGTGCTCGATCTGCCGCTGATCAGACCGGACGGTATCAGCTAGCGCTCGAGCGCGAGTTCCACGAGCCGGTCGCAGAGGTCCGGGAACTCGATTCCGGCCGCGCGCGCGGCGTCCGGCAGCAGGCTGGTCGAGGTCATGCCGGGGATCGTGTTCACCTCGAGCAGGTAGATCACGCCGTCGTCCGACACGATCGTGTCCGCGCGCGACATCCCCCGGCAGCCGAGGGCGACGTGCGCCTCGATCGCGACGCGCTGGCACTCGGCCCTGGCGATCTCGCTCACGCGCGCCGGGATGATGTGCCGACTCATGCCAGGCACGTACTTCGACTCGTAGTCGTAGAACTCGTGCTCGGGCACTACCTCAAGCGTGGGCAACGCGGTGAGGTCCCGATTGCCGATGACGCCGACCGTCACCTCGGCGCCTGTGATGAAGGCCTCGACCAGCACGGTCGTGTCGTGCTTGAACGCCAGCTCGAGCGCCGGCAGGAGCTCCTCAGGTGCGTGCACGATCGACATGCCCACCGATGACCCCTCGCTCACCGGCTTGACCACGAGCTTGGTCCCGAGCGCCGCATTCACCGCCGCGCTGTCCTCGGGCATCTCGGTGAAGACCATCGATGGCGGCGTCGGCAGCCCTGTGGCAGTGAAGATATGCTTGGACGCCACCTTGTCCATGGCGAGCGCGCTCGCCAGGACGCCGGAGCCCACGTAGGGAATGCCGAGGATCTCGAGCAGGCCCTGAATCGTCCCATCCTCGCCAAAGCGACCGTGCAGGCAGATGAACGCCACATCGAAGCCGCCGGAACGCAGGCGCTCGATGAATCCGAGGTCGTCGGTGTCCAAACACACGACCTGATGGCCGTGCTCCTCGAGGGCGCCCGCGACCTGCGCTCCCGTGTTCAGCGACACCTCTCGTTCGGCCGAGCGGCCGCCCATGAGGACGGCGATCCGTCGCGCGGCACGCGACATCAGAGAGTGCCCCCCACCGCGACGATCTCAAGCACGAACAGCGTGGCGACCCAGATCGCCACGCCGAAGAACGCCACCAGCGCACCGCGCGTCATCGCCGAGGCGAAGAGTCCGCGGCGCGCGGACTTTGGCCTGCGTGTTCGGGCGACCAGCCACACTGCCACCGACAGGATCGGGCCGAGCGCCGTGAGACCGACCCCGGACCACAGCAACGGGACGTACTCCGGCATCCAACGCGCTGGCTGGTCGGAGGATGCGCCATAGAGGAAGTATGCGGACAGTCCGGCAAGCACGATCCACAGACCGAGATAGCATGCGAACGGAATCCAGGTGAGCCCGCCGCTGACGGCCTCGACCAGCGCGGCGTCGGCGGAGTCCGGAGCGGGCGCGGATGCGGGGGGTGTCTCCTCGGACGCAACGACGTCGGCGTCCGGCACGGTCTCCGCGTCCGGCGATTCGGTCTCCTCGGCGCCGGGTGCGCTGTCGGCTTCCGGCGCGTCGATCTCGTCCGGGTCCATCACTGTGTCGGCTTCGAGTCCGGCGATGTCGTCTGCGTCTGACACGTGTTCGCTCCCCTCCCTGGCTCTCCGCGCCAGTCTAGTCGAGCGGGCGCAGCCCGACAACGTGAACCGCCATGGTGTGGAGACTTCGTGGATTCTGGCCTGCCAGAGCCTGGCAAGCACCATCCCGGCGTAGTATTGGCTTACCGCGTGATGTGACCGCGGAGAAAGGGACACACCATGGACATGGACGCGAACGAGAACGTCACGAACGAACCGATCGGCGGCATAGCTGATACCCCGCCTGCTCCTTCGGCAGGCTTCGCCGCACCTGCACCACCGTACGAGTCCGCACCATCGACCACCCCGGAGCCGGCGGCGGAACCCGGCCCCGTGGCCGGGGCGACGCCCTCACGGCATTCGCACGCCGTACCGATCGCGATCGCGGTGATCGCTTCGCTGCTGATCGGCGGCCTCGCGGGTGTCACGGGCGGCTATCTCGCGTACAGCGGCCTGAGCCCGACGGAGTCCGAGAGCGAAAGCGCGGACAACGACGGCACCGCCCAGGTCGAGCTCGTGAGCGGTGAGACCGATGAAGTGGTCGCAGCCGTGGCGGCCGTAGGGCTGCCCAGCGTCGTCGACATCTACGTAGCGGGCGGCGACAGCTCCGGCGGTGGTCTTCCCTCCACCCACCCGGACGTACCGGTCGAGGGAGAGGGCTCTGGAGTCGCGTACAAGGTCGCCGAGGAGGGCGGCACGTACATCCTCACCAACCAGCACGTCGTCGAAGGTGCCACCACGATCACCGTGACCGACTCCGAGGGCGAGAGCTACGAGGCTGAGCTGGTCGGATCCGACAGCGAGAGCGACATCGCCGTCGTGCACGTGGATGCCGACATCCCCGTGATCAGCGTTGGCGATTCGGAGGCACTCGTCGTCGGAGAGCTGGTCGTCGCCATCGGCTCGCCGTATGGATTCGAGCAGTCGGTCACCTCGGGCGTGGTCTCGGCGCTCCATCGGTCGATCACCGACTTCGGCGGCGACGAGGGTGAGTATCCGTACGTGGATGCCATCCAGACCGACGCCGCGATCAACCCGGGCAACTCGGGTGGCGCGCTGCTCAACAGCGACGGCGAGCTCATCGGCATACCGGCCGCGATCTACACCGAGACCGGCAGTTCGGCAGGCGTGGCGCTCGCGATCCCGATCAACCGCGCCGCGCAGGTCGCCGACGAGCTCATCGGCGATGGCACCGTGGATACGCCGTTCCTCGGCGTGCTCGGTCAGACCGTCACGACCGACTTCGCCGAGGAGGAGGGCCTCCCGGTTGACGAGGGCGCCTACGTCGTCGAGATCACCGCAGGCACCGAGGCCGAGAAGGCGGGTATCCGCCCGGGCGACGTGATCGTGGCCGTGGATGACGATCGGGTCCGCTCGATGGACGACCTCATCCTCGAGGTCCGTCAGCGCGCGGTGGGCGATCAGGTCACCATCACGCTGTGGCGTGACGGTGAGGAAACCACGATCGACATGACCATCGGCGCCAAGCCGACCGACGAAACGGTCAGCTAGGCGTTCGCACGGCGGTGCCGACATGATGAAGGGGCGCCCCGAGGGGCGCCCCTTCTGCTCTCCGCATGTTTCGTGCGCCTACTTCTTCCTGCGCATGAGGATCGCGGTCACCGCAGCCACTGCCGCAGCGGCCGCGACGACGAGCAGCCACGTCGAGCCGCCCGGGCCACCGTCATCCTCTTCGGCGTCATCGGCGGCCGCGTCGCCCGCAGCCTTGGCCTCCGCCGTCGGGTAGACGGTCTTCGTGACCTCGGCCATGGTCGTCGTGGGAATCTCGACGCCCGCCTTCTCGGCCATCTCCTCCGAGCACGAGCGGTAGTACAGCGTAGCTTTCACCGTCACCGCGCCGGTGGCCATCGGGAAGGAGTAGTCGTTCGATGTTGACTCGCGGGGCGGGATCCGGTCGTCGCTTTGGATGCCGACGGCGTCCCACATCTCCACAGGGTAAGAGCCGTCCGCTCCCTTGAGCACGGTGCCGAAGTCACGCCGCTCGTTCAGCAACTCGTTTCCCATGTCGTCGGTAGCCGTGACCTCCAGCCACATCTGCCGCACCTCGGTCAGACCCGTGGGCAGGTAGTGCCCGGCCCCTCCGTTGGTGATGGTCGTCTTGAGAGCAACGTCGCCGCCCTCCTGCACCTCGGGGACCTCCAGGTCCATAGTCGCCGCCGCCGCGAGGTTCGCCCCGGCTAGAGCGGCATCGCCGAGGCCGACGTTCCCTCCGGCGAATGTCATCGTGTAGATGTGCTCCCTGTCCGGTCCCATGCTCGCAGCCTTGCCGGGATTCGGCTTGACCACACCCGCACCCGGAGTCATGTGACAGTCCTGACACACGATGCCCTCGGCGGCGTAGGGGCCTTCCTCCACTCGGTGTATGTGGCCTCGAGGTGCATGCCATTGCCCGGGTGGTCGACGTTGTGGCACGCGCCGCAGAACTCCGCGGTCTCGTGGAACTGCGAGTACGCGGCCGCGTGCGGCGCCTGCGGGTCCTTCAGCTGAGCGAGCCGGGTGTCCTCGCGGGCTCACCTGCTGAGACGCGTTGCCGATCGGCGTGTCGGTGCCGACCGTGTGATGGCAGAAGGTGCACGTGACGCCCTCCGCGACCACTCCCGTCGCCTCGACCTCGCCGAGCTCGCTGACGTCACCGGACATGCTGCCCACGGGCTATGGCACTGGATACAGAACGGCGTGATTGCACCATCCGTTGCCTCATCGCCCTCCTTGAGCTTCAGGAGGTAGAGCGGGTCGGTGAGGGCCTTGGCGTGCATGGACACGTCCCACTGACTCACGAGCGCGCTGTGACAACCGCAGGAATCGGACGAGGGGAAGAGCGAACTCGGCATCGACGGGAGCGCGCTCGCGACCGCCGGCATCGATACGATCGCGAGTGCGAGTGCGACTGCGAGCAGCAACCGCTTCCTCATGCAACCACCCCTCTCTGTCACCGGCGCGCTGCCGGCATGCCCCTAGGTGCGCAGCATCAAACGTACCCCACCCGGCGCAATCCCGACCGGGCAGCCCGCCAAACGGCAGACGCTGACGGACGAGTGGTGCGATGAAACGCGGTCGCAGGGACGCCGCGGTAGAATGGTCAACACCGGCCCCGGCCGGTCAGATCCCGTCGAGAGGAGTCCCGATGGTCGAGATGTATCGCTGCAAGGGCTGTGGCTACCTGCATGTAGGTCCCGCACCCGAGCGTTGCCCGGTCTGCGGCGCGCCGCAGTCGTTCTTCCTGCCCTCCGAGGGTCCGGGCGACCTCACCGGCACCAGGACGCTTGAGAACCTCAAGGCGGCCTTCGCCGGCGAGTCGCAGGCCAACCGCCGCTACACGCTGTTCGCTCGCATCGCCGAGCTCGAAGGCAACGACGCAGCCAAGGCCGCCTTCGAGCACGCCGCCACCGAGGAGACCGCGCACGCCCTCGGCCACCTCGCGTACATGAGCGCCTTTGGCACGACCGCCGAGAACCTCGCGGCCGCCTACGAGGGCGAGGAGCACGAGACCGACCGAGATGTATCCCGAGTTCGCCCGGATCGCGGAGGAAGAGGGCCACGCCGAGATCGCGCAGTACTTCCGTGCTGTGGGCGGCTACGAGCGACAGCATCGGGACGGCTTCAAGAAGGCGCAGGGTTAGGGTGGCGCAACCCGCGCCCACCGACATCGCTTCACTCGACCCCGGCGGACTGTCGGGCGCGCTCGCAGAGCTCAGTCAACCCGCGTTCCGCCGCGCCCAGATGGTCGCCTGGCTTTACGCCCGGCTCGCTCAGTCGTTCGATGCGATGACGGACCTGCCCGCCGGCTTGCGTGCGGAGCTCGCGTCACGCTACACACTGCAGCACCCGACACCCGCCGAGGTGCAGCACTCGGCCGACGGCACGCGCAAGTATCTCTGGCAGCTGGCCGACGGCGTGCTGGTCGAGAGCGTGGGAATCCCCGCGGGCGACCGGCTCACGGTGTGTTTCAGCACCCAGGCCGGATGTGCGATGGGGTGCTCCTTCTGTGCCACCGGCCGGGGCGGCTTCGTACGTGACCTGCTGCCGGGCGAGATGGCCTGGCAGGTGGCGCTCGTGGCGGCCGACTTCGGGATGCGCGCGTCAAACGCTGTCGCGATGGGGCAGGGCGAGCCGTTCAACAACTACGCGGCCACGCTCGGCGGCCTCCGGCTCATGAACGCCAAGGAGGGGCTGGGGATCGGCGCGCGGCATCTCGCGATCTCGACCTGCGGCGTCATCCCGGGCATAGAGGCGCTCGCCCGCGAGCCCGAGCAGTTCACCCTCGCAGTGTCGCTCCACTCGGCGGTCCAAACGACCCGCGACCGCATCATGCCCGGCGTTCGGCGCTGGCCGCTCGGCCCGCTGCAGTCGACGCTCATCGACTACACGCAGCGCACCGGCCGCCGGCCGACGCTCGAGTTCGCGTTGATCGCCGGAGAGAACGACACGCCCGCCGAGGTCTCGGCGCTCCTGGCGTTCGCGCGCGGCTGGATGTGCCACGTGAACCTCATCCCGGTGAACCCGGTTGCCGGCACTAGCGCCGGACGGCCCGCCGATTCGCGCGTGGCCGAGGTCGCGGCGGTGCTCACAGCCGCAGGCGTCGAAACCTCGGTCGCGCATCGAGCGCGGCACCGACATCGAGGCCGCATGCGGTCAACTCACCCAGCGCCACCGTCCGAAGGACGCGTGACCGGGCACATACCGCCCAGGCCGGGACACGTCTCGCATAGCTCGCGTTCGTAGGTTTGCCGTGACGGATATCCTTCGTCCGCCATGCGTCGAACGATCGCCCGCACGTCCGCCTCGATCCGCTCCCGATCGGACTGCGCGTACTCGTATGCGGTCTCCCGCCCGCGCTCCAACTCCGCGAACACAACGCGCACCGACGCGGCCCCCACGGCGAACGCGGCAAGCGCGTAGCACTCTCCTTGCAGCCGGTAGCGCTCCGCCGCCTCGGCGCCCGACAGCGGCGCAGTGCCCGTCTTGTAGTCGACTATCAGAGCACGGTCGTCGTTCCACGCGATCGCATCGATCGCGCCGGCGAGAACGGTTGCGCCGAGCGGCACGGCGATGGGCGCCTCACGTATCACGCGGTCGGCGGTGAACACGTCGGTTGCGACCGGAGAGGCCAGGTACGCGGCAACAGCCTCGTGCAGCCGACGAACCGAGGCACGCTCGAGGCTGGCGGCCCGGGCCGCAGCGGCCACAAACTCCCCGGCTTGCGCAGCGGGCGAGCGGAGGCCCTCGAGCACTGCATGCACGGCGCTGCCGAACGCGAGCGCATCACCGCCCTGCATGGCAGGCGGGGCCGGCAGGTGCACCACGCTCGTCAGGAAGAAGCGGTACGGGCACCGCTGGTAGGTCGCAAGCCCCGAGTACGAGACCTGTTGTGGCGCCTCGGCTGCAGGTAGCGTGGTCCTCGCCGTGGTTTCGGGTACCGACGTTCGTTCGACCGGGGAATCGTCCGGCCCCGGAAGCGCGCATGCTGCGGCGCTCGCGGCCTCGCTCCCCGGTTCCGGTGGCTGCAGGAGCATCACGCTCGCCCCGCCGCCGTACACCGTGGTCGTGCCGTCCGGGATGCTGTCGGCGGCACCGAGACCGAGCGCCTGCCGCACCCGTCCACCGAGGGAGTCCTCGGCGTCTTTGGCGGGGTCGGTTCTCGTGACGATGGTCAGTGACTCCTTCGCACGCGTGCATCCCACGTAGAGGAGCCGGACGGACTCCTCGTCCGCGGCGGCGGAAGCAGCCGATCGTACCGTCTGCGAGCCGATGGTGGGCAGTGTGGCATCCGGCGTGCGCAGCTCCATGCCGAGCAGCGGACGCTCCCCTATCCGCTCGATGGCTATCCCCGGGACGTCGCCACCCCCATCGAGCCCCGCAAGGACCACCACCGGGAACTCAAGTCCCTTTGCCGCATGGATGCTCATCACGCGCACCGCATCCGACTCACTCTCCAAGGATGCCTCCTGCTCGCCGGGCGCGTGCGACTCACGCAAGGCCAGGTACGTGAGGAACCCGCCGAGGTCGCCTACCTGTGCCGTCTCGTACTCGGTAGCCAGGCGCGCGAGCTTGAGGATATTGGACCATGCTCGCTCGCCCCCGCTCCCTGATGCGAACAGGACGAGGTCGGCATCCAGATCGAGCAGCGGCCGGATCACGGTGTCGGCGAGCGGCCGCATGCCCCGGAGTCCCGCGCCGTGCTCACCGCTCCCACCAGCCGGGCCACCGCGCCGGCGTCGGGGCCGGGAATATCGGCGACCGGGTTGGCGAGTGCCTCCCACAGGTGCGCCTCGGTCGCACGCCGGCCGGCTTGTGCGGCGATCTCGTCCGCATGGGCCCTCACGCGCACAAGCGCATCAGCCGACAGGCCGCACAGCCGCCCGGCGAGCACGACCGCCATGGCCGCGTCATCCCAGACGTTGTCGATCACCTCGAGCAGAGCCCGAGCTTCGCGCGACCTCCGGACATTGGAAGAACGCCCCCCCGCTGGCCAGATGCGCCGGAACGCCCCGGGCAATCAGGGCCCGCTCAACCTTCGTCCCGCGTCCGCGCGCAAGCGCCCGCATCAGGACAGCGATCGCGCCGGGTTCCACGCCTTCGCTCGATGAGCTCCGACACGCGCCCGGCCACACATTCGCGCCTCGACCTCGTGCGGATCGCGACCCTTCGGCTCCGACCAGTCGATGAGACGCGCCTCGAACCTGAGGCCCCCCGCATACTCGGCGGTGACATCGGACTTGTCGGTCGAGGGACGCAGTGACATGAACCCGGGTCCAAGCAGCGCCGATTGGCTGAACAGCCGATTGGTGACCTCGAGAAGCGGCGCGGCGGTCCGGTAGTTGGTGTCGAGGCGCTGGCTGGCTGCGGCCCGCGACGAGCGCTCCCGGAAGACGCCGACGTCGGCATGCCGGAAGCGGTAGATCGACTGGTTCTCGTCCCCAACGGTACACAGGTTGTCCCTGGTCAGCTGCCCGATGAGACGGGCCTGCAGCCGGTTGGTGTCCTGGTATTCGTCGACCATGACCATTGCGAAGCGCGAGCGGTACTCCTCGGCGATCTCCGGCCGCGTCTCGAGCAGCCGCGCGGCCTCCACTTCAAGATCCGTGAAGTCGAGCGACCCGCGGTCCCGCTTCAGCCGCGAGTAGTGCACCTCCAGCAGTCTGAGCAGCTCGAGGAAGGCGGTCTCGTGCGCCCCGACGGCGATCTGGGCAGCCGCGGCGCGGCCCTCGCCGATGCACTCGCGAACAGCCTCCAACAGTTCGTCATGGCCGTCGACGGTCGGGACACGGCGCAGCCCGCCCGTGCTCAGGTGAATCGTCAGCGCACACCCGTCGACCGTCCGGGCGGCCAACGCATCGGCGATCATCTTCCCTGCTGCCGCCGTGACGGAGGCGTTCCCGGTCACCGACGGCGTCTGCCGCAGCTCCAGGATTGCTTGCGCGAGGTCCTCAAGGGCGACCGCGCACTCTGCGAGGCGGGTGACGGCACGTTCGGGCGCGATGGTGACGATGTCGGCGGTCGTCATGCCGAGCGCCCGGATACTCGCCCGGACCGAGCGGGCCGCCGTGACGACCGTGTCGTGCCCGTAGATATCCAGCAGAGCAGCCGCATCGTCCGTCGTCGCCAGCAGCTCCTCGATCGCCGCCTCAAGCGCCACGTCCTCGAGCACCGACGCCTCGACCTGGTCGAGGACCGTGAACTGCGGGTCGATTCCCGCAGCGAACGCGTGCTGCCTGATGATGCGCGAGCACATGCCGTGGA
Source organism: uncultured Actinomycetes bacterium (assembly GCA_963700295.1). GTDB lineage: Bacteria > Actinomycetota > Coriobacteriia > Anaerosomatales > Anaerosomataceae > UBA6100. The sequence goes on along the minus strand of CAVOWY010000006.1, from coordinate 57,775 downwards.
TCGTCGAGATCCATGCCTCGCCGAGTACCCGGGCCGCCGAGGCATCCCCTCCGGCCCTGAGCGCCCGCCGTATCCGCTCGGCAAGTTCGCCGGCCGCCTTGTCGGTGAAGGTCACGGTCGGCAACGCGCGCGGGTCGCACGCAACGTAGGGTGGCTCCCCCAGTACCGCGCTGACGAAGCGAGCGGTGAGCACGCGCGTCTTGCCCGATCCGGCTCCCGCCTCGATGAAGAGGTCCACCGGCCCGGCGGTCACAGCCGCCGTCTGGTCACGATCGAGGTCCGCCACGACGCTCCTTCCAACCCGTGCAGAACGACCGCGCCGGGCAGTAGACAGGACAGAAGCCGCTCCGTGGCTCGGCGTGGATGTCACCTTCGCGCATCCTCGCGACGGCCTCCGCCGCGCGGTGGATAGCCGACTGGAGGACCTCCTCGGTCTCCGGCCCGGGGATGGCGTCGGTCCGCACAAACCCGCCGTCGCACAGCGTCTCGTCGATGAAGCCACGAGGCTTCCCGCCACGCACCGAGCGGTACAGGCCACCCGCAACGGCACGTCCGAGTCGGCGCGACGCGACGGCCGCATAGAGCGGAAGCTGCACAAGCCCCTCGGACTCGAACTTCGCGACCCCTCGCTCGGATTCCACCCTGCCCAGCTTGTAGTCGCTGACCACGAGCGCGTGTGCCGATGCGTCGATACGGTCGATGCGGCCCTTGAGGGAGAAGCCCGCGAAAGGCTCCGGTTCATCCCCGTCGCCGAACCCGAAGGTCCACTCGCGACAGACGGGCTCGAAGCCCGGGAGAAGCGTTGCGTCGGCCTCAACCACGCGGAGCGTCCCGAGCGCCGCTGCCCGCGCCGCTGCCATCTCCGAAGCGCCGATCGCAACCGCTTGCTCGAGCACGGCGTTGGCGACCTCTTCGTGAACCGTCCGGGCGAGCGCAAGCGAATCCGGCGTCACCCGGCCGAGTCCGCTCCGCTCGGTGAAGGCGTCGTAGAAGCGCCTCAGGACGTCATGGGCGAGAAGTCCCGCCGACGCCGCATCGAAGCGCTCGTCCAGCTCGCGCGGCGCCACGATACGCCCCACGTACCAGCGGAATGGGCACTGCAGGTAGGCTTCGATCTCGCTCGGCGAGAAGACCCGTCGTTCGGCCGTGGCACGGCGGACCGCATCCGAAGCCGGGTCCTTGCCGCGCACCGCGCGTCGCCGTGCCTCGGCGATGGTCGCCTCGTCCCCACCCTTCCTCGCATTCTTGGAGGCGCGTGCTCGCAGTGTCCGACGCTCGGTCTCAGGCCCCGCGGGATGCAGGGATGAGCCGTCGAGACCAAGCGTGCGGAGCGGCGGGGCGTCCGCATACCACTCACCGGATACCGGGTCCATGTAGAGGTCCAGCAGTTCGTCAACGAAGACCGAGCGACGGAGGGGCTGTCCATCGCAGCTGTGAGACTGCCAGCTCAGGACGAGCCGTTCCGAGGCTCGTGTCGCAGCAAGGTAGAACAGGAGACGCTCGGCCTCGAGGTCGCTCCGGGGCGACATGTCTATCCCCGCCCGCTCGAATGCCCGCGCGATTCCCGGCGCCGACAGCGCGTCCTCGTGGGTGAGGCGAGGGAACTCGCCAGCGGTCAGACCACCGAGGATCACGCAGTCGTAACGCCGCCCACGGGCACGCTCGGCACTCACTACCTGGACGTGGTCCGGTCGATCGGACGTCGCCAGGGCAACCTGGGCTTCACGAAGCGCGGCCGCCAGAGCGCGGGCGGCTCCGCCTGACGGGCCGAGTGCGTTCACGCTGCGGACTGCGTCGATGAAGACACGGGCCGCAGCCGCATCCATCACCAGGTCGGGGTCCGTCGACGCCTCCGAGCCGTGTGCGCGTCGCATCATTCCCGCGACCAGCCGATACCACCGGCGCTCCGAGCTGCCCGTGCCGGCGTCCCGGTGCGCGCGGCGGGCCTCGGAGATGAACGTCGCATCCTCGGGGCTGTGGCGGCGCAGCCATGCCTCCGCCGCTTGCGGGTCTCGGGAGCGCGTTCGCCGGGCATGGGCGTCGAGCTCGTCGAGTACAGCATCGCTCGCCGGGCCGAAGGGTGACCGTAGCACGTCGAGGAGCTGCTCGTACGAGGCGCACGGCTCCCCGAGCTCCAACAACATGAGCAGTGCACGGCCGAGGCCCGTAGACAACAGAGGTACGCTCATGTCGTACTCGGCAGGTATTCCGGCCTCATCCAGCATCGATCGCAGCGCCCGCGCGTGAGCGGCCGGGTCGCGGAAGACGATCGCTACGCGCCCGGGTGACACGCCCTCACGGAGGGAATCCTGCACCTCGCGGGTGATCCGCCCCGCCTCGGCTGCCTCTCCCCAGGCCTCCGATAGCACAACGGCACCGTCAGCCCGGACGTCCGGCGCTCCGGGCAGGCCGAACGAGCGCTCGATGCGTGTGAGTTCACCCGGCACCCCGTCGTCGCTGCGCGGCTGCAGAACGCACGCGGTCCCTGCCTGGCTGAGCCGATCGGCCAGAGGGCCCGCGGACGCCGTGGCCGGAACTCCGGGGTCGTACGTTAGGCCCACGAGCACATCGGTTCGAGCGGCTGCATTCACCACGCACTGCTCTTGTGCCCGCGTGAGTCCGCTGAACCCGTTGATCGCGATCAGTGCGGGCAGATCGACCTCGCCAAAGAGCCTGCTGGCCAGCCGATGTGCCTCGCCCCGCTCGATGAACCCTGCCCGCCGCAGCGTCGACTCGTACACGGACACGCAATGCAGCAGGTCCGCGGCGACACCCTCGACACCTTCCGATGAGATCCCGTGTGGCGACTCGGCGGCACGCTGTACGATTCGGGCCAGCATCCGCACCGCGCTGGTCGTCCGTCCCGGAGCGGCGACCAACGCAGGCGCACAGGCATTGACAGATTCTTCCAGCACCACGAGCCTTTGTACGCCCGTCACGATCGCCCGACCGTCCCCGAAAGCCTCCCACAGGGCATCCAGGTGGTTGTCGAATGCACGGACACCGATACCGAGCGCAATCTCGGCTGCCAGTTCGCGCGTGACACGTGAAACATCGGGACCGGACGGCACCAGGAGCAGCGTGCGGTCGCCCGAACGAGCGCGGGCGACCAACTTCGTCCGGACGCGCTCTGTGACGCCGGCGTTCGCCGGCCCTGTGATCAGCTCAAGCGGCACTGCTCCTCCTCGCTGAGAAGCCTACCGCGAGCCTCTGACATCACGGAGACATGACGGTACGCGAATACCGCTGCACGCCTTCCCTGATCTCCTGCACCTTGCGCCACGCCACTTCTTCGTCGCGGCCGAGGTAGTGGTCCATCTTCACACCGAAGGTCTCGGCGACCGATTCCGCACGCTCCGCCGCCTGACGGGCGGCGTCCGCGACCTTCGTCGCTTCCCCTGCGAGCCTCTGGCGCGTCCGCACGCCGCTCTGCGGCGCGAACAGGAGTCCGACGACCACGCCAAGGAGGCCTCCAACGAAGACGCCGATCAGGAAGTACTCAAGCCGTTTGTTGGTCACGCGTCTCCCCCGCTCTCCGAAGCGGACTCAGCGCCTTCTGTCAGGACGCGCATGATGCGCTCGAGTTCCGCTTCATCCTGGAAGTCGATCTCGATCTTCCCCTTGTTCGCCGTCTGTCGGACTCTTACATTTGTCATAAGGAGTCGTCGCAGTTTGCGCGCCACGACCTTGTAGGACTTCGGGGCGATTGGGCGATGATGCTGTATCGATGCGCCAGCAGCGAGCAACTTCGCCAGACTCTCTGCCTCCCGCACCGACAGCCCCTCATCCACGCACTTGCGAGCGAGCGTGTGGCGGCGGTCGTCGTCGCTGACAGACAGTATGGCCCGGGCGTGGCCGGCGGAGAGCTTTCCGTCGTACAGGAGCTCCTGGATGTCCTCCGGCAAGTCGAGGAGCCTGAGGGTGTTCGTCACCGCCGACCGGGACTTGGAGACCCGATCCGCGAGCTCGGACTGCGTCATCTCGTACTCGGTGATTAGGCGGCGGTACCCGCGAGCTTCTTCAATCGGATTCAGGTCCTCGCGCTGCAGGTTCTCGATGAGGGCGAGGGCGAGGGCCTCGGTTTCCGTGGTCACCATGACCCTCACCGGCACGCGCTGGAGACCCGCCGCCTGAGCGGCACGCCACCGCCGCTCGCCGGCGATGATCTGATAGCTTGTCCCGTCGGGACGAACGATGATCGGCTGAAGCACGCCGACCTTCTTGATCGAGTCAGCCAGCTCCGCGATCTGGTCTTCACCGATGTCGGTTCGTGGCTGCAGTGGATTGGGGGAGATCTCCCGCACGTCCAGCTCGAGGACTTCTCCGCCGACCTCTTGGCCGGCGCCCGGAATCAGCGCCGATAGTCCCTTACCCAGACCGCGTTTAGACACGAGCGATCACTTCCTCCGCCAGATTCCTGTATGCCTCGGCTCCCCGCCCGTTCGGATCGTACAGCGTCACCGGCAACCCGAAGCTCGGAGCTTCGGAGAGCCGAACGCTGCGGGGGATGAGTGTCCTGAACACCTGCTCGCCAAAGAAGTCGCGCACTTCATTGACAACTTGCTGCGATAGTTTGGTGCGAGCGTCAAACATCGTCATCACCACTCCGAACACATCAAGGCTCGGATTGAGATGGGTCTTCACGAGACGAACGCTCTCAAGGAGCTTCGAGAGCCCCTCGAGCGCGTAGTACTCGCACTGGACCGGGATGAGTACTCCTGTTGCGGCGGTGAGCGCGTTTATGGTCAGCAGGCCGAGTGACGGAGGGCAGTCGATGATCACGAAGTCGAAATCCCCGAGGACCGGGCTGAGAACCTGCTTCAGCTTCGTCTCCCTGCTGAACGCCGAGACGAGCTCGATCTCGGCACCCGCAAGCTGAATGGTCGATGGAACGACGAAGACGCCCTCAACCCCCACAGGCTCGATAAGCTGCTCGATTGGTACGTCTGCCAGAAGCGCGTCGTACACGCACTGTTCGCGCTGGTTCTTGTCGAGTCCATAACCGGAAGTTGCATTCCCTTGCGGATCGAGGTCAACGAGCAGGACGCGCTTACCCAGGTCGGCGACTGTGGCGGCCAGATTCACCGACGTGGTGCTCTTGCCGACGCCGCCTTTCTGGTTGACCACGGCCATGACACACGCCGTGTTACCCTCGTTTCCGACGGGTTGAGCCGGTACGTCAAGCACAAGCCCTCCTCACAGACGACGACCACGCACAGTATACGGCATGGTGGCGTGAAGCGGTACGCCGTTCGTCAGCCGAGCGGATGATTCTGAGCTAGTCCCGGTCGCCTGGGTAGCTTAGTGCGGGCGGATCCCGTGCGCTCATACACAAGTACCGCTCGATTCTCCCCGGACGGGAGTGTGTAGCACCGCTCATCGACAGGCTTCATCCCGCACATCGCCGCGGCGCGGGCGCCGGCCCCCCGCTCGTCATCGGCCACCGCGGCCTTCAGCGCGATCGCTCGCCCGCCGCTACGAAGCAACGGCGATGCAAGTTCCACGAGCGAGGCTAGCGAGCTGACCGCTCGAAACACCACAGCGTTGTACTGCCCGGGCGTTGACGCGGCAAGCTCCTCGGCGCGCACGGCATGCACTTGAACCGACAGACCAAGCGACTCCACGCTCTCAGCGAGGAACGCCGCCTTCTTCTTGACTGACTCGCAGAGTTGCACGTCGTACCCCATGATCGCGAGCGGGATGCCTGGGTAGCCTGCTCCGGAGCCCACGTCCAGGATCGGTCCCCCCAGCGGCGCTACGAAGCCCGCGAACATCAGCGAGTCGGCGATGTGGAGATGTATGATGTCTTCTGGGGCCGTGATCCGTGTCAGATTGATGTGTCGGTTCGCCTCGAGCACCAGCTCTGCGTGCCTGGCCAAGAGCGCTGCTTGCGACGTTGTCGGCTCGACTCCACACGACTGCAGGACCGCAACCACGCGCTCCACTTCGATCCCGGCAGCGGATGCCTCATGTTTCACGTGAAACATCCCTGCCCTTCGTCGACAGCACGGGTCCGCTTCCAGTTTGTGCGTGCCACTTCGTCGCAGAAGCACGGAGCTTACGTCCGCTGCCCCGAATCCCCGAACCAAGAACTCTGGACAGTGACTTGAGGTTCTCTTCGACGCAAGGTGCGGCACCTGACCAAGCGTAGCACAGGACGGTCACGCGCAGATTCAGGGGACTCAGTGTCAGCATCTCGTTGCCGGCCCCGACGTGACACAGGCCGCGGTGCGGGGACTCGTCTCGGTTGGCGTCATCGCTGAAACAGGCGCGGGTGCGTCCGCATGGACGGTGGGTCTACTGCGGACCGTCGGCACCGGTTGCCGGAGACGGGGAGGGGGGCGCGATAGACTCGCGCCCCCCTCAGCTTCGCTCAATCCGCCCAGATACTACCTTGGGTGGATGACAACCATTCGTCTGGGCTCTTCGCCCTCGCTCTCGGTGCGCACCCGGCGATCATCACGAAGGACTACGTGCACCACTCGACGCTCGAAGCTCGTCATGGGCCGAAGCTGGACGAGACGATGCTGCCTCGCCGCGCGGTCGGCTGCTCTGCGCGCAATATCCTCAAGCTTCACTCTGCGCCGGTGGCGATAGCCTGATACGTCGACGACAACTGGATACCGTTGATCCAGTCGCCTATTCGTTATCGCAGAGACCAGGATCTGCAGAGCGTCCAGCGTCCGGCCGTGACGTCCAATCAATATCCCGAGATCGTCCCCGACGATGTCCAGGATGATCTCGCCCTCGTCGCCCTCGTACTCCTCTACCGACGCTTCGATTCCCAGACGGCCCATGATCTCCTGAATCGTGGCCACGCCGGCGTCGGCAATCGCATCGAGTTGTTCATCGGTGAGCTCCGGGAGGGGAGTCGGGCCCGTCGCCTGAGTCTGCGGCTCGGACGCTGGCGATACTAGATCGCCGTCTTCGCCGTCTTCGACTTCCTCGTCTTCATCGGGGGATGGCAGCTGAACCCCCGGCTTCAGCCAGACCCGCACCCGCGCCGGCTTGCCCGACGAGCCGAAGAGGCCCTTGCCGGGTTCGTCCAGCACCTCGAACTCGACGGCATCCTGCTGGACCCCCATCTCCTCAAGCGCCGCGTCGAGCGCCTCCTCGACGGTGGGTCCCTCCATGACTGTCTCGTTGATCATGCGTGCTCCTCTCGGGCCTTGTAGACCCGTGTCTGTATCTGCTGCTGGATCAAACCCAGGAGTCCCTGAGTCACCCAGTAGAGCAGGACGCCGCCAGAGACCTGCCAGCCGAAGAACACCATCATGCCGCCCATCAGATACGCCATCTGCTTCTGCTGTGCCTGGACGCCGGGCTGCATGAGTTGGGGGACAACAGTCGCGAGACCGAACAGGATCACGAACACGATGTAGGGGATGGCCGGAGCGATGCCGCCGCCCTTATACATCTGGCTGGCAGACATGGTAATATCTGGCAGCACTATCCAGAATCTGGAAGCTGCTTCGGCAGCCGCATCGGGCAGGCCTGCGATGTACTTTGGGAAGAGCCCCGTATTGTTTCCGTACGAGCTCAGCATCCGATACAGCGCGAGGAAGATCGGCATCTGTAGAAGCATTGGGAGACAGCCACCGAACGGGCTGACGTGATTCTCCTTGTAGAACTTCATCGTCTCCTCGGCGGCCTTCTCCTTGTTGTCCTTGTACTTCTCCTGCAGCTCCTTGATCTTGGGCTGGATGCGCTGGAGCTCGTACATGGACTTGGTCTGCTTCACCGTGAGGGGAAGCAGGAGGATCCTGATGAGGAGAGTCAGGCCGATGATCGCAAAGCCGTAGTCGCCGATCACGTTGTAGATCTGCTGAAGTACGTCGAAGAGCACTTTTCCTATCGCATCGAACACAGAGCGTCGACCTCCTCAATGAGGGTCACTGGCGGGGGCGTGGTCCTTCGTCCACTCCCGATCCGGGTCGGGGGGTGATTTGCAGTCTACACACTATACTACGCGCGCGTGCGCGAGTCCCCAGTCTCCTCACGGGACCGGATCGTACCCTCCTGGGTTCCAGGGATGGCATCTGCCGATTCGCTTGAGCGCGAGCCACCCGCCCTTGACGACACCGTACCGCCCGATGGCGGTGAGCGCGTAGTTGGAGCAGGTGGGCATGAATCGGCATGACGGGGGCAGGAGTGGCGAGATGAGGCGCTGGTACACTCGAATAGCGAAGCTCACCGCTATGACTGCGGGATTCCTCATCTCTGGATTCCAAGTGCGACGAGCGCTTCGTGGTATGAGCGGTCCAGCACCACTGGCTCGGCAGCCGCCGTGCCCTTGCGCGCCACGAGCACGACGTCCCACCCGGCCAGATCCGCGGCAGCGCGGCGCACCATATCGCGCATGACCCGCTTGCAGCGATTCCGGTGCACGGCGGGACCTAGCCGCTTGCCGGCGACGAACAACACCCGGCCACCACGGTCTGCGCCCTCAGGCGTCGGTGCGGCCAATACAAGAAGCGCCGGGTAGGATACCCGGCGCCCACCGGCGAAGAGCCGGTCGATCTCATCGTGTGCGGTGATCGTCCGCATGGTGGCCCTGGCGGCCTACGCTTGCTGTTCCCCTACGCGGCGCTCGGGCACAGGACCTTACGGCCCTTGCGGCGACGCGCCGCGAGAACGGCCCGGCCTGCCTTCGTCGACATGCGCTTGCGGAAACCGTGCGTTTTCGCACGCTTGCGGTTGTTCGGCTGATAGGTGCGCTTCATCGCAGTACCTCCAAGTCAGTGCCCCGGCGCAAGGCCGGGCACAAGCCTGGCGATTATAGCGGCGTCAGGATTCCGGTGTCAACGCATTGGTGCTTACGAGGGGTGGATTCGACTGGAAAGGGGGCCGGCCTCACGCTCATACTCGCTCAGGAAAATAGTACGAAATCTGTGGATAGTGTGGAAAACGCAGGACTCAAGCGTGTCGGACCTGTGGATAACCACATTCGGCGCGTTGTTGGCGCAGCATCCCCTCTGCTACAATCAGCCCCACTCGAAAGGGCGGCGACCTGCCCTCGTTCATGGCGGAAACCGCAGGTCAGAAGCTTGCACGTGTGGTGCTCCGTAGGAGTACGGGGAGTCCGTTGTACTTGGTTATCCACAGCATCATGATTGACCCCGAATCACTATTGACAGTATAGCGAAGATTTCCACAGCACGGATCCGGTTCTCCACCGGTCCGGTTGTCCCGGAAAGCCATTCCATGGTCTCGGAACGCCTTCACCTGCGTGTTCGACCGGTGTTCGATGGTTCGTGCGGAAAGCTTATCCACAGGTGTGGAAAGTATTGTGGAAAACGTGAGAAACACCTGTTCATAGCGTGTCAGCCGCAACGGCTCAAGTGGTGCAGGAGGCTTCTGGACACGGCTTCTACCAGGTGTTTCTCCAGCAAGGCGTGTTGGGCTGTGTGTGGATTGTTGTGTGGATGAACGCATCGTCAAGGGGTGAGTGTGAAGTCTTTCTATGACCAGCGGGGCCCGGTCACCCGGGTCATCCCACCTGATGAGCGGCCGCACTCGACCGCGGACTCAGTGTCGTTTGGGACAACCGCACTTGTCGCGGTTTATGACGCGCTCACAGCTCCGCCCCGCGTGGAGCGGGTGAGTGGTGACTCGGCACGGGATCTCATCGAGAACCTCACCACGCGCGCCTACCAGGTGTCACACGAGGCGGGTGGGCAGATCCCATACACGGTCATCCGTGAGATCGTCGAGAACTTCATCCATGCTGGGTTCGACGAGGTTGTGGTGAGTGTCCTTGATGGGGGACAGACGCTCCGGTTCGCAGACCAAGGGCCAGGCATCCCCGACAAGACCCGCGTCTTCCTCCCGGGTTTTACGACTGCGTCTTCGGACATGAAGCACGTGATCAAGGGTGTGGGCTCGGGCCTCCCTGTGGCGAGAGAGTGCCTGACGTTCTCGGGTGGAACGATAGAGATCGACGACAACCTCGGCGCAGGGACTGTTGTGACCCTGCGCATGACCTCGCCTGTTCAGCCTGCCGAGGCTCGAGCCGGAGCCGTCGAGCGACCGAACCATACGAGCCCCCGGAGTTGAGCCTTCGCCAGAAGCAGGTACTCTCTCTCGCGATGGAGTTGGGCTCGCTCGGCCCACCGTCGTCGCCCGTGAACTCGGGGTGGGGTTGTCCACCGCTTTCCGCGATCTCGAGCAGCTGACCGGCCACGGCCTCATCACTGCCGACAACGCCGGCAAGCGTGTTCTGACCGACCAGGGTGTCCAGTGCCTCGATGCGCTCTTCCGGAGATAAGGTGGCGATTCGCTGATGCTTGACGTTCAGCAGGTCTGGCAGGACACCCTCGATGTGGTGCGGGGAGAGCTGAACACAACAGCCTTCAAGACATGGTTTGAGCAAACCGCGCCGCTCGGCATCATCGACCAAGAGATGGTCGTGTCCGTGCAGAACAACTTCGCCCGTGACTGGCTTGAGACACGGTACTCAAGCCTGCTCGCAGCCGCCCTGACCCAGGTGACGGGAGCACCGATCACGGTCCGCTTCAGTGTCTCGGGGGAGGCTGCTGCTGCTGCGCTGTTATCGAACCGGAGACATACGAGCCTTACCGTCAGAGCCGGAGTCTATCGTGGTCCCCCGGGAGCGCGCGGAGGAGTCTGACCTCGATGCGAAGAGCACGTTCGATTCGTTTGTTGTCGGTCCCTCAAACCAGTTCTCCTACCATGTTGCGCTTGCTGTGGCCGAAACGCCCGGCACGGCATACAACCCTCTCTTCATCTACGGTGGGGCCGGTCTCGGCAAGACACACCTACTTAAGGCGATCGGCTCCTATGTTCGTATGAGCTACCCGTATATGAAGGTGAAGTACGTCACGAGCGAGCAGTTCACGAACGACTTCATAAAGTCGATCGGGGACAAGAGCAGGATCCCTGGCTTCCGACGCGCCTACCGAGAGAACGATGTCCTACTCGTCGACGACATTCAGTTCATCGCCGGTAAGGACAGTACGCAGACTGAGTTCTTCCACACGTTCAACACGCTACGCGAGGCCGGCAAACAGATCGTGATGACCTCGGATCGGCCTCCTGGAGAGATCGGCAATATTGAGGAGCGTCTCCGGACCCGTTTTGGTGGGGGTTTGATAGCCGATATCCAGCCACCTGATCTTGAGACCCGGATCGCGATCCTCCGGCGCAAAGCTCAGGCCGAAGGCCACGCGGTTCCCGATGATGTGCTCGCGCTCATCGCAGACCGCTTCTCCAGCAACATCCGGGAGTTATGGGGGGCGCTGTTGCGGGTGGTGGCCTTCAGTTCGGTGACTCGTCACCCGATCAATCTTGACCTCGCACAGAGCGTACTCAAAGACATCCTTCCCGAGCGCTCTGTGAAGCCGATCTCGATCTCAGTCATCAAAGATGAGGTAAGCAGGTTCTACGGGATCAGTAAGAACGACCTTGTCGGTAGTAAGCGGTCTCAGTCCATCGCATATCCGCGTCAGATCGCGATGTATCTCACGCGAGAGCTCACCGATCACTCCCTCCCGAAGATCGGAAGTGAGTTCGGCGGACGGGACCATACGACGGTCATCTACGCCAATACAAAGATCCAGCGTTTGATGACCGAACAGCGTGACGTCTACAACCAGATCCAGACCCTAACCAACCTCATCCGTCAGAAGAACTAGGGTGTGGAAACTCCGGGGAGTAACTGGTGGTGAATGACTCCAACTTGTGGAGAGAGTGGTGACACTGTGGATATGTGGAGAGACTGGTACAGTTCTCACACAGGTACAACACAGGCAGAACACCGGTGGTCACCTGGCAGAACAGACGTACTCCACACTACTAACAGCACCTATTACTACGGCTACTGATTGATATATCTCTAAGAGACATAGAGAAAGGGCGGAACATGAAGATCTCGATCGCGCGGGGCGAACTGCTCGATGCTCTATCGGTGGTCTCCCGGGGGCTGTCGTCACGGACCACACTCCCGATCCTCTCCGGGATCCACATCGCCACCCGCGGAGATTCTGTGATCTTCCAGGCGACCGATCTTGAGGTCTCGATCAGAACGTCGTGTAAGGCGCGAACCGAACAGGCCGGAGAAAGCGTTCTTCCCGGCAAACTCCTCACCGATGTCACCCGAAGCCTTCCCGAGGCGGCGGTGACGATCGACACCACAACAACGGGTGTCGCGTCGGTGACGTGCGGTCAGTCATCCTTCTCACTCGAAGACGCTCTCGGCGGAGGACTACCCGAGGTTCCCTGAAGTCGAGGCCGAGAAGACGGTGTCGCTTCCAACTGACACCTTCTCGCACGTTGTACATCAGGTTTCGCGCTCTGTGAGCCGAGACGAAACACGGCCGATCCTGACCGGTATCCTGGTTGCCGTCGAAGCGGGGTTGTTGCGTATGGTAGCCACCGACTCGTACCGCCTCTGTGTACGAGAAGTGCCACTCAGCGGGGCTCTGACCGAGATCGAGTTGGTCGTACCCGGTAAGGCGATGGAAGACGTGGCGAAGTTGATTGGCTCGAGTGAGTCGGTCTCCCTTGGTGTGGCGGAGAACCAGGTCATCTTCACGTTCGGGGAGACAACGTTCGTTTCCCGCCGTATTGAAGGCGCATTCCCGAACTACCGCCAGCTCCTGCCGAAGGAACACACCACCAGAGCTGTCGTTGACCGAATCGAGTTCCTCGAGGCTGTGAAACGCGTGTCGCTGATGGCCCAGCACAACACACCACTACGGGTGAAGGTCTCGGCTGCTGATCATACACTGACCCTCTCTGCGGCGACCCAGGACATTGGCGACGCCAGTGAGGACATCCAGGTGACTCCGGAGGGTGAGGATGTCGAGATCGCCTTCAACCACGCGTATCTTCTGGACGGCATCTCAGTGGCCGAAGACGACACGATCGCGCTCGAGGTGACTAGTCCACTCAAGCCTGGTGTCCTGCGTCCGGCGGAGGGTGACGGCTTCACCTACCTGCTCATGCCTGTTCGCCTCGGGTAGGAGGCGGCGGCCGGCGTGCGTATCACCCAGCTCGAACTCAGGGACTTCCGCAACTACACCCACTGGCAGATGAAGCCCGACTCGGCGCTGACGGTGTTCGCGGGCCCCAACGCGATAGGCAAGACGAACATCATCGAGGCGATCCAACTCGTTGCAACGGGAGCGTCGTTCAGGAACCCCCGCTGGGAAGATGTGGTGAGATGGGGCGCAGCCGGGGCGATGGTGGGGATGACCGCTGATGGGGACGGCTCTCACGCTGACGTACAGGTAAGGATCGACCCCGTGGGCGCGAAGACCTGGATCGTCGGTGGGGTCCGGAAGCGGCGCACCGTGGACGCGTGCCGGTATGTCCCGATCGTCGCCTTCACACCTGATGACCTCTCGCTCGTCAAAGGACCAGCCGAACAGCGCCGTTCGGCACTAGATACACTAGGCGAGCAACTGTCTCCACCCTACGGCGCCTTACGGCGTGACTACGGGCGCGTCGTGCGCCAGCGCAACACGCTCCTGCGAGAAGGCGCACCGCAGGCCGATGTCGACCCATGGAGTAGTCAGCTGGTTCGGCTGGGTGCGCGGCTGCACACACACCGCCGCCGTCTCGCCCGCCAGGTCCTCGATGCCGCGGCGCCCATCTACACACACCTGGCCTCGGGTGAGGCGCTCGAAGTCCGGATGTGCGACCGATGCGGGATCTCTGAGGCGGACCTCACGGCCGAGGTGGAGGTGGCCGCCGCGGAAGCAGCGCTGTCAGCCGAGCTCGAACGGCGGAGCGCAGACGAGCGCGCGCGTGGTGTCTCGCTTGCGGGGCCGCATCGCGACGACGTCACCTTCCTGGTGGGTGGCAAGGATGCGCGCTCCTTCGCCAGCCAGGGTCAACAGCGGACCATTGCACTGGCGTGGAAGTGGGCCGAGGTCGTGGTGGTACAGGCGATCCTAAGGAAGACCCCGGTCCTCCTGCTTGATGATGTGATGTCCGAGTTGGATGAGGCGCGCAGAGGCGCACTCACGGACCTTGTGCAGCGCGACGTGCAGACATTCGTAACCACCACGACGACCGGCTACTTCGATTCAGCGCTTCTGCGCGAGGCGAGGGTCGTAGACCTGAAGGCGGCGGTCTAGCGGTGGCGCGGATGAAGAAGACCCTTCCACTGCGGATGCTTGTATCCGGCGTGATTCGGAAGGCCGACACTGCGGGTCGGCGATACGGATCGCTCGCGGTCGAGGCGTGGCCGAAGGTAGCCGGCGACGAGATTGCGCGGCACACGCGAGGTTTCGCACTCCGCGACAAGCAGGAGTTCGTGGTCTTCGTGGATGGCGCCGCCTGGGCAAATCAGCTGTCGCTCATGTCCGAGGACCTTCGGCAGAGACTGAACACACATCTGGGTGACAACGCGGTGAAGACCTTGCGCTTCACTGTCTCCCGGGCGGTGGCCGAAGCGACCACCCGGGAGGGTGTGGAGCAGGCAGTGGAGGAGTACTACACACCTGACGTTCCTGACCGTGCTCCGCTGGACGAGGTCGAACTCGAGCAGGCGAAGCACGTCGCTACGGCGGTGCGCGATACCGAGCTTCGGGAGGTAGCGCTGAAGGTGATGATCAAGGACCTCGAGCAGAAGAAAGGCGCTCGCCTTCGCACGGGCCGTACGGGCCCTGAAGAGGCCTCTTGAGGGGTCTGAGAAACCGGGTCCAAAACACCACTTGTGGTATACTTGAGCAGGGAGAACGACTATATGTCGTGGTCGTTCACGTTCTCGCTCCAGAACCCTGCACGTGTCTCGTCACGAAGGAGTCAGTCGTGCCCGAAAGTTCGTATTCCGGCAAAGATATCCAGGTCCTCGAAGGGCTCGAGGCGGTACGTAAACGCCCGGGCATGTACATCGGCTCAACAGGGCCAAAGGGCCTGCACCACCTCGTGTACGAGACTCGTCGACAACTCGGTCGACGAGGCGCTCGCGGGCGCCTGCACGACGATCGAGATCGTCATCCATCAAGACAACTCGGTTTCCGTCACCGACAATGGCCGAGGCATCCCGGTGGATAACGTCCCCAAGTACAAGAAGTCCGGTGTTGAGGTGGCGCTGACCATCCTGCACGCCGGCGGCAAGTTCGGCGGCAGTGGCTACAAGGTCTCCGGCGGACTCCATGGCGTCGGCGTGAGCGTCGTCAACGCGCTCTCGAGCCGGCTCGAGCATCGAGGTCAAGCGCGACGGCCAGATCTGGGCAATGTCGTTCGAGCGCGGCAAATCGCTCGGCCCGATCAAGTCGACCGGCAAGTCCAAGGCGACGGGTACGAAGGTCACCTTCTGGGCCGACCCCGAGATCTTCGAGACCATCGAGTACTCCTGGGACACGCTCGCATCGCACATGCGCGAGACGGCGTTCCTCAACAAGAACCTCAAGATCACCCTCACCGACGAGCGCGAGCTTGAGCCGCGCACGCGAGGAGTTCCGCTATGCCGGCGGCATCGTCGACTTCGTGAAGTACTTGAACGAGAAGCGCGAGACCATCCACGCCAAGCCGATCTACTTCGAGGCCGAGGGTCCGGAGGGCATGGTCGAGGTCGCCCTGGGGTGGAACACCGGCTACTCGGACACGGTGCTCGCCTTTGCGAACAACATCAACACGCATGAGGGCGGCACGCACCTCGACGGTTTCAAGAACGCCCTCACCCGCACGATCAACGACTACGCGCGACGCCAGGGGATCCTCAAGGAGAAGGACGAGAACCTCTCCGGTGAGGACATCCGCGAAGGCCTGATCGCCGTCATCTCCGTGAAGCTGACCGACCCGCAGTTCGAGGGCCAGACCAAGACCAAGCTCGGCAACACCGAGATGCGCTCCTTCGTGCAGTCGATCGTGACGACCGGGCTCGCGGAGTTCCTCGAGGAGCACCCCAAGCCGGCGCGCGCGATCGTGACGAAGTCCTCGCAGGCGGCTAAGGCCCGGATGGCTGCGCGCAAGGCACGTGAGCTGACCCGACGCAAAGGACTCCTCGAGAGCTCGACGCTCCCGGGCAAGCTTGCGGACTGCTCCATCAGGGAAGCGGCGCTGACGGAGATCTACCTCGTCGAGGGCGACTCGGCCGGCGGCTCGGCGAAGCAGGCGCGCGATCGAAGCTTCCAGGCGATCCTGCCGCTTCGCGGGCAAGATCCTGAACGTCGAGAAGGCCGGGCATGACCCGGGCGCTGTCGTCGCTCGAGATCCAGGCGATGATCACGGCGCTCGGCACGGGCATCGCGGAGGAGTTCGACCTCGCTGCAGGCGCGCTACCACAAGGTCATCATCATGACCGACGCCGACGTGGACGGCGCACACATCCGCTGTCTTATCCTGACGTTCTTCTACCGCTTCATGCGCGAGATGATCGACGCCGGCTACATCTACATCGCGCAGCCGCCGCTGTACAAGGTGAGTTACGGCAAGAAGCACGAGTACGCGTACAACGACAGGGAGCTCCAGCGCATCCTCGGCGGACTTGCCGAGAGCGCCGAAGTACGGGCTCCAGCGGTACAAGGGCCTGGGTGAGATGAACCCGGACCAGCTCTGGGAGACGACGATGGATCCCGAAGCGCGACGCTCCTGCAAGTCACTCTCGACGACGCGATGGCCGCCGAGGAGGCGTTCATGGACCTCATGGGCGACCAAGTCGAGCCGCGGAAGCTGTTCATCCAGCGGCACGCGAAGAGCGTGCGCTTCCTGGATGTGTAGCGAGTGACGCTGTCCGGAGGAGCCCGATGGCAGCCGACCAGCCAAAACAGCCGCTTCGAGCCCCCACCCTGGGAGCAGGAGGCGTTCGAGCGGTTCCGCAAGGAACAGGAAGAGGCGCGGGCCAAAGAGGAGCTGAACGCGGCCCTGCGGGCGGTCCGAGGAACAGACCGGCCGAGACGTGACCCGTCGCCACCATGCGGAAGCCACGCCGGCGGAGGCCAGCACGACGGCCGAAGCCAGCGCTCGCCAGCAGCCTCGCTGTCGACGCAGGTTCCGCGGCAGTGCTTCCGGAGGCGAAGGTCGACTCGATGCTCATCCAGCTGCGTGGCGAGGAGAAACCCATTCGCCCGGTCAACATGGCGGTCGTCAACAGCCGTCATGGGTCTTCATGGCTGCGGCGGGGGTCTACATCCTCATCAGGTCGCTCATGCTCCTCGGCGACATCCGGGCCGCGGCGCCGGAGAACATCGCTGCTTGCGGCGACGATCTCGCTCGTGGTGTTCCTGACCGGATGCGCGTTCATCGGGGGCGCGTACTTCCTGTTCCGCAAGTACCACACGTGATGAGGAGATACGCTCAGTGACTGATCAGGAGTTCGTGTCCAAGCGTGGTGCCGGTCGATATCGAGGACGAGCTAAGGCGCTCGTTCCTCGAGTACTCGATGAGCGTCATCGTCGCTCGCGCGCTGCCGGACGTCCGGGACGGGCTCAAGCCGGTGCACCGCCGCATCCTCTACGCGATGCACGAGTCAGGCCTGCTGCCGAACCGGTCGTACAAGAAGTCGGCGTGGACCGTCGGTGAAGTGCTGGGCAAGTATCACCCCCACGGCGATACGGCCGTGTACGACACGATGGTGCGCATGGCCCAGGACTTCGCGATGCGCGTGCCGCTCGTCGACGGGCACGGCAACTTCGGTTCGGTGGACGGCGACTCCGCGGCGGCCATGCGCTACACCGAGTCGCGTCTCGCACGGCCCGCGATGGAGCTCCTTCGGGACCTCGAGAAGGAGACGGTCGACTTCGGCCCGAACTACGATGAGTCGCTGACCGAGCCGCTCGTGCTGCCGGCACGCTACCCGAACCTTCTCGTGAACGGTTCAGCGGGTATCGCGGTCGGCATGGCCACGAACATCCCCCCGCACAACCTGAGTGAAGTGATCGACGCGGCCACTGCGCTCATCGACGATCCGGATATCACCACCGAAGGTCTGATGGAGCACCTTCCCGGGCCGGACTTCCCGACCGGCGGCGCCATCATGGGCCGCGAGGGGATCCTGTCGGCATACGAGACCGGGCCGCGGCTCGATCAAGGTTCGCGGCAAGGCATACGCCGAGCAGACCTCGACCGGCCGGATGCGGATCATCATCACGGAGATCCCGTATGCGGTGAACAAGAGCAAGCTCGTCACGAAGATCGCCGAACTCGTCCGCGAGAAGAAGCTGCCCGAGATCTCCGACCTGCGCGACGAGTCGGACCGCAAGGGCATGCGGATCGTGATCGAGCTCAAGCAGGTCGCGATCCCGCAGGTCGTGCTCAACAAGCTCTACAAGCACACGCCGCTCGAGACCGGCATGGGCATCATCCAGCTCGCGCTGGTCGACGGCACGCCCCGGGAGCTCTCCCTCAAGGAGATGCTCGTCTACTACGTGGAGCACCAGAAGGACGTCATCGTCCGGCGCACGCGCTACGACCTGCGCAAGGCCGAGGAGCGCGCCCACATCCTCGAGGGCTACGTCATCGCCCTCGACAACATCGACGAGGTCATCAAGATCATCCGTGCGAGCGCGGATGACGTGGAGGCCAAGGCCGGGCTGATCGGGCGGTTCGCGCTGTCCGAGGCGCAGACCGACGCCATCCTCGAGATGCGCCTGCGCCGTCTGACCGGTCTCGAGCGCAGCAAGATCGAAGAAGAGCTCGCGGAGCTGCGCGAGAAGATCGCCTGGTACCAGAAGGTACTCGGCGACATGGCGCTCGTGCTGCAGATCATCAAAGACGAGATGGCCGAGATCAAAGAGAAGTTCGGCACCAAGCGCCGGACCGAGATCTCGGGCGTGGCGCGCGACCTCGACGTCGAGGACCTGATCGCCGAAGAGGACATGGTCGTCACGATTACGAAGGCCGGCTACGTGAAGCGGCTGCCCGTGGCCACCTACCGTCAGCAGAAGCGCGGCGGCAAGGGCATCTCCGGAGTCAACCTCAAAGAGAGCGACTTCGTGGAGCAGCTGTTCATCAGCTCCACGCACGACTACGTCCTGTTCTTCTCGACCAAGGGCAAGGTCTACCGTCTGAAGGTCCACGAGCTGCCGGTCGGCTCGCGTCACGCCCGGGGCACCGCGGTCGTGAACCTCTTGCCGTTCGGACAGTACGAGCGCATCGCCGCCGCGATCACCACGCGCGAGTTCGGCGCGGACGAGTACCTGCTCTTCGCGACCTCGCACGGCATGGTGAAGAAGACCGCCATCCAGGCCTACGACCGTTCTCGCCGCGACGGCATCATCGCGATCAACCTGCGTGAAGACGACGAGCTCATCGCGGTGCGCCGCGTGAAGCAGGGCGAGCGCGTGATGATGGTCTCGGCCGAAGGCAAGGCCATCAAGTGGGACGAAGCCGACGCCCGCCCGATGGGTCGCGACACCACCGGCGTCCGCGGCATGAACGTGAAGGACGACGACCGCGTCCTCGGCATGGAGATCGCGTACCCCGGCTCCGAGCTCTTCGTGGTCACCGAGCGCGGCTACGGGAAGCGCACGCCGGTCGACCAGTACCCGATCCAGAACCGCGGCGGCATGGGCGTGAAGACCATCCAGGTCACGCCGAAGAAGGGGCGCCTGGCCGGCATGAAGATCGTCATGCCCGGGCATGAGCTCATGCTCATCTCCGACGAGGGCGTCATCATCCGGGTGAAGGCCGAGGACATCAGCCAGCTCGGGCGCTCGACGCAGGGCGTCAAGGTGATGAACGTGGGCGAGGCCGACCGTGTCTCGGCGATCGCCCGGGTGAGCGGCAAGAAGAAGAAGAAGCCCGTGACGGTGGACGGCCAGCAGGCGCTCATCGAGGAGCCCGAAGACCGCGTGCCGGGCATGACCGACCTCGAGGCCGAGGCCGAGGATCTCGTGAGCGAGGAGTTCGACGAGGAAGAGTAGCAGCGTCAGATCCTGACTCACCAACGCCCCCTCGGCTATGGCCATCGAGGGGGCGTTGACAAGATGGGAACGCATGTCGCGAGCGTGGAGCATCATCGGCCGGCTGCTTCCGGCCAGATACCGCGGCATCGCCCGCGGCTTCACCATGAACGCCCGCCGCTATCTCGTGATGGTCTCCCTCCAGAACGCCGGCTATGGCGTCATCGGCACGGTGTTCGCGATCGAGCTGAAGAATCGGGGCTTTGCTGAGTCGGTTATCGGCGACGTCGAGGGGGCGCTCGCGCTTGCCGCGGCCGATCGTGTGCCTGACGCTGCCGCCGCTCGTCTCCTCTCTGGGCTACCGGCGTCTCATGATCGCCGCCGGACTCGCGCTCGGTCTCGCACGGCTCGGTCAGGCCTACGTCCCTTCGGCGACGCTCGTCGTGGCGCTCGGGCTGCTGTACGGTCTCGGGGATGGCGCCATGCAGACGCTTTCGACGGCGTTTCTCTCCGAGAACGCGGGACGTTCGGGACGCACGCAGCTGTTCACCGCCGACTTCGTGACGCGCACAGCAGCGATCGTGGTGGGGTCGCTCATTGGCGGCGTGACGCCGGCGCTCCTTCGCCGTTCACGGGTGAGGCCGAGGCGTATCGCCTCACGATTGTTCTGGCGGCAGTTCTGATGGCGGCAAGCACGGTGTTCGCCTCGGGCATCGAGGATCACCACCAGCGCGGCGGGCGGCTGTTCTCGGGGTGGCTTGCGTCGCTCAGGGGCTTCAGTTCGTGGGGCCGGGTCGGTCGTCTGCTCGTGCCGGAGATGCTCATCTCCTTCGGCGCCGGTCTGGTGATGCCGTTCGTGGCGCTGTTCCTCAAGCATCGGCTCGGCGCGACAGTGACCGAGGTGGGGATCATCCAGGCCGTGAGCGCGCTTGCGATGGCGGCCGCGGCGCTCGCGACCCCGAAGCTGGCGCGACGGTTCGGCCTGGCAGGCACCGTGGTCATCACCGAGCTTGCGTCGCTGCCGTTCCTGATCTCGATCCCGTTCGCGGCGAGCCTGCCGATCGCCGCCGTCCTCTTCTGGGTGCGAGGCATGCTGATGAACATGTCGTGGCCGATATACAACCAGCTTTCGATGGAGGGGCTGCCGGCACAGGACAAGCCGCTCGTGGCGGGATGGGTCCGATTCGGCTGGAGTATCGCCTGGCTCGGGGGCAGTGCGCTCGGTGGCCGTCTCATGGCTGGGTCGTACACGACGCCGTACTTCTACACTGCGGCACTGTATGCGAGCGGCGCGATTGCGACGTTCCTGCTCCTCCGGAAGATCAAGGCCTCCGAGGAGACAGAGGCCGCAAGTGCGTCCGCCGAGGCGCGGTGAGGTCTTCGCGCGCCGACGAAGCGCCCACAGAAAGCTCCTGCGAGGGAGCCGGCCGGAATGGTAGGATTGCGCCTGTGAATGAACACACATCCAGCGCGACGCGCCTCGCCGGTCCCGCCGCAGTTCTCTTCGATCTCGACGGCACGGTGGTCGATACGATCCCGCACATCCTCGCCTCGTTCCGGCACGCCACGCAGCGGTTCTTGGCGAGCAGCTGCCGGACGACGTGCTGATGCATCATGTGGGCGTCCCGCTTGCGGCCCAGATGCGCTACTTCACCGACGACGAAGCGGTCGCCGAGCGGCTGCTTGCGGCATACCGCGAGTTCAATCACCGCACGCACGACGAGATGGCCCGCCTGTACCCGAACACCCGCTCCACGCTCGACATGCTGGCCGGGGCGGGGCTGCCGATGGCGATCGTCACCTCGAAGAGCCGGACTGATGGCTCAGCGCGCGATCGATCTCTTCGGCCTGGGTGCGTACTTCTCGGCCGTGGTGACTGCCGACGACACGCCTGTCCACAAGCCCGATCCGCTGCCGGTGCTCGAGGGCGTCCGGCTGCTCGGCGTGGACCCGGCGCGATCGGTCTACGTGGGCGACAGCCCTGCGGACATCGAATCGGGCAACGGGGCCGGAGTCGGCACCATTGCTGCTACCTGGGGTGTCGCGAGCCGCGAGCGACTTGAGGCCGCTGACCCCGACGCCATCATCGACGACATCGCCGAGCTGCCAGCAGTGCTCGGCGTGAACACCTGAACGCACTGAGTCCCGGGAGGCATGCGTGTCCAAAAGGATCAAGACCATAATCGCGCTCGTTGTCGTGCTGGCGCTGGGCGGGACCGCGGCCGCTCTCGCGGTCGTGAACTCCGATGTGGCGGAGGTCGAAGTCGGCGAGGTCGTCTCCGAGGACCTTGCGGTACTCGTCTCCGCGTCCGGCGTGGTGGAGGCCGAGGCCCGGGCCGCTGTCTATCCGCCGACGACCGGCACGCTTGCAAGCATCGAGGTGGCCGAGGGTGACGAGGTCATCGCCGGCCAGGTGCTCGCCGTGATGGACACGGCGCCCATCGAGATACAGATCGCGCAGGCCGAGGCTGCATATCAGGGTGCCATCGCGCAGCGCAATGCTGTCACGGCAGCGGCCCCCGGTTCGTCGGACCTCAAGGCCGCGCAGGCCGGCGTGGACGCGGCATGGTCGGCCTACTCGCTCGCGAACGCGGCGTACGAGGCCGCGCTGGCGGGTGTGGGCGCGCCGACGTGCAAGCGATATCGCCCAGGCGCAGGCGGCCGTGGCCCTTGCGCAGACGGCGGCAGATACCGCACAGACGGCGTACGACAGCTTCTACAACGGCGTGTACCTGCCGGCACCGCTCCCGCGGGACGCGACCCTCGAATCCACCCTTGCCGCGCTCGCGATCGTGCGCGACCAGGCTGCGGCGAACCTCATCGACGCGCAGACCGGCCTCGCCATGCTGCTCGCGGCGCAGAACAACAGCGCCGCCATCGCACAGGCGAAGATCGCGCGCGACCAGGCGTACGCGGGCTACCTCGCGGCGGTGTCGCAGCGCGACGCGCTCGCGAAGGCCTCGAACGTGAGCACCGCGCTCGCTGCCGCCAACGCAGCGGTCTCTGCCGCCGAGGCGGCGCTCTCGTACGCCAACGACACGCTCGACCGGGCGGAGATCGTCGCGCCCGTCGGCGGCGTGGTGCTGTTCTCGGGATCGGGCGCCTCGGCATCGCTGCTCACCGGCGCCGGCTTCTCGAGCGGCGCGAGGCTCAAGCAGCACCCTCTCGGTGGGCTCGTCGGTCACGCCCGCCTCCGCGCCTTTTGAGATCGTCTCGTTCGACACGCTCGCCTTCGCCTCGCAAGTCGACGAGACCGACGTAGTGCGGGTCGAGCCCGGCATGAAGGCGGTCATCTCGCTCGACGGCATCATGGACCGCGAGTTCACGGCCACAGTCGACCGCATCGGTCGCGAGGCGGTGACGACGCCCACCGGCGGCACGGCGTTTCCTGTGCGCCTGCTGTTCGAGCCCGGTGACGCGGCCGTGCTGCTCGGCATGAACGGCTCGGTCGAGATCGAGGTCGAGACCATCGGGAGCGCGGTCACGATGCCGGTCGAGGCGCTGCTCGAAGCGGACGGTGCGAGCTTCGTGTACCGGATCGTGGACGGACGGGCCACCCGGACCGAGATCGAGGTCGGCCGTCTGACGGAGACCCGCGTGGAGATCCTCGGCGGGCTTGCCGAGGGCGACGAGGTCATCGTGAGCGGCGTCGGCGATCTGAGCGACGGCGACCGGGTCCGGGCTGAGTAGCCGATGACCGGACGCCCCGCCGAGCCCCACGTCGTTCTCGAAACGCGTGATGTGACGAAGACCTACGTGCTCGAGAGCATCGAGGTCAACGCGCTGCGCGGCGTTGACGTGCGCATCCACCGGGGCGAGATGGTCTCCATCATGGGGCCCTCGGGCTCGGGCAAGTCCACGCTGATGCATATCGTCGGACTGCTCGACCGGCCCAGCACCGGGCAGGTGATCCTCGATGACGAGGACGTGTCCGAGATGTCGCCGAACCAGCTTTCGGCACTGCGGAACAAGCACATCGGCTTCGTCTTCCAGTCGTTCAACCTGCTCCCGCGCACGAGCGCGCTCGCGAACGTCGAACTGCCGCTCGTCTACGCCGGGGTCGCCGGCACCGAGCGTTCACGGCGCGCGAAGGAAGCGCTCGAGATGGTGGGCCTCGGCGATCGGCTGGGGCACTTCTCGAGCCAGCTCTCGGGTGGCCAGCAGCAACGCGTGGCGATCGCGCGGGCGCTCGTGAACAGTCCGAGCATCGTGCTTGCCGACGAGCCCACCGGCAACCTCGACTCCCGGTCGGGCGTGGAGGTCATGGCGACGCTTCAGGAGTTGCACGAACAGGGGATCACTGTCGTGCTCGTGACGCACGACGACCGCGTGTCGCGTCATGCCGAGCGCGTGATCAGCATGTTCGACGGGCGGGTACGCTCGGATGTCGCAGTCGAGTCGCGGATCATCGCAGCCGATGAGGTGGCCGCGATGGACGCGGATGACGAGGCGGGGGAGGCGGACGAGTGAACTTCGTCGAGAGCTTCCGCATCGCCATTCGTGCGCTTGCCGCCAATAAGGCGCGGAGCCTGCTCACCATGCTCGGCGTGATCATCGGCGTGGCGGCAGTCATCCTGCTCGTGGGTATCGGAACGGGCGTCCAAGACGAGGTCACCGGCTCGCTCGAGGGCCTCGGCTCGAACCTGCTGTTCGTCATTCCCGGTCAGTACAGCGTCGGCATGGATAGCGGTGGTCCGCCGTCGCGATACTTCACGCTCGACGATGCGGAGACGCTGCAGCGCCGCGTTGAAGGCGCAAGCGCCGTGGTGCCGGTCATGCAGACGAGCGCCACGATAAAGGCCGGCAACCGGTCGCTGCGCGTGGTGGTCGCGGGCGGCAACGAGTACGGGAGCGAGGTCTTCACCTCGGAACTGGCGGGGGGCCGTCACTATCGCCGAAGCGAGGTCCAGGCGGCATCGCGCGTCATCGCGCTCGGCTACCGGGCCGCGACCGAGCTCTTCCCGAACCAGGACCCGCTCGGCAAGCAGGTGACTCTGAACGGCCAGCGCTTCACCGTCATCGGACACTACGAGTCCATGGGCGGCGGTCTCGCGGGCGATCAGGACCTGCAGGTCTACATCCCGATCACGACCGCGCAGAAGCTCTTCGGCGATAACGACATCTCCACCATCGTCGTGAAGGCGGCCAACCCCGAGGAGGTCGACTCGGTCAGGCGCGAGATCCAGCGGGCGCTCAAACCCACGTTCGGCGACGAGTTCACCGTCTTCTCCCAGGAGCAGACGCTCGGCATCCTCTCCGACCTGCTTGGAATGCTCACGTACATGCTCGCGGGCATCGCGGGCATCTCGCTGCTCGTGGGCGGCATCGGGATCATGAACATCATGCTGGTGAGCGTGAGCGAGCGCACCCGCGAGATCGGCATCCGCAAGGCGGTGGGCGCACGCACCTACGACATCCTCTCGCAGTTCGTGATCGAGGCGGTGGCGCTCTCGATCCTCGGCGGCATCCTCGGGATCGCGCTCGGATGGGGTGGCGCGGCGCTCATCGAGATCACGAGCCCGGTGCCGACGAACGTAACGCCGTGGGCTGTTGCGATGTCGTTCTTCTTCGCAGTGGGCGTGGGCGTGTTCTTCGGCGTCTACCCGGCATGGAAGGCGAGCCAGCTCGATCCCATCGAGGCGCTCCGCTACGAGTAAGGCTTCCGGAGCGGGTTGCTCGCGCGATCAGGACATGAAGTCGCTGGGGTCGACGTGGTCGAGGAAGTCGCGGAAGCGCTCGACCTCTTCCTCCTCATCGACCTCGGTCACCGCTACCGCGGCCTCTTCGAAGATCTCCTCGGCGATGTAGACCGGGCAACCGAACCGCAGGGCGAGCGCGATCGAGTCCGAAGGGCGCGCGTCGATGGCGATCTCGCGATCTTCGCCGCGCATCACGAGCGCCGCATAGAAGGTGCCTGCCTCGAGCCGCGTGATCTCGACGCGGCTTACCAGGAATCCCGCCGCCTCGATAGCGGTCTTGAGCAGGTCGTGCGTCATGGGGCGCGGTGGCTCGATGCCCTGGATGGCGAGCAGTATGGCGGTGGCCTCGGCATGACCGATCCAGATTGGGAGCGCACGCCTGATCTCGCCCGCGTCGGCGGAGTTGTCAGCGGGCGCCAGCAGCAGTACCGGCTGCTCAGTGCTGGCATCGAGGCTTAGTCCCGCGACTTGGACCAGAAGCATGCATGTCTCCTTCGTCGGTCGTGTCCACAACCCTATCATGCCCGTATGGTGGACCGGTCACGCGGCGTGTACGCTGGCAGGGAGGGGAGGCCGCATGGAGCTCGAGGTCCGCACACAGCACCGCGAGGAGATGGTGGACATCACCGCCGAGGTAGCTGCCGCCGTGCGCGGGGCGGGGATAGGATCGGGGCGCGTGCTCGTGTACTGCCCGCACACGACCGCCGGTCTCACCATCAATGAGGCGGCCGACCCGGACGTACGCACCGATATCCTCAGTGGGCTCGAGCGCCTGGTGCCGCGCACCGGGGGGTGGCGTCACGCCGAGGGCAACGCGGATGCGCACATCAAGGCATCGCTCATGGGCTCCAGCGTGACGGTGCCGATCGACGGCGGGAAGATGGCTGCTCGGCACCTGGCAGGGCATGTTCCTGTGCGAGTTTGACGGCCCCCGGCGGCGCACAGTCCTCGTCTCAGTGACAGGACGCCCGCGATTCTTGACGCTGCTTCGAGGCGTAGGCTATGGTATCCAGGCTGTTCGCAGCGCGGGCCCATAGCTCAGCTGGCTAGAGCGCACGGCTGATAACCGTGAGGTCGGAGGTTCAAGTCCTCCTGGGCCCACCATGAACCACACGAGAAGGCCCCGGGCGACCGGGGCCTTCCTGCATCCGGCGCTCGGATCCAGCGCCGCCTCATTCCTTCTTCGCGCCGCACTCCGGGCAGAACTTCGCGTTCTCCGGCACAGCCGCGCCGCACTCGGGGCAATACGCCTTCTGCGCCAGCTTCTGGCCGCACTCGGGGCAGAACTTGGCGCCCTTCGTCTCGGCGCCGCATGCGGGGCACACGAGCTGTGCCCGCTCCTTCACGTCCATGTGTTTACCCTCGTGGATGCCGGCGAGCGCCGCCTTCTCGCCCGCAGCTTGCACCCTGCCCGCCGCGAACGCGCTCTCGATCTCGACTTCCGCAGAGGGCGCGTCGTTCAGGCACAGGCCGGCCTCCTCGTTCCAGCAGGCGTCGCAGAAGTAGTTGGTGCACTTGGGGCACCGATGGAAGTGGACCTGTGCCGCCTCGATGGCGAGCTGGAACTGTTTGTCGTGCTCGAGACCGAACGCCTTGTCGGACACGCCGTCGGCCACGTCGCTCACGTTGCCGAGGACCCCGCCGAAGATGCCGGCGGCCTTGCCGACCCACTCGGCAGCCTGACCGGCCTTGAACGGGATGAACTCGCTGCGCCACGCGTCTCCGCACCGCTCGCAGTTGAACTCGAACTGGAAGCCCGCGCGCGCACCGTCCTCTTCGCTCAGGTCCGTGTAGTTGTCGGAGAACTTGAACTCGGCCATCAGTGCCCCCTCGAGTCACATGAGTCATCACCGACGATGCTAGGGCGACCGTGCACCGAGCGTCAACGCCGAAATGTCAGATCAGTAGCGCAGCAGGTCGAGAAGATCATCTCCACCTGCGGGCGCGTGACCGAAACGCGGAAGTGCGGCCGCCGGGGGCGACCGCACTTCCTGCACAACCCCTCAGAGGTGCAGCAGCCCTGCGGCTACAGATCCTCTTCAAGCATATCGGCGATGTTCTTGATCTCGGTCACTCGCCAGATGTCTTCATCGCCGACGGTCTCCTTGACCATGCCGAGGACGTAGGTGACCTCTTCACCCTCCTCGATCGTGACGATCGTGATCTCGGCGGTGCTGTTCTCGATCGACGTAGAGGTGGTGGTGTAGTTCGGGAAGGGCACCTGGCCCTCTTCGAGCGCATCCACGCTGAACTCGCCCATCATCTCGTCCACGAACGCGTCCTCGGGGAGGATGTCCTCACGCAGCATGCGGTCGGCCTCTTCCTCGCCGAGCTCGGTGACGAGGGACTCGTAGTCCGGCGTGCTCTTCACGTAGTCGATGAAGTCGGAGTACGCCGAGCGGGACACCGACTCCGAGTCGAAGTACTTCTCGAACGTGGCGGTGTCGCTATCGAGTGCTGCCTGGTTGATCGCGTCGATCGACGCGCCCGGCTCGGCGGCCGCACTGAACAGGGAGACGCCGGCGATAGTAAGGCCGATGCAGCCGAGTAGGCCCAGACCGACGATGGCGAGGACGATCCACAGCCAGGTCTTCTTCTTTTTCGGCGGCGCCGCAGGTGCGGGCGCGTAGCCGGCCGGGGCAGGTGCGTAGCCGGCCGCGGGTGGCGCGGCGGGCGTCGGTGGAGCCGGCTGCTGGTATGCCGGCGCGGGAGGCTGCTGGGGGTAGGAGGGCGGTGGAGGCGTGCCGGGGGCCGGGTTCTGGCCGGAGTAGTCGTCCATGAGATCTCCTCGCATGAAGATGGGCGGCTGGCGTTGTGCAGATTGTGCGCCCCCGCCGTCCGTGCGTCAAAGCGTCCGGCCATTCCGCCAGCCCCGTCGTTCGGGGATACTCACTAGTGTGCGAGGCTCAAGGAAGGAGTGCGGCGCCATGCCGTCGATCTTGATCACCGGGGTTTCCTCCGGGCTGGGGCAAGCGCTTGCGCTTCGGGCGCACGCGGCGGGGTGGACCGTCTTCGGGACCGTGCGCGACGACACGAGCGCCGAAGCCAACGGGTTGCCCGCCGAGGTGACCGTCTGTCGCCTCGAACTCAAGTTCCCGCACGCGGTCAGTAGTTTCGCCGAGCGGTTCGTCGCCGATAACGGCGCGCCGGACGTGCTCGTCAACAACGCCGGGTACGTCGTCTACGCGCCGGTCGAAGAGGTGCCGGCAGAGACCCTTCGCGACGTCTTTCAAGTGAACACGTTCTCCGCGATCGAACTGACGGGCGCGATGCTCCCGGCCATGCGCGAGCGGGGCAGCGGGACGATCGTGAATGTCAGTTCGATCGGCGGGCGCTTCGTATTCCCGTTCTTCACGGTCTACAACGCCACCAAGCACGCGCTTGAGGGGTTCAGTGAGGGACTGTGGCATGAACTCATGCCCTTCGGCGTGCGCGTGAAGATCGTCGAACCCGGCTACATCGAGACGCCCATCTACCGGGCGATGAACGACCGTGCCGAGCCGTCCGGCCCCTACGCTCCGTACCTTCGGGCGATGAACAGTTTCGGGGCGAGCGTCAAGAAGCGTACGAGCGCGGCCGACGCGGCCGACGAGGTCTGGGCAGCGATCATGGACCCCTCGGACCGCCTGCGGTACCCGGTGGCCGCATACGCTCGTTCGCTTCTTCGGGCCCGCGCACTCCTCGGCAGCCAGCGCTTCATGCGCCTCATGCACCCTCGCTGGACGGGGCAGGACCGCTAGCCGAACCCGCTACGCGCCGATCAACCCCACGACTACCTCGTGCGTTGCGCCGTCGTCGATGAGCGGCACGCGCCCCTCGGCAAGACGCTGCCCGTCGAGCGTGACGTGCGAGACGCCGCGGTTGACGCCGCGCGGGTTCTCCACCGTGATCGCGTAGGTCGTGGAGCCGAACCGGTAGGTCATCGAGTAGCGGTCCCAGTCCTTTGGGATGCACGGGTCGAATTCGAGGTAGCGCGCGCCTGACTCGGCAACGGTGCGAAGGCCGAGGATGCCGCGCACTGCCACCCGGAAGAACCATGCGGCCGAGCCGGTGTACCAGGTCCAGCCGCCGCGCCCGGTATGCGGGTCGACCGCGTACACGTCGGCAGCCACCACGTACGGCTCGACCTTGTATCGCTCGACCGCTTCGGCATCGAGCGCATGCGAGAGCGGGTTGAGCAGGTCCAGCAGCGAGACAGCCTCGTCGCCGTCGCCGAGCCGCGCATACGCGAGCGCGACCCACAGTGCGGCATGCGTGTACTGCCCGCCGTTCTCGCGCACGCCCGGAACGTAGCCCTTGATGTAGCCGGGGTCGTGCGTCATCGCGTCGAAAGGCGGGGTGAGCAGCCTGACGAGCCCGTCGTCCCACCTGACGAGCTGCTCCTCGACGGACTCCATCGCCCGCCGGGCGCGATCGCGATCGGCCCGGCCCGAGAGCACGGACCACGCCTGTGCGATGGCGTCGATCCGGCACTCGGTGGCCTCAGCGGTGCCGAGCGGGGTGCCGTCGTCGAAGAATGCGCGCCGGTACCACGAGCCGTCCCATGCGCTCCGCTCGATCGCGGAGACGAGTGCATCGGCGCGCGCCCGCAACTCCGCCGCGCCCTCGGTGTCGCCACGCAGCGCGCAGACCCCGGCGAACGAACGGAACGTCACGTCGAGGAACCACGCCATCCAGACGCTTTCGCCCTGGCCGCCGATGCCAACGCGGTTCATGCCGTCGTTCCAGTCGCCGCCGCCCATGAGGGGCAGTCCATGCATGCCGAGTGGGGCGAGACGGAGCGCAGCCATGCAGTGGTCGTAGACCGAGGCGACCTCGAGGGAGGGGTTCGGCTGCAAGTAGAGGTCCTCGCGGTCTGCCGGGACCGCCGCGCCCTCAAGGTATGGCGTCTCCACGTCGAGAACCGAGGTGTCGCCCGTGGCGAGGACGTACTCGGCGGTCACATAGGCGAGCCAGTGACGGTCGTCCACGAAGCGCGTGCGCACGCCGCGGCCGGAAACCGGTTGCCACCAGTGCAGCACGTCGCCTTCGGGGAACTGGCGGCGCGACGCCTCGACGATCACCTCGCGCGCGAGTTCCGGCCGAACGTCGAGCAGCGCCAGGCTGTCCTGGAGCTGGTCGCGGAAGCCGTACGCGCCAGATGACTGGTAGGTGGCTGTGCGGCCCCACACGCGACACGCGAGCGACTGGTAGAGCGCCGCCCCGTTGACCATGAAGTCCAGTCTCTCGTCCGGCGTCCGCGCCTGGATCGTGCCCAGCAGCCCGCGCCATTCCGCGCGTGCCGCCTCGAGCTCGGATTCGGCGGCACCGGGCGCGCGAAGGCGAGTGACGAGCGCGTGCGCGGCCTCGACCGTCTCGCACTGTCCGAGCATGAAGACCACTTCGGCGGTCTCGCCGGGCGCGAGCTCCAGCGTGTGCATGAGCGCGCCGCAGTTGTCGTGGAAGCGGCCTGTCTGCGCGCCGAGGTTGCGGCGACGCATCGCTTCCGGGGAGGCGGGGATGCCGTTGCGGCCGATGAATTCGGTGCGGCTTGCGGTGTACGAGCCGACCGTGCCGCTGCATGCGAGGAACGCCGGCCGGCCGGGGAAGTCCAGGTTGAACCAGCTGTGCGCCATCAGCATCTCGGCGCTTTCGTCCCACCACGTGACCACGCGCTGCTGCGCCTTGCTGCGCGAGTCGCCGAGACTCCACTCGACGAAGTGCGTGGCAGAGAGGCGGCGGGTGCGGTCACCCGTGTTGGTGAGCCGGAGGCGCGCGATGCGCACCGGGTCTGTGGCGGCGACGAACCAGTCGAGCGCGTGGCTGATGCCATGTCCTTCGTGCTCGAAGCTTGAGTAGCCGCGTCCGTGGCGCACGATGTACGTGCCGTCCTCCCACACCGGAAGCGGTGTGGGGCTCCAGAACTCGCCGGTCTCCTCGTCGCGCAGGTAGATGCACTCGCCGCTGCCGTCGGACACCGGGTCGTTGTTCCACGTCGTGATGCGGTTCTCGTGGCTGTTCTCGGCCCACGTGCACCCGATCCCGGCCTCGGAGACGAGCGTGCCGAAGCGAGGCGTGGCGATCACGTTCACCCATGGCGCAGGCGTGGTCCGGCGGCCGTCCAGTACGATCACGTACTCATCACGCTCGCGGTCGTACCCGCCGTAGCCGTTGTCGAACGCCAGTGCGGGCCGCGCGACCGGTGTGACCGGGTACGCTTCGGCCTCGCGGGTGGGCACGAAACGGTCGGGGTGCTCGGGGTAGCGCGCGCGCTGGTTGAGCTGCAGCGCGATCGGTCCGCCGTCACCGGTGATGAGCACCCGGGAGACGCTCTCGAGCAGGTTGCGGACCTCGGGAGCCATCTGGTCGGCGGTGCGCAGGTGCACGCCGCCTGGCTTGTCCGCGAGCTGGAGCGCGTGCGCGGTGCGCATGAGCATGCGCAGACGGCCGTCGAGTTCCGAGGAGTAGGCGCTCGGCTTGGTGTTGAGGATGACGAGATCGGAGACGAAGCCCTTGCTCCGCCAGTACTGATGCGCGAGGAGCGCCTGGCGCACGATCGGGGCCTCTTCGAGCCGGTCGATCGTCACGAGCAGGATCGGGTCGTCGCCGGAGATGCCGATCTGCCAGAGACCCGACATCCCGAGCCGGTTCTCGGTCTCGGTCAGGCACTTGAGGCGCGAGTAGGGGTCGGTGAGCAACATGCGCGAGGCCAGACGCAGGAACGTGACCGATTCCTCCGGCGTGATGCCGAGGTCGCGGAGCTCGATCTGGCTGGTGGACCATGCGAGGTCCGCCGCCCGCTGAGCCGTGATGATGTCCTGGTACTTCTCGGCGAGCGTGAGCGCCCGCTCGCGCGAGTCGGTCACGCCGGTGATGAAGGCCAGCCGCACGGTCTCGCCGGGCGCCACCACGACGGGCTGGCGGATGGAGCAGATCGGGTCGAGCACCGCGCCGGTCGTGCCGGTGAGCCGGACGTCATCCCAGACCGCGTGCGCGCTCGACGGCGTGCGCAGCCTGCCGAGGAACGCCGCACGGTCGGTCTCGTAGGACCACGAGCAGCTGCCGCGCGTCTCGCAGGCGAGCATGTGGAAGCCCCAGTGGCGCCACTCGTGTTCGGAGCGCGGCCGGCGCGTGAACAGCAGCGTCCGGAGTTCGTCGACCGCCTCGGTCTCCACGAACAGGTTGCTGTACGCCTTGTGTGCGTGGTCGGCGCCCTGGGGAGCGAGCGTCACCTCGAGGTACGACGTGACCTCGAGCGCGAGCGGCTCGTGGCCGTGGTTGGCGATTGTGAGTCGCCGGACCTCGAGGTCGTCTTCGGGCGAGACGATCACCTCGGTGTGCGTCTCGACGTCGCCATCGAGCCGCCGGTAGTCCGCCTTGTCCGCCGAGAAGGTCACGTGGTAGTCGTCGGGCTCGGCGAGCGATGGCTGGAAGGTGGCCGACCACACCCGGCCGGTCTCCACGTTCTTGAGGTAGAAGAACGTGCCCCAGCAGTCGCGGGTGATGTCCTCGCGATAGCGCGTGACGGTGCGGTCCTTCCAGCGGCTGTACCCGCCGCCCCCGTTGGTGACCATGACCGAGTAGTTGCCGTTCGACAGGAAGTGCGTGGCCGGCACGCGCGTGTCTGCCGAGCGGATAGGCGCGCGTCGACCGGCGGCGGCGTCTCCCGCACCGACCGCACGAACTCGACCTCCTCCACACGGGGCTGGGCGAGCTGGATGCGCCGCGGCACGCGCTCCTGGAGCAGCAGCTCGGCCGAGCCGACGAGCGGGTCGGCGTGGAATCGGTCCTGCATCCGGAAGCCGGTGAGCATGTTGCCGAGCGAGACGAAGCTCATGCCCTGGTGGTGCGCCATGTACGCGCGCACGATCGCCCGCTCGCTTGCCGGCCGGCACGCGGCCCGGCGTGTAGTCGATCGCCTCGTAGAAGCCGTACCGGCCCTCGGCGCCCTGGCCGGCGAGCGCGGTCATGTTGTCGAGCGCCGCGCGCGGCGCGACCATGAGCGCGAGCACCGTGGCGTACGGCGCGATCGACCACGTCGGCCGAGAGACCGCGCTTGAGGCCGAGGCCGGGAACGCCGAACGCCTGGTACTGGTAGGTGAGCTCGACGTCCTTGGCGTTGAACGCCGACTCGGACACGCCCCACGGCACGCCGCGCTGGCGCGCCGTACTGGATCTGCCGGCGCACGACGCTCTTGTAGGTGCGATCGAGCAGCGTCGTCGGGCCAGCTCTTCATCACGAGCAGCGGCATGAGGTACTCGAACATGCTCGCGCTCCAGCTCACGAGCGCCGTCCCGCCTTCGGTGCGCGTGATAGCGCGGCCGAGCCGGAACCAGTGCTCCTGCGGGATCTCGCCCTTGGCGACCGCGAGGAAGCTCGCGAGGCGGCACTCGCTCGCGAGCATGTCGTAGTAGGAGTCGTCGAGGCGGCCCTCGGCGGCGTTGAAGCCGATCGAGAAGAGCATGCCGGCTCTCGTCGAACAGCATCGCGAAGTCGGTGTGGTTCCACATCTCGCGGGCGATGTCGGCGCCGAGGCGGAGCTCGGCGAGCAGCGCCACCGACGTCGCGCGGCCGCCGCGGATGCCGGCTGCCACGCGCGCGGCCCACTGCCGCGTCCGCGGTTCGTCGCCGGCGGCCAGCCGCATCGAGCGCGCACGAGCGCGTCGTCGAGGCCCTCGGCGAGACCGACGAGGCTCGGCACGAACGACAGCAGCGGTGCGAGCGCCGGATCGGGCTCGCCTGCATGCGAGCCGGCGGCGGCGAGCACCTCGCGCGCCCACGGCGCGCAGGTGCCGATGAGGTCGAGTGGCGCGCGCACCGCCGCAGCCGCGTCGTCGAACTGATCGCGGCTGCCGCACGCGAGTGCGGCGTTGTCGGGATCGCCGTGCGCAGGGCCGCGCCATGCGGCTGTTGAGCGCTTCCGGTGAGCGCGGCGAGCCCCTCGAGCAGAAGCGAGCCACTCGCCGAGGTTCGTCGGGCGGCGTGTCGAGGCTGATGCGGCGGATGACCTCTTCGAGCGCCGTGCGCACCTCGTCGAGAGCGGCTGCTACCGCCGCGATGACGGACCGTGCGGCCTGCAGGTCCTCGAGTGCGAGCCGCACCGTGTCGGCGATGCCGTCGAGTGTGGCGGTGTCGAGCAGCGGCCGCTCGGAGATCTCGAGCATCGCCACCCGGAGCGCCACGCAGGTGGCCGGCCAGGTTGCCCGAGTCGACCGTGGAGACGTAGGTGGGCCGGAGCGGCTGGAGCGTGCGGGTGTCGTACCAGTTGTAGAAGTGGCCGCGGAAGCGCTCCATGCCCGGTGAGCGTCGCGAGCGTGCGGGACACGCTCTCGACGAAGCCCGCGACGGTCAGGTAGCCGAGGTCGTAGGCGGTCACGTACGACAGAAGCTGCAGACCCATGTTCGTGGGCGAGGTGCGGTGCGCCACCTCGTCCTTCGGGTCCTCCTGGTAGTTGTCGGGTGCGAGGTAGTGGTCCTCGGGAGTGACGAAGGTCTGGAAGAAGCGCCAGGTCTTGCGCGCGACGCGCCGCATGACGGCCACGTCGGCGGAGGTCACGCCGGAGTCGGGCTCGGGCGTGGGCGTGCTCGCGCGCCACGCGGCCGCGGGCGCTCGCGAGCCACAGCAGCGAGGAGCGGAGCGGCGGCGAGCAGTGCCATGCGGGCCGCCCGGGCCGAGTGCGATCGGCACCGCAGCTGCGAGTGTGATCGCACTGGCAGGCCACATGCGCCGGACGAAGGCGGCGAGCGTCGAGGCGCCGAGCCGTCGCTCGGACTCGGCGGCGGTCTCCCACTCGAGCAAGTTGCGGTGCGAGACGGTCATGCGCCACAGCGCGCGGCCGATCGCGTCGGTCATCACGTACGCCTGATGCGGCAGAACCGCGATGTTCAGCGCGTTGCGGAGTACGTCGCGCCGCAGGTCCGAGACGAACGTCGTCGCGGTCGCTGCGCGTGTCGGCCGGCGGGCGACGGAAGAACATCGAGTCCGCGAGGCCGAAGTAGAGCGGGAAGCACGAGAAGCACCAGCACGAGTAGCGAGCCAGACCCAGTGCGCCTTCGGACAGCAGCGCGAATCCCGCGAGCGAGAACGAGCATCATCAGTGGCGGATAGAGCGCTCCGTCGGAGGTTGTCGACGATCTTCCAACGGTGCAGGCCGCGTGAGCGGATTGCGTCTCGCGTGCCGTCCGGCGTGGGGACGCGCGGGCAACAGCCACGGCAGGGTCTGCCAGTCGCCGCGCACCCAGCGGTGGAGCCGCGCGCAGTGCGAGATGTAGCTCGCGGGCTGGTCGTCGAGCACCTCCACGTCGCGAGGCCAGCGCCGTGCGCAGGTACGAGCCTTCGAGCAGGTCGTGCGAGAGCAGCGTGTTCTCGCAGAAGCGGTCGCCGAGCACGGCGTTGAAGATGTCCACCTCGAAGATGCCCTTGCCGGTGAACGACCCCTCGCCGAACACGTCCTGGTACGTGTCCGATACGGCGCCGGCGTAGGGGTCGACGCCGGTGATCCCCGAGTAGAGCCACGCGAACAGGCTGCCGTCGGCGCCCTCGAGCGACATCGACACGCGCGGCTGGACGAGGCCGTAGCCGCGCCGGACCGTGCGCGCTGACCGGGTCCAGCTGCGCGCGGTTGAGCGGGTGCGCGATCGTGGAGATGAGCTTGCGGGCGCCGTCGCGCGGCAGCACCGTGTCGGTGTCGAGCGTGATGACGAACGTGACGCCGGGGAAGATGCGCCGCGTCGGCCGTCCACGACCTCGAACGAGGTGTCGGTGGCGCCCCGGAGCAGGCTGCAGAACTCGGCGAGTGCGCCGCGCTTGCGCTCCCAGCCCATCCATGTCTTGTCGTGCTCGCTGCAGGTGCGGCCGCGCACGAACAGGCCGAACGGGCGCTCGCCCGGCATACCGTACCGGTCGTTGAGGACCGCGATGCCGCGCCGCGCGGCCTCGATGACCGCGTCGTCCGCCGGCAGGTCGCTGCTCGGCGCGCGCCCTTGAGGTCCGCGAGTACCGCGAACCGGACGTTGTGGTCGGTATTCGCGAGGTAGCCGATCTCCATGTTGTCGATGCACGTGCTGCGCCGGCTTTCGCCGAGGTGAGCAGTGCCGTGTACGACGACCAGCGTGCAGTGGGCGCCGGACACCGGCTGGCGGTGGTCGATCTTCGGCAGGGTGCGCGCGGGCCACAGCCATGCGGCGAGGCGGTTGACCACGGTGAGGGCCACCTCGGAGACCGGCACGAGTCGAAAGGAGCCCGAGCGAGAACGCAGGCCAGACGCCTGCGGTCACGGCGTAGGTCGACCGCAGCGCACCCGCCGGCGAGAAGCGCTGTGAGCAGCCGCGAGCATGCCCCAGTAGATCGCGCCGCGCGCGGCGAGGGGGCCACGGTAGAGACGCTCGCGGGCGGCGGGCGGTAGCCGATGCTCTGCTCGAAGCGCGTAACGCCCGCCGCTCACGAGGTAGAAGCCGACGTGGCTGCGCAGGCGCGTCGGCCGCGTCGAGGCGCAGCGCCTCGAGGGCAGTGGCTGACGACAGCCTCGGCGACCTCGATCTCACTGTGCTCGCATCGGCGGGCGATGCCCTCGATCGCGTGCCGGTAGCGGTCGCGGCTGACGAAGTCCATGCGGGCGTACACGCCGGCCGGGTCCTCGCGCAGGATGTGCTCCACGAGGCTCGCGTCCTCGAAGAACTCGCGCCACTCGAAGCCGTCCATGAACCGGACGCTGGTGATGGCGTTGGCGACCGAGACCTGATCGGCGGCCTGCTGCTGGTGCGTTGCCTGCGTGAGCCGGGCGAGGTCGTCACCGCGCCGCTCGAGCGTGGCCTGGAGCCAGTCCGCGAGCGGCGCGAGCACCACCTCCTGGCCGGCGAGCCGCTGGGAGAGCCGTACGAGGAACGGCGCGGGCATCTCGGCGTGAGCGCGGTCGAGTTCGGCGATGCGCGCGGCGACCGCCTCGGGACCCTCATCGGCCGCGACGATGATGCTGTCGGCGAACCGGTTGCCGCCCACGATGGCCTGATGGGCCTCGAGCACGCGCCGGGCCAGCCGACGCAGGTTCTCGATGAGGGCGATGCGGAGCATGATCGGCACCGCCCAGACCTCGCCGATCGAGAGTGGCGAGACATCCTGGTACGCCATGATGAACAGCTCGAGCCCCTCGCGGTCCACGCGCGCAGTCGGTGTGCACCACGAGCGCGACGATCGCCTCGAAGATGCGGGGGTACGCGGCGAACGCGCCGTTCTCGAGCCGGGGAAGCTCGGCGCCGTAGTTCGCCGGCAGGTCGTCGCGGACGAGCGTGATCTGCTCCTCGATGAGGTAGAAGTTGTCGAGCAGCCACTCGGCGGCGGGAGACACGGGCGTGTCGTCGCGGACATCGGCAGCGAGTATGCGGTACACGCCGGCCAGTTCCCGCTCGGCGGCGTCGATCAGCTGCAGAAGGGGTGTCTTCGCAGCGGGTCCTCGAGCGGGTCCACGCCTGCGCACGGGCGAGTTCCCGGGCCGCCGATGCGAGGCGGTCCATGCCGAGGAGTTCGCCGCGGAGAGGCTCGTCACCTTCAGGAAGCGGAATGCCGTTCGGCTCTCCGATGCGATCCATGCCCTGTCTCTCCCGTGTCCGCGTGACACGTCTTCGGATGCGGCGGGGTCCACTGCACATTGTGCCACGTTTGAGCGTCCGCGGGCGTCGGAGCGAATGCGGCACGCAGGTTGCTTGAGCTGATAGCGCGGACGCCGGTGAGCCGCGCCGAACGAGGGAGTGAGATGAGTCGCGCGAAGTGGATCGCCCTTGCCCTGGGGCTCGTCGTGTTGGTTGCGGCAGCGTTCACCCTGGGTTCAAGTGGCGCGTCGGGTGGCCTCGTCGACAGCGGTGAGATGCAGGAGCTCATCAGCGACGGCGTCCGGCTGGTGGACGTTCGCACGGTGGGCGAGTTCGAGATGGGGCACATCCCCGGAGCGCTCAACGTGCCGATGAGCGAACTCGCGGCAGCGGCGGCATCATGGGATACGGGCGAGCCGATTGCCCTCTACTGCGCGACGGGAAGCCGAAGCGCCGAGGCCGCGGCGACGCTGCGCTCGCTCGGTTTCGAGACCATCTACGACCTGGGCGGCGGGATCGCGGTCTGGGGCGGCGAGATCGAGAGCGGCTCGGCAGCCGTGTCTGCGGCCGAACCCGCGGCATCGGGCCTCCCGGTGATGTACGAGTTCTACACCGACTGGTGACCCAGCTGCCAAGCGATGGCGCCTGTGGTCGACAGGCTTACCGATGAGTACGAGGGCACCGTCGAGATCCGCGCGATGAACGTCGAGAACGACGCGGCGGCCGCTGAGCTCGCCTCGAGTTTCCGGGTGCAGTACGTCCCGACCTTCGTCTTCGTGGGCGTGGACGGCACCACCGCCGAGACGCTCGTGGGCGAGGTCTCCGAAGATGCGCTGCGCGAGAAGCTCGACGCCCTGAAGTAGGCTGAGCGCTCGGGCGGGTATGCCGCGCTTGCAGGTGGGTACGAACTTCTTGAGGACGCAACAGGGCGTCCTGCTCCGTTCTTTGAAGCGAGGTGACCGTATCGGTCAGCAGCGGTGTGTGTTGTTTTCCACCGGGGTGGTCGATGAAGGATCCCGCAGGACACGTGCGTAAGAGAGCGTTCGTTCGTGTACCGTTCGCTTCAACTCGATTGAGTGCGTGTTCGTACAGTCCACTACGTTCGTGGAAGACCACGTGGAGTGCGGGGTACCGGGCATAAGCCTCTGGAATCCGTAGGGGTGCGGCCGGGAGGCGGGAATGCGTCTGCCGGGCCAAGAGCTCCTCAGGATGGCCCTTTGGAGGGGCGACTCGGGCGGTGCGAAGGCCGCCCCGGTGTCTGAATTCGACAAGCGGCGGGCGCGCATGTGCGCACCCGCCGCTTCTGCGTTCGAACGCAGGCTAGATCGCTTCGGCGCCCCGCTCGCCGGTGCGCACGCGGTACACGTCCTCCACCGGCGACACGAAGATCTTGCCGTCGCCGATCCTGCCCGTCTGTGCGGCCTTGATGATCACGTCCACCGCGTCGCGGACCTCGTGCTCGTGCACCACGAGCCACACCATCACCTTCGGCAGCAGGTCGATCGTGTACTCCTGGCCACGCCACTGCTGGGTGATGCCCTTCTGCACGCCGTGCCCCTTGACCTCGATCACCGTGAGACCGGCATGACCCGTGAGCGACAGCGCATGCTTAACGTCCTCCAGCTGCTCGGGCCGGATGACCGCCTCGATCTTCTTCATCACGCATCACTCCCCACGGGAACCTCGGTCAGGATGCCGCCGCCCATCGGGCCGCTGCCGGCAAAGTCGGGGTAGGCGAGCACGCCCATCTCCGTGACGTCCAGACCTGCCAGCTCGTCGGCTTCGCTCGAGCGAAGGCCCGTCAGCTTGGACTGGATCTTGAAGAAGACGTACATCGTGCCGAAGGCCCACGCGGCCACTACCAGGCATGCGATCAACTGGGCCACGAACTGACCGCCGTCGCCGTAGAACAGACCCGTGACACCGCCGTCAACGAGGTTCCACCCGGCGCCGTAGGTGCCATCGGCGAACAAGCCGAGGGCGAGCATGCCCCACAGTCCGTTCACGCCATGGACCGAGACGGCGCCCACCGGGTCGTCCACCTTGACGACGCGCTCCCAGAAGATGACCGAGCCGACTACGAGCAGACCGGCGACGGTACCGATGATGACGGCCGCCCACGGCGTGACGAACGCGCACGGAGCGGTGATTGCCACGAGGCCCGCAAGCATGCCGTTCGCGGTCATGGAGGGGTCGGGGTGCCCCCAGAGCTTCCACACCAGGAACATGGCCGCGAGGCAGCCCGCGGCGCCGGCCAGCATCGTATTGGCGATGATGATCGGGAATCGCAGGTCGCCGGCCGAGAGCGTGCTCATGCCGTTGAAGCCCATCCAGCCGAACACGAGGATGATCGTGCCGAGGATCGCCATCGGGATGTGGTGACCGGGAATAGCCACCGGGGTCCCGTCGGACTTGAACTTGCCGATACGCGGACCGAGGACGAGTGCACCGGCGAGCGCGGAGAAGCCACCGACCGCGTGCACGACGCTGGAGCCCGCAAAGTCGACCACGCCGTGTCCGAGTCCGGCGTTGACGCCGAGCTGCGCGAGCCAGCCGCCACCCCACACCCACATGCCGTAGAGCGGGTAAGTCACAACCGCCATGAAGACGCCGAACGGGATGAACGCGGAGAACTTCCAGCGCTCGGCCATGCCGCCGGTGACGATCGTGGCTGCCGTGTCCATGAACACAAGCTGGAACAGGAAGAACGCGAACGCGCCAACGTCCATCGTCCCGTCACCGAGCGAGCCGAGGAAGAAGCCCTTGGTGCCCGCGAGCGCCTGACCGAATAGCGTGAAGGCGTCTCCGTTGAGCACGCCCTGTGCTCCGCCAAGCAGACCGATCGGCCCGAACGAGCCGAACTGCAACGCAAAGCCGACCGCCCAGTAGGCGAGGGTGCCCACGGCGAAGATCACGAAGTTCGTCATCGCCACGTGTGCAGCGTTCTTGCCTCGGCAGAACCCGGTCTCAACGAGCATGAATCCGGCCTGCATGAAGAAGATGAGCGCCACGCCGATGATGACGAAGAAGATGTTCGTGGAGATCTCGAGATGACCGAGATCACCTGCGACCTCTTCCAGCGTGGGCTCGCCTGGTGTCGCCGCCGTCACATCGGCGATCGTGCCGGTCTCGGCACCCGTGGGGTCACCCGCCGCCCATGCCACACCGACCATCAGCATCAGCGCTGCGAACGTCAGCAGCATCGTCCGTATCGCTGCCTTCGCCAGAAACACCCCCCACGCCTTGCGCCCTTTTGGCAGGGCCAAGCGTAGTGCCTCCATGTGTACCGCCTCCTTCGTCCAAAGAAGTCCGAAGGGAGGCACAACGCCTCCCGCACCCCACGCTAGGGGCGGGTGGTTTCGCGGAGGTTTCCCTCGCGGGGCGTGTCCGATAAATGGGGGAGGCGCGGAGGTTGCGGGTCCGTGTCGGTGCCCCGCAGGTTCTCAGGGTGCTATACTGCCGTCCTGCCGCGGTAGCGGAGCCACGGGCGAGTGGCGCAACGGGAGCGCACCTGCCTTGCACGCAGGGGGTTGTCGGTTCGAATCCGATCTCGTCCACCAGATATGAACACGGCCGGTCACCCGATGGGGACCGGCCGTTTCTTGATTCGCGACGCGTGCGGGCTAGCGGTCGTAGTACGGGTCGGTGCCGTCTATCAGGCTGCTCCACTCGTAGGTGCCGTCGCCGAAGATGACCCGCACGCCGAAGGCGAAGTCGGCGCCCGAGGAATTCACCGCGTCGATGATCGTCTGCGCGGCCAGCAGGTCGCCCGGAACTGCCGGGTCGAGGTCGGTACTGACCACAATGTAGCCGTCGGGATCACTAGCATCGCTTTCGATGCCCATGATGCGGGCGGTCCACGCCTCTGCGGACGATGAGCCGGAGCCGTACGTCTCGTCGATCCACGCCTGGAGCGACGCGGCGTCGGTGGGCGTTGCCGCGGCCTCGAGCTTCCAGCGCTCATCGGTCACGACGACCTGGCCGATCATGTCGCCCTCTGAAGAGAGCACCTGTATCGAGAAGGTGTAGGGGTCGCCGTCTGACGTGGAGAGCCCCGCAGCGAAGGTGGCGAGACCCGAAGACATCTGGTCGGAGAGGTCCGCCTGTTCCGGTCCGATGTCGGTGGACACGAGGATGACCGGCCGACGGAGCACCGTGAGCCTCTCGACGCTCGTCACGTGTGCGGCCCAGTCCGCGTTGGCGTTCCGGATGGCCTCAGCCACCATGTCGCCTTCCCAGTCGATTCCCGACGGCGTGTCCTCGGCCGGCTCGGATATCACAACAGGATCCGATCCGGGCTCGACCATCGTGATCTCGGAGCGCACGGGCCAGAAGAGGGCCACGCCCACCGCGATCGCGGAGATCGCGAGGCATGCGAGCACGCCGAGGACGATGGCCACGATGATGACCGTCCTGCGAGGCTTTCGGGTCTCTCCGGGCTGCTGCACGGACCCATCCTTTCGGAGTGCGCGGACTCCCGGACGCTGTCCGGGCGAGATGCCGGTGCAATCTGATATGCGAGGGGTATCATAGTGCACTGTCAACGTTCGTGTGTGGTCGCTATATGACGACGAGCGGTGGGGCGTCAGTGACTCAGGGGGTGTCATGGGCACGATCGTAGAAGTCAGTGACCTGGTCAAACGCTTCGGTGACCTCGCAGCGGTCGATGACGTCTCGTTTGCCATCGAGGAGGGCGAGGTCTTCGGGCTGCTCGGTCCCAACGGCGCGGGCAAGACCACCACGATATCGATGATCTCGTGCCTCCTGGAGCCTACCGCCGGGACGATCACCGTGGCGGGCAGCAGCGTCGCCTCCGCGCCAGGCGCGGTGAAGTCGGCGCTCGGTGTCGTGCCCCAGGAGATCGCGCTCTACCCCACGCTCACCGCCGCGGAGAACCTGTCGTTCTGGGGCCAGATGTACGGCCTCTCGGGCGGCGAGCTCAAGCAAGCCGTCGCCGATGCGCTCGAGCTCGCGGGTCTCGCGGATCGCGCGAAGGAGCGCATCGAGAAGTACTCGGGAGGCATGAAGCGGCGGGTCAACATCGCCGCCGGCATCCTCCACAAGCCGAGGGTGCTGCTCATGGATGAGCCCACCGTGGGCATCGACCCGCAGAGCCGCAACCACATCCTTGAGACCGTGAAGAGCCTCAACGCCTCGGGGATGACGGTGCTCTACACGAGCCACTACATGGAAGAGGTCGAGTACCTCTGCGACCGCATCGCCATCATGGATCACGGCAAGATCATCGCGTCGGGCACGCTGAACGAACTGCGTGAAGTCGTGGGCGGCATGGACGTCGTGGACGTGAAGGTCACTGACGTGAGCGACGGCGTGCTCGAGGGGGTTCGCGCCATCACCGGCGTGAAGCAGGCCGATCGCACCGACAGCGCGCTGCAGGTGCTCACGCCGAGCAGTGGTTCGATCCTCGGCAAGCTCGTCACCACACTCGAGAGCGAGGGTGCGCACGTGAACTCGGTCTCGGTGACCGAGCCGAACCTCGAGAGCGTCTTCCTGCACCTTACTGGCAAGAGCCTGCGGGACTGACGATGAGCCGACTGCTTGATATCGCCGCGAAGGACATCAAGATCATGGTGCGTGATCGCGCCGCGCTGCTCGTGATGCTTGCGATGCCGCTCGGGCTCATCTTCATCCTCGGCTCGGC
Organism: uncultured Actinomycetes bacterium; assembly: GCA_963700295.1. GTDB lineage: Bacteria > Actinomycetota > Coriobacteriia > Anaerosomatales > Anaerosomataceae > UBA6100. Next base: position 14,035 of record CAVOWY010000006.1, on the reverse strand, counting down.
GCTCGGCAGCATCGGCGAGGGCGACTCGCTCAATGCCCCGGTGGCCATCGTCAACCAGGACGCGGGCGACACCGGCGAGCGGTTCGTCGAGGGCCTCACGTCTGCGGAGGAAATCGATGCGGTGTTCAACATCAGCGTGCGCGACGATGCCGAGGCGGTCCGTACCGCGGTCGAGCAGGGCGATCTCACGGCTGCACTCATCATCCCCGAGGACCTGAGCGAGAAGGTCGTGAGCGGTGAGCCGGTCGCGCTCGAGGTACTGCAGGATCCCGGATCGCAGATGAGCGCAGGCATCTGGGCGGGCGTGGTGCGCGCGGGCGTGGCCAACGCCTCGGCGCAGATCATCGCGATGCAGACGCTGCAGGACGCGTTCGCGGAAGCCGCGCAGTCCGGCGCCCCGGCGATCCCGCCAGCAGATCCGAACGTCCAGGAGTCGGCACCGCCGATGCCCGAGCTGTCGTTCGATGCGGTGTCCGTGCGCGAGGTCGACGTGAAGATCGAGAAGCAGATCTCGATGATCTCCTACTACGCCGCCGGGATGTCCGGCATGTTCCTGCTCTTCGGCGGGATGTTCGGCGCGTTCTCGTTCGTTCGCGAGCGTCGTGAGCAGACGCTCGCACGCATGATGGCAACGCCCGCGAGCAAGGTGACGATCGTCGGAGGCAAAGCGCTCGGCGTGCTGCTCATCGCTGCGTTGCAGTTCATCGTGCTGCTTGGAGGGACGATGCTGCTCTTCCGGGTGGACTGGGGGACGAACATCCTCGGCACCGTGATCGTCGGTTTCGCCGAAGCGATCGCAGCTGCCGGCCTGGCGATGACGCTTGCGGCGCTGGGGCGTTCCGAGCGGGCGATCGGCGGCATCTCGCCCGCGTTCATCATGCTGTTCGCCGCGCTCGGCGGCTCGATGATCCCCGCGGAACAGCTGCCGTCGTGGCTGCTTCCCGCACAGGTGCTCTCTCCCGTGTACTGGACGGTCAACTCCTTCCTCGATCTCATGCGGGGCGCAGCGCTCGCAGATGTCCTGCCGAACGTCGGCGCGGTGCTCGCGATCGGGCTCGTGCTCTTCACGTTCGGCGTATGGCGGCTGAGGTACGAATGATGCGCAAGATACTCGCCCTCGCGTGGCTGAACGCGATCCAATTGCTCCGCAACCCGGCCGAGGTGGTCGGCGTGGTAGTGCTGCCGCTCGCGCTCACGATGCTGTTCGGCTCTGCGTTCGCCGGAGCGCAGGCCACCGAGGTCGGCGTGCTCTTCGTCGACGAGGACGGTAGCGAGTACTCCGAGCAGGTGGGCGAGCTCATCGACGCCGAGGAGTCGCTGAAGGTCGAAGCGGTGACCCGCGAGGAGGCCGAAGCGCAGATCGCGGCGGGCGACGCGGCCGTCGCCGTGCTGGTGCCCGAGGGCTTCGGCGGCGACCTGTCCGGAACGGGGGCCACGATCGAGATCATGCGCAACCCGACCTCGCAGAACGGCTTCGCCGTGCTCTCGGTCGTTCAGGGTATCGCGATGCGCATGTCGGGCAATGCGGAAGCCGCGACGATGGTGACTGACATGAACCTGCCTGGCAGCGGCACCTTCGGCGACTGGTACAAGCGGACCGATGACAAATGGAAGCCCACACCGCCCATCTACACCGAGGGGCAGACGGTCGTGGCCTCGGAGGTGCGCGGTGATAGCGTTATCGCCGAAGGCGCCACGCAGAGCTCGATCGGCTTCACCGTGTGGTTCATCCTGTTCATGACGTTCGGCAGCGCCGGTGGCATCCTCGAGGAACGCGAGCAAGGCACGCTCCGTCGCCTGTTGGTGGCGCCGGTGAGCCGGGGCACCATCCTCTCCGGGAAGGTCCTCGGCACGGTGCTCGCGGCGTCGGTGCAGGCGCTCGTGCTCGTGCTCGTCGGCGCACTCGCCTTCGGCGTGCCCTGGGGTCGGAACCCGCTCGGCGTGGCGCTCGTGCTCGGCTCGTACATACTCGCCGGGACCGGGCTCGCGGTGATGATCTCCGCACTCGTGCGGACGCGCGACCAGATGGGTGGTCTGTCACCTCTCGTCTCCACCGGGCTCGCGATGCTTGGCGGTTGCCTGTGGCCGCTCGAGGTGGTGGCGCCGGTGATGCAGTTCATCGCCAAACTCACCCCGACGGGCTGGGCCGTGATGGGTCTCACCGACGTGGTCGCGCGCAATCAAGGGGTCGAGACCGCCGTCGATCCCCACGCTCGTGCTCCTCGGCTTCGCTGCGGTGACCCTCGGCGTGGGCGCAAAGATGCTGAAGTTCGAGTGAGACGCGCGCTCGAGCCGAAGACCGCCGTTGCGATCGCGCTCACTTTGCTGCTGTGGTCATCCGCGTTCGCGGGCATCAAGGTGGGGCTCACAGGCTACGGTCCGGGCGAGCTCGCGCTGCTGCGATTCGGGACCGCCTCGCTCGTGCTCGGCGCCTATGCGCTTGTGACGCGCATGCGCCTGCCGGCGTGGCGTGACGTACCGCGCATCGCGCTTGCGGGAGCGCTCGGCATCACCATCTACCACGTGGCGCTCAACTTCGGCGAGCAGAGCGTGAGTGCGGGCGCAGCGAGCCTGATCATCGCATCGGGCCCGGTGTTCACAGCCATCATGGCCGCACTCGTGCTCGGTGAGCGGCTGACGGGGCTCGGGTGGACGGGTATCGGCATCTCCTTCGCAGGTGTGGCGCTGATCACGCTCGGTGAGGGCGGTGGCGTACGGTTCGAGCCGGCCGCGGCGCTCATCGGGCTGTCTGCGGTCTCGACCGCCGCGTACTTCGTGGTCTCCAAACCGCTGCTTGCCAGGTATCGGCCGCTCGAGTTCACCACCTACGTCATCTGGTGCGGTACGGTCCCGATGCTCCTGTGGGCGCCGGGTCTCGCAGCGGAGCTGCCGGTCGCGCCGGCGGCGGCAACGCTCGCGGTGGTGTATCTAGGTGTCTTCCCCGCCGCGCTGGCGTACCTCGCGTGGTCGTATGCGCTCGCTCGCATGCCCGCCTCGGTGCTCTCGGCGTTCCTCTATCTCTCGCCCGTCTCGGCGATCCTTATCGCGTTCGTATGGATCGGTGAGGTGCCCGAGATGCTCTCTCTCGTGGGAGGCGCCATCGCCATCGCGGGCGTGGCGCTTGTGAATACACGCGGACGTGCGCCTGCCGAGGCGTAAGCGCGGGTGCCCGAACGTCTCCGACGCGTGCTATCGTCACGAGTGACGGCTCGCGCGACTGCGGAGGAGGAGCGGTGTCGGCCGAAGACCAGTCAGGCGCGTTGACCGCTGCGCAGGAGTCCGGTGCGCGCGGCCAACTCTACCGCCCGTACCTTGCAGCGCTCATAGAGGCACAGCCGCTCCCGATGCTGTATCTACGGATCCGCGGGAGCCGAGTTCCTCAACAACGCAATGGCCTCGATGCTCCTCACGACGGCGCCGGACGGAACGCAGCGTGTGCTCGCGCACGACGGGACCGACCTGTGGACGATCATCGCTGCCCGGAGCGAGGAGGCGAACCCGATCCTCGATCTGCGGCTGCGCATCCGGCTGGCCGACGGCCAGGCACCGGAGACGACCATCTCCGTCTCGGCCCTGCGCGGAGCCGAAGGCAGCCTTGCCGGAGCGCTCGTGATCGTACTGAGCATGCCGAGCCAGCGCCTGCGCGAGGTGATCGCGGGAATGGTACCGGGCCCGTCATACGACTTCAATCTCACCGCCGCGCTCCTCGGCGAGTTGGCCGGCGCGGCGCAGGTGGCGGTCCTTGAGGTTGATCCGGACTTCCCGACTGACGGTGGAGTGCTCGCGTGGTGGGCAACGGACGGCTCAACGTACGACAAGCCGACCCTGCCGCTGCGCGGAACCCTGCTCGACACATTCGGGGGAAAGCGGCTGGCCTGCGTGCCGTCTGGTCTCTCGGTTGCATACCCGGACGACCCTCTGGTCGGTGGCACAGAGTACGAGGCGTTCGTGGGCGTGGCCCTCGCGAACCAGTCGGGGCGGCAGGTGGGCCTGCTCGTGGGTCTGTGGCGCGAACCGCTCGTTGATATTCCCGGCACGACGGCCCTCTTCCTCATCGTCGCGAGGCAGGCGGCGCGGGCGCTCATCGACATGGTCTCGCGTCGCGAGCTGCGTGAGAGCGAGCAGCGGTACGGCTCGGTCTTCGAGGGGAGTGCGGTGCCGATCCTGCTGCTAGAACCGCACACGACCCAGGTCGTGGACGCCAATCCTGCCGCGTGCGGAATGTACGGGTATCCGCACGAGGAGTTCGTCACGATGAGCATCCTGCAGATCGACGCGCTTGCCGCGGAGAGCGTGCAGGCCGAGCTCCAGCGTGCGCTCGAGGGCAGCAGAAGCAGCTTCAACGCCCGGCACATGCTCTCGAACGGCCACGTCCGTGACGTCGAAGTGAGCATCGGCCCCATCACGGTAGGCGGTCGTCAGCTCCTGTACCTCATGGTGAACGACATCACCGAGCGCAAGCGCATGGAAGCGGAGCTGGAGCGGAGCCGACGGAACCTCGAGATGATCGTCGGACAGAGGACCGAGGACCTGCTCCGTGCGAATGCGGAGCTCCAGCAGGCGTCGACCGCTCGCGACATGGTGTTCGCGAGCCTCGCGCAGGAGCTTCGGACCTCGCTTCAGACGATCACCGGCTTCTCGGACCTGCTAGCCAGCGGCATGGCGGGGACTCTCAGCGACGAGCAGCGCAGACAGGTCCAGATGATCCAGCAGGCCGGCAAGCGCCTGGCCACCTTCGCGACCACGCTCATGGAGTCGCGACGCATCACACAGGCGGACCTCGTCTGCAACGCGGAGGAGTTCGACTTGGTCTCGCTCGTCGAGTCGGTGGTGTTCGGTCTGACCGCCTTCGCCGAGGACAAGGGCCTCTCGCTCACCCTCGTCGCCGACGAACGTCCCATCGGTGTGGCGACCGACCGCTACAAGCTGCAACAGGTCCTTCTGAACCTGCTCTCCAATGCCGTTCGCTACACGGCGCACGGCGGGGTGACCGTGAAGGTCGCCCATGCCGGCGATGACATGGTGTCGGTAGCGGTTGAGGACACAGGCCCCGGGCTGCTCCCCGAGCAGCTTGCGACGATCTTCGACGGGCCGGAAGTGCATGACTCGGTGGCAGGCATCGGCCTGCCGACGAGCCGCCGTGTCGCGGCCATGCTCGGCGGGACGATCGAAGTGGCAAGCGCTCCGGGCAGGGGGTCCATCTTCACCCTGCGGGTCCCGGTGAGTTGCCTTGAGTTCGTGCACGAGCCGGAGGAGTAGCAACGCCAATGAGCGACCGCACCACCGCAGACCACTTCGCCGTCCTGCTCGGCACGACGCTCGGCATCGTGGGCATCCTGCTGACGCTCACGCAGTTGCTCGGACTTCGCGTCATCGAGCTCGGCTGGCCGCTGCTCGTCATCGTGCCGGGTTTCGTCATCGCTGCCGCCGCGTTCGCGTCGCCGCCGGGACGGGGGCTGGGGTACATGGCTGATCCCTGGCATGATCGTGCTGGTCACCGGCGTCGATTCTTGAGGTGCAGGCTGTGACTGGCGACTGGCAGAGTTGGTCGTACGCCTGGGCGCTCGTTGCGCCTGGCTCAGTCGGGTCTGGGGCTGCTGCTCGCGGGGCTTCGCGAACGTTCGCGTTGGGCGCGGACAGCGTCGGCGGGATCCTGCTCGCCGCCGGCGCGATGCTCTTCGTCTTTGCCGAGTGGTTCTTCGTCCGCATCGCCGAGGTGGGCGGTCCCGGTCTCGGCTGGGGCTTCGGGCTCGTGTTCCCTGCTCTCGTGATCACGCTCGGGCTGGTGATGGTCGCCCGTGGACTCGTGCGTGGACGGTGAGTTCGGGGGCACCCGGCGCCCCATCTACGGCATCCCGCCCGAGGAGGCCTCTCGCTGGCTCCAAAGCGTCCCGGTGCGTCACGCGCGCCGCAGCTACACGGGCGAACGCCGTAGCCTCCGCCGACCTCGATGCGCTCGAGGACCGCGCTGCGTCGTGGCTTCCGTGGCGAGGCGCCCGCGCGGTGGTGATCCGCGATGCGCCGGCGGCGCTCTTCGTGGGCATCGTCGGTGCGTACGGCGGGATCTCGCACGCTCCTTCGGCGCTCGCCTTCGTGGGTGAGGCCGGCACGCGCGGGGAGGCCGTGGGCTACACGGGCGAGGGTCTCGTGCTGGAAGCCACCGCGCGCGGTCTGGACAGCTGCTGGGTCGCCGGGCTGTTCAGCGCGCATGTGACAGCCGGGCTGGCGGGTCTCGCGCTCGGCGAGCGAGTGCACGCGGTCGCGGCGCTCGGTCACGCCCGGGGGACCGCGACGGTGAAGGAGCGCCTGCTGTTCGGCGCGGCGTCGGCCGAAGCACCGCCGCTCGCTCGATGAGATCGCCCCGGGACACGAGACGTGGCCGGCGTGGGCCCGCGCAGCCGCCGAGGCGACGCGCGTCGCTCCCTCGGCGATGAACCGGCAGCCGTGGCGATTCTTCGCTTGCAGGACGATGCGCTCACGCTGCGCTTCGCCGGTGCCGACACGCCGCGCACGTCCAAGCGGCTCGACTGCGGGATCGCGATGCTGCACGCCGAACTCGGGGCGCTTGGCGAGGGCGTAGCGGGGAGCTTGGGAGCTGCGTCGACCGGCCGGAGGTGGCGGTGTTCCGTCCCGGGCAGGGGCCGATCGCTACCAGGTGACGCCGCCGCCGCCGGCGGTCCGCTCCTCGAGCGCGATCGCATCCGTGCAGCATGCCGAGCGGCAGATGCCGCATCCGTAGCACGCCTCCGTGTCGACCACGGCGACCCGCCGCTCGTCGAGGGAGATCGCACCGAACGGGCAGCGCTCCTCGCACGCGCCGCACCCGACACACCCGGTATCGTCCACCCGGGCGACGTACTCGCCCTTCCACATCGACTTGTAGCCGAACTCGAGCGTCGTACGCATGGCCATGCAGCCGCTCGCGAGGTTGCAGTTGCAGATGCCCGCGATGAACGGCGACTTGAAGGTCCACACCGAGTGCATCATGCCCTCGGCCTCGGCGCGGTGCAGAACGCTCACCGCCTCTTCGCGTGTGAGGCGCTGGAAGGCGGCGGTGTCGGGACCTGCGGCGAAGTCGCGGAACGCCTCGGCGAACAGCTCGTCCTGCGGCGTCACAGTCACGCCGATGCAGTAGCCGCGCTCCGGCGTGCCTGCGAAGTGACGACAGACGCACGGGAGCTGCACGATCGAGGTGGCGATGTCGAAGATGTGCTCGCACTCCTCTATCGGCACGGGCTGGCCGAAGTGATCGCGCATCTGGCGGGGCTGCGAGTACGCGCGGAACGCGCTCTGGATCGGCGCGGGCGCTGCCTTGAACGCCTTGAGCAGCGGCACGTCGCGGCGCATCCTGCGGCTGAAGCCGCTCACGAAGTCGACTGACGTACTCGCGGCGCTCGAGATCGTGCGACAGGTCGACGGCAGTAGTTCTCGGCCTGGAGGTACCACTTCTTGCCGTCACCGTGCTGGGTACAGAACTCGCACATGGGCCCTCCTGCTCAGGTGGCACGAGGGTACCATGCGGCAGCGGCTACCGCGTCAACGCCAGCACGAAGAGCAGCATGATGCCTGCAAGCACCGCGACGTTCAGCCCGATGTCGCGTGCGTAGCGCTGGATGCGAAGACGCATCGTGACGACCGCGGCCTCGTCGGCGAATCGGCCCTGGCTGGCCCGGTCGGCCCGCTCCCGCGTGAGCGCGTCCACCGTGAGGCGGGTCATCTCGAGGAGCCAGGCGGCCGCCCGCTCCATGCGCGTGAGACCGCTCGTGCTCGCTACCCGGAGTGCCGCAGCGGTGGGAATTGCTCCGCGCAGTGCCGAGGTCGCTTCGGCGGTATGACCGAGTGCTGCCGCGCTCAGCGATGGATGCGGGGCGAGCATGTGATCGAACCGCTCGGCCGAGCAGCAGCGCATTCACCGCGGCGGCGATATCGCGCGAGACGTTCTCGCCGCGCATCCGGCGCGGAGCGAGAGAAAGCGCTGTCTTCGTGATCGGCTCGCGGGTCGCGGCGAGCAGCTGACCGCCTCGTCGAACGCGGCTTGCGCCGACTGGAGCCGGCCCGCGCGTGCGAGGTCGGAGAGCACGCCCATGCGCTCGTTCATGAGGCGCTGCGCGATGTAGCCGGCGATGTCGCGGACCGAATCGATGAGCGCCACGTCCGCCGGCGCGACAGCTTCGCCGGCGCTGCGGGACTGCTCGAGCGCCGCAAGGACCGCGAGCCGCACGCTGTCCTGTCGCTCGCGCTCGAGCACCACGTACGCATGGCCGATGAAGTGCTGGTCGCGTGCCCCGGGTGCGCCCGTGAGCATCGTGGAGATGATCAGTCTGCGTCGCCGTCCGAGCCGCGACACTACCTCCGCGTATTCGAACCGGCTGCGCCGGAGAACCCGTGATGTGCCGTGTCGCAGCGCCTCGTAGCCCCGGTCGACGACAGCCGCACAGCGCCACGAGGCCCCGCGCCGCCTGACGGTACCAGTAGTCCACGCCGAACCACTTGGGTGCATGGAGATGGAACAGGCCGAACTTCATCCCGACGAAGAAGAACGTGAAGCCGAGCGCGAAGGCGACGACCACGCTCATGAGGTCCGAGGGCGAGAGGAACATCTCGTTCAGGAACTCGTCGAGGATGTCGGAGTGCAGGCCCCAGGTGTGCAGCCCGGGCTGGAACACGCCTTTGATGAGCAGCTGCGGGAACCAGCCGAGTGCGATGATCGCGGTGGCGAGGATGCCCATACCGGTGAGCATCCTCCACGGCGCGTCCTTCACCTCGGGGCCGTACTCCACTTTCGGCTTCCCCAGGAAGACCAGCCCGATGAGCTTGATGAAGGAGCACGCCGTACCACCGCATGTGACGATGTAGATCTTCTCGGCGATGCCGAGCGAGGCGAGCTCGTGATACTCCCATGCCTCGACGATCGCGTGGTGGATGAGGCACTTGCTCACGAACCCGTTGAACAGCGGCACGCCCGTGATGCCTGGCTGCTGCGATGCACATGAACACGAACGTGAGCGGCATCTTCTTCCATAGTCCGCCTAAGTGGTACATGTCGAGCGAGTGCGTGCGGAAGTAGACCGCCCCCACGCCGAGGAACAGGCACGCTTTGAACAGCGCGTGGTTCACCACGTGGTACAGGCCGCCTGCGACGCCCATGGCGCCGTGCGCGCCGAGATAGCCCGCCGCACCGATGCCCGCGAGGATGAAGCCCATCTGGCTCACCGAGTGATACGCAAGCATGCGCTTCGCGTTGCTCTGCCCGAGTGCGAGCACCACGCCGATGCCATCGTGGCGATGCCGATCCACAGCACTATCAGCCCGAGCTGCTCGGAGAACTCCCACGCCACCGACTCCACCTCGGCGCCGATCTCGGGCCGGAAGAGCGCGGTCACCACCCGGAAGATGCCGTACGCGCCCGCCTTGATCATCACGCCGGAGAGCAGCGCGCTCGCGGGCGCGGGCGCCACGGGGTGGGCATCCGGAAGCCACACGTGCACGGGCACCATACCTGCCTTCACCCCGAAGCCGAGGACCAGCAGCATCGCCGCCGCCCACCGGAGGACCTCGCTGCCGCCCTCGGGCAGTGGCTCGAGCGCGCCACTGCCGCCGAGCGCGAAGGTGAGGAAGATGCCGCCCACAAGAGCGAAGCCACCGATGACGGTCATCCAGAAGTACTTGCTCGACGCGGCTTCTTCGCGTCGTCCGTCTCGGTGTGGATCACGAGCAGGAACGCCACGAGGCCGAGTGCCTCGAAGAACAGGTAGAGCGTGACGAGGTCTCCCGCCAGCACCACGCCGAGGTTCGCGGCGAGCACCACCAGCACTGTGGTGTGATATCGGTCGTGCTTCTTCTCATGCTTCAGATAGTCGAGCGAGTGGAGCGTCGCGGCGAACCATACGAACGATGTGAAGAGCGCGAAGAGCATCGAGAACGAGTCCACCGTGAACGTGAGCTCGCCGATCAGCGCAGGTACCACGCTCTGGATACGGTGATGCTCGGCGATAAGCGGGATCAGCCCGGCGGCGCCAAGGAGCGTGAGCGCGGTGACGACGACCATGTAGACGTTCCGCACGCCCGGCCACCGCTTGCCGATGGGACAGCACGAGCACGGCCGCCACGAGCGGGCCGAACACGAGCAGCCGCAGGCAGTGGGCTCGACACGATGTGCGCGACCTCGGTGGCGACTTCGGCTGCGTGTCCGGCATCCATCATGCGCTCCTAGTGGAAGAACGCTTCGGCGGCCATGCGCGCCAGGTCCGCGGGCATCCAGGGCAGTGCGGCCCCGAGTCCCAGGGCCACGGTGAGCAGGGAGGTGATCACGAGCGGCACGAGCATCGAAGCCGGCGCCTCCCGGCCCTCGGTGGCGATCTTGTCTTCGGCGGTGAGCACGGCTTCGCGGAAGTACATCCGGTAGACGATCGGCAGCAGGTAGATGGCGGCCATGAGCGCGCCGCCGAGCAGCACGATGAGCAGCAGTGGCTTCTCCGACTCGAGCATGCCGAGGCCCAGGTACCACTTGCTCACGAAGCCGGAGAGCGGCGGCGTGCCGATCATGGCGAGCGCGGCGAGCGTGAAGGCGGCGGCGGTGACCGGCATCCGCTTCGCCGCGCCGTCGAGCTGGCTCACGCGCCGAACGCCGAGCCGCTTGATGAACAGACCCGCGCACAGGAAGAGCGCCCCCTTCATGAACGCGTGATTGGTGATGTGCACCAGCGCGCCGATGGTGGACTCGGGTTCGAGCAGCGACAGGCCGAGCACGACGTACGCCATCTGGCTGATCGTGGAGTACGCGAGCCGACGCTTGAGGTCGTCCTGGTTCACGGCGAGCATCGCCGCGAAGATCACGGTGAAGCCGGCGACCCAGGTGAGGTAGTGCATCACGTCGAGCTCGCGCACCAGACTCGACGCCGAAGACCTGGAACACCACACGCATCATGCCGAAGCTGCCAGCGGCGACCATGACGCCGGAGAGCACCGCCGAGAACGGAGCGGGTGCGGCCGGGTGCGCATCGGGCACCCATCCGTGCAGGGGTACGAGCGCCGCCTTCACCCCGAAGCCGATGATGAAGCACCAGAAGATGGCAAGCAGCCGGGCCGTTCCCATGTCGGCGGTCAGGATGCCGCCGGTCGTGAGCGTCTGGTCGCCTGCGGCGAAGAAGGTGAGCACGATGGCCAGCAGCACGAGCGTTCCGCCGATGAGGATGTAGATGATGTACTTCGTGCCCGCGGCCATTGCCTCGGGGGTCTCCTCGTGCACGACGAGGGGGTAGGTCAGGATGCTGAACAGCTCGTAGAAGATGAGGAAGGTGAGCAGGTTGCCGGCGTAGGCAACGCCCATCGTCCATCCGAGGCAGAGCATGAAGAAGGCGTAGTAGCGTGCAGGGCGATGTCCGTCCGCCATGTATCCCCAGGAGTAGATCAGGGCGAGCAGCCACAGCACGGCCACCGTGGCGCCGAACAGCGCTCCCATCGTGCCCACGTGGAAGTACATCCAGATGTCCGGTGTCAGCTGCAGCAGCCACGTCTCGTACGTGGCACCGTTCGCCGTTCCCGCAGCGAGCACGAGCGCGAGCGCGGCCACGGTGGCGCAGACGACGGCGAGTCCGATGTCCCTGGCACGGGTGGAGATCCGCTGCAGCGGGACGGTGAGGATCGCACCCAGGATCGGGAGCAAGAACAACAGCGGCGGGACCAACGAGCGAGTCGCCTCGGCTTCCATATCAACCACCCCTACATTCCGAAGACGAACTTGACGGCGGCCTGCGCAAGCGACAGCGGCATGCCGGGCACGGACGCCGTGCTCCCGAGGAGGATCACGTATGCGGCGCATGCGAGCGTTGGAAGCAGCAGCGTCCAGTGCGCCTCGCGAGTCTCGACCTGGCCCCCCGCCGGTGCCTTGAAGAACGCGGTGTACACGATCGGCAGCCAGTACGCCGCATTGAGAAGCGAGCTGCTGAGCATCACGACGACGTACCACCACGCGTCTGCCTCGAGCGCGCCGAGCGACAGGTACCACTTGGTGACGAACCCGGCGAACAGCGGTACGCCGATGAAGCTGAGGGCGGCGACCGTGAAGGCGCCCATCGTGTACGGCATTCGATAGCCGATACCGGCAAGCTCGTGGACGGTGGTCTTGCCGGTTGTCCGTTGGATGGCGCCGGCCACGAAGAACATCGTGATCTTGGAGAACGCCTGGTTGGCGATGTGGACGATCGCCGCCGTAGCGGCGAGGGGTGTGAGCAGCGCTGCGCCCAGCACGATGTACGAGAGCTGGCTCACCGTCGAGAACGCAAGGCGTCGCTTGAAGTTGTCCTGGAAGATCGCGATCACCGAGGCGGCGAGGATCGTGAAAGCAGCCAGCGCGGCGAGCCAGTTGCACACGCCGAGCTCCCTGAGCAGCGCCACCCCGAACACGTTGTAGATAACGCGCAGAACGCCGAACGCTCCGACCTTCACGACGGCGACCGCGTGCAGCAGCGCGCTCACGGGCGTGGGCGCAACCATCGCGCTCGGCAGCCAGCCGTGAAGCGGCATGATCGCAGCCTTCACCCCGAAGCCCGCGATAAGGCACACGAAGAGCGCGGTGAGCGTGGTGCGTCCGGCCTCGATCGACAGGATGCCGGGCTGCGACAGCGTCATCGTGCCGGCAAGCTGGTAGGTCCAGATGGAGCCGAGCAACACGAATGCGCCACCGGTGAGGGTGTAGGCGAGGTACTTGCGGCCCGCGCGCATCGCCTCGGGGGTCTCCTCGTGTATGACGAGGGGTAGGTGCAGATGGTCAGCGTCTCGTAGAACAGGAACATCGTGAGCAGGTTCTCGGCGAAGGCCACCCCCACCGTGGTGGACACGCACAGCGCGAAGAAGCCGAAGAACCGTCGTCGGTTCGGCTCGCGTTCCATGTACCCGATGGCATAGATGGTCGTGAACAACCACAGCGTGGAGGACACCACCGAGAAGAACATGCCGAGCGCGTCGGCGCGGAAGGCGAGTCCCACACCTGGCGTGAACTGGACGAGATCGAACGTGTAGACGACGCCCTTCAGGGCACCGGGCAGCATCGACATGACGATGCCGAGTTTGAGCACCGCCGCCGAAAGGCTGAAGAACCTGCGCCAGAACGTGTGGTCGGCGGAAGCGAATACGAGTGCGGCGCAGATGAGCGACACCGCTGGCGCGAGTGCGGCCCGTGCATCAACGACTTCCACCTAGCCACCCCCAACCGTCGCGAGGAGGCGGTTGACCGCTGGCTCGATGAAGCTCAGCGGCAAGCGCCCGAGAACGCCCATGACCAGGCAGAGCGCTGCGAGGACGAGCGTCGGCACGAGCATGGTCGCCGGCGCCTCTTTGACCTCGAGGATCGCGGGGTCCTTCGGCTGCTGGAAGTAGAACGCGTTCACCATTCGGATGTAGTAGATGAAGATGAACAGCGCACCGAAGACGAGCGCGAACGCGAAGAACGGATGCCCTGCCTGCATGGCGCCAAGGGCGATGTACCACTTGCAGAGGAAGCCTGCCGTGGGAGGCATGCCGACGATCGAGATCGCCCCGATGGAGATGGCGGCCACGGTGAACGGCATCGAACGGCCGACCCCGGCGAGATCGGTCAACGTGCGCTTCCCGGTCCGGTAGATGAGCGCGCCCGCGCCGAAGAAGAGCGTCGCCTTGATGAGCGCGTGGTTGAAGATGTGCACGGTCGCGCCGATCATCCCGTACGTTGAGGCCAGGCCGAGCCCCATCACGATGTAGCCGATGTTCGAGATGGTGGAGTACGCGAGCATCATCTTGATGTCGTCCTGGAACACCGCGAAGAACGCGCCCATCACGATCGAGATGGCTCCGAGCCACATGAGCACGAGGTTGAGACCGCTCATGTCGATCGCTCCAGAGCCGTAGGCGATCTGGTAGACGCGCAGCATGCCGAGGATGCCGACCTTCACCACGAGACCCGAGAGAACCGCGGAGATGGGGCTCGGAGCGATGGCGTGGGCATCCGGCAGCCAGATGTGCAGCGGGAAGAGCGCCGCCTTGACCATGAAGCCGAGCC
>CAVOWY010000005.1:0-149141 GCA_963700295.1 uncultured Actinomycetes bacterium | reverse complement strand
TTTTTCGTTTCTTGAGAGAAAGAAACGAACAACGCCAAAGCGAGAGGGAGAAAGAGGAGAGGGAGAAAAAGGAGAGGGAGAAAGAGGAGAGAGAAAGAGAGGAAGAGGAGAGAGAAAGAGAGGAGGAGGCGAGAGAGAAAAACCACGTTTTCAACCTCCTCCTCCTCCTCTTCTCCTCCTTCCCCTTCTCCCTCCTCCCTCTTCCTTCCAGTCTTCTCACTTCACCACCAGCACGGGGCACCCGCAGTGGTGGCAGCAGTAGTTGGTCACGCTGCCCAGGAAGAACTCCTGCAGCTTCGACTTCGTGTGCGAGGCCATCACCAGCGCCGCCGCGCCCAGCTCGGCCGCCCGGCGGCACGACGCCGCCGATCGAGTCGGCGTCGACCTCGGCCTTCACCAGGTGCACCACGGGGTCGGGGCTGACAGACAGCAGGCGCGGGAGGAAGCGCTGGGAGACGAAGTGCTCCGCGTTCTTGATGAGCTGCTCGTAGGCGGCGGGGTCCTGTTTTGGTTTTTTATATTGTTGTTATGAGGTCAGGAAGCGGGGAGGGTTCTTCTCGAGGGGCAGACAGAGGTCGGAGAGGAGAGGAGAGGGAAAAAAACATGACTTTTTCTCCCTCTTCCGTTTCCACTCACCTGTTGCGGCAAAAAGTCCACGGGCGGCGCCCCGAAGACCGCAGCGAGCTGTAGGCGAGGGATGACGTGGATGAGGTGGATGTGGTCTCCCGGCCTGGGAAGGGAAGGGAGGAAACCGAGACGGGGAGAGAAAGGAGAGAGTAGGGATCGAGGTCGAGGTCGAGAAGAGGGGGCGTGAGACACGAATGAGGGCAATGGTTTGAGTTCCCACTCCCTCTCCCTCTCCTGTTAAGCGCGCCTCTCTCCGACCCGCACTTGTAAAAGTTTTCCAGGGTCCAGACGAGCGCCTTCTCTGCCTCTACAGAGTCGTCTATTGCGATGAGGATGGTTCGCGTAATCGCGAAAAGAGGGGGGGGAAAACCAATAGAGGCGACGAAGAAGGAAAAAAGAAACGCAAGAGCAGGGACCCAGCGAAATGAGAAAGGCAGCCCTCGACTCTTTTTTCCCCTCTTTTCACACACAAGAAAAAACGAAAGAAAGAGAGAAAGAAAAGAAAGAAACCGACCCAATAGCCTCTTCTCCTCTCTCGGGCAGCCGCTGGAACGCCTCCAAGCGCCGCGAAGAGGGCTCGCCGACGTCTGTCCTGAGCTTTCGACGACTGAGTGTGGTGGCGAGTGCGGCGGAGGCGGCGGAGGCAGCGGAGGCGACGACTTCTTCAGGCGAGCCGACTTTGACGACGCTGACGGCGACGCTGACGAAATCCCCGAAACGTTTTTGACCTTCTCGATAGCTCCTGGTAGGTCCCTTCGCTTCTCTTTTCTTTCTCGTTGGGAAGGATGCGTCCCTGTTCTCGCTGATGTGCATTTTTGGGGGTCATTTAAGGCCCGGAATCGTCGCGGAAGCAGCGCAGCAATCTCTCACGAAAGCGAAAGCGCCTAACCACAAAGCATTCTATCTCCTCTCTCTCTCTCTCTCTCTCTCTCTCTTCTCTCTCTCTCTCTCTCTCTCTCTCTCTCTCTCTCTCTCTCTCTCTCTCTCTCTCTCTCTCTCTCTCTCTCTCTCTCTCTCTCTCTCTCTCTCTCTCTCTCTCTCTCTCTCTCTCTCTCTCTCTCTCTCTCTCTCTCTCTCTCTCTCTCTCTCTCTCTCTCTCTCTCTCTCTCTCTCTCTCTCTCTCTCTCTCTCTCTCTCTCTCTCTCTCTCTCTCTCTCTCTCTCTCTCTCTCTCTCTCTCTCTCTCTCTCTCTCTCTCTCTCCTCTCTCTCTCTCTCACACACACACACACACACACACACACACACACACACACACACACACACACACACACACACACACACACACACACACACACACACACACACACACACACACACACACACACACACACACACACACACACACACACACACACACACACACACACACACACACACAGAGAGAGAGATATATATATATATATATATATATATATATATATATACACTCTCTCTCTCTCTCTCTCTCTCTCTCTCTCTCTCTCTCTCTCTCTCTCTCTCTCTCTCTCTCTCTCTCTCTCTCTCTCTCTCTCTCTCTCTCTCTCTCTCTCTCTCTCTCTCTCTCTCTCTCTCTCTCTCCTCTCTCTCTCTCTCTCTCTCTCTCTCTCTCTCTCTCTCTCTCTCTCTCTCTCTTGCGCGCGCGCGCGCCTCTCCTCAACCAATGCAAAAAAAAGGTACGGCGGCCGCGCCCCGAGCGAAGGAGAGGATGCAGAGGCCTCGCCGTCTCATTCATCAGATGCAGCTGTCGGAAAGAGCTGCTTCGAGCAGAGAGCACTCTGCGCCTCCTCCCTCCGGCGGCCTCTGCCGCCGCAGCAGCAGCTGCCTTCGTCGTCATCGTCGTCGCCGCCGCCTCCGCAGCAGTCTCCGCCGCCCCCGCCTCCCGCGGTCTTCTCCCTCCCGCCACCGGCCTCCCTGCCCCGTGCCGTCGGAGACTGCAGCTTCGGCGGCGACAGCTCCGAGGCTGAAGCCCTCGCGCGGGAGGAGGAGCGGCAGCTCTTCCTCAGCCAGCAGCAGCAGCAGCACCCTCTGCCAAGGCCGGCCGTCGTCGAAGCCGTGGCAGCAGCAGCAGCACCGGCGACGACGACTTCGACAGCAGCAGCGGCAGCAGCGTCGTCAGCAGGCAAAAAAGACGACGCCGGCGGCCGCGACGACCACGACGACGTCCTCGACGACCACCTCTGGCGCTGGCGCTTCCACCGGCGGTGGGCAGCGGCGCAGCGCGGGCTCTTCCCGTCCCTGGACGGCGGCGGCGGCGGCGGCGGGGGAGGAGTCTCCGCTGGTTCTCCCCTCGCCGAGGAGGGCGGGGCTGGGGGGAGGCACGGCGCCTTTGGCGGCCGCCAGGCCTCCTCGGGGCTCTTTTCGATGCTCTGCGAGGACGACTGAAGCGACTGAAGCAGGAGGCAGCAGGGGGGGGCTTGGAGAGGAAGGGGAGAGAGCAAAAAAAAAAGGAATGGAAACTTTGCACGAAAGAAAAGAAAACTGAAAAAACAAAAAAACTCCATTTTCCAACGGGGTGAAGTCGAAAGCATGCGGCGGCGTTCTCCCTTGATTTTACTGTGATTCCGCCCGATGATTC
The DNA here is from genome assembly GCA_963700295.1 of uncultured Actinomycetes bacterium. Lineage (GTDB taxonomy): Bacteria > Actinomycetota > Coriobacteriia > Anaerosomatales > Anaerosomataceae > UBA6100. The sequence goes on along the minus strand of CAVOWY010000005.1, from coordinate 145,959 downwards.
GACTCCGAATAGAGGGCTTTCTGGACGGCTCTCGGGTCCAGAGGGAGCTATGGGAGCCGTCTCGATGGGAAATCCAGGAGGCGGAGAGAGTCACGATCGAAATTGGCAATTCGACCTCCTCGACCTCCGCCTCCTCGACTTCCTCCTCCGCCTTCCTCTCGATCGACCTCGTCCAGCTCCCACGCTGCCTCTCGAGCTCCAAGGTAGGTGTCGGGGCGGTGCTCTGGGACGGGGGCATCGTTTTGACCGCCCTGCTGGCTTCGCTGCCCCCCGCGGCGCTCTTCGGAGAGGTCGTCGTCGAGCTCGGGGCCGGCGTCGGCGCGCCGTCGCTCGCGGCGGCAAAGAGGGGCGCGCGGGTGATCTCCACCGACAAAGAGGCCGCCGTCCTCGGGGTGCTGCAGCAGAACGTCGAGCGCACCGGCGTGCTCTCTCCCTCGTGCAGGCTCCCGCCCGAACCAGGAAGAGTCGCGCTGCGGGTGCTGGAGTTCGGCACCGAGAGAGGGGACGCCGCCGCCGAGGCACTGGCCGACGCTCTCGTCGGCATTGCCGGAAGGTCGGGACCCTCTTCTCCCGCCGCTGCCCTTTCTTCTCCTGCCTCTGCCGCAGCCGCGGCCGCGGCCGCGGCCGCGGAAAGGGGGGGGGTCGACCTCGTGCTCGCGGCGGACTGCGTCTACTCCGACGGCGACGGGGAGAGCCCCGACCCGGAGGCGCTGTGCCGCGTCGCCGCGCGGCTGCTGATGAGGCGCGCAAAGGGTTCCGCCGGCGCGGCCGCCGCCGACGCCGGGGGAGAGCGAGGGGAGGAGGAGCGACCCCTCTTTTCTCCTGCTCTTCCCTCCTCGCGCGTCTGGCTCGCCTCCGAGGAGCGCGACGCCGAGACGCACGCGCTCTTTGAGAGGGCGGCGGCACGGCACTTTGCGTCCGTGCGCAGGCTACACCTCCCGGCCGAGGTTTTCGGGAGGAACGCTGCCACCTCGAAGAAGAAGAAAATGAGCTCGAGCGGAGGCGGAGGCGAAAGAGGCGAAAACCCTTGGGGGCACGTGAGGGTCTTCGAGCTCGCCGGTGCCGGGGCCGGGACGGAGAGCGGACGGTCCCTTTCGGCCGCTGAGATGCGGGCGCTGAAGAAGCCGCGGAAGAGGGGCTGGCCTTGAAGAAGAGATAAGGAATAAAAACGTCTCTCTCTTTCTCTCTCTTGTCGACTGTAAAACATGGAAAGACTGGTCTCTCTTTCTTGCTTTTTCTTGTTGCGCGGTGAAAAGCTCGAGTCGTATTCAAATCACACACTGTGGGGGGTGGGTGGAGAGAGGGGGGAAGCGGGAAAAAAAAGGAAACTCTGTCTCTCTTTTTTGTTTGCGTGCGGAGAAAAAAGTCAATCCGCCGGCGTTCTCTCAACGGGCGTGTTTTTTTTTGTCGTTTCTTTTGTAGTTTTTTTTTTCTCTCTCTCTCACTGTCTCTGTCTCTCTCTCACTGTCTCTGTCTCTCTCTCTCTCCTATAGCCCAAAAGTAGAACAGAAAGAAGAAGAAATAGAAGAGGAGAAGTGAGCGAATCGCTGAGAGAAGCGAGTCCAAGAAAGGAAAAGATAGGAAACTCCTCCTTCCTCTCCCACGCGAGCGCGCGACACACCCTCGTCCCCCGCTTTCCCTGTCTCTCTCTCCCTCTCTCTCTCTCTCTCTCTCTCTCTCTCTCTCTCTTTCCTTCCTTCCTGTCCTCTCTCCCTTTCCCTCTCCCTCTCTCTTCAAACGATTCCTGCAGCCAGGTGGATCACCCCGCTCCCCTCGGCGTAGCTCTTGACGTAGTAGAAGCAGAAGTCGGCCAGCACGAGGGTCTGCACGATCTCCGACAGCAGGACGGCTGCGGGCCAGAGGCCGCTCCCGATCGCCTTGAGCAGGAACGAGTCGCCGTCGACGATCTGCAGCAGCCAGTGCGCGCAGCTGACGAACCGGGACAGGCCCAGCGCGAAGACGTAGTGCGCGGTGAACTTCTCGACGACCTTGGCGCGCTGCATCATGCGCAGCTGCGGCAGCACCGACAGCGCCTCCATGAAGACGCACGCCGCCCACAGCACGCGGAACGGCAGCGGGTGGTGCGTCGTCGGGTGCGCCGCCAGCGCCGCCAGCAGGCACGGCGCGGCGACGACGTACCAGGGCAGGGCGTCCTGCTCCGCCTGGTAGGTGTCCTTGAGCGGGCCGGCGAGCTGGTAGATGACCCAGAGGGTGGCCGAGAGGGTGAGGCCGTCCTGGTTGTTCCGAAGGGAGGGGAGGAGGAGAGAAGGGGAAAAAGAAACGGTGGGCATTTTTTCTCGGCTTCGCTTTCGTTCTTTTCGCTTTCCCTCCTCCCTTGCTTGCTTGCTTGCTCTCTCTCTTCCCTTCCTCTTCCCTCCCAGAAAGAATCTCTCCTTACCAGCAGCGTGTGGATGTCGTACTCCATCATGAATGAGCACAGCAGCCTGATGCCCAAAAAGGCCGCCGTCAGGATCTGCGTCTGCAGGCTCAGGCCGCCGCAGTTGCGCTTGCGGACGAGCTTGTAGGCGAGGACGGCGATCCCGGCAAAGTGGACCGCCTCGGCGAGCACGAAGAGGTTGTCGTGGTCCTCGATGATGAGCCAGAGGACGCCGAGGAGCTGGTCGTTGGGGTGGAGTTGGGGGGTGGAGTTGGGGGACGGAGTTGGTTTTTTTTTTTTCGAGGAGGTTGGGGTCGGGAGAGGGTGAGGAGGTTGGGGTCGGGAGAGGGTGAGGAGGTCGAGGGACGTCGTCAAGAGAGGAAGTCGCAATTTTCAATCGCGCTTGGTCTTTGTTTGGTCGATTCTCAAACCCCCGCTTTCGCCTCGCTCGCGGAGCTCTCAGAGCGAACCCGAGAGGGAGAGGAGGATTCGTGGTCCCCTACCACGTGAGGCGAAAGGAAAGGCGAGGAGAGGCGTGCGAGGAGCTCAACGGGGCGAGGGCACGCCTTCCAAATTTCAATGCTCTCAATGCGTCCTTTTTTTTGTCGAGACAGAACCAAATCCCCTCTCTTCTCTCTCCCTATTCTCCCTCCGCCTCTCTCTCTTCTCTCTCCACTGCTTCTGCTGCTGAGACGACACCGAAACGGTCTCTTCACAGCAGAGGGAATCACAGGAGAAGAAGAGGTAAGAAGGCGAGAAGCAAAGAGAAAGAAACCAGGGGTGGCGACGACGGAATCGATCCCTTCTTTTCAAAAACTCACCAAAAGCGCAGCTGCTCCTCCCAGGATCGCCTTCTCGCGCGGGTTCCTCGATTTGGCCCACGAGATGACGCGAAGGATCGGGTCTTTCACCTTGCCCACGGCGTCAGCGGCGCCTCCGCCGCCGCCCGTTCGGTCGCGAGCGAACGACGACGAGTCGCCGCCCATGCCTCCACCCGCGCCGCGGAAGGCCGGGCCTCCGGGAGCCCCGCCAGACGCGCCGCCGCCGTATCCGCTCGGGCCGGCGCCAAAGCTCGGCGGCGCCGGCGGGCCCCTGAGCTCGTACATAGCAGGGAGGCCGCTCGTATGAGTCTGCTTCTTCAGCCGACGAAGACTTTGAGAGTATAAAAAAAAGACAAACAATTTGCTTCCAGATATCGTGCACGAGACGAAGAGTGAGTTTCCGAGAGTTTTTTTCCTTTTTTTCTTTTTTTTCCTCCTTTTTTCCTTCTCTTCGACGACCAAGCGCATTGGATCGAAAAAACAAAACCTTGTTTTTTCTCCATCATCCTCGCAAATAAAAAACGAAGAAACTTTTCCGCGTCCGTTCTTTCGTCGACGAACCACGCGCAAGCTCTCTCTCTCTCTCTCTCTCTCTCTCTCTCTCTCTCTCTCTCTCTCTCTCTCTCTCTCTCTCTCTCTTTTCTCTCTCTCTCTCTCTCTCTCTCTCTCTCTCTCTCTCTCTCTCTCTCTTAGAGTCGGTCCCTTTCGCCTCCCCGATCTGACAATGATTTTGTACAAATGAGTTATTCTTTCAAGTTTCATTTCGTTCAAGTTTCTTTCAAGTTTCATTTCGTTCAAGTTTCTTTCAAGTTTTGTTTCTCATTTTTCTGGGTCCTTTTTCGGGTTTCTTTCTCTCTTGCTTCCTTTCTTTCTCTCTTTTCACCTTTTTCCCACCAGGGCCTCCCTCACCGCCTCCGCCGCCGCGTCTCCCGCGGCCCTCCTCGCGGCCTCAACGGCCTCCTCGATAGCCGCAGAAGAGGAGCCCGAGCTCGGACTCGGGCTCGGACTCGCCCCTTCGGCGGCGGCGGCGGCGGCGGCGACGACGATGAGCGCCGCCGCCGCGCCCGCGGAGTCTCCCGAGTCCGAGAGCCTCGGCGCCAGCGCCGCCGCGGCCCTCGCCGCCGCACGAGACCCGGCGGGGAGGCGCGCCGCAGCAAGCAGCGCGACAGTGGAGGCCGGGAGGTGAGAACTGGCGGCGGAAGAGGAGGAGGAGGAGATGCCGCGGACGAGGGTGGAGACCGCGGCGGCGGAGCCTCCTCCTCCGTCGTCGCCGTCGCTGCCACCGCGCTTTCTGCTCGCCGCCGCTCCGGCGACCGCCAAGCGGTACAGCGCCGCAAGGTGCGCGTCGCCCGCCGCCTCGAGCCCCGCCGCGCGCGTGAGGGCCGCGGCAGCCCAGGTCTCCCTCCCTGCGGCGGCGGCGAGGGCGACGGAGTCAGCGTCGAGGACGAGACTCCTCCCTCCTCCTCCGGCTCCGCCGCCGCCGCCGCAAGAGAGAGCAGAAAAAGCGCCCGCCGCCGCCGCCGCCTCGGCAACAGCGGCTCCCGCACCCCCGCCGCCTCCCGCCCCCTCGCTCCACAGCCGCAGCGCAGCGGCGCGCCTTCCCGACACCACGCGCTCCCTGCTCCCCGGGCGGAGGGTCCTGACCCGCTCGGAGGCCTCGTCTGCCCGGCGCGAGAGGAGGGACGAGGCGGCGGCCGAGCTGCTCCAGAGCGGGAGGCCGGCCGAGGCGAGCGCGGCGGTCGCCGCCGCGGAGGCCGCGCCGGTCTCGCTCCCTGCCGCTCCTGCGGGAGGCGACAGGGCGCGCGCCAGGCGCGCCAGGGCCTCCGCGACGACGGCAGCGCGGGAGTGGTCCGGCGAGGGGCGGCGAGGGGGGGCGGGCAGCGGGAGCAGGGGCGAGCCCAAGAGCCAGGGGCCGCCGCCCCCGCCGCTTCCGCTTCCGCTTCCGCTTCCGCCCCCGCTTCCCTTGCCCCCGCCGACAAGGGAGGAGGCGGCTGGAGCTCCCGCTCCTCCACCTCCGCAGGTGCGGCATAGCCCGCTGGTGTCCGCGGGTCCCCGCTCTCCTTCCTCCGCTGCGCCCTCCCCTGGAGCCGCCGCCGCCGCCTCCTCCTCCTCCTCCTCCTCCTCCTCCTCCTCCTCCTTCGCCTCTCGCTGCTGCTCCTGCGCATACCCCTCGTCTTCCTCCGCCCCCTCCCCTCCTCCTGCTCCGCCGCCACCGCCCAGCGCTTCCCAGCGGCGCACGCTCCTGTCCTCCCCCGCGGACAGGAGCGACGGGAGGCGAGGCGAAGAAGGGTCGGGGAGCCAGGCGAGGGCCCTGACTCGCGAGCCGTGGCGCGAGAGCACGCGCAGGGCGGAAAGGCTCGCCGGAGGAGGAAGAGGCGGCGGCGGCGAGGAGGAGGAGGAGGAGGAGGAGGAGCGGGGAGGAGGCGGCAGCCGGAGCGCCGCGACGACGATCGTTCCGTCCGCCCTCCCCACCGCCAAGGGGAGGCTCGAGCCGCCGCCCTGTTCCCCCTCCGAGGCGCCGCTGCTGTGCGGCGCCCAGGAGAGCGCCGTGGCCGGAGGCCGCGGGGAGGAAGGGCTCGAAGGGAGGTCCAGAGCGACGGGCGGCAAAGAGGGAGGAGAAGAAAAGGAAGGAGCCCTCTTGGCCGCCGCCGGCGACGAGAGACGGACGGCGGCGACGCGCCCGTCGTCCCCGGCAGAGGCGAGCCAATAGCTCCCTCCTCCTCCTCCTCCTCCTCCTCCTCCTCGTCCCTCTGCTGTTGCTGCTCGCCACGCGAGCGCGTTCACGCCGCCACCGGCGTGGACCGCGTGCGAGGAAAGTCGATTCCAGCAAGTACGATCCGAAGAGAAAGAAGCTGGAGAAGAAGGAGCGGAAGGAAAGGAGGAAGAGAAGGCGCGGACGCCGCCGCCGGCGTCCCCGAGCGCGATGAGGACCGTCGTCGTCGCTCCTCCTTCTCCGTTTCCTTCTCCTTCTCCTACTCCTTCTCTCTCCGAGGCAGCGCTCGTGACGGAGAGCGCAGTGACGCACTCTTCGTCCTTTGGCGAGAGGAGGAGCTCGGAGGCGAAGTCGGAGGGGAAGCTCTGCCTCAGCAGCAGTCGCCGCCGCTGCTGCTCTTGCTGCTGGCTGCTGCCCTCGTCAGCGGAAGAAGAGCCGGAGAGGGCCTCCGCCGCCGCGGCCGCCACCACCTCCGCGGGCCAGCGGAGCATCTGCCCGTCGGAGAGCAAAGCCAGAAGATCGACGGAAGAAAAAGAAGGAGAAGGAGAAGAAGAAGAGGAGGATGGCAGCCAGCAGAGCGACTCGACGACGACGGCGGCCGTCGCGTCCGCGGGGGAAGCAGAGGAAGAAGCAGATATAAAAGATAACCATGAGGCAAATTTACCTCCACAATTCCAGTATCATTGGTTAAAGAATCAAACTCGTAATTAAACACTGCCTTGCCGATGATATCCAATGTCAACCTTGAAAAAAGTGATTCCATTTCTACATCCTCACCACCTTGAGCCGGTAACAATGGGTGTATGCAGATAATAGAATCCATTGTCGTTAAAATACTTGTGAACGGCAAATGACATGGCATGCCTGATGCGGAATATAGCCCCGAATGTATTTGTTCTTGGCTTTAAATCGAGCTATTTCACGCAGGAATTCAAGGGTATGGCCCTTTTTCTGCAGAGGATAGTCATCCGGATCTGCTGTTCCAAAAACCTGTATTGATTCTGCATGAATTTCAATGTGTTGCTCCTTACCGGGTGACTCGGCCAGTTTCCCGGTCACCCGAATGCAGGAACCAGTTGTAACCTTCTTAATCACCTCTTCATCAAACCTTGTCATATCAATGACTATCTGAATATTGTGTATAACGGATCCATCATTCAACGCCACAAATGCAATGCTTTTGTTCCTCTCCTGGTTCTGACCCAACCCCTGACTTCGACGCTGCTATCAAAATCGCGGGACATTAACAATTCTTTAATTCTCATTATGCTGAACAATAATTTTGAATGTGCAAATTTAGAATTTTAGGGCAATTTGCCATTCAATTCCACGGTAACAATTAAAATTTAACTCGGTTAAATTAACCGGATGGATGATTTGACCGTAAAAGGCACTCCGCGTCCGGCAATTGGTAATTCCGATTTTTATTTTTTTGATCAAATTTACTTTCATGTCCATTGATGTTTATTAGGTCAGTAAACTATTTGGTAAACAGCTCGCTCTGAATGCAGTGAGTTTTCATGTCATTTCAGGTGAAATAGCCGCTTTCATCGGCCCTAACGGAGCCGGAAAATCAACCCTGATGAAAATCCTGTGTGGGTTGATAAGACCCTCAGCAGGTGAAGTAAGGATCAAGGATATGGATATCATGTCCAATATGCTCGAAGTCCGGAAGAAACTCGGTTATTTGCCTGAAAACAATCCCCTGTATCCCGACATGTATGTTGAGGAGTATCTCAAATTTGTTGCAGGTTTGTAAAGCTCGGAATAGTCACCGAAGGGTAAGGGAAGTTATTGGTCTTACCGGCCTGTGCGCCCACACCCAAGCGCTCGGGAACGATCGGCCCCAGTCCTTCTCGACGTATCCGCGCCCGCCGGAGAAACCGAGCGTGCTGCCGTCGATCTCGATCTCACCGTCCACCGTGTGGTCGAGCCCCAGCACGCCGTGGTACGTCTCCATGAACGGCACGAACCGATACCAGCCCATGATGCCCGGAGACAGCGGCCTGACCGGCCAGGCGACCCAGCTCGCCGAAGCGCAACTCGCCTGTCACCCGGCCCGCCGCTCCGTCCATGTCGAGCCGTGCGCCTGCCGAAGTGAACCGGTTGGGTCCCACCTCGATCTCGAACCGGTCGATCGCGAAGCGGAACTCCTCGGCCGGATACTCCCAGTAATCTGTGCGGCCACCGGCGCGAATGAGCTGCACGAAGGCGTGAGTCCCACCCCATCGGGCGTCAGTGAGATGCCGGGGATGACAGCAATGGCATGCTGTGCGCTCGCATCGACGCACTTGAAGTACCACCCCTCGAAGTAGCCCTGCCGCTTGCGGCCGTCCTGGTACCAGCCGGGGTGCCACAGCTTCGAGAGTCGGTGGCGTAACGGCGCGGAGTGTGCGGTTGCTGCAAGAAGGTCGCTCACGGTGAGGTGTCCCTATGTCGGCTGCGGTGACCATACAGAGTGTTCCCCGAAGCACCGATGCCCGGCCCTGCGGTCACCACGTCGGCCAGTCTCGATATCGGTAGAGGCCGGGGGTAGAATCGGAGCGGAGGATGCCGAGGGGCGTAGGTTGTACTGTAGACCGTCACGGGAGGTACACCATGAGGAGGAACTACCGAATCGCACTCGTAATCACAATCCTGGCCGCTTCCCTGATCGCGGTCGTGGGATGCGGCGGCCCCACCTTGTCGGAGGAGTTCACCGGCCACTTCGAGGAGCAGGGGGCCTCGGTTGATAAGCTAGACGTCACCGTCTCGCCCCATGAAGCCCAGGTGATGATGGATCTCATGATCCTCGACAGCCATGGCATCGACACCTCGAACATCATGGACAGCGAACTCATCCATGCGACGGTGAAACTCGAGAACGGCGAGGAAGTCACTGCCGTCAAGTACAAAGGCCAGATCTACAACTACAAGAGCGAGTGACCGGCCAATCGGTCAGGCTTCTTCCCAGAGTGCACGCGCAAGAACGATTCCTGTCTACTGACCCAGCCAGAACGCCGGGCCCTCGTAGCTGTAGATGTGGGGCCAGGTGGCGATACAGTGTCGCGCTCGTCTTCCGAGGCCGTGTAGAAGTGACTCCCGTTCGTCAGGTTGTAGAAGCGGTAGACCGTTGTGGACCCGAAGACCGGCGAGGGTGAGACCTTGTAGGTCTCTCCTTCGTAGGTGAAGATGTCCGGCCAGGTGGCGATCACGTGGTCGGCCTCGGTTGTCGAGGCGGTGTAGAAGTGGCTCCCACTCCTGCGGTTGTAGAAGCGGTAGAGCGGCTGCGTGTTGTTCGCAGGGTTCGTGTAGTAGGCGATGCCCTCGTAGCGAAAGACCTTCGGGTAGTTGACGATCACCGAGTTGGCCTCATCGAGCGACGGCGTGAAGAAGTGCGTGTTGTTGGTGAAGTTGTAGAAGCGGTAGACGGGGGCCAACGACGGCGTGGTCGCCGCCCGAAGGAAGATGTCGGTCACGCCATTGGTGTCGCCCGAGACCAGGTTTGTGGCCTCCGACCCGAATAGGACGTATCGACCGTCAGGGGTGATCACGGGCCAGCCGCTGTTACCACCGCTAGCCTGTGTGCCGGCGGTCGTGATGCTGACCCGTATCGTGATACCGATCAGCCGTGTCGCGAACGAATACATCCCTAAGGGCGTTCGTGTCTCCCGCAACGAGGTTGGTCGCCGCCGAGGCAAGCGCAACGTAGCGACCGTCGGAGGAGATCGAGGAGAACTGGCTGTAGGCGTTACTCTGCACGCCACCGGCGCCGACGCTCGCGCGAGTGGTGGTTCCCGCAACGAGGTCGCGAACGAAGACGTCGCTCGCGCTGTTGGTGTCTCCGGGCACGAGGTTCGTCGCTCCCGAGTCGAACACGATGCACCTCTCGTCGGCCGAGAAGGAAGGCCAGCCGCTGTTGCCGCCGGTAGCCTGTGCCCCACCGCTCGCAACGCTCACGCGCGTGGTGGTGCCCGCGACCACGTCGCGGACAAAGAGGTCCTCATTGCCGTTCGTGTCACCTGACACGAGGTTCGTCGCGGATGACCGGAACGCCACATAGCGACCACTTGAGGAGATGCTCGCCTCGTCGCTGTAGCCGTTACTCTGTGCGCCACCAGCACCGACGCTTACGCGAGTCGTCGTTCCGGCGGTGCGATCGCGCACGAACACATCACTCGTGCCGTTCGTGTCACCGGGCACCAGGTTCGCCGCATCGGAGTAGAACGCCACGTAGCGGCCGTCGGCGGAGATCGTGGGGTCGCTGCTGTAGCCGGATGCCTGTGCGCCGCCGGTTGCCACGCTCACGCGTGTGGTCGTTCCGGCGGTGCGATCGCGCACGAAAACGTCGGTCGCGCTGTTCGTGTCGCCGGACACCAGGTTCGCCGCATCGGAGTAGAACGCCACGTAGCGGCCGTCGGCGGAGATGGCGGGCGAGCTGCTGCTGCCCCCCAGTGCCTGAGCCTCGCCGTCGGTGATGCTCACGCGCGTGGTGGTTCCCCCGACGCGATCGCGCACGAATACGTCGTCCAAGCCGTTCGTATCCCCGGACACCAGGTTCGTCGCACCGGAGTAGAACGCCACATAGCGGCCGTCCGGAGTAATGGAACCGGTGCCGCTCCATGAAGTCGCCTGAGCCTCGCCGTCGGTGATGCTCACGCGAGTGGTGGTGCCCTGAAGCAGGCCCGAGGCCGCCATCGTGGGCATCACCGATACGGTCATGAACGCCATCAGGATCACCGCCGCCACGCGCCGCTTCACACGATTTCGGCCACCGCCCGATGTGCGCCTCATGCCGATTACCCCCATCCGCCCCGGGAAAGCGATCACATCGTCACGTCTCCCCGGACGCCCCACGGACTGGGCTGGTAGGGAGCAAGGCGAACGGAGCGTCGACGATGTCTCTTTATCCTACCCGCGCGGCCCGACAGCTATGCCATCGCCAAGCACCCATCCTGCGGTCGTGGCGATCTCGGAGCGCACTGATCCGAAACGCACGCAGTCCCGACCTCCCTTATCGGGCTGTCGGGACCACGTTTGCGCTGCTCATGGCGGAGGGGGAGGGATTCGAACCCTCGTAGCGGGGGATACCCGCTAAACAGTTTTCGAGACTGCCGCATTCAACCACTCTGCCACCCCTCCGGGTGGGTGCCGCCTGCGCGAAGGCGGCAATAGCGCAGTATACCCACGCGCGCGGCCTCGGGCAACGACGCCGGCCGGCTCAACTGCCCGGCAGTGACGTCCCGCGCCACCCCGGGCATAGACCCACCAGACCCGCCGAGAAGGAGCCGCCGTGATCCGCATCCAGGGTGACCGCTTCGCCGACGAGCACGGCCGCACGCTCATCCTGCGCGGCGTGAACCTGGGCGGCAGCTCCAAAGTGCCGTTCACGCCCGACGGCGCCACCTGGCGGCGCGAGGGCTTCTTCGACCACCGCACCGTCTCGTTCGTCGGCCGGCCCTTCCCGCTCGAGGAGGCCGACGAGCACTTCGGCCGTCTCGCACACTGGGGCTTCACGTTCCTGCGCCTGCTCACCACGTGGGAGGCGATCGAGCACGCCGGTCCCGGCCAGTACGATGAGACGTACCTCGCCTACTTCCGGGCGATCGTGGAGAAGGCCGCCGAGCACGGCATCAGCGTCTTCATCGACCCGCACCAGGACGTGTGGAGCCGCTTCACCGGCGGCGACGGCGCGCCGGGCTGGACGCTCGAGGCCGCCGGCCTCGACCTGACCGCTTTCGCCGAGACCGGCGCCGCCATCGCGCACCAGGAGCACGGCGACCCGTTCCCGCGCATGATCTGGCCCACCAACTACGGCAAGCTCGCCAACCTCACCATGTGGACGCTTTTCTTCGGCGGAGATGTGTTCGCGCCCGACATGCGCATCAACGGCGTGCCCGCGCAGGAGTACCTGCAGGGTCACTACATCGCCGCGATCAGCGCACCTCGCCGGGCGCCTCGCCGACCTGCCGAACGTGGTGGGCTTCGACACGCTGAACGAGCCGGGAGCCGGGCTCATCGGCACAGCGCGACCTCGCCGAAGCGAGCTTCCCGCTCAAGCTCGGCCCCTCGCCCACGCCGCTGCAGGCGCTCGCGCTCGGCAGCGGAATCCCCCAGCGCGTGGGCACGTACGAGTTGGGTCTCACCGGCTTCAAGCGCGCCGGCGAGGTGGAGCTGAACCCCGAGGGCCGTGGCGCGTGGCTCCCGGGCGCCGAGTGCGTCTGGCGCGCGCACGGCGTGTGGGACATGGGCGATGACGGCACGCCGCGCGTCCTCAAGCCCGACTACTTCGCACAGGTGGACGGCCACCCGGCCGAGTTCAACCGCGACTTCTACCTGCCGTTCGCGCGCGCCTTCGCCTCGGCCATGCGCGAACGCATGCCCGAGGCCGTCATCTTCCTCGAGGGCCAGCCGGACAGTGGGGCGCCGATGGTCCCGCCGGGAATCGAGAACGCCGCGTACGCGCCGCACTGGTACGACGGCATGACGCTGCTGCGCAAGTCGTACACGCCGTGGCTAGGCGCCGACATGACCACCGGCAAGGTCGCCTTTGGGAAGAAGCGTGTCGCCGCGTCGTTCGCGCAGCAAATCGGCACGCTCGATCGCCCGCGGACGAGACGAGCTGGGCGGCATCCCCGCCGTGGTCGGCGAGTGCGGCATCCCGTTCGACATGGACGGCAAGCGAGCGTACGCCACCGGCGACTTCTCCAAGCAGACGCCGCGCGCTCGACGCCACGATGCGCGCGCTCGAGGCCAACTGCACGAGCTTCACGCTCTGGAACTACACGGCGGACAACACCAACGAGCGCGGCGACCTGTGGAACGACGAGGACCTCTCGCTCTTCAGCCGCGACCAGCAGCGGGGCACGAGCACGCCGGACGACGGTGGCCGCGCGCTCGACGCGGCGGTCCGCCCGTACGCGATGGCGGTCCCCGGCGAGCCGCTCTCGATGAGCTTCGACATCCGATCGAAGACGTTTCGAGTTCCGCTTCCGACCGCGATCCGGCGATTCACGGCGCCCGCCGAGTTCTACGTGCCCGCGAGCCAGTACCCGGGCGGCGCGGTGATTGAAGCACCCGGCGGCGAGGCGCACCTCGAGGGACAGCTGCTCACCTACCTGCCGAAGGCGGACATCCAGGTCCACACGGTCCGCGTGAGACCCGTCTAGCCCTGCTCGAGGTCCGGATTGCTGCGGTACTCGCGCGGAATGCCGCAGACCACGTTCGTCCCGGCCTTGCCCTCCACGATCGCGGCGATGTCCTCGAGCCTGCCGATGGCGGCCCGCCGGCACGTCGTCTTCACGAACCGCTTCGCCGCTTCCACCTTCGGCCCCATCGAGCCGGTCGCAAACGAGTACATGTCGAGCTTCTCCGGCGTGACCCAGCCGAGCCGGCGCTGACCGGGCAGGCCCCAGTCCACGTACACGCCGTCGGTGTCGGTGGCCATCACGAACAGGTCGGCATCGAGCTCGCGCGCAAGCAGCTCGCCCGCGAGGTCCTTGTCGATGACGGCCTCCACGCCCTCGAGCCGGTTGGTCGCCTCGGGATCGAACGCCGTGGGGATGCCGCCACCGCCGGCACAGATCACCACGCACCCCTTCTCGATCAGCCACTTGATCGGCTGGATCTCGAAGATGCGCTTCGGCTCCGGCGAGGGCACCACGCGGCGCCACTTCTCACCATCGAGCGCGAAGAACCAGCCCCTGCGCTCGGCGAGCGCGTCGGCCTCGGCCTTGCTCGTAGCCGGGCCCGACGAACTTGGTGGGAGTCTGAAACGCCGGGTCGGCAAGGTCGACCTCCACCATGGTGAGGATGGTGGCGATGGGCATCTCCAGCGGCACGAGGTTGCCGAGCTCCTGCTCGAGCATGTAGGCGATCATGCCCTGCGATTCGGCGCCGAGCACGTCGAGCGGGTACGGCTCCACATCCGTGTACGCGGCGGCCTGCAGCGCGAGCAGCCCCACCTGCGGGCCGTTGCCGTGCGCCAGAACGAGGTTGTACTCGCTCGCAAGCGGTGCGAGCTGCCGCACGGCCACCTGCACGTTCGCGCGCTGCGCGTCGGCGGTCATCGGGTCGGAGCGCTTCAGCAGTGCGTTGCCGCCGAGCGCCACGACGATGGTCTTCTTGGGCATGGTGCGGTACTCCTTCGCGAGCGGCGGCGCGTATGCAGCCGAGAACATCATGATACCCACGCAGTGGCGGTGCTGCGCACGATGTTGGGAACATAGACAGAGGGATCAAGAGTAGTGTGGGTGTATGCACTGCGCTACTCGGTTTATGCAGTCGTTGGGGCACTGACACGGGGAGGAAGCATGATCATCGGCATTCCGAGGGAGATTCTCGAACGCGAGCACCGGGTGGCGGCCCTCCCCGAAGAGGTCGCAGCGTACGTGCAGATGGGCTTCGAGGTGATCGTCGAGGCCTCGGCAGGAGAGGCCACGCTGCACAGCGACGCAGACTACGCGGCCGCAGGCGCGCAGGTCGTCGCCGGCGCCAAGGAGGTCTTTGCGCGCGCCGACATCATCCTCAAGGTCAAGCAGCCGCACTTCAACGTGAAGGTCGGCAAGCATGAGGCCGACATGGTGCGCGAGGGCGCGATGCTCATCACCTTCCTCCACCCCGCCGCGCCGGCGAACCACGACATCATCCGCACGCTCCGCGACCGCAACGTCACGTCGCTCACCATGGACGGCATCGTCCGGATCCCACGGGCCCGGCCCATGGACGCGCTCTCCTCGATGTCGCTCGTCACCGGCTACAAGTCAGTCATCCTCGCGGCGGCAGCGCTCCCCCGCTTCATCCCGGCCATCGAGACCCCGATGGGCACCACCGAGCCGGCCGAGTTCCTCATCGTCGGCGCAGGCGTGGTGGGCATGGAGGCGATCGCGACGGCCAAGCGTCTCGGTGCGCGGGTCAAGGTGTTCGACATCCGCGAGGGTTCGCGCAAGCAGGCCGAGGCGCTCGGCGCCGAGATCGTCGGCTTCGAGATGCCGCAGGACCTGGTGCTTGACGAGGTGGGCTCCGCCGAGGCGCTTCCAGCCGACTGGCTCGACCGCGAGCGCGAGGCCCTCAAGCCGCTCGTCCCCTCGGCGGACGTGATCATCTTGAGCGTGCTCGTACCCGGTGAGGTCGCGCCGGTGCTGATCACCGACAAGATGGTCGCCTCCATGCGCCCCGGCTCGGTGATCGTGGACGTGTCGGTGGACCAGGGCGGCAACTGCGCCGCCACCGTGCCCGCCGAGGAGGTCGTGGTCCACGGCGTGACGGTGATGGGCTACATCAACATCCCCGGCTCGGTTGCCGTGCACGCGAGCTGGCTCTACGGCAAGAACATGCTCGACTTCGTGCGTAACCTCTTCCAGAACGGCCTCGAGACGCCCGCCTGGGACGACGAGATCGTGCGGCATGCGCTCGTGACCCGCGACGGGAAGATCGTGCACGAGGGTGCGCTTCACGCGATGGGCGGCGACGCGTAGGCGTCGCGCACGGGTCGGTGATGTGAACGGGCGGCCTCATGGCCGCCCGTTTCGCGCTATCGGCCGCCCTCGCTGGGGTACCAATGACACAGGGAATCCTCGGGGGGAGGATACGATGAAACGACTTCGGTCGCTTCTGTTGGTCGTGCTCGCTGTGATGCTCGCGCTCTCGGGATGCGGGCCGTCCTCCTGCTCGAAGGACGACGGTGGAGAAGACGGTGGCGAGACCGAGGCCACGCTCACGCTTGAGGTGGGCGAATCCGCCGAGTTCGAGTACGCCGGCGAGACGCACACCGCCGAACTGCTCTCGGTGACCGGCTCCTCGGCGGAGATCGTGATCTCCTCCTCGCCCACGAGCTACATCCTTACCGAGGGTGTGCCCGCCGAAGCCGACCTCAACGACGACTCGACCCCCGACTCGACGCTCGCGGTCACCGACGTGGGCAATGGCAGCGCCACCCTCTCGGTCGCCGCGCTCGCAGCGCTCGCCTACGACGAGACGGACTTCGAGACCCAGGGCGGCCTCGGGCCGTACAACATCACGAACTACTACGAGCAGGATCCCGCGATGGTGGTGCTCGACGATGGCACCTACCTGCTGTTCTACACGGGTGGCGATGAGCGGGCGGTGCAGTGGGAGCACTACAACGCCGACGGCACGCAGATCCAGGCGCCGCAGCTCGGCGCGGGGCGCGTCGACCCGATGGCCGGCACGCCGAGAGGCGAGTTCATGAACGTCGCCCGCATGGGAGACCACATCTACATGGTCTCGGAGATCCTGCAGGGCACCTGCATCACGAGCTACAACCTGGACATGAGCGGCGGCACCGCGTCGTTCATCACTCCCTGGGACGAAGACGCAGCACTTGCCACCGATGGCCAGCATCTCTGGCTTGCGACGCAGACCGCCGCTACGGTCTACCGCGCCGGTGCGGGCAGCAGGCCAGCCGTGCAGATCATGCAGATCGTCGGCGGCGATGCCCCGGCGCTGATCGACTCGGCCACCGTGACCAACCCGCCCGACGGATCGTCCGACGTGGCACCGACGATGGCGTACGACCCAGCCACGGAGTTGCTCGCCGTTCCCTACGAGCGCTTCACCAACGCCACCAACCTGTGCGAGCTGCGGTGCGCCATCGTGGATCCCACAACCCTTGAGACCGTCCTCGATCTGCAGGTCGCGAGCACCGACGAGTACAACGGGGGCCTGGAGTCGGGCGTGGCGGCGCTGGCGTACGACGGTGTGGTGCTCGTCTTCTGGCAGACGGGTGGTCACCTCAACCAGCACATCAGCACCGTCGACTGCGCCACCGGCGCGGTGGAGCAGACCTACGCCGCCGACGGCGACACCGGCATCCCCACGCTCACCGCCAACAACTGGGATGTCGAACTCGTAGAGATCGCCAGTGGCCCGGCGCTGCTCTACCTCAACCCCAACGTGCACGGCGAGTACGGCGAGTCCGATCAACTCCGCCATCGCTACGTTCTCGCGCCGCTCACCGCCGAGGGCCCCGCGGGCGATCAGATCATCCTCGAGGGCGGTCAGCCCATCTTTGCGGACGTCACCTTCGACCTCGCGAGCCTGAAGAGCAACCCGAAGAAGGCGGTCTGCGGCTCGCCGTGCCTGCTCAACGGCACGGTCATCAACCGCGGTAGCCGTGACGCGAACAAGGTGGTGCTCGAAGCCAAAGTGAGCGGCGAGAGCATCGGCACGATCGACCTCGGCGTGATCAATCCGGGCGAAAGCGTGACGTTCGCCAAGGTGTGGGACGTGCCGCCCGACCTCACTGCGGAGACCGTGGACGTGTCGTATTCGCTCACCACCACGAGCGACCAGTACACCTCGGACAACGACAGCGCCGAGACCACCGTGCAGGTCATGCAGAAGGGCGTCGTGCAGGGACGCGTCACCAACGTCTCTGGCGCCGTGCCGTCCGGCTGGTGGGCGGGAGGACTCCCGGGGGTCGAGGTGACCTTCGGCGGCAAGACGGTCCTCACCGACGCGAACGGTTGCTTCACCATCGAGGAGGTCGAGTTCGGCAGCGGCACGCTCACGGCCACCAAAGACGGGTTCAACCCCCAGAGCACGACCGTTGAGACCACCCGCACGAAGCCGATCGCCTCGGTGGGCATCCGGCTGGACAACCACGGGACGCTCCGCGTGCACGTGACCGACGAGACCGGCGCGGCACTCTCCGGCGTTCAGTGCTTCCTGCTCGGCTACGACCGAACGGACACGACCGACGAGAACGGCGATCTCGTCCTCGAGATCCCGTACGGCACCTATAGCATCGCGTTCAAGAAGAGCGGCTACATGGGCCTCGCCCCGCGGGAGTTCGAGGTTCTGCTCGGCGAGGAGACCGCCGGGTCCGTGGAGTTGAAGGAGGCCACGACAGCCCAGCTCAGCGGCCGCATCGTGGACGCAAAGGGCACCGCGGTGGCGGGAGCCACAGTCGTGATCACCAACAGCAAGGGCGAGACGGTGGCCACGCTCACCACCGACGCCGAAGGCAACTTCAACGCGGGCGAGCTGCCCGTGAAGCCCAGCGGCTCCTACACCATCACCGCCACCGGGGCCGGCCTGACCGTGAGCGAGCCGATCGGACTCACCGGAGGCGAGATCGCCTCGATGATGGTCGGGCTCGTGCCCGACGCCGGGGAGCTCGCCATGCGCCAGGCCACCGAGGGTTACACATCATGGATGCTGAAAGCCGCGTGGCCGGGCTTCCTCGACGTGGGCGGACAGTCCATCTACGTGTGGTACGGCAACTACGCGGTGCGCGTCGGCGCGGAGTACTGGGACGGGAACCGCGACCTCAACCGGGTCGATGTCACGACCTGGGGCGGAACCTACGAAACGCACGTGACAAAGGGCGAGATCGAGTTCCCGGTCTCGGGCGACGACCTCACCGGCAACTCCGGCAAGAAACTGCCGACTGCGATGGCGCAGACCACGGACGCCACGAGCCAGGCGTGGTGGAAGTCGGCCGCGAAGGGCGCCTGGAGCCTCTACAAGGAGTACGACCCCGCGATCAACCTCGCCAAGACGATCTACAGCGGCATCAAGGACGTGAAGGCGGCCTTCTCCGGCGAGGACGAGTGGCTGATCCTCGGCCAGGGCTCCGAGGTGCTCACGTGGAAGGAGTCGCTCGACGACTTCAACATGCGGCCCGAGTACGACTCGGAGCACCCCATCGACTCACTGATGAGCATGAAGGACAAGATCCCAACGAGCTTCGCGATCCCCATCGTGATCGGCGGCTCGAGCGTGCAGGACACCGCCGTGCGCTGCGACGGCATCGACGTGGTGGACAAGGAGACCGGCGAGATCTACTACTCCGATCGCGCGCAGTGGTTCTCGTACACAGATGACGACGAGACCAACACGAGCTTCCGCTCGTTCGACATCGGCCGGTCCGGCGTCTCGGCCGAGAACGTGCGCATCTACGTATGGGTGAAGGTGCAGAAGTACTGGCTCTCGGAGCCGGGCGGCACGTGCTTCGACCAGCGCGAACAGCAGGTGATCATCTTCGATCCCGACACCGGCGGGCAGAAGGCGTTCATCGCGCCGGGCGACATGTACCTCGACCCCGGCCGCTGGACGACCGAGGACATCGCGCGGCTCACCGAATAGGCTCCACTCAAGTCGTCCGTAGCGCCTGCCGAAGTCTCCCCTATACTCGTGACAGCACGGGTGGTCGGACTGCGCGCAACGCCGGCAAGGGGAGCATCGATGGCGATCGCAGGATTCTGCAGTCAGTGCGGGACGAATGTGTACCTCGACGCCAACTGGAGCTGCCCACGCGGGCACGGCTGGAACGCCGTCTCCGGTTGGTACGACACCGACACCGGCCAGCAGGTGACCCCGCCGTGGCTTCAGCAGACGGCCGCTCCGCAGCAGCCCGCGTACGCTGCCCCGGCCGCCGTGCCGGCACCCCGCTGCCCGAGCCGGTGCCCGAACCTGCCCCAGCCCCCGATCCCGCAGTGACGTTGCGCCAACTCATTCGCAGCCGGCTCGAGGGCCTGAACCTCGCGATCACCGAGAAGGACGGCGTCTACTCGGCCAGCCGCGGCGACGAGTACGAGTGCTCGGTGGCCGTCGATGGCACGAACGGACGCATCGTGTTGTGGGAGCGCCTGCGCACCGGACGCGATCCCGGCGTCCGTGACGCCGTGCGCGCGCTTGCCGGAACCAACTGGGCGGTCAGGATCGTGCTCAAGCGAGACGACGCAACAGGATAGGGAGGCGCGACGGTGCAGATCTTCTCCGTCTTCTTCATCAGCCTCTTCGTCCTCGGCGTGCTCATCCAGGTCCTCACCTACCGCAAAGAGAAGGCGGTCAAACCGAAGCGCATCATGATCAGCCAGTCGGCCGCGTTTCTGTCGATGGTGGTCTTCTCGATCATCACGCTCCGCCCGCCAGGTCCGATCTGGTGGGTGGTGCTGCTCGTGCTCGGATTCGCCGGCGGCATCGGATACGGCAGCTTCGTGAACGTGCGTACCGGCGCCAAGGGCGTGACGATGAGCTACACGCTTCCCTGGCTCATCACCTGGGGCGCGCTGATGACGATCACGCAGCTGTCGTCGGTGGTCTTCAGGTCGGTGCCCGTGTTCATCTACGGGCTCGCGATCCTCAACCTCGGCATCAACATCGGGATGAATGCGCGGATCCTGCTCGGCTATCGCACGGTCGCAGCCGTGGCCACCGCGGGTCTCGCGCTCGCACTGCTCGCAGGCGTGGCGCCGGCCCCTGCCGACGCGCAGAACAGCTACGACACCGCGCTCCCCGAGGTGATGGCCGGCGAGGTCGACGGGCTGAGCGTCGAGGTCCTCGGTGCTGGCGGCATCTACGGCGACTGCGTACAGACCGTGTTCACTAATGAGCTCGGCGAGACCGTGACCGTGCTCGTTCCCATCGGCGTGCGGCTCCTCCCGGAGACACCGAAGACCCAGATCATGGTGACTGCCGGGAACGAACTCCTCGAGGTCACGCCCGGCGAGAGCGAGTTCCTGATCAAGGGCTTCTGCTCGCTGCATTCGGCCTCCAGCCCCTCCTCCGGCGAGCGATTCTCATTCTTCGAGATGGCCGACGAGGACATGCTGCGCGTCCTGCGCAACATCAACGAAGCCGGCGCATTCGACGAGACCGGCCAGTATGCACTCTGGTATGTCACCGACGGTGGCGACCTCGAGACGGTCGACCCGGCGGTACGCGAGCTGATACCCGATGGTATCGACGGGCCTACCAACGACTCCGACGACTACGCTGCCGTGGGCAGCGAGTACGACCCCGGCGCGCTCCTCGATGCGAGCGGCCAGCAACCCCTCGGCCCCTTCCAGACCGGCGCTGCCGTTGGCCTCTCGAGCCTCATCCTCGCCGCGGGCTCGCTCCTGCAGCTCACCGACAAGCTCGACCCGAACGGGATCCTGGAGGCGCTTAAGGGCATCACCTCGGGCAGCACCGGCGCGCAGCCGGTCGACGCCGCCGGTACCCGACGCGCTCGCAGGCCTCCCGCAGAGCGCTGACGGGCGGGTGTACATGCGCGTGCCCTGGGACGAGGCCGGCGAGGCGTGGGTGAGCGCCGAAGAGGCCGCGCAGACACTCAAGATGCAGCAGCAGGGCTACACCTGGGACAAGCGCTGGGGCTGGGTGACCGGAAGCGAGCAGGCACAGTACGCCGCTACGCTCGACGCCAACCGCAGGCAGAACCTGCAGCAGGACCCGGAGCTCGCCAAGATCTGCCGCCAGATCCAGCTCGCGCGCGAACAGAAGGAAGCACAGGACGCGTACTACAAACGCATGGCCGAGACCGAAGCTCGCCGAGCCGAGCTTCGGACGCAGATCGACGCGCAGCAGGCCGAGACCGACCGCCTCATGGAGGACGTGAGCAGCGCCGAGTGGAAGTACCGCGCCGTGATGGGCGTGCAGATCGTCTCGGACATGGCCGTGGGGACCATCGCCACCGTACTCACCCCCACCCCGCTCGGCCCGCTCGCCCAGGGCCTGCGCGTGGGTTACAACATGGCCAAGGGCGTGGGCACCGCCGTGGGCGAGAACATGGTCGGCATCACCGAGGTGGACCCGCTCACCGGCGAGGTCACCACCCGGCACGCATTCACCGCCACCGACCTGCTCCGGGGCGCGAAGTACGGCACCGTGAACACCGCGCTCGACTACACGCTCGATGCAGCCGGCAGGAAGCTCTTCGGCCAGCCGCAGCTGTGGAAGGAGCTCGCGCCGAGCCCGCCGGTGCCGTCCAACCTGCTCTCGCCGCAGGGCTACCTGCGGCAGGCGGTGGACGGTGTGGAGGAGATCGCTGCACGCGACGGCATCGACGCCGCGGCCAAGGCGGTCGACCCGAAGAAGATCGCCTACCTGTTCAAGGAGGGCGGCCGCGAGAACCTCGCGCAGCTCGAGGCGCTCGGCAAGATCACCAAGAGCGAGGCGGCCGTGATAAACCGCGTGATGGACGAGCAGGTGGGCGGCTCGATCCAGCGCGGTGTGTCCGAGGCCACCACGCAGTGGGACGCGAAAGCCACCGGCGTGACGCTCGAGCGCGTGGTGCTCGGTGACTCAGGCTCCTCGGCGGCGGGCGCGCTCGGCAAGACGCGCTCGGTGCTCACCGACTTCGACCGCACCGTGGTGGGCGTCTTCAACCCGGATGATGTGGCGAAGTACGCCGCCGAGCGGGGCATCTCGCCAGCCGAGGCATACAAGCAGCTCAACCAGCAGCTCACCGACTCGGCGAGCGCGCAGATCAGCAAGAAGCTCCCGGGCAAGCTCACTGCAACCGACGCGGATGTGAAGCTCTACAGCGGGATCGGAACGGGCGCGGGCCAGAAGGACGCGTACGCCGCCGGCTTCACGTCCACGCGTCAGGCCGTACAGGGCAACGGCACCGTGTTCAAGCCGGACGGCATCACCTACCGCACCTCGGGCCAGGCGGTCGTGGACCAGTCCGACCTCATGAAGGCCGCCGTGGGCGAGCCGAGGTGCCGTTCACGCAGCCGTCGTTCCCCGCAAGCGAGTTCCCGCAGGTGGCGCAGCAGCAGGTGGCCTCGCTCGCGAAGTCCACCGACCCCAAGACCGTGGCCAAGGCGCTCGACCGGCTCATCGTGATGACCGGCCGCAACGAGGTGGCCTAGACCGGGCTCAGCGCCAATCCGCAGCTCGCGGACCTGGCCCGCCAGATCGTCCGCAACCCGCAGGTGGACAAGGGCACCATCGCGCTCCTGGCAAAGAACGGCTACACCCCCGAGACGTTCGCGGCGGCCGTCAGCGAAGAGGGCGGGCGGCTGGCCGAAGGCATCACACGTGCGGTCACGAGATAGGCGACGGCGAAAGGGCATGCCGTGAGGTACGACAGCGACAAACGCACAGCTCGAACTGAGCACCGCCGAGCTGGCGGCGCGGTGAGCGCGCTCGGACTGCGGCTCGGCCCGATCGCGCCCGGCGCGGCTGGGCGGCGGCGGAGCCGACGCAGTACGCGCGTTCGAGGACGGCCTTGCCGTCGCTGCCCGGCGGAGGCGCGCGACCTGCTCGCAGTCGACCCTCGGCGCACTCGCCGAACCCAGGCGCTCGCTCAAGCTTGCACGCGCTCGCAGGAGAGGCTGGCTACACCGCGCCGTCTATGCCTGGTCGGACGAGCACGCGTCGCGATGCTCGCGACGCGCGCGCGGCACGAACGTGCTCGGCGCTTGCCTCGGCGACGACATCGCGACCGTGCTCACCACGCCGCTTTTCGGCGACGGCGCCGGCCATCGCAGGCGACACCCGCATCGAACTCGACGGGCGCGCGGCGATCGCGCTCGTGGCGGCGGCCGATGCGCTGCGCTACGGGCGCATGGCCGCGCTCGCGAGCCACGCGCGATGCCCGAGAGTGTCACAGCAGCCGAGGCGGCTGCTCGCCTGCGCGACTCGATGATCGACGACCCGCGCTGGAGCACCAACCTCTACGCCTCGGTGCTCCCCTTCGACGCGAGCGCATTCATGGACGCGCCGACGGTGGAGCTCGCGCTGGCAAGCTCGTGGCCGCGGGGCTCTTCACGGTGACCGAGCGCAGCGGAGCGATGCCGGCCCACTACCACCCCACCGACGAGGGGCTCGTCGTGCTCGACACGCTCGGCGAACGCAGGCGGGCGCGTGGCGTTCACGCTGTTCGAGCTCAAGGACGCCGGCGAGATCGCCTACGATGCCATGCTCCTCGCACGCGGCACGCATCTGCTGGCCGCACTCGACGTCTCGCCGGCCGGCGGCGGAATGGTAGCGCTGTCGACCTCGGCCCTGACCGCGCTCGTGGCGCGGCTGCGACCGGCGACTAGGCGACGGCGTACTCCTCGATGCCCGCGCGGCCGAAAAACGCCGGGTGCGACGCCGGCGTGCCGTAGGGCACGTACGCGACCCGGTCGCCCGGCCGGATGATGGCGCCTAGGCCGACGAGCTGGCCGTTCAGGAACAGCCCTTCGATCTCCCCGAGCCGGCAGGCCGATAGAGGAAGCAAGGTCGAGGGCGCGAATTCCCTCGGTAGGAACGCGCATCGTGAGGCTGGTAGGAAGCCCGTGCTCGCGGCAGTAGCCGTGAAGCAGGGCGAGTACGCGTACGGTTGCGGGAGCGACGTTCGGCCATAGCAGTCCCTTTCAGAGCGGATACCGCACCGACAGCAAGAAGCGCGCCCAGTGGGCGGTCGCTTTCAGGAGATGACACCGGGTATACACGCAGTGGAAGCTGCGGGCCCGCGCCAGCGGACACCCGGCTCGGCTACACGAGAAGAAGGTGCCGCATGGAATCGCACGGGACGTCGGAGAAGTGCAACGTACTGATCATCGAGGACTCCGCGACGCTGCGGCAGATGGTCACGATGTCTCTCGAGGAACGCGGCTACAAGGTCTGGAGCGCGGCCGACGGCATCACCGCGCTCCACTCGCTCACCGAGCACGTACCTGATGCGATCATCCTCGACCTGAACCTGCCCGACATCGACGGCTTCGAGCTGTGCAAGCGCATGAAGGCGTCGCCCGGCAGCCACGACATCCCCGTGCTGGTGATGACCGGCCTCGACCAGCCCGGCTTCGAGATCATGGCGATCGAGGCGGGTGCCGACGACTTCATCGCCAAGCCGGTCGACCCGCTCGTGCTCGACGCGCGCATCGAGATGGTCGTGCGACGCATGCGACGCGAGCGTTTCGCCAACGCGCTCACCGGCCTGCCGAGCAACGCGCTCACCGAGGAGCGCCTCGCCTTCATGCTTGCCCGCCGGCATCCGTTTGCTGCGGTCTTCATCGATATCGACGACTTCAAGCCGTTCAACCGGCGTTACGGCTACGCACGCGGCGATCTGCTGCTCCGCCATGTCTCGGAGCTGATCTTGGAGTCGGTCGGCTTCGCCGGATGCGCGGACTCGTTCGTCGGTCACATGGGGGCCGACGACTTCGTCGTCATCTGCGATCCCGAGAACGCCGAGAGCGTCGCGAATGAGATCGCAGAGTCCTTCGACTTGAGCGTGATGGACTTCTACGAAGACGAGGACCGCGAGCGCGGCTTCTTCATCCTCACCACGCGCTCGGGCGATGCCACGCACTACGGCCCGCTCACGCTCTCGATCGGCATCGTTCCGGTGATCGACTCGTACCCCGATTCGGTCATCACGCTCACCGACGCCGGTGCCGAGCTGCGCGCATACGCGCGCCAGCCAGCCGGGCAGCTCGGTGATGGTGGAGCGCCGCGCCCAGCCCGGTCCGCGGTAGGCGTCGCGCCGGAGGCTACGGCCTGCCCGGAACCTCGTGGCAGTCGGGGCAGCGCGCCTCGTAGTAGTCGGCGCCTCCCACCAAGATGAGCGGCGAGCTCCATGGCGCCGGCTGCCCGTCGATCACCCGCTGGGTTCGCGTAGCCACGCCGTGGCACTTCTGGCAGATAGCGGTCAGCAGCGACATCTCGTCGGCAAGCGCCATCAGCGTGGGCATCACGCCGAACGGCTCGCCGCGGAAGTCCTGATTGAGCCCGGTCACGTACACGAGCCGGCCCTCGGCGAGCAGCCGCTGCACCACCGGGACGAGACCCTCGCCGAAGAACTGCGCCTCCTCGATAGCCACAACGGTGCAGTCGCCGCGCGTCGATCTCCGGCAGGGTCGCCCACCACGACGGCCTCCATCTCGGTGCCGAGCCGCGAGCGCGCTTTGCAGCCGTCGCGGGAGTCGACCGAGTGCTTGTAGATGACCATCGTGTCGCCGATGACGGTGTGGCGGGAGAGCAGGCGGATGAGCTCGCCCGTCTTGCCGCTGCTCATGCACCCGGCGATCACGTGCAGGCGCCCGACCTTGTCCGGCATGAGGCCTCCTCGAGATGTTGCGCGACACTGACAGGATACCGCGCCGCGGCGCCGATGAGAGCGGCGTATCCTCGGCCATCATGCCTCGTCGAACGACTCCTCGCAGGAGCGGCGCCCCGGAACGAAGCAGAGCGTGCGCCACGCGTACGGCGCCATCGCGAGCGTGAGCAGTCCGGCGAGCAGCCCGGGTGACCACACCGTCGCGTGCTGCAGGAGGAAGCCGCCGATGATCGGCGCCACCACGCGTGTAAGGCTCATGATCGATGTCTGCGCTCCCAGTACGCCGCCCACCTCATCGGCACTCACCGCCTTTGAAAGCGCGCTCGTCATCACGGTCGAGCTGACCGCAAGACCGAGGGACAGCGGAATGACCACAAGGACCAACAGGGTGACGTTCGGCACGAACGCCCACGCCAGGAGCGAAACACCGGAGAGGCCCACTCCCGCGAGGAGCAGCGTGTCATCACTGAAGCGCTTCGTCAGCCTGCCGATGAGACCAGCCTGCACGATGACGCTCAAGACGCCGATGTAGCCGAGGAAGCATACCGGTCTGACTGGCCTAGAAGCCGAGGGCCGCCAGCGCCCACAGCGAGAACATCGTCTCGAACAGCGCGAACGACACGCCGGTGACCGCCCGGATCGTGAGGATCGGCCCCACGCGCCTATGCGTGACCGCGTGGCGCAGCCCGGCCAGATCGAAGACCTTGCGCTTGAGGGCGACCAGGCGCGCACGCGCCTCGGAGGACAGCGACTCCGGCAGGAACAGCGTCACCGCCGCGAGGTTCGCGACCGAGATCGCGGCGCCAACCCATGCCGGCGCCGAGTAGCTGATGTCCGAGAGCAGACCTCCGGTGACCGGTCCGACGACGAAGCCGAGTCCGAAGGCGGCGCCGATCAGCCCCATCGCCTTGCCACGCTCGGTGTGGTCGGTCACGTCGGCGATGTAGGCCTGCGCAACGTTGATATTGCCGCCGGTCAACCCGTCGATGATGCGGCTCAGGAACAGCAGCGGAAGCGAGTTCGCGAGCGCAAGGACCACGAACCCGACGGCGGTGCCGAGAATCGACAGCAGCAGGATCGGCTTGCGCCCGTATCGGTCGGACAGCCGGCCCGAGCAGCGGCGCTCCCACCAGCTGCGCCAGCGGGTAGGACGCGACAAGCAGACCGATCTGGAACTCGGAAGCGCCCGTCTTGTCCGCCAGGTACGGCAGCAACGGGATGACGATGCCGAAGGCCAGCATGTTCACGAGCACGACGACGAAGATGATCAGCAGATGACGGTTCTTCATGGCTCCATCATAGGCGTGGACCGCCCGTACGGGGCGGCCCACGGTAGGTGATCTGGCGGAGAGTCAGGGATTCGAACCCTGGATACGGTTTAACGCCGCATACACGATTTCCAGTCGTGCTCCTTAAACCACTCGGACAACTCTCCGGATCGTCGAGGCCGCGAGGCGGCCGCAAACGCATACGCGAGTATAGCCGCCGCGGTCGGGAGGAGCAACGCGCGTGCCGGGAGCGCCGCGGGGCGCTGACCCGCCCGTCAGCGGAGCCTACGCACCTGTTGCGCCGCGGCCTCGGCCATCTCCTTGCCCACAAGCAGTCTCAGCTGCAGCGCCAGGTTGTCGGCGATGACCGGCAGATCGAGGATGTCGATCGAGTCGGGGTCCTTACCGATGCGCTTGGTCTCCAACTCGACTGACACGCCCGCGAGCACGACCCCCACAAGGGGTCCGAGCGTCTTCTCGATCGACCGTGCCAGATCGTTGGCCATCGGACTACTCGCCGTCCGGTGTGTCGGGGTCGATCACGGCCGCCAGGAGCTGCTCCTCGCCGGTGAGGCGTTTCAGAAAGCGAGACATCGCCAGCCTCACGCGCACGAAGTAGACGCTGAAGAGCGCCATCGCGGCCGTCAGGAGCAGGTCGGCCCCCAACCGCGCGTGCTCGGCCGAGAGGACGGGAAGCCAGCGTCCGACCCAGCCGATCAGAACCGAAGCGGTCATGCAGAGCACGGCGAGCACGGCGTAGCGGATGTTCTCCGCGATAGCGGCGCCCTCGGCGATCCTGGCCACCGCAAGGATGCCGCGAGGAGCACCGCAGCGGCGATGAGCGCAGCGACACCCGCACCGATCGCAAGCCACTCCGGCACGTCACCCGCGCCCATCGCGTAGGCGGGAGCAGGGACCGTCAGAAGAAGGGCGGTTGTCAGCAGCAGTCTGAACCGATACATAGTCCATGAATCGCTCTCTCCTCGTTGACGCATGGGCGTGACGGTGCCGCTTGTGCTTACCAAATCGGCGTGTCTGCGGCCATTCCTTAACCCGAACGGCGATCGAAACCCGACGAGCGGTCACCCAGCCCCACCGCCGCCGCCACCGCCACCGCCGCCGCCACCGCCCGAGAACCCGCCGCCGCCGCCGGACGACGACGAGTTGTGGCTCGCCGCCACGGAGGCCACGGACACCATCCCGGTGGAGAGCGAGCTCATCGGCGAGAGGCCGCTCGAGCTCGGCGTGGCCATCCACATCCAGGTGCCCATCATCGGAGAGGCCATGATCTCGGGAGCCACGATCTTCAGGTCGCGCATCACCTGCTCGGCGATGCCGAAGACCACGGCGAGCGTGAGGAAGTGCCGCCACAGCACGATCGAGGTCGGCGGCTTCTCCTGCAGCCGGCCGAAGTCCTCGAGGTAGCTCTGCACGGCCGCGTACTTGGCTGCCAGCTCCGCCGCCTCGGGCGTTCGGCGCTTCATGCTGCCGCCGAGGATGGCGATCGCAAGCCCGATGATGCCGGTCCACGGCAGGAACCAGCACGTCCCGGTGAAGATCAGCGGCGCGATGCCCGAAGCCATGACGAGGAAGCCCAGCGCCATGAAACCGCCGAGCGCCTTACCGCCCTTCTGCTCGAAGAAGCCACGCGCTTCGACCTCTTCGGTCACGAGCTTCTCGTACTCGGCCACGCCCTCGAGCCAGTCGTCCGCACGCGTCTTGCTCTGATTGATCTCCTTGAGCTCCTCCATCGTGAAGCTGTCTGAGTGCGCCATCGTGCCGAAGAGGAAGTCGATGAGCTTCTGCTCGCTCGCCGCGAGCCCGGTCTCCTTCTCTCGCACCCGCGTGAGGCGGTACGTCTCCACGTCCGACTTCACGAGGCCGAGAAGCGCCTTCTTCTCCGCGTATTCCCGCTCGATGGCGATGACGCCCCGATCGATGAGATCCATCAGCGTGGCGGTCATGGCCGAGTCGCTTGGGCGCACCCATGTTGATCAGCGCCGAGACCTGTGCCGGCGGCAGGTCCGAGGGCTCCTCGCGGAAGTACTCACCCTGGAACTGCGGGACGTACTCCTTGCCGTGGTTCTTCCAGTAGAGATACGCCCACGCGAGCGCCGCGATCGGCAGGATGCCGAGCAGCACGATCCAGAGCACCATCTGCGCGCGGCTCCAGAAGCGCTCGGTATTCGCCTCGTCGGCCAGTCTGTCCTCCTCTGCGAGCACCGACTGCAGACGCGGCTCCTCGATCACCTCGGCAGTGCTGAGCGCCGAGGGAGGGAACAGCACGCGCCCCTCCACGAAGTAGCCCACGGGCAGCCGGTCGACCACGAGATCGACCGTGCCGTCGTCGTTCAAGATCACGTCACCCGTCAGCGGACCGTGCGCCCACGCCCTCACCTCGCCGCGCGTCACACCCTCCGGCAGGATGATGTGCACCGACACGTTCTCGCTGTCGAGTTCCCAGGCGTCGCCCACGAACTGCCAGTACAACTCACCGGTATCCTGCCAGCGCACGGCAGCGCCGTACACGCGATACCGCAGCGTGAGCGTGTGTTCGGTGTCCGAGGCGCGGAAGAATGCGCGGACCTCGATCGAGTCACCGTAGTCGGTGACCTTGTAGGTCTGCGGCGGGCGCATCTCGATCGCGTCGAAGTCCTCGGTGATGGCGTAGTCGCCTTCAGGGCCCGACACGCCGAGGATCTCCATGACCGGGTACGCCCCGGCAGTCTGGGCGTCTATCGGGCCGCGCTTGTAGAGGTCCCAGTACACGAAGGTGTAGTCGCCATTGAAGTCGAAGGTGCGCTCTTCGGTGATGAGCATCGACCCGTCAGGCGCGACCTCGGCCGTGATGGCCACGTTCGTCATCCTGTACGACTTGGCGTGAGCCGGCGCAGCCGCGAGCGCGAAGCCGAGCGCCACGACCAGTGTGACCAGTGCGAACCGTGCCGCCCGAGACTTCATCGACGCCTCCCCGATGTGTTCCTACCGACGTCCCCGCAGATCCTGGAAGAACTCCTTGAGTATCTGCCCGCACTCGTCCTCCAGCACTCCACCGCGCACCTCGAAGTTGTGGTTCAGCCGTGAATCGGCCGAGAGGTCGTAGAGCGTGCCCGTGGCCCCCGCCTTGGGATCGGCTGCGCCGTAGACGAGCCGGTCGACGCGCGCGTTCACGAGCGCGCCGGCGCACATCGGGCATGGCTCAAGCGTGACGTAGAGCGTGCACCCTGACAGGCGCCACCTGCGGAGTCGCCACGCGCCCTCACGGATCGCGATCAACTCGGCATGCGCGGTGGGATCGGCAGCGCTCTCGCGCGCATTGCGGCCGTGCGCCACAACGGCGCCGTCGCACACGAGCACCGCGCCGATGGGGACCTCCCCTTCGGCGGCGGCCAGACGCGCCTGCTCGAGCGCGAGCGCCATGTATACGACGTCTTCGTCCATCCCCACCGATGCTACAGCATCTCAACACAGCCGAGGGCGTGCGGGCTCCCGCCGGAGGGTAGGTAGTCTTGTCATGGGCGTGGACTGGGAGGAGTGACCCCTATGCGTCGCTTACAGAAGCTGACCTCACTTGCACTGACCGCCGGGTTGTTGCTCGCGCTGCTCGTGCCGAGCGCGCTTGCAACGCCGGTGGTGCCCGAGGGGATGGGCACGCTCGCCTACGGCTATATGGAGGAGCTGGCAGCCGAGGCACGCGCGGCCGGAACCGGGCAGGAACTCGCCGCTGCGGAGCAGATCGACACGTGGTTCGACTCGATGGGCTACAACGCCGGGCTCCAGTCCTTCACCTACGGCCCGACCTCGAAACCGTCGTACTCGCAGAACGTGATCGCGTTCAAGGAGGCAACGTCGCCCCCTGCCGGCAAGACCGTGCCGCTCGTGATCGTCGGGGCGCACTACGATTGCGTACCGGCTGGCGAGGGTGCCGATGACAACGCCTCTGGCGTGGGCGTGATGCTCGAGGTGGCCGAGCGCCTGGCCGAAGCCGACCTGCCCTACGATGTCGTCTTCATCGCATTCGGCGCGGAAGAGGTGGGCCTCGAAGGCTCGAGCTACTACGTGAAGCAGATGAGCAAGACCGACCGGGAACGCGCGATTGCGATGATCAACTTCGACTCGCTGATCGTGGGCGACTATCGCTACATCCATGCGGCGTTCAACCACAAGACCTGGGTCCGCGACGAGATGCTCGGCATCATCGACGACTACGATCTCGGCATTCGCACGCACACGAGTCCCCGGTACCCGGCCGGTATCACCCCGCCGGGCTTCAGCGACTACACGGCGTTCTCGAAAGCGGGCATCGCTGTGGCGGCGTTCGAGTCCACGAACTGGGAGATCGGCGACCTTGACGGCTACCTGCAGCTCGATGCCGCGACCGAGTTCGAGGGCACGGACTATGACGACCTCTGGGAGATCTGGCACACGGAGTACGACTATCTGGAGTTCATCGAGTGGCTGCTCGGCGACAGGCCGGAAGAGCATCTCGAGGCATACAGCACGCTTGTATACGTGTTCTTGCGGGACCTGGAGCCGTAGCGCGACGACATCGATTGCACCCGGGCCGCACCGCGAAGCCGCACCTGCACGCGGCCCGGGTCGCGCCGCGTAGAACGGTGATGACCCTCCTCCGCTATAATCCACGTGCGCGGAGGGGTGGCAGAGCGGTTGATCGCCCTGGTCTTGAAAACCAGTAGGCCCGCAAGGGTCTCGTGGGTTCGAATCCCACCCCCTCCGCCATAGTCTGCTCGCTCCGCCTACGCCAAGGAGCCGCATGCTCGCGCTCAAGGAACTGCTCGGCAGCAAGCTCAAGTTCGCGCTGATCGCCCTCGCGATCGGTCTGGTCGTTTCGCTCACCATGGTCACCTCGGCCATGTCCGAGGGCCTGCTCACCGGCATGGCAGGCGCCAAGTCCTCGCTCGACGCCGACGCGCTGGTGTTCCAGCGCGACACGTATCCCACACTCGAGCGGTCCATCCTCTCGGCCGACGACCTCGAGACGATCGCCGATACGCCCGGCGTGGCGAGCGTCTACGGCGTGGGCCACACCTTCGCAAGCGTGGGCTCCGCCGAGGAGCCGTTCGATGTGCGCGTCATCGGCCTGGGCGGCCGGCTCGACCAGCTGCCGATCGTCGAGGGCACTGGAGAGATCGGGGCCGGCGAGACCGTCATGGACGTCACGGCCAAGCTCGAGGGCATCGAACTGGGCGACACGGTCACCCTCACGCCCGTGGAAACCGAGCTCACCGTGGTCGGCTTCACCGAGAACCGCCGCTACGTGATGGTGCCGACGCTCTTCGTGAGCCTCGATACCTGGGAGCAGCTCCACGTCGCTTCCGTCCTCGGGCGCGTCGAGGAGGAGGGCGGCGCGGACGCTGCCGCCTCGGCGCAGATGGAGGCCGAGTTCGCGGGCAGCGCCTCAGTGGCCGCGATCGAATTCGCCGATGGCGCCAGCCTCGAGGACGTGCAGGCCGAGTTTGGGGACGCCTACACACTCGCCTCCCCCGAAGAGGCCGCGCGTGCCGGAAACGGCATGCCCGAGATGATCCTGGCGGTCGGCGGGATCCAGTGGGTGTCTATCGTCATCGGCGCGCTGCTGGTGGGCGTGTTCTTCTACATCACCACGCTGCACAAGACCGGGCAGATCGCAGCGATCAAGGCGATCGGCGCCTCGAACGCCTATCTCTACCGCCAGCTGTTGCTGCAGATCACGATCCTCGTGGCGGTGGCAACCGCCTTCGGCATCGTCGTCGCGCTCGGCGCGGGCGCCGGCATGCCGCCCATGATGGCGTTCGACCCCGACCTCGGCCGATGGGCGGTCGCCGTGCTCGCCGTCTTCGGAATGGCGTACGTGGGAAGCCTCTTCTCACTCAGGAGCATCCTCAAGACCGACCCGGCCACGGCCCTCGGCAGGAGCTCTGAGGCCTGATGTTCGAGGTCAGGAATATCACGAAGGTCTACGGCAGCGGCCGCACGCAGGTGACCGCGCTCGACGACGTGTCGTTCGCCCTCGGCAAGGGCCGGCTGCTCGCCGTGCTCGGGCCCTCGGGCTCCGGCAAGACGACGCTCGTCTCGATCATCGCCGGGCTGCTCCAGCCCACCTCGGGCGAGATCATCATCGGCGGGAATCCCGTGCTCCTGCGCAGCGCCACCGAGGCCGCACGCTACCGCCGCACCGAAGTCGGACTCGTCTTCCAGGAGCATCACCTCGTGCCGTACCTGAGCGCGCGCGAGAACCTCCTGCTCGTCCCGCACCTCTCGGGCAAGGTCACCCGCGCCGACCGCGAGCGCGCCGACGGGCTGCTCGCCGACTTCGGCATGACCGACCGCGCAGGCCACCGCCCGTCGCTGCTCTCCGGCGGCGAGCGTCAGCGCGTGGCGATCGCGCGAGCGCTCATGAACGAGCCGGAGGTCATGCTGGTGGACGAGCCCACCTCGAACCTGGATACCGAGCGCGGCCTCCAGGTGGTCGAGCTGCTCAAGCGCCAGGTCCACGAGCGCGCGATGACGTGCATCATGGTCACCCACGACCCGCGCATGGCGGACCACGCCGACGAGGAGCTGCGGCTCGTGGACGGCCATGTGGTCGGCAACGGGGCGCGTGAGGTCACCGAAGCCGGCGTTCAGCAGTCGTAGATCGAGGCGGTGACGCTCGGCGGCACCCCTGCTACAATGGGCGGCGCTTCTCTCACGCGGAGAGTTGGCCGAGTCGGCTGAAGGCGCTCGCCTGCTAAGCGAGTAAGGGGCTAATAGCCCCTTCGAGGGTTCGAATCCCTCACTCTCCGCCATTTGACAACCAACGTGCGACCAGGCAGGATACTGAAGCCTCGCGCACACACGCGCCCTTAGCTCAGCTGGATAGAGCGTCTGACTACGAATCAGAAGGTCGCAGGTTCGAATCCTGCAGGGCGCGCCACAACAGACACGAGAAGGCCGGAAGCTCACGCTCCCGGCCTTCGTTGTCTTCGGAGACGACCCGGTCCGGCCGCAGGGCTCGCGTGTCGTGCTCTACTCGGGGATCACGCCGTAAGCCCAGCCCATGCCTGTGCCGCCGCTGCCGCTGTTCTGCGCCCACGTGCTGGGATCCGAGTCGATGAGCGTGTAGGTTCCGGCAGGGATCACCATGTTCGGAGTCGCGACCCAGTAGGACTGGTTGCGAACAGTAGTCTCCCAGGGACCGTAGACTGTGCCGTCTTCGGCCTTGAGCGAGATCGTCCCCGAGGGGTCGGGCGCTCTGGTTTCACCGTAGCCTGAGTGATAGGTGGCGATCTCCACCACGTAGTAGTCCCCATCATGCATCACCGTGGGAGGCTTCCCGCCGTAGCCTTCGATCCCACCGTCGTTGCCGGCCTTCCAGATCAGTATCCGGTCCTCCTCGGCATACTCCATGACCTCGCCGCCTGGCGTTGCCTTCTCCTCCTTGGCCCTCTGCCGATCTTCATTGGCAATCTCATCCTCAAGCTCGATGGTGGAACAGGCACAGCCCGTGATGAACAGACAGGCCAGCACCATCGCGATACACGCAATGCCGCTCGGACGGATGCTCATGCCGTACTCCTCCTCTAAGCGGACGCCAGACCCGCCAAGCATACGGCGAGGGGCTGTCCGCGCCTAGCGCACCCGCGCCTGCCGGCTCGGTCGCCACCAGACGATCCTCCCGGGGTCCCGCGAGCGAACCAACCGCGTCTCCGTGGCGTCCAACGGGTAAGACACACCCGGAGGCGGGCGCGGGGACGACCGCTCCGTCCGAAAGGAGCAGCCATGAACACCAAGCTCATCATCGCTGTGGCGCTGGCACTGAGCGTCCTTGCGCTCGGCGGTTGTCAGACGAAGGTCGTCACCACCGATGGCGCTGCGCCGTTGTACACGGTCACGGCGAGCGGCTCGGGCGAGAGCGTCGCCGCACCGGACGTGGCCGAGATGTACTTCGGCGTGACCGTCCAGTCCGACGAGGCGGGCGACGCGCTCTCCAAGGCCAACGCTATCGCCGAGGAGGTCGCGGCAGCCGTGAAAGGGGCCGGGGTCGCATCCGAGGACATCCAGACGGCCAACGTGAGCGTCTACCCCGAGCAGTCCTACTCCGGCGACAAGCCCGTGATCACCGGCTACCGCGCAAGCATCCAGGTGCGCGCGAAGATCCGCGACATCGAGAAGATCGGCGACGTGATCGGCGCGGCAAGCGAGGCGGGCGCCAACGAGATCGGCGGCCCCTCGTTCATGCTCGATGACGATGCCGACGTCCGCAACGAGGCGATCGAGCTCGCAATCGCCGATGCGCGCGAGCGCGCCGAAGTGATGGCGAAGGCCGCGGGCAAGGACCTGGGCGAGATCATCAGCGTGAGTGAGACCGGTCTCAGCACACCCATCTACTACCGCGCTGCCGCCGAGTCGATGGATGCGGCAGGATCGGTTGCCATTGAGCCCGGCCAGCTGGACATCACCGCATCCGTGACGGTGGTGTTCGAACTCAAGTAGTATGGCTGCCGGGGGTGCTCATGGAGCAGTACCGGAGCCGCAGGCGAGGATCGAGCAAGTCCTTCCACGGCAAGTACGGGACGATCGACCCGGCCCGTACTGTCGCGGGGCGAAGCGCGGCCCGCGTTGCGAACCCCCGTCGGCAGGACAAGCCGCAGTTCGTGGCTCCGCGTGGCCACCGTCAGCGTGGCGGTCGAGGCCCCCGTCGGACACCCTCTCGCTCGTCACTGCTCACGCGCCTCGGACTCGTCGTCGCAGCACTCGCGGCGATCGGCCTCGCGGCGTTCCTCTTCACCCGCCCCGCCTCGGCGATCATCACCGCGGCACCCGACGATGCGATGATCCTCTTCGACGGCTCGGTGGTGGGCACTGGAACGCTGGAGGTGGAGGACCTCGAGCCCGGCATGTACTCGGTCCAGATCGAGCGCACGGGCTATGAGCCGGTGGGCACCACCGTCGAACTCAAGCGCCTCCGCAAGACGAAGCTCGACTACGACCTCGAGCCACTGCCGCAGGCCGTGACGGTGACCACGCATCCCGAGGGCGCGAAGGTCACCATCGAGCCTGCCAGCGGAAAGGCGCTCAACGGAACGGCTCCGTTCAACGCCGAGGTACTGTCGGGTCGCGTCACGCTCACCATCGAGATGGCCGGCTACAACACCTTCACGCGCGAGTACTCGATCGACGCGCCGCTCGCGCTCGAGTACTACCTCGACCCCGAAGGCCAGGTGCTGCACGGCCTCGGCCTCATCACCACGCTCGGCGCGCCAAAAGGCGTCTCGGTCACGCACGACGGCAGCGAGGCGTGGACGAGCATCTTAGACGGCCCCCCGTCCATCCAGATCTTCGACCCACGCACCGGGGAACAGCTCGGCGGGGTGGACATCGGCGAGTACGGCGCGGTGGAGGTCATCTTCAACAAGGCAGGGACGCTCGCCTACACCTCGCAGATGGAGACTGCCAAGTGCTTCGAGATCGACGTGAAGACGCGACAGGTGGTGCGGGAGTTCGATTCAGGCAGCACATGGACGAAATGGGTCGAGCTCTCCCCCGATGAGGGTACGCTCTACGCCTCAAACTGGTCCGGCGACGACGTGTCGATCATCGATCTGGCCACCGGGAAGCTCGTGAAGCGGATCAGCGTCTCGAACACGCCGCGCGGCATGTACGCCACCGACGACGGCAAGTGGCTGTACGTGGCCGGTTTCGATTCGGGAGACCTCGAGCGGATCAACCTCGCCACGTACACCAAGGAAGTCCTGTTCACCGAGGGTGGTGCGCTCAGGCACATCGTGGCCGACGAGAAGAACGGACGCCTGTTCATCTCGGACATGTCGCAGGACATCATCTGGGTGCACGACATGAAGACCGGAGCCACCACCAAGTTCGTGGACGTGGACGAGAAGCCCAACACGATCGACCTCACGCCCGACGGAACGATGCTGTTCGTAAGCTGCCGCGGCGAGAACAACGAAAAGAGCTACTACATCCCCGGCCCCGAGTGGGGCTCGATCCTGGTCTTCGACGCGGCCACCGGCGCGCCGCTCGACGCGCTCATCGCGGGCAACCAGCCCACCGCGCTCGACGTCTCCGACGACGGGAAGCTGCTCATCTTCAGCGACTTCCTCGACAACCGGCTGCGCGTGTACGAGATCCCGCCGTACGAGACGTTCGCCAAAGCCGGAGGCGGGCGCTACGAGGAGCACTTCGCCGAGATTGCGAAGTAGCGCGCTGTCACGACGCTGCGTCGCCTGGACGAACCCCCGTTTTCGGGGATACGCTCTACATAGTCCGAGCACGGGGGAGGAGACGCAATGATCTGTCCCGCATGTGGTGCCGAGAACCCTGAGGAGAAGGAGTTCTGCGGAGACTGTGGCGCCCATCTGGCCACCGGGGAGATGCCGGCCGAGGAGGCGCACGAGCCCGACCCAACCTCGCGCGTGCCGGAATCGCCGTACGTACAGGCGGCGGCGATCCCCCACGAGCAGTACACGGCAACACCCATAGCTCCGCCTACGCCGGACTACCAGCAGGCGCCTCCCGCACAGCCAACGTATCAGCCGCCGCAGCAGCCCACGTACGCACAGCCGCCCGCGGCGCCGCCGAAGAAGAAGACCGGGATGATCATCGCGATCGTCGCCGGCGTGATACTGCTGTGCATCCTCGGCTGCTGCATCACGCTCTTCCTCATCCCCGACGACGACGAGACCACGACCGACGATGAGAACACGATCGTGGTCGAGGAGGAGGGCGACCGCGGCCGAATCGAGATCAGCGAAGAGCAGGGCTTCGAAGTCGTCCATGGATGCCCTCACCGATGTTGCCGACCAGTACTACCGCGGCGAAGACTGGTGGTACGTGGAAATCGCCATCGAGGACGACTACGAGGAGTACTACATCACGCCCGACGAGGACACCTACGACAAGGGCGTGATCCTTGAGAGCCGCAACGGCGAGTGGTTCGTGACCGACGTCTACACGGTCGACATGACGCAGGTGGCCATCGAGGAGGGTACCGAAGAGCCGGCGACAGACACGACCGCACTCACGGCCGAAGAGGCGGCGGCGTGGACGGTGAACGAGATGCTCCTCGCGATCATGGAGGGCCGCATCGACGACGCGTACACCTTCACGACCACGCCTCTGTACGACTACGACCTGAGCGAACTCACCGGCGAGTACACCGACTGGGAGTTCCTCGGCGCCGAGATCCAGGAAGACGGCAGCGCGGTGGTGCTGTTCACCATGTACTGGTCCGACGGAACCACCGAGAACGTCGGCGCGCTCCTCGTCGTGGGTGACGAGGGCTGGTACGTCTCGGACATCGGCTCTGCCGACGAGTAACCATCACGTGATGCCACCGGTCGGCCGGCGCATGCCCGGCGGACCACCACGAGGAGGACGTGAAGACATGGCGTACGATCCTGCAACCGGTCAGCCGCCCCAGAGAAGCATCGCCCTGCCGGTCATCCTCGCCGCGGTGGGCGGCGGTCTGGCCTCGGCCATCTTCCTGTCGCTCATTCTCGCGATCTTCGGGGCGTTCAGCGGTGGGGGCGACACGCCCACGGTGAGCGGCGCACTGAGTGCGGACTTCGCCCGGACTGCGGCAGCCGAGGCCGCGCCTTCAGTAGTGTCGATCATCGCCGGCGCCGAGCTCGTGGACCCGAACACCGGCTACGCGACCTCTTCACCTGAGTCCACGGGCAGTGGCGTGATCATCAGCGAGGACGGCTACATCGTCACCAACAACCATGTGGTGACGCAAGGCGACCTGGTGACGCCGCAAGACGAAGTCCTCGTCCAGCTTGGCGTGGAGAACGTGCCCGCGCGGATCGTGGGTCGCGACGCCATCAACGACATCGCGGTGATCAAGGTCGAACGCGACGGGCTCGACCCGATCGAAGTCGGGTCCTCCGACGAGCTCAAGCCGGGCGACCCCATCGTGGTCATCGGCAACCCCGCAGGCATCGGCATCTCGGTCACCACGGGCATCGTCTCGGCGACCGGTCGCACGTTCGGCCAGGAGCTCTTCACTGGCGAGCAGGGCGGCGAGCTTGAGCTCGCGCAGCTCGCGGCAGCCATTCAGGTGGATGCGGCGGTCAACCACGGCAACTCGGGCGGCGCGCTCCTTAACGCCAGGGGCGAGTGGATCGGCATCCCGTCGGCCGGACTTGGCGACTTTGGCACGCAGGGCCTCAACTTCTGCATCCCGATGGGTGTGGCCGAGGGGATCATCGAGGACCTCATCGCTCACGGACGCTCGTTC
The DNA here is from genome assembly GCA_963700295.1 of uncultured Actinomycetes bacterium. Lineage (GTDB taxonomy): Bacteria > Actinomycetota > Coriobacteriia > Anaerosomatales > Anaerosomataceae > UBA6100. The sequence goes on along the minus strand of CAVOWY010000005.1, from coordinate 106,759 downwards.
AACCCGTACCTGGGTGCCAACACGATCACGATCGACCTGGTCACCGCGGACCTCTACGAGCTGCCGGTGGAGCAGGGCGCATACATCGACACTCTCGACGAGGGCTCGCCTGCCGAGGACGCGGGGCTCCAGCAGGGCGACATCATCGTGGCAGTGGACGGAGAGACCATCACGACACAGCTCGACCTGGCCGGCACCATCCGTACGAGGGAGATCGGGGACACGGTCGAGGTCGAGGTCTGGCGCATGGACGAGAACGAGGAGTGGGACGTCTATACCGGTGACGTCACGCTCGGCGAGACCGAGAGCGTACGTTAGCGGAGGGGGCACCATGCGCATGACCGCACGGGTGACCACGCTGTCGCTCGCGGTCGCGGCCTGGCTCGCGACCGCCGCGCCGGCGTGGGCAAACGCCGTGGACCCGGAGCTCTACCCTGAGGCCGCCGCCGAGTACGAACGCATGATGACGACCACGTTCGGCATCATCTTCGGCTGCTTCGGGCTCGCGGTGATCGGGTTCGTCGCGTTCGTAGTGCTGCTCATCGTCTGGCTGTTGCGTCGCGACAAGCGCAAGCAGGCTGAGGCGCTCGCCGCAGCAGGTGCCGAACCCGCGGCGGCGGCTCAGCCGCAAGCACCGGCCGCCGGAGCTGCGGAGACGCCTCCCACCGACGGACTGTGAACAGCGCGGAGATCGCGGGTGCCGCACTGATGGTCGTGCGGTCGCTCAGCACCTCGCTCGCCATCACCCTGGTGGTGGAACTGGCAGTTGCAGCCGCGCTGTTCGGCATGCGCGCGCACCGCGACCTGGCCGTCCTCGGGCTCATCAACGTCGCCACCAATCCGATGGTCAACCTCCTTCTTGCGGCCGAAATGGCCGCCAGCGGAAGCCGCTCGCTCGCAGACCCCGTGACGGCGACAACGCTCGCCGTGCTGGAAGTGGCAGTGGTGCTCGTGGAGTGGCAGGTGCTGGCACGCCTACTGCCCGAGTGGCGCGGCAGCGCACTCAGGATGTCAGTCGTGATGAACGCGGCCTCGTTCGGTGTGGGGATGCTGGTAGTCTGGCTTCGCTAGCGGAGGTAGTCCGGAAGCGGGCTCTTCTGTTGAGCGCCCATACGGCCGCCCCAGGAGGCGTGCTCGCCGCACAGGATCTCCTCGACACGGCTGACGAACACCTTGAATCCGTCCTCACCGTCGTACGGCGCCGTCCTCGCAAGGAACGCGAAACGCATGCTCCTGAGCTGCTCGGCCACCGCGCGGTACTCGACCCAGTTCTCCTGGTAGTGGTTGACGGACTGAAAGCCAGTTGCTGCTGCCGCCAGCGCACCGAGACACGCGGCGGCGAGCCGGTTGTAAAGCCCGCTTCCCAGCACCACCGCGACCGGCACGAGTGCGGCACTCGTGAACTCGACCGCCCGCAGCGTCTTGTACCTGCGGCGCGCGAGGTTCGCCTTGCGTTCGTACCAGGCGAGCTGGTCGTCGAGCCGCGTGCTGAGGTACTCCTCTTCGTTCATCGGCCCCTCCATCAGGCGGGAATGCTGTCGGCAAGCACGCGCAGCAGCCTCCTGCGCCCCTCGACCGAATCATCCACCGAAACGATGCGCGACGCGATGCTTCCGGGCCACGCGTTGGGCGACTCCGCGGGCAAGCCTGCGCGAATCTCCTCGAACAACGCATCGAGGAACGAGCGATCGGTGGTCTCGTCCACGGCGAACACCACCCGTTCGAGCGGCACGCCGCGGACGAGCTCGCCGATCTCGTAGGCACATCCCCGGTTGACGGGAGTGAAACCGCGCAGGTCCATGAGGACCGCGGTGCTGACTCCGGCGAGGCCACGCATGGCATCGCGCCACACGTTGTCGCGGCAGAACAGCTGGTTCACGCGATAACGGCCGTCGGGGTCCGGCGCCAGATCGAGACCCGACAAGTGCGCCCCCAGATCAGCCGAATCGTGGATGAACCGTCGCGACATACGGCCGCTCAGGAACACGAGAAACTCGGGCGGCGAGACCGTGGCGGTGACCAGGTCCGGACCGGCGATCATATGCACCGCGCCCACAGGTAGCCACACCCTCGACAGGTAGTCGAAGAGCAGTTCGCTCCGCCGACGAAGCGCGAACGGCCGAAGCAGCAGGATGTCCGCATGCGGCCGCTCGGCCCGCACTATCTCGAGCACTGCGAAGCCGAGGAACACCACCGTCCGGTAGAGCACGAATGCGACGGCTCCCGAGACTACCCACGGCCAGGACTCGGCGCCCATCTCAAGGCCGTAGAAGACCGCGAACCACAGGAAGACGACGTCTATGGCCAGGGTCTGATCGCTCATGAACTTGTGCTCGTAAGCGAGACCGATCGCACGGAGCACGGGCCACATCGCCACGGCCCCCACTACCGACCCGGTTGCCACGATGAGCAACACCAGCACGGGGCCGCTCAGCGCATTCTCGATCGAGCTGAGTATGCCGAAGACGTGACTGCTTGCCTCGGCGGCGTCCAGAATCAGGTTCCATCCGAGTACCGAGCCCGTCACGATCGTGAGCACGAGCGGGCCCGCGGCGCGCACACGACGGGTCATGAACATCAGGATCAGCACCGCTGCGGGTACCGTGGGAACCACCAGCACAAAGAGCACCTCGATGACGGAGGCCTGCCCTGCGACGATGAGCGGGACCAGGACCATGGCCGCGCTGACTGCCGCCCAGATCGCGGTGAACAGGCGACGAAACCAGCCAGCGGGCAGAACGAGCCAGCCCGCGATCAGGACAGGCATGAAGTACAGCGGGAACCAGAACACCACCTCGAGCGCGTGGAACTCGCCGGTCTGGATCACCAGCGTCATGGCGAAGGCAAGGGCGAACGTCGCCCCCGCGGCGCTGTAGACGCCGAGCGCGGCGAGCTGGGCGGCGTCTGAGGCCTTGAGCGTGAGGCGTGAGCACCCCGCGCTCGAAGCGGCTGCGACGGGCCTGTCCCCGTGCGGCGCTCCGGCATCAAGCTGCATCCCGCGGACGACCGACCGTCTGTACAGGGAGAGAAGCCCGACCGTGAGCGGCGCGGCGACAAACGCGCTCAGAAGCGCGTAGAGCATCATTCTGCCCGCGAAGAGGTCCATCAGCGGTGCGTCTCCCCCGCGCTCCCGTGCACCCTGCCGCGAGTGTGTGCTGTCGGCATCGACCGGTCAAGCAAGGCGTGCGAGACGCGCGGCATGTGAGTACGATGTGCAAGGGAGGTGACGCTCGATGCAGACGATCGTCGGCGTCATGGGGGCCGGTCGCACGCTCGATGCACCCGCGCGGGCGGTGGCCTATCGCTTGGGCGCACTCGTGGCCGAGCGCGGATGGGTGCTGTTGACCGGTGGCAGCGCATGCGGAGTGATGGACGAGGCGTCCCGCGGCGCGCATGAGGCAGGCGGCCTCGTGGTCGGCGTGCTTAAGGGAGACACCGCCGACGAAGCCAGCCGCCACGTGGATATCGCCATCCGAACAGGCATGGGCGATGCGCGCAACGTCATCAACGTGCTCTCGAGCGATGTGGTGATCGCGCTTCCCGGCGGCGCGGGGACGATCTCCGAGGTGGCCCTCGCGCTCAAGGCCGACAGGACCGTCATCGCGCTGGGCTGGGACCCGGGCGTGCCGCTGCGCGATGCCGGTGCCGAACTGCTGCTTCTCGCCTCTTCGGCCGAAGAGGCGATCGCGCTCGTCGGCAGCACGCTCGCCCGTCGCCGACACTAGGGAACCTTACGTCGTCGTTACCTCCGGTTAATGTGACGCCGCTCACACTCCGTATGTCACCGTTCGCCAATTTGGGAGTGCCGATTGGCAGGACAGCGCGCCTGGGCCCCCGAATGGTGGTAGCATTCCGGCGAATTCGTATGCGCGGGGGCGCACGAGAGGCGGGGTACGGTGGCGATCACCAGACGGACGGACTATGCCGTCCGCATCATGTACGAACTCGCGCAGATCCCGATGGGGGCGACGCTCTCCGTCCGCGACCTGTGCGAAGCGGCCGATGTGCCGGAGAACTTCGGCGCATCCATCGTGATGTTCCTGACCGCGGCCAACCTCGTGCACGCCGACAGCTACAACAAGAATCTGCTCTCGCTCGCGTTGACTCCCGAGGAGATCACGATGGCGCAGATCATCCGGGCGTGCGAGCCGGAGTTCTCGCTGGCGCAGTGCACGCGCGAGCCCGAGGCATGCAACCGCTCCGGACACTGCGGCGCGCACCGGATGTGGAGTGAACTCGACGCGCTCGTCTGGCAGCAGCTCGAGTCCATCACACTCGCGAGGGTCACCGCAGGCATGCCCGCGGAAACCGCATCGCCGCTCAGCACCCCGAGGTTCCTGGGGCTGCTGGGTACCGCCTAGCGCCTCTGCTGCGGTTCGCGCCCGCTACCTGCTCGCCGAGATGAGACTGCCGTCGGGAGCCACCTCGAAGAGCAGCGGGTCCGTCCCCTCCAGGAGGTAGGCGAACCGGTAGCCCGCGACCAAGACCGTGAACGGGTCCTCCGGGAACGCATCGCGCATCGCCGTCTCAACGGCCGAGGTGGCCAGCGTCTCCCCGGAGCTTGCAGCTGCCGCTGTCGCGCCCTGCGAGTCGGCAGCCGCCGTCCAGATGATCGAACCGCTGTCGAAGGCCCGCTGGTAGCCGTAGAGGTTGTGCGGGATCCCGTCGGCACGAACCTCGAACAGCGCGGCCTGATCGCCAAGCTCGACGCGCACGATGTACGCGACGAACCGGGGCTCGGCACTGTCGACCGCATCCCAGTCCGCGTCGTCCCACCCGCCGGACTCCTTCTGGGCCTTCACCAGCGCGGGCAGCGCCGAGAGCGCGGCCGATTCGTTTGCGCCATCGGTCGCCATGGCGTCAAAGCCCTCCACAACGGTGATCGCCGAAGTGGACGTCCCCGTGGAACCGCTGTCCGCTGCATCCCCGGTGGCGTCGTCCCCGCATCCGCCCAGCGCAAGTGCGAGCACGAGCACGAGCATCGCAAGCGGCGTTGCGCGCTTCATCGCGCCTCCCCCCGGATCACGTCCTGGCCGCCCATGTACGGGCGCAGCACTTCGGGCACGACCACCGAGCCGTCGGCCTGCTGGTAGTTCTCGAGCACCGCCACGAGCGTGCGGCCCACGGCCAGACCGCTGCCGTTCAGCGTGTGCACGAGACGCGAACCCTTGAACTCGCCCGGCGAGCGGTACTTGATGCTCGCCCGACGCGCCTGGAAGTCCGAGCAGTTGGAGCAGCTCGAGATCTCCTTGTAGTTGTTGTAGCTCGGCAGCCACACCTCGATGTCGTACGTCTTCGCTGCGCCAAAGCCCATGTCGCCGGTGCAGAGCACGATCGTGCGGTACGCAAGACCGAGTTGCTGCAAGATGAACTCCGCGTCGGCCGCCATGCCCTCGAGCGCGTCCATGCTCTCCTCGGGCTTTGAGAACTTCACCAACTCGACCTTGTCGAACTGGTGCACGCGGATCATCCCACGCGTGTCGCGCCCGGCCGCGCCGGCCTCTTCGCGGAAGCAGGGTGTGTACGCGCAGTACTTGAGCGGCAGCACGTCTGCCTCGAGCACCTCGTCGCGGTGCAGGTTGGTGAGCTGCACCTCGGCGGTGGGAATCAGGTACAGGCCTTCGTCGGTGTGGAAGAGGTCGTCGGCGAACTTGGGCAGCTGCCCCGTGCCGAGGAGCGTCTCGCTGTTGGCGAGTGCCGGCACCGACCACTCGCGGTAGCCGCGGGCGCCGTGCGAGTCCAGCATGAAGTTGATGAGCGCGCGGTTGAGGTGCGCGCCGTCGCGGCCGAGCACCACGAAGCGGCTCTTGGCGAGCTTGACGCCGCGCTCGAAGTCGATCGCCCCGAGGGCCGGGCCGAGGTCCCAGTGGGCAACAGGCTCGAAGGCGAACTCCGGCGGCGTGCCCCAGCGGCGGATCTCGACGTTGTCGTTCTCGTCGGCGCCCACCGGCACACTGGCGTCGGGGACGTTCGGGATGGTCAGGAGCATCTCGCGCACGTCCGTCTCAACCCGGGCAAGCTGTGGCTCGATTGCTGCGATCTTGGCGTTGTGCTCCCGTACTTCGGCCTTGAGCGCCTCTGCCTGGTCGCTCTGGCCTGCTTTCATCATGCTGCCCACGTTGCCGGATGCGTCACTTCGCTTGGCCCTGAGCGCTTCCACCTCGCCGATAAGCCGGCGACGCTCGTCGTCGAGCGCCACGAAGCGGTCGAAGTCCCACCCGCCAGCACGCGCGCCGAGTGCGGTGCGAACGGCTTCGAGATTGTCGCGAAGGTAGCGGCCGTCGAGCATTGTTGCCTCCGGGTGAGTCGGCCGGTCAGGTGCGGTTCAGATGCGGGTGACCGTGCGTTGCACGTCGCCTGCGAGTATAGCCGAGGTTGCACCCGCAACGAGTTGCAGGGCGATTGCCAAGGGAAGGACAGGATGGGTAGTATCATTTCGATACCACATCGTCAGCAAGGGCCGGGCGCCATGACGGACTTCCTCATTCGCGACATCGACCCACACGTGCTGGAGCAGCTGCGCAGCCGGGCGGAGCAGCACGGTCGATCGCTCCAGGCCGAGATCAAGCGCACCCTCAAGAAGTCGGTGCGCCTCAACAAGAAGGAGTCGCTCGCGCTGCTCGACGCATTCCGGGCGAGCATCCCGCCGAGCACGACTGACTCGACCGAGATCATCCGTGAGTTCCGGGACTCCCGATGAGCTGCGCGGTGTTCGACGCCAGCGTGCTCGTCAAGCTCGTCGTTGAGGAAGCCGGTACGGCGGATGCCCGCTCGCGCTTCGAGGCGTCCGAGACTCCTGTCGCCCCAGACTGGTGCATGCTTGAGTGCGCGCAGGCACTCTGGAAGAAGGCCGATCGAGGCGAGTACCCGCCCGAAGTCGCTCGAGAATCTCTGGACATCCTTCAGCGGATCGATCTCCGGTTGATGGAATCGACCGACCTTGTCGAAATCGCGTTCGATATCGCGATAGCGCACCGTCACCCGGTGTATGACTGCGCGTACGTCGCTCTAGCCCAAGCCGAGAACGTGCCGCTCGTCACCGCTGACCGCAGGCTACGAGAGGTCGCGCAAGCGGCGGGCGTCGAGGTGCTCTGGGTCGACTCGGCCACCTAGCCCTCGGCCGCCGCGCGCTCCCGCCCCAACATCCACCAGAACGCGAGCCCCACGAGGATCGCCTCGCCCGCAAGCGTGATCGCAAGCAGCGCCGTGTCGTACTCCCAGCCGTAGATGATCTCGCCCGGGAACCAGCCGTCGGAGGTCGAGAGCATCTCGACCACGGTGAGGTAGCCGACGTAGGCCGTGGGCAGCAGTGAGAGCGCCGCAGGTGCGCGACGGAGGAAGCCTTGCTGCAGCCCGGCGACGATCAACAGCAGCCCCGAGAGCACGACGAATCGCATGCCGTCCTCATACTGCAGCCATGGCCACGCGGTCACCAGGATCGTCGCCACCACCGGTACGAGCACCGCTGCAGCCCATGAGTACCACGGACGCGGCACGCTCGGCGGTGCTCCGGCCTCCTCGGTGGCGCGCTCGGCGGCACCCTTCGCCAGGCCCGCCGAGACCGCTGCCCGTACCTGCTCGTAGTTCTCCGGCGTGCAGTGCAGCCGCAGCACCGCTCGCCATGAGTTGCGCAGCGTGATCACCCGCGGGCCGGGGTACTCGTTCGCCCGGTGCAGCTCGGCCCACGGCCAGCCGCCCTCTTCCTGAGAGGACGCGATCAGCCCCGCGCCCGTTGCGCTCGCACTGGCTGCGAGCGCTCCGATGATGATTGCGGCACGATTCCATTTCTTCTCGCGGCTACCCGACGCGTACCCTACCCCGTCGGGACCGACGGTGAACTGCATGGTGAATCGGTTGCCGAGGAGTAGGCAGGCGATCGTGAAGAGGCCGGCCATGGCGCCGCCGGTGATCAGGAACACCTGGGGCGGCAGCCATACGAACTCGCCGTCGACGAACCAGCCCATCACCGCGACGAGCACGTACATGATCACCACGGACAGGATGATGACCTTGACGAAGTCGTAGAGCATGAAGCGGCTCGTCAGCAGCGGCACGCGGTATTCCCACTCGATCGTCTCGCCCGCCGATTCCGGCTCCGCCGGGGCCGCCTCAGCCACGCCTGTCATCAACTCATCGCTCACGTCGGCACCTCCTGCGCACAGCATACCGTCAGCCGAGCAACTGCACGCCCGGAAAGAAGCAGCAGCCGAGGAGCCGGCACTGCTCGAGAGCCGCGTCGGCGTACAATCGGCGCATGCCGAAGACGCTCGCGTACACGCCAAGCTCCGCCGAGGTGCGCCACCTCTCGGCCGCCGATGCAACGCTCGGTGCGCTGATCGCGCGCGTGGGGCCCATCGAGCAGCGCCTCGAGGCCGACCTCTACTCCTCGCTTGCGAGCGCCATCGTGGCCCAGCAGCTCTCCGACAAGGCGGCCTCCACCATCTGGGGCCGACTCGTGACCGCGCTCGGCGGCGATCCGACGCCCGCACACATCCTCGCGGCCGAAGACGCCACGCTCCGCGGCGCGGGCCTCTCGGGCAGCAAGGCGTCGTTCCTGCGCGACCTCGCCGCCCACATGGCCGACGGGTCGCTCGATCTCGAGCATGTGGCCACGCTCCCGGACGACGATGTGATCGCACAACTCACCGAGGTCAAGGGCATCGGCCGCTGGACCGCCGAGATGTTCCTCATCTTCTCGCTCGGCCGCCCTGACGTGCTCGCCATCGACGACGGCGCGCTGCGCTCGGCGGTGGCCTGGCTCTATCGTCTCGAGAGTGAGGACGGCCGCGCGGCCATCGCGCGCGTGGGCGAGGCGTGGGCGCCGTACCGCACGTGCGCTTCGCTCTACCTGTGGCAGGGACACGCGCTCAGGCGCGCCGAAGGATGGGAGCCGCCGAGATGAGCCGCGATTCGCAGATGAACATGATGATGGCGGGCGGCATGCTCGCCCTCCAGCGGTCTGGAAACGCCGCGGGCGCGTTCGCGATCGCCTACGTGATGCACACGCTCTCGGCCTGGGAAGAGCCCACCGGGGCCGACCTCGAGAGGGCGCGCGCTGTGGCGGTCCGGATCAAGCTGTCCGAGGACCTCGCGATCTTCCTTCCGCCCGAGCCGGGCCGATTCGCCGGGCGTGCGCGCAAGGACACCTACCAGAGCGTGCTCATCGCTCTCAAAGGCATCGATGCGTTCGAAGGCCAGGAGCGCGCCAAAGTGATTGCCGAGGTGCGGACGCTGCTCGGCGCGCCGGTCGCCTGAGACCGCGCCGCCGTCTTACGCGAAGCGCTTCTCCCAGCACACGCGGACGTCATGCACGTTGAAGCCAGCGTCCAGGTACATCGCCATCGCGCGCTTGTTGAAGGTGCTCACCGAGAGGCTCACTGACGAGCGTCCATCGCGCCCGGCGGCCCGCAGCGCCGCGTGCAGCAGCGCACGGCCCATGCCGATGTGCCGGTCGGCGGGCATGACCGCGAGCGTCTCGACCGTTGCGGAGTACGGGCTCTGCTCGTCGGCTAACGTGAGCACAAGGCCCGCCGGCCTGCCCCCGCGATGCGCCATGAGCGTCCCCGCGCGGATGACGCGGCTGTTCGACAGCATCTCGGCAGCGTGCTCGGCAGTCATGTTGTAGTGCCCCGGATGGCCGTGGAACGCGGTGTTGATGATGTTCGCCCAGTCTCTGGCAGCGGTGGGCAGCGCCTGTCTCGAGCGTCGTCTCACCCGGAAGGTAAAGTTCCGCGACGCTCGCCGGACTCGCATTCAGCATGATGTACGCCCGCCGGCACTGCGCGAAGCCCGCCGCAGTGAGGCTCTCGCCCACGTCGCCCGGATGCTCCGGCAAGAACAGATAGACGCGCTCGATGCCCTCCGGGACGCGAGGCAGTATGGCATCGAGCAGGAGCGGATAGGCTGCGGGGTCGGTCGCGTGAAGAATCCGGAATCGCGCGAGATGCTCGGTGGCGAACCCGTCGAGCAACAGGGAGACGGCGCCCAGCGGTGCGCCGTTGGCATCGAGCGCTAACAGGGCGGACTCGTTCGCAGCGTTGAACGAGGCGAGGTCCTCAGACGAGACATACGAATCGTCGTGCACGGGGCCGAAGGTGCGCGCGTACTCCAGGAATGTGCCGGTCGTCTGCGCGTCGACGTCGATGACGCGGATCCCGTCGGCTACCGTCATCGAGCCCCCATCCCCGTTCGCGCGCCCCGCACCACCCCTCAACGGCACACGGAATCCCCATCCCGCCTGCCGACCTTATGATAGGTGTTGCGCGTGCCGCCGAGAAGTCCCTCAGCCCGCAGTCGCGCTCATCGTCCGCTCGCCCGCGGCGAGCATCTCGGCGTGCGACGCGTTCATCGCGGCGATACGCCGCGCCCAGTACTCGGTGTCGGTGACCGGCGTGGCCGCGTCGTCGGCATCGAAGTCGAACTGCGTCCAGCTGTAGGCCGCCTCGAGGAAGACGGTCTTAGAGATGCCGGCGACTTCCTTGATCTCGACGCGATGCCCGTCCGCGTAGTCGCGCAGCCGAAAGCCGCCAGTGTCGAGCGCCGAGAAGTGCAGCACGGTGTTGCGCGTGAGGCGCGGCACATCGCGGATGATCTCCGGGCAGTAGATGAGCGCCTTCACGCGGCTGCCCGAGGCAGCCGAAACGCGTGCAGCACGCGCCTTGGCGGAGCGCTCCGGCGCGAGTGCGCCGGCCAGCCGCCAGTTATCTCGCGGCGTGCACGCGACCTTGCCCTGCGTCTCCAGCCTACGCAACGCCGCAGTAGTCGCAGCAGTCGTTGCCTCTACCCCTTCGGCCGCCAGGAACCCCACGATCGCGCTCGCCGGGGCCGGTCCGTGTTCAGTGATGATCGTGAGAATCGCTTCGCCGTCCATGACGCGCACCTCCAAGGGTAATCTCCCTTCGAGTATGCGCCCGAAACGGCCAGCGTGCCGGACGGGTATTGCCGAGCGCACCCGCGCACGAACGTGTAGCCTGACACGAGACGGATAGCCAATAGGAGAGCCCGTGGAACACACAACGCTCCTGCCGAACTCGAGCGAGACGCTCTCAAACCACATCGCGGGAGATGTGCGGGCACGCCGACGCGCATGGACGGCCCTGTTCGCCCGGATCACGCTCTTCGCCACCTGTCAGGCGCTTGTGGCGCTCCTCCTTCTGGTTACGGGAAGCGCTCGGCCGTGGGAATCCTCGATCGCCTGGTGGCCGGTCTCGGCCACTGCGGCCAACCTGCTGACGATCGTGCTGCTCGTGCGCTTGACGCGCGTCGAAGGCCTTCCCTTGAGCGACCTATGGAACCGCAGCGGCGCTACCTGGAAGCGCGACCTGCCCTGGTTCCTGGGCGCGTTCGTGATACTCGGACCCATCGCGATGCTGCCGACGTCGCTCCTGGCGCTTGCACTGTGGGGCGACGTCAATGCGGGCACGTCCACGATGTTCCAGGCGCTTCCGCTGTGGGCGGCGTGGCCCACGCTGGTGCTCTTCCCCCTCTCGATCGCCTTCTCGGAGCTGCCCGCGTACGCCGGCTACACGCTGCCGCGTCTCCAGGCGCTCACCGGCAAGCGCGGCGCTATGGTCCTCGTTGTCGCAGCAGCTCTCGCGGCGCAGCACGTGGCGCTGCCGCTCGTGTTCGACTGGCGCTTCGTGGTGTGGCGGGCGCTGATGTACGCGCCGTTCGCGCTGTTCATCGTCTGGGCGATCGATCGTAGGCCCACGCTCCTGCCCTACTTCATGGGCATGCACGCGCTCATCGACCTGTCGGTGCCGGTCTACGTGCTCCTGGCGAGCCTCGGAAAGCTGTAGCGGCTACCCCGCCGCGCTCCGCGTCTTCACGCTGAGCGTGTGCGCCGCCGAAAGCGGGTCGGGCACGCGGTGGCGCCCGCTCGACCACGCGATGGCGAGCGCGAGCGCGCTGTCGAGATCGGTGAGGTGCCCCGGCGAGACGTACACCTGCTTGGAGCCGGCCTTGAGCCGCATCGACGCCCCCTGCGCGCCCCACTCCTTGGTGAGCACATAGTAGTCGCCGCGATGCGGGCCGGGAGGGTGGTCCACCGCATGAAACGGCGTCTTCGGCACACCGATGGTGGGCACGCCGAGCAGCACGCCCATGTGCGACGCGAGGCCGCAGCCGCGCTCGTGCACCACGCCGTGACCGTCGCAGAACACGAGGTCGGGCTCCACGCCGAGGCTCATGAGCGCCTCGATGGTGAGCCGGCCCTCGCGGAAGGCCAGGTAGCCGCGCTTATACGGGATGTCCGGCTCGCCCTCGATCACGGCCGAAGCGAGCACGTGGAACTGCCGGTCCATCGCCACCGCAGCGGCCCACGCATGCGTGCCGTCCTTGGTGTACGCCACGTCCACGCCAGCGGCGATCTTCGGGCTGCCGCGGCCGTCCACCGGCATCGCGCGCAACTCCACCACGCTCGCCAGCCGGTGCTGGACCGCGTCGGCCTCACCGTGCGTGATGATCCACGGGTGGGTCAGGCTCGTTCTCAGCTTCAGGCGCATCGGGCGGCCTTCCGAAGAGCCGAGGGACGTGAGGCTCTAGGGAGAAGGTACCCGCGCGGGGGGACCTACGACCAAGCCCCGCTCGATAGCAGACTTCCGATGATGACAACATCGGCAGGTGCTAAAGGACGCTCAGCGAGCTCACTCGGGGCAACCCAATCAGCGCGGTCGTGGGCGTTCAGCTGGTAGTCCGACAGACGCTCAGTCCTGTAGGCCAGCAGTTCGAACGATCCGTGCTCGTAGTGGTAGACCGTGGTCGCCAGCAGCTCAACGACGTGTGACCGCATATCTAGTTCTTCCAAGAGCTCCCGCTCGAGGCACTGTTCAGGACTCTCGCCCAGCTCGACCTTGCCACCTGGGAGTTCCCAGAAACCCGCAAGGTGGTCGCCTGGTGGCCGGCGTGTGAGGAGCAACCGCCCGTCTTCGACAATGACCGCCGCCGTGACTCGTCGCATGCTCCCACCCATCTGTGCGTTGCTCTATTCTTAGCCCAAGGAGATGATGCGCCAATGGCGGCTGTCTACCAACTCGAAGCACGACACCTGCATGTACTCCAGTGGTTCGAGGAGAACGCAGGCATCGAGTACTCACAGCGTCCGTTTGACGTTGGCCTCGAGATCAAGGTGACATCGCTCCAGAAGGGCATCTGGAAGCCTGCGGGGATCCCGTACGCCGTCAGTGTCGTCCAGACTCACAAGGGCATCTACGACGACCAGGATCCCGTCTTCTTCGAGGACGACACCTGGAAGTACTTCTACCACCAGCAGGGCAAGTCAGCCGAGGACTTCAGTGATCCGAAGCACCTCTTCGCCAACGCGGCTCTCTTCGAGTGCATGGCCGACAGAGTGCCGGTAGGCGTCATTATCCCAGCTGAGAATGGCTCCGGATACCAAGTCCTCGGACTCGCCATGGTCGAAGGTTATGCTCATGGCTACTTCGAGTTGGTGGGCCCTGTCGCACTGAGCGCTTCGGACGCGGCGGATGGGGCTGAGCCTAGAACCGCCGTATCGGTTTCACTGCTCGAGCTGCCAGTGGGCGACTTCGACCCGAACGCCGAGCAAGACAGTCGCCTCCGAGTGATCGCAGCAGTGCACCGCAGGCAGGGTGCGCCTCGCTTCCGGCGAGCGCTGCTGCATGCCTATCGGGGTCGGTGCGCGATGACCCAGTACGACGCGCAACAGGCCCTGGAAGCGGCCCACATCATTCCCTACAGAGGACCACAGACGAACCACCCAGCCAATGGACTTCTATTGCGTGCGGACATGCATGATCTCTTCGATCTGGGCCTTATCGCGGTGGATACCAGCACGATGCGGCTCCGCCTCGCCAAGGATCTCGCGGGAACCATGTATGAGCCGTACGAGGGTGAGTCGCTGTGGCTCCCCGCGGATGCGGTCGCACGGCCCAACCTCGAAGCGCTCGACAAGCACTACGCGCGGTCCGCGGTCGCGTAGCTGACCACTCCCCCTGGGTACACACCCCCTCAGGGGGTGGTTCGCATGTCGCTTCGTCGCCTGCTGCTCGTCGCACTCGCACTCGTCCTCGCGCTTGCCGCCTTCGGCTGCGCCGCTGAAGACGAGCCGTCATCCACTTCGGCAGAACCCAAGGAGACCGAACCCGCTGACAAGGGCGAGGATTCCGCCGAGCCGGCCGACCTCACCTACCTCACGGGCACTTGGACCGTCACCACAGAACTCGTGGAGATCGACGAGCCCGCGATGACGCCTGCGGCCGATCAGCCGGGCGCCACGTGGACCTGCGCGGTGGACGGCGGGACCATGACCCTCACGACCGATCAGCACGAGTACACCGGCACGCTCACGGCTGTAGGGGAAGGCGGCTGGATCTACAACGCGCAGGCCACCTTCACCGATGAGGACGGCTACACGTGGATCAGCACCATCCTCGTGAACGGCAGCTCCGAGGCCGGGGACCTCGACACGTTCGGCGCCGCCATGAGCGGCTCGATCGACTCGGACGTTGAGGGACACCTGTACACCGCGCGGTGGATCGTCGAGGGCGCTCGCCAGTAGACGAACTCAGGACGGCATCTGCGTCTTGGCCCACTTCAGGAGACGGCGGGCGTGTTCGGCAAGATCAAGCGCCTCGGCCTCCGTCAATCTGCGCTGCTCATACTCAACGAGCGTCTTCTTCTGAATGAGGCGCCGGAGATGCTTCGATCCATCGTCAGCTGATGGTCCCAGCACCTGCACCAGGAGCTCGGCTGCCGCGCGATGATCCTGGCCCGCGCTGCGCACGCCCCCGCGATAGGAGAGCACGGCGTCCGCAGCTGAGATGCCGGAGTGGATAGCGGCGAGGCCCGCCGCATCCCACTGCGTTGCCGCAAGCGAGGACTCCATGGCTCCAAGGAACTCGTCGGCCTTGGCAAGGTACTGACGGGCGTCGGCCTTGGCGCTCGGCCTCGTTCGGTCACTCCGCGGAACCATGCGGCATCAACCTTGAGAGCTCGGTTCCGCTTACGAGGATCCCCTCGTCGCGCGCACGCGCCAGGAACGCGCCCGGCTCGGCAGGCAGCTTCTCTTGCGCCGTCACGATCACCGAGAGCGGCATCCCATAGCGACGGAAGAACCTGAGGCCCGCATCGTCCGCAACCTGCATCGCCCGTGCAGCGTTCGCTTGATCGGCCGTGACAACCAGGACGTCGATATCACTCCCCGGTGCAGACTCACCGCGAGCGACGCTTCCGAAGAGCACGAGGCTCAGAGCAAACGGGTCGAAGGCGGCACGAAGCTCCGCCTTGAGATCCTCGATCAGATTCGCCTCGGCGGCCAGGACGGGAAGCACGATCGTCTGCACCAGCAGGTTCTCCCGGTCAAGTTGATGGAGGATCGCTTGGCCAGCTCGACGACGCTGAATCACGCCGAGCCTGGCCAGGTGGTGCAGCGTACCGGCTATCCCTGGTTGGCTCATGCCCACGAGCTCGGCTACCTGCCGACCGGTGAGTTCGGAGGACTGCTCGGCGAGTAGCCGCAAGACCGCCGTCCGCCCGGGTCCGCCGAAGAGTGCCTCGATGATGTCGATACCGTTCGTCATGCTATGAATGGTAGACCATTCATATGACTAACTCAAGTTATCATAGAATGCCGCTGGTTGACCCTCGTCTCTCAGGGCACTCCTGTAGGAGCATCGACCGCGGCTTGTGACTCTCGCAGCGCCCGGCCACTTCGCCACTGAGGTACTCAGTGCACTTCGGTACTCGCGCCTCGACTTCGATCACGCGGAGTCGGCGGCTGGCGCGCTCGACGACATCGACCTCGTCACGGACTGCTCCCCTGAGAGCGCTCGTCCACTCGGGTACACTTTGCGTATGGAGCACTCCGTAGCCATCGTGGAGATCGCCGGGCGCGACAGCGTCGCCGCCGCGGTGGCCGCCGTCCGGGAGCATGGCTTCCGCACGCTCGTGCCCACGATCGCCTTCACAGGCACCGAGACCGGCGACCGCAGCGCGCCGGGTCGAGCGGTGGCGGTGCTCAAGAAGATCCTCGGCGATCGCGCGGACGTGCGCGAACCGCTGGCGCTCTCCGACCCCGCGCTCTGGTCCGCGATGAACGCCCGGCCCGCCGCCGAGCTGCAGCGCCGCTTTGGCGTGTACTCGCCGTGCCTGGCGTGCCACCTGTACCTGCACCTGCTGCGCGTTCCGCTCGCGTGGTCGCACGACAACGCGCCGGTGATCTCCGGCGAGCGCGACTCCCACGACGGGCGCATCAAGCTCTCGCAGACGTCGGCGAGCATCGCCGCCGCCGAGCGCGTGCTCGCGCATGCGGGCGTGCAGCTGCTGCAGCCGGTACAGCACGCCACCGGCGAGGAGATCGCCGAGCTGGTGGATGGCGGCTGGGACGAGGAGCAGGGCCAGCTCGGCTGCCAACTCGCGGGCAACTACGTGAACTTCGACGGCAGCGTCAGCTACGACAAGGCCGGCTACGAGCGCTACCTTGCCGAGTACTTCGAGCCGGTGGGCCGCGCCGTGATCGACGCCTGGCGCGCCGAGCGCGATGGCGGCCCCGCCGCCGACTTCAACGCCGTGGTGCGGAGCGTGCTCGAAGGCTAGAGTCCGCGTCTCCGATCCACCGCGCGTTGACCCTCGCCTGACATCCGCCGAAGAACCGGCTGCATGCCCCCTGAGACGATGCATGTGGTCGCCTGAAGGGAGGTGCTATCATTATGCAATCATCGGTCGTCCTGAGGAGTCGTGACACCATGGCCGACCTGCTCGTGCGCAACGTGCCCCCCAATGTGATGGAGCGCCTCAAGGCGCAGGCACAGCGAAACGGCCGCTCCCTGCAGAAGGAGGCACTTGCTGTGCTGGAGGCGGGCACTCAACTCACCATGAAGGAGTGGCTGAAGCTGGCCGAAGCATCGCGCGAGGCCTCGAAGGACTGGGGACCGCTGGCTGACAGCACCGAGCTGATCCGCGAGGACCGAGATACCCGATGAGCGCCCTGGTCATCGATGCTTCAGTGGCTGTGAAGGCGCTGGTCACCGAACAGGGCTCGGCACGTGCCGTCGACCTTCTCGACCGGGCGAGTCTCGTGCTTGCCCCTCAGAACATCTACGCGGAGTGCGCGAACGCGCTCTGGAAGCGCGTCCACCGTGGTCTTGCCACTGCGGACGATCTCACCGTCCCGCTCGCAGTGCTGGTGGATCTTGCTATACGCACTGTGGCGCTGCGTGGACTCACTCCGAACGCGCTCTCAATCGCCCTCGAGTACGACCACCCGGTCTACGACTGCTACTACATCGCCGCAGCGATCCAGAACGACGCCACCCTCGCCACCGCCGACGAGCGCCTGTACGACCTCGCGCAGCGTGTCGGTCTGGACGAGCGCGCAATCCTCGTGCGCTAGGAGCCGAGCCGCTCCGGACGCCAGGCCACCAACACGAACTCGCTAGACCTCGCTGGTACACGCCGGGCACCTGGATGCCTCGAGCGCGATCTCCGTCTTGCAGAACGGGCACTCCTTGGTGGTGACTTCCTCTTCCTTGGCCTTGCGCAGCTTGTTCATGGCCTTCACGAGCAGGAAGATCACGAGCGCCACGATGAGGAAGTAGATGACGGCATTGATGAACAAGCCGTAGTTGAGCGTGACGGCACCGGCCTCGGCAGCCGCGGTGACTGTCTCGTACGGACCGGCCGGGGCACCCTCCTTGATGACCCAGAAGGTACTCGCGAAGTCCTTGCCTCCCAGTAGCGCGCCGATGGGCGGCATGATGACGTCTTTCACGAACGACGTCACGACCGCTCCGAATGCGCTGCCGATGATCACGCCCACGGCCAGATCGACCATATTCCCCTTGAGCGCGAACTCCTTGAACTCCTTCAGCATCGCCCCTCCTCGTCCCGGGAACCGAACCTGACCAGTACACCCTAGCGCGGCTCGCCGGGCAGCGGTCGCGCGTTGTGCGACTCAGCTGCCGAAGAACGACTTATCCAGGTCGCCCGAGTTGTTGTAGCCGCGGTCCTCCCAGTAGCCGCCCGGGTCCTCTTCGGCGGACAGCTCGATGCCCGTGACCCATCTGCACCACTTGTAGCCCCACTTGTCCTCGGCCACCAGCTGGAACGGGAAGCCGCGCTCCGGGCGCAGCGGAACGCCGTTCATCGCGTACGCCAGGATGATGTCGTTTTCGTAGAAGTACTCCACCGGGAACGAGGTGGTATAGCCGTCCGCCGCCGAGAAGATCACGCTCTGCGCGCTGGACTGCACGCCTGAGGCGTCGAGGATGTCGCGCACGAGCACGCCGCGCCAGAGCACTTTGGCGCTCCAGCCTTCGACGCAGTCGAGTTGCACGACCTTCTCGAAGTTGGGATAGCCGCTCGTGATCTCCGAGTAGGTGTAGCTGGCGGAATCGTCCACCAGGCCGTTCACCTCGAGGCGGTACTCCTCGATGTCCACGTCCTGGGGACCGGAGATCGAGTTCTCGCGGAAGGCGTCGGACGAGTCGAGCCGCTCGCCCTCGTACTCGGTGATCTCGACATCGGCGAGTTCGGTGACCTCGCCTCCTCCCGCCTCGGTCTCGGGCGCGGTGCTTCGTCCGAGCCTGCGGCGCATCCGCCGAGGGCGAGCAAGACCACGAGCGCCAGTGCGACAGTGCGATTGCGATTCACGGGGCGCCTCCTCACGATTCGTGACGTGAGTGTATGTCCCCGCTCCGGCGGCGCGCCGGACACGCGGCGCGTCAGACCGGCTTGCGCGCGAGCAGCACGAGGTGCCGGTTGCGGAACGAGGTCAGCTGATGGTTCTCGTAGACCGGCTCGAGCCAGCGGCGCATGCCGCTCGGCGCCTCGGCCATCTGCTGGCACAACTCCTCGAGCGTGGCCTCGCTGCAGTCCTGCCGCGCCGTCCACCGGGCAAAGTCGTGGCGCTTGTCGATGATCTCGGTGTGCTGGACCGAAAGGCCTGCCCGCTCGACGAGCGTGACCCAGCCGTCGATGTTGTACGACTGATTGTGGCTCGCATCGCGCGTGCGCTCGAAGGCGTCCGTGAGCACCGCCGAAGTGGGCTCGGGCGGCAGCGTCTGGTCCTGGAAGCCGAAACGGCCGCCCGGCTTGAGCACGCGCACGACCTCCTCGAAGAAGTCCTGCGCGTCGGGGAAGTGATGTGCGGCGATGCGGCAGGTCACGATGTCGAACGCGCCGTCGGGTAGGGCAGCGCGTCCGCCTCGGCCACCGTGAACGTGGCCGTGCAGTCGTGCTCGGCGAGCAGCGCGCCGGCCGCCTCGAGCATCTCGGGCGTGAGGTCGCACGCGTCCACGTCGGCACCCGTGCGCGCGAGGGCGAGCGCGGTATGTCCGCCGCCGGTGGCCACGTCGAGCGCGCGCTCGGCAGGCTGTCGGGTCGAGCCAGGTGAGCAGCAGCTCGAGGTCGGGCCCCGATGCGTGAAGCGCGCTCGTGCGGTAGCCGTCGGCACGCGCGCCGAAGCGCTCCCGTGCGAGCGCCTTGAGCTCGTCTGCAGACAGTTCGGTCAACGCCGCCTCCCCCCGTTACGTGAATCCCTTGTGACATACTAGCCCGAGGGCGTGCTCACGCGCACGCAGCGTTGCCGAACGGAGGGGACGTATGAGCGAGAGCGCGAAGGTGCGGCGCCCCATCGTGATGGTGGTGCCCGACGGCGCGGGCGACCGTCCGCAGCCGGAGCTCGACGGGCTCACCCCGATCGAGGCAGCCGAGACGCCCAACCTCGACGCGCTCGCCTCCCTCGGCCGAAGCGGCCTCCTGTACCCCGTGGGTCCGGGCCTTGCGCCCAGCTCGCATCAGGCGCACTTCGCGCTCTTCGGCTATGCGGAAGCCGAGTTCCCCGGGCGCGGCCTGCTCGAAGCGCTTGGCGAGGGCCTGCCGCCCGCTCCCGGCGAAGTGGTGCTGCGCGCCAACCTCGCGCGCGTGAGCGAGCGCGAGGGCGTGCTGTGGATCGAAGAGCGGCCCGACCCGCGCGAGGGCGAGGCCGGACCTCGACCGCGTCTCGACTCGACTTCGAATACGGCAGCGTGCAGGCGCGCTTCGTGCACACCGGCGCGCTCCAGGGCCTGCTCTTCCTCAACCCCACCGACGGGCCGGCGCTCTCGCACTTCGTGAGCGACGCGGACCCGCTGCACGCCGGCTCCGCGGTCCTTGAGGTGCTGCCGCTCGAAGAGGCGCCCGACGCCGAGGCGGCCGCGCGCACCGCGTGTGCGGTGAACGCCTGGATCCGCCACTCGCGCACGGTGCTCGCCGGGCGTCCGCTCGACGCGATGCTCGCCAAGTGGGCGGGCTCGCCCGCGAGCTACACGCCGTTCCCGGCCCGCTTCGGCATGCGCGGGGTCACCCTCGGCTCCGGACCGCTCTACCGGGCCTCGCGGCAGCCATCGGCCTCGACCACCGCGAGTTCGGCACGGCATCTGCGATGCCGAGGCCGACGTGGCCGTGCGCGTGGAGGCCACGCTCGCGCTGCTTGCCGAGGGCTACGACTTCGTGCACCTGCACACCAAGCGCACGGACATGGCGGGCCACAAGAAGGACCCCGCTCGCAAGGCGGAGATCATCGCCGCGGTGGACCGTGCGCTCGCGCCGCTCGTGCCGCTCGCCGAGCGCGGCGAGGTCGTGGTGGTGGTATGCCCGGACCACCAGACTCCCTCGGCGGGCCCGCTCTACCACGGCGGCGGCGCTGTGCCGCTCACGATCGCGGGCGGCGTGGCAGGCGCCGACGGGGTCGACCGCCTACGGCGAGACCGCTGCGATAGCCGGGCTCGCTCGGCGTGGTGCGCGGCACCGACGTGCTCCCCCTCGCGCTCGACGCTGCCGACCGCTCGGCGTTCCTCGCCGACCGCATCACCGGCCATCGGGCCCTCGGCATACCACGGCCCGCAGACCTGAAAGGCCTCCGGGCCGTGGAGTGAGGCTGCTTGCCCGATAATCGGGCGTCAGCCATCACGAGCGCTACTGCCCGAGCCAGAACGCCGGTCCCTCGTAGCTGGTAGACCGTCGGCCACGTGGCGATCACGTGGTCGCCTCGTCGCAGACTCGCCGTGTAGAAGTGGCTGCCGTTCTGGAGGTTATAGAAGCGGTACACCGGCAGCTTGGCCGCCTCGGGCGACGTCGAGACCTCGTACGTGGGTCCGTCGTACTGGTAGATGGTGGGCCATGTGGCTATCACATGGTCACGCTCCTCCTCTCGAGGCCGTGTAGAAGTGGCTCGAGCTGCTCGGCTTGTAGAAGCGGAGAGCGGCTGCTTGTTGTTGTACGGGTTCACCCAGTACGCCACGCCTTCGTAGCTGTAGATGGTCGGCCACGTGGCGATCACGTGGTCGCGCTCCGTCGCCGAATCCGTGAAGAAGTGCGTGCCCGCGCCCGCGTTGTAGAAGCGGTACACGGGCCGCCAGATCGCGTAGAAGTACGCCATCGCCCGAGTCCTGCACGGCACCGTCGCCAGCATCGCGCCCACGACGAACCGCCCTCGTGCGACGCCGCCACCGACGTGCCGAACCAGCCCGCCCCCGTGAGCTTCTGGGAGAGGGTCCAACCGCCGGGCCCGTCTTCTCGTACACGTGCGCTGAACCCCGTATGCCGTCGTCCCACGGCGCCCCGACCACCGCCACCGAGCCGTTCGATCGAGACCGAGTCGCCATAGAAGTCGTTCGCGTCCGGCTCGGCGCCGAGAGCTTCTGCGACCAGGGCCACGTGGCGGTCAGCCCGCTGCCCGACGCGTCCGGACACTCAACCGCGCCCGCCCCGCCGAGGATGCCCACGTCGTAGGTGTACGCTCCCACCGCCGTGGTGCCGCCGGTGGTTGCCACCGAGTACCCGAACCCGCATTGGTCTGCGGGTCGTGCCCGTACACGTAGCCCGTCGCCGTCCACGGGGTCGCGCCGTCCCCGTAGTACATGAGCGCGCGTTCCTGCGTTCGTACCGCCTGCGTTGTCCTCAAAGGGCGCGCCCGCGACCATGTAGTTCCCGTACACGTCCACCGCTCTGCCGAACTCGGCGCCAGCCTCGGCGGTCGCCATCGTCCGCTTCAGTGTCGAGCTGCCCTCCTTGAAGATATAGATCGCGCCCGCATCCGCGGCCAGGGAGTCATCCCGCGGCGCGCCGACCACGACGGTGGTCCCGTAGATCGAGACCGCAAAGCCGAATCTGTCCCCCGCCAGGGCCGAGGTGGCACGAGTTCGGAGAGGTACGCCCAGCCGCTCGGCGTGCGCTCGAAGACGATCGCAGTGCCCCTCTGGATGCCAGCCGCGAAGTCGAGTGGCGCACCCACGACGATGTGGTCGCCATCGATGTCGACCGCCGCGCCGAAGTGGTCGCCTGCGGCGGGATCAGCGGGCAGCCGCTGACTGAACACCCAGCCCAGGCCGTTGTACTCGTACACGAAGACCGAGCCTTCCTCGCCATCATCGAACGGTGCGCCGACCACAGCGGTGTTGCCGTCGATAGCCACCGCATACCCGTACTGGTCACCGGTGACGCCGTCGGCTCGATAGGCAACGCCAGTCTGCTGCACGGGACCCGGAGAGAGGACCGCAGCGGCCGGAACGGGCGTCACCACCAGGGCGAACGCCAGAACCGCTCCGAGTGCCATCGAACGCGTGTGGACTTGTGTCATCGCTGCAACCCCCTTTGGCACGCCCCCTCCGGGCGTGTACCTCACCTACTGTCCGAGCCAGAATGCCGGCCCCTCGAAGCGATAGATGGTGGGCCACGTGGCGATCACGTGATCTGCCTCGGCTGCCGAGGCCGTGTAGAAGTGGCTGCCGTTCGTGAGGTTGTAGAAGCGGTACACCGGCAGCTTGCCAGGCTCCGCTATCGACGTGACCGCATAGGTGGGCCCGTCATAGGAGTAGACCGTGGGCCACGTGGCGATCACATGGTCCGCCTCAGCTGCCGATGCCGTGTAGAAGTGGCTGCTGTTCGTGCGATTGAAGAAGCGGTAGAGCGGCTGGGCGTTGTTGTGCGGGTTCGTGTTGTAGGCCGGGCCCTCGTAGGTGAAGACCGTCGGCCAGGTGGCGATCACGTGGTCGCGCTCCTCGGCCGAATTGGTGAAGAAGTGCGTGCCCGCGCCCGCGTTGTAGAAGCGGTAGACAGGCTCGAGGTGTGCGAGCATACACGCCGTACCGGAGGCCGGCTGCGCGCCGGTGCCCGTGACGTTCCCCACGATCCCTCGACCCTGCGATGAGGCGGCCACCGAGAACCCCACAAGGCTGTCGCCTGGAAGCGGCGTCATCTTGCGCAGGAGCATCCAGGTGCCGCCCAGGCATTGGTAGACATGCACCGAACCCACGTAGCTGTCGTCCCACGGCACACCCACGAGCGCGAACGTGCCCTCAACTGACACAGCCCTGCCGAAGTTGTCGTTGTCGTTGGGCTGCGGGGAGACGAGCGTTTGCGTGAGCGGCCACACGCCCGTCGACCCGCTGCCCGAACGCGTGAACACATCGACGAGACCCGCATTCGGGTAAGACGTCACGTCGTACAGGTACGCGCCCACCATCGCCGTGGTGCCGTTCGTGGAGACCGAGTACCCGAACCTGTTGTTGGTCTCCGGGTCCGAGCACGCGAGCGTCCGATTGTAGTGCCACCCGGTGAGGTCCTTGTAGTAGATGTTCGCCATACCTGCATCGGTCACACCGGTGTTGCTGTTGTCGAGAGGTGCCCCCACGATGATGTAACCGCCGCCGATATCCACCGATGTGCCGAACTCGGAGCCCGCCTCGCTGGCACCCGCATACCACTTCACGTAGGCCGGGTCGTCCCTCGTGAAGATGTAGAACGCGCCTGCCCCTGAGTTAAGACCGTCATCCCTCGGCGAGCCCACCACGGCAGTGTCGCCGGAGATCGCCACCGACCACCCAAAGAGGTCGTCCACGGAATCCGGTTCGGGTTCCAGAGCGCTGAGGTAACTCCAGTGCGTCGGACCTCGCTGGTAGCAGATGGCGTACCCGGTATTGCCCGAACCGTAGTCGCCGTACGGCGCGCCCACGATGATGACGTCGCCGTCGATGTCGACGGAGTGCCCGAAGGCCTCACCCGTGTTCGCGTCGGAGACCAGCTGCTCGTCGAACACCCAGCCGGCACTCGTGTACTCGTACACGAATACAGCCCCGGTTCCGTTGTACTCGGGAGCACCCACCACCGCTGTGTTGCCGTCTATGGCCACCGAGTAGCCGAAGTCCTCGTCGGTCGGGCTGTCGGCGGCGAACACCCGGGCGGTGAATTGAACGGGGGGCGGCGTCTCAACGGGCGCCGCGGATGCGGGTACCGGACCCACCCCCAGCGCGAATGCGAACACGACCACCAGCGCTGATGCGCGATAGCGAACACGTGTCATCGCTGCCACCTCCCCCCTAGCGCGCCTCCCTCAAGGCGTGCCTCTCCTCTTACTGCCCCAACCAGAACGCCGGTCCTTCGTAGGTGTAGATGTCGGGCCACCGGGCGATCACGTTGGCCTTCTCGGTCTCGCTCGCCGTGTAGAAGTGGCTGCCGTTGCGGACGTTGTAGAAGCGGTAGACCGGCAGCTTGCCCGCCCCGGCGTACGGCGTGACCGCGTACGTCGGGCCGTCGTAGCTGTAGATGTGCGGCCACGTTGCGAGGACATGGTTCGCTTCGTCGAGCGATGCCGTGTAGAAGTGACTCGAGCTGCTCGGCTTGTAGAAGCGGTAGAGCGGCTGAGCGTTGTTGTGCGGGTTCGTGTTGTACGCCGGACCCTCGTAGGTGAAGACCGTCGGCCAGGTGGCGATCACGTGGTCGCGCTCCTCGGCCGAGTTGGTGAAGAAGTGCGTGCCGGCGCCCGCGTTGTAGAAGCGGTAGACCGGTTCGAGGTGTGCGAGCATGCACGCTGTGCCCGAGGCTGGCTGGGCGCCGTCGCCCGTGACGTTGCCGACGACACCGCGGCCCTGCGATGACGCCGCGACCGAGAACCCGGCAAGGCTGTCGCCCGACAGCGGCGTCATCTTGCGCATGAGCGTCCAGGTGCCACCCAGGCATTGATAGACGTGCACCGAACCCGCGTAGCCATCGTCCCATGGCGCGCCCACGAGCGCGAACGTGCCCCCCACCGACACGGCCATGCCGAAGTTGTCGCCGGTGTTCGGCGCTGGCGAGACCAGTGTCTGCGCGCAGAACCAGTTCGTGCCGGAACGGTTGAATACGTCCGTCGACCCCGCACCATCCGCCGTGGCGACATCGTCCAGGAATGCCCCCGCCAGCGCGCGATCGCCGGAGATCGACACCGCGTAGCCGAACCGGTCACCCGCATCGTCACTCGAGCCGAAGCGGATCCCCTGGTAGTCCCAGAACCCGCCGTCCCAGTGGTAGAAGTGGACCGCGCCCGCGTCGGCGCCCGCGGCGGTGTCGTCCCGGGGAGCGCCCACGATGATGGAGTCGCCATCAAGGTCGACCGACGTGCCATACTCCGCGCCCCCCTCGGCGGCCGAGGACATGTACTTGACAGAGGCGGGTTCGGTCCTCGTAAAGATGTAGATCGCACCTGAATCGGTGGCCATCTGGTCGTCCTTGGGCGAGCCCACGACTGCCCGGTTCCCCGAAATGGCAACCGACCAGCCGAAGCGGTCGCCGACCGAGCTGGGCTCGGGAGCCAGTTCGGTCAGGTACACCCACCCCGCCAAACCACGCTCGTACACGATGGCCGCACCCGTGTCGTCCGCCGCGCTCGAGTTCCCGTACGGCATGCCCACGACTATAAGGTCGCCATCGATGTCCACCGAGTGGCCGAAACGGTCACCGACGCCCGAATCCGCCGGCAGCTCCTCGCTGAACGTCCACAGTCCGCTCACATACTCATAGACGAAGACGGCGCCCTTCCCGTTGTAGCCCGGCGAGCCCACCACCGCAGTGTTCCCGTCGATCGCCACCGAGTAGCCGAAGTCCTCGTCGGTCGGGCTGTCAGCGGCGAACACCCGGGCCGTGAACTGAACGGGAGGAGGCGTCTCAACGGGCGCCGCGTGTGCGGGTAGCGGACCCACCGCCAACGCGAACGCGAGCACGACGGCCAGCGCCGAGGAAGAGCATCGAACGTGCGGCATCGCTGCCACCTCCCCCGTGGCACGCCTCCTCCCCGGGGCGTGCCGTCTTCCTTACTGTCCGATCCAGAATGCCGGGCCCTCGAACTGGTACACGTCTGGCCACGTGACGATCACGTGGTTCGCTTCATCGAGACTCGCCGTGTAGAAGTGGCTGCCATTTCGCACGTTGTAGAAGCGGTAGACAGGAGACCTCCCGTAGTCCGGTGCCGCCGAGACGCGATAGGTGGGACCGTCGTAGTTGAAGATGGTCGGCCACGTTGCGATCACACGATTCCGCTCGTCGGCCGACGCCGTGTAGAAGTGGCTGCTCGATCGCGTGTTGTAGAAGCGGTACAGCGGCTGCAGGTCGGTATTCGGGCTTGTGTAGTAGGCGATGCCCTCGTAGTCGTACACACCCGGCCAGGTCGCGATCACGTGGTCGCGCTCGGCGATCGAGTCGGTGAAGAAATGCGTGTTGTTGAGCTTGTTGAAGAACCGGAAGACCGGCGCCTTCCGGTGGATGGTGAAGTCGATCGTGGTGCTCGTGCCCGCCCAGAACGTCCAGGGGTCGGCATCCGTCCAGCCGCTCGCGTGGTTGTACCAGCCAGCCTGGTAGAGCGAGCTTGGCCCCATCGTGCCGAGGTAGTACTCGCCTGAGTCGACCGTGAGCGTGTACCTGCCGTCAGCGCCTGTGGTGACGTACTGCTCGAGTTCCGGGTCTCCCCACACGTCGGGGTAGTATGCCGAGACCTCCACGCCCGAGAGCGGGAGCCCCGTCAGCGCGTCGTAGCAGGTGCCGGTGATCGTCGCGTTGCTGTTGTAGGCGTAAACTGCGCCCTGCTGGCCGCTTCAACCTGTAGACGCCAGCGTCGCACCGACCATCGCGATGCCGCCGTCGAGTGCCGCCGAGTCACCAAAGAGCGCGCAACACGGGACCACAGGCGGCGTCACTTTCTGCGCCATCACCCACTCGCCCTCGCGGTACTGGAAGTAGTACGCCGCGCCGGTGTGGCTGTCGTCCCAGAAGGCGCCGATGAGGATCAGGTTGTGACCGTCGAAGGCCACCGCCGAGCCGAACCAGTCGCCGTCCGGCGAGTTGGGGCCGGGGTTGTCGAGCGTGGCGGTGAGCACCCAACCGCTCGTGCCGCGCGCGTACACGTACGCGATGCCCTGCTCGTTCTCGGTACCTACGTCATGAGCGGGCGAGCCGACGACAGCCACGTAGCCGTTCGCCTGCAGGTCGATCGGGCCGCCGAACTGCTCGTCGGCTACCGGCGTGGGCGCCTGCCACTTCTGCTCGAACGACCACGTCGTGCCGCTGCGCGTGAACGACAGCACGCTGCCCGCGTCCACGATCGCCGCCACCGTGCCCACATCGTCACCACCCGCGGATGCAAGCACCGTGTTGCCCGAGAGCGACACGCACGTGCCGAGGCGGTCTCCCGTGGCCGAGGTGGGGTCTGTGAGCGTGATGCCCCCGCCCGAGTCCCAGCTGCTGCCGTTCCACACAATCGGGCGGACCGCCCCGCGCGAGCTGCCGCGCCCCGGACAGCCCACCACGACGGTGTCGCCCTCGATGTCCACCGACTGCCCGGCCTGGTCGCCGTCTTGCTCGAGTTCCATCGGAAGCGAGACTGCGGCAGACCATGCGGTGCCGGTGCGCGTGAAGACATAGGCTGCACCGCACTCCCCGTGGGCGGTGGTGCGATATGGCGCACCCACGACGATGCGGTTGCCCGAAATCCCTACTGCGGTGCCGAACTTGTCGCCGTCACCCGGAGAGGGCTGCTGGAGCGTGGCCTGGAGGACCCAGTCGGTGCCCGACTTCACGTAGACGTACGCGACGCCGATGTCCTGAGGCCCTGCGAGAGAGTCGTGATCGGGCACGCCCACCACGAGCGTGTCGCCGTCGAGCGCAACCGCGCTTCCGAAGTGCTCCTGATCCACAGGCGTTGGCGCGTAGATGATGTCCTCGTCGACCGCGAATGGAGCCGAACCGGCCATCGCGGTCGGCACCGCAAGCGGCACCACCGTGGCAAGCACCAGCGCTCCGGTCGCGATCGTTACACACCGGGTCACCCAATGACGTCTCATGCCACGACTCCCTCCGAGCGAGCTCCCCGCCCGCACCCCTACTGCCCAAGCCAGAATACTGGCCCCTCGTAACGGTACACCGTCGGCCACGTTGCGATAACCATGTCGGCCTCTTCGGCAGAGGCTGTGTAGAAGTGACTGCCGTTCTTCAGGTTGTAGAAGCGGTACACGGTCGGCCCGGCGCACGGCCACGGAGTGACCGCGTACGTCTGCCCCTCGTACGTGAAGACACTCGGCCATGTGGCAATCACATGATCCGCCTCAACGAGCGACGCCGTGTAGAAGTGACTGCCGTTCGTGTGATTGAAGAAGCGGTAGAGCGGCTGCGGGTTGTTCTCGGGATTCGTCTTGTACACGACCCCTTCGTAGGAGAAGATGCTCGGCCAGGTGGCCAGCACGTGGTCGCGCTCCTCGGTCGACGGGGTGTAGAAGTGCGTGCCCCCACTCGGCTTGTAGAAGCGATAGACGGGCTCAAGGTGCGAGTAGATGAAGGCGCCACCCGGCTCGGTCACCGTGGCGCTGCTGGCCAGGTACGAGCCGATGATGATCGTGCCGTTACTCACCGCGGTCGAGCAGCCGAACATGCGCACCGCCGGATCGGCCGCCGACATGTCCGTGGACTGCACGCGTGGCCAGAGTGTGCCGCTTCGCCGGTAGAAATGCGCTGCACCAGCACCCGCCGAGCCCTGCCACTCGCCGATCGCGAGCGTGTTGCCATCGATGCCCACGCCCGAACCAAAGCCCTTGTACTCGCTCGGGTCCGGGGAGATGAGCGACGCCTGCCACTCCCATGCGTCTCCGGGGTTCACGTACACGTACGCCGCGCCAGCATCCATCCCGGTCATCAGGTCTCGTCCTGGCGCACCGCCCACGAGCGTGTTGCCCGAGATGTCGACCGACTGTCCGAACTGGTCGCTCGCCGCTCCGCCCGCAACCTGCAGCTTCTGCTTGTAAATCCAGGTCGCGCCGTTCCAACCCCACACACTCACGGATTCCCGGCCCGAGTCCTCGGCCGGACAGCCGGTGATCACAGTGGTGCCTGATACGGCGACATCCCAGCCGAGAAGCGCACCGGAGCCATCCACCTCGGTGTCCTCGAGGCCCGCCTGCAGCGCCCAGGACGCCCCGTTCCATCCGTACACTCGCGCGAAGCCGTGATGTGGTCCGTAGATGGTGCCGCTCGATTCGGGCTCCCCGACAACCATCGTGGTGCCGTCGATGTCGACCGACCACCCGTAGTGCTCGCCTGCCTGCGCAGCCGGGTTGTTCACGATGGTGGGGGCCTGCCAGATACCTCCGACACGTCGGTAGATGTAGATTGATCCCGCGGCGCCCTGGGCGCTGACCGTTCGCCCTGGTGCGCCTACCACGACCACGTCGCCGGACACCGCCGCGGAGAAGCCAAAGTGATCCCCCACGGCGCGAACCGGCGCTGTCAGCTTCTGCTGGAACGCCCATCCGGCAGCACTGCGCGTGTAGACGTAGACGGATCCTCGCTCCGAGTCATCCCAGGGGGAACCCACCACCGCCGTGTCGCCATCGATGTCCACTACGTGCCCGTAGAAGTCGTTGGTTGCCGCATCGTACGCGTGCAGTCTCGCCACCTGCTCGGCGAACGCGCCATAGGCCGCCGCTGGCGCCGTCAGCACGACCACTGCGGCCACCAGCGCCGCAGTCACAGCAAGCGGCTGCAGCCGCACCCTTCGGACCTCATCCCAGCTCCCCTCGAACTCGCCCGTCTCGGCCTAGAACGACCCGCCCACCCAGAACGCCGGCCCCTCGTAGCGATACACATCCGGCCAGGTGGCGATCACCATGTCGGCTTCCTGCGTGGAGGCCGTGTAGAAGTGGCTCCCGTTGCGCAGGTTGTAGAACCGGTGGACCGGCGACATGCCCGCACCCGCGATCGGAGAGACCGAGTACGTCGGCCCGTCATAGGTGAAGATGTGCGACCAGGTGACAATCACGTGATTCGCTTCATCGAGTGACGCCGTGTAGAAGTGGCTCTTGCTCACCCGGTTGTAGAAGCGATAGAGCGGCTGCCGGTTGAGCGCGGGATTCGTGGTGTACGCGATCCCTTCGTAGCGGAAGATCGCGGGCCACGTAGCGAGCACCATGTTCTTCTCCTGCAACGAGTTGGTGAAGAAGTGCGTGTTGTTCGTGACGTTGAAGAAGCGGAAGACGGAGAACTTCGGGTAGATCGTGAAGTCCACGTTGTACGTGTTGCCTGCCGCAACGGTGATCGGCGTGGCGTCCAGCCACGACTCGACGTCGTTGTACCAGCCTGCCTGGTACATGGGGCCGGGAAGGAAGTTTAGGTAGTACGGAGCGGAGGGCACCTTGAGCGTGTACCGCCCGTCGGCACCGCTCAGCACGTAGTCGCTCGCAGGTTCTGGATCGCCGCCAGCGCCGGGGTAGTGCGCCTGGATCTCCACGCCCGCAAGCGGCAAGCCGGTACCGGCGTCGCGGCAGATGCCGGTGATCGTGGCGTTGGCGTTGTAGACGAACGCCGCCCCGCAGTCATCGACCGTGGGCGAGTACGCACCGTCGGCACCGATCACGGCGACCCCGCCGTCGAGCGCTACCGACCGGCCGAAGTAGAGCGTCATGAGCGGCTCGTCGGTAACGGTGATCTTCTGCTGCTGGGTGAAAGTGCCGTTGCGGCCCAGGAACGCGTATGCCGCGCCCAGGTGTGCGTCGTCCCAGAACCCGCCGATCACCGCGGTGCTGTCGTCGAGCGCCACATCCCATCCGAAGTGCTCGCCGTCAGGCGAGTCAGGGTTCGGGTTGGCGATCGTTTGCGCCAGGTCCCAGTCGCCCATGGGCTGGGTGTAGATGTACGCCCGTCCGGCGAACGTGCCGTCAAGCGGCGTCGCGTCGTACCAGCCCCAGCCCACAACAGCGATCGTGCCTGAATCGTTCAGATCGATCGAGGTGGCGAAGGCACCGTCGTCCACCGGGGTCGGGCAGTATATCTTCTCGTCATTCATCCATGCAGCGCCGCTCCAGCTGTACGCGATCACGCTGCCGGCGTCGGTGTGTACGTCGTAGTCGTCCTGCGCCGAGACAGCAAGGATGGTGTCGCCCGAAACAGCCACAGCACCACCGAGCCGATCGCCGGCCAGCGCGCCACCGGTGAGCGTCACTCCGCCGTGAGAGTCCCAGCCGGTGCCCGTCCACTCGATCGGGCGGACCGCGCCCTGCTCTGCGCCTCGGCCAGGACAGCCGACAACGGCCCAGTGCCCGTCAAAGTCCACTGACAGACCCTGCTGGTCACCGTCCTGCTCGAGTTCGGTGGGCAGCAGCGATCCCGCAGACCAGACCACGCCAGTGCGCCGGAACGCATAAGCCGAGCCCGACATGCCGTGGGCACCCACATCCCACGGCGCCCCGACGACGATGATGTCGCCGTCGATCGCCACCGAGTAGCCGAACTCGTCGCCGGCAGCTGGCGCAGGCGCCTGCAGCGTGGCCTGATGCACCCAGGAGGCACCGGAACGCACAAAGACGTATGCGGCGCCCCGGTCGCTGCTGTACCAGGGGGCGCCCACTACAAGGGTGTCGCCCGAGATATCCACATCCCAGCCGAAGGCGGAGCCTTCCGACTGAACCGGCTGATAGAGGCGCCCCTCCTTCACCGCATAGGGCGCAGCGCTCGCCGCCGCTGACGGCACCGCGACCGGCGCCATCGTCGCAAGCATCAGCGCCCCGATCACGACCGCCGCAATCCGAGCTGTCCAGCGCCTTCTCATCGTCGGCTCCTCTCGTGCAGGCTGTGCGCCCGTCCCCTCACTGCCCGATCCAGAACGCAGGCCCCTCGTAGCGATAGATGTGGGCCAGGTGGCGATCACCATGTCCGCCTCTTCGGCGCTCGCGGTGTAGAAGTGGCTGCCGTTGCGCAGGTTGAAGAACCGGTAGACCGGCACGCTGTTCGGGACCGGCGCCGGGTTCACGGCGTAGGTCGGGCCGTCGAGCGTGAAGATATTCGGCCAGGTGGCCAGGATGTGGTTCGCCTCGTCGAGCGACGCAGTATAGAAGTGGCTTGCGCTCACGCGGTTATAGAAGCGGTAGAGCGGCTGCGTGTTGTTGGCGGGGTTGGTGTAGTAGCAGATGCCCTCGTAGCGGAAGACCTTCGGGTAGTTGGCGATCACCTAGTTCGCCTCATCGAGCGATGGGGTGAAGAAGTGCGTGCTGTTGGTGAAGTTGTAGAAGCGGTAGACGGGGACAAGGACGACGGTGGACGGAGCGGGCGTGGTCGTGAGGATGCCGCCGTAGTTGGTGCCGGCCCAGGCGGCCGTGGGGCTGAACGCGAAGACAGAGACCGGCCACGCGCCGTTCCCCACCTCGTTGGTCCAGGTGTCGCCGCCGTTGGTCGTGTGGTACCAACTGCCCGCGCCGCCAACGATCCAACCGTTGTTCACATCGGCAAAGGAGACGTCCTCAAGCGGCTTATAGCTCTCCGAGGTGGGGGGCGTCATCGGCGTCCAGGTGGCGCCGCCGTCGGTCGTCTTCTTCATCAGCATGCCGGAGTTGGTGCCGTTGTCGTCGTCGCCAACGATGAACCCGACCGTGCTGCTCACCATGTCCACGCCCACGATGCGATCTCCGGGGCCCTCGCCCGAATCACCGGCGGTCCATGTGGTGCCGCCGTCGGTCGTGTACACCACGATGCCGTTCACGCCCACCGCGATGCCGTGGTTCGCGTCGAAGAAGTCGATGTCGAACAGGAGGTTCGTGCCCGCCTTGCTGTCAGCAACCGTGTGCCACGCCCCCCCATCCCACCAGCAGATGGTGCCGTTGATGCCGCATGCCCAGAGCCGCGTCGGACTCTGGTAGCTCGCACCCCGGAGCTCGATGCCGGGGTTCGAGTAGGGCGCCGGCGTCCAAGCCGCACCGCCGGTGTTGAGCATGACCGTGCCGCTCTGCCCAACAGCTGCGCCGTGAGTCGCGTCGAGGAAGTCCACGTTGAGCAGTTCGTGGCCCACGCCCATGCCCATGGCCGCCCAGGACTGGCCGCCATCGGTCGTCTTCAGGACGTCCTGTCCGCTCACGGTGTAGCCGGTCGTGAGCGACACGAAGTCCAGACCGTAGACCGGGTTGATGGTGTAGCTCGTGCGTGCCGCCCACGACGAACCGCCCGTGCTCGTCCTGCCGATGGCACCACCGCTGCCCACGACGACCCCCGTGGAAGCACTCCTGAAGTCGACGCCGTACAGCCATTGGTAGCCGTAGGGAGTCGTCTGCTCGGTCCAGGTCGTCCCGTTGAAGCACATGACCTGGCCGGCGGCTGACGTGAGCCACAGGTGCGTGCTGTCCAGGTAGCAGAGAGACGTCACGGCAGTCGAGAGACCGCCGATGGGTACGCCGGCGTAGAACGGGGCATCCCCGGGAAGGTTCGTGTGAATCTTGCCGTCGGTCGCCGTGTAGACGCGGTTCGCGAACGTCGAATCACGACCGACCGCCCAGACGGTGTCTCCGTCCACCCAGAAGTCGGCGATCTGGAAGTCACCATCAGCCGTGCCTTTGAATCGCCAGGTGGAACCGGCGTCGGCTGTGTAGTAGAGCGCGTTGTTGTAGCCGGCTACCCATCCTTCGTTCGCATTCAGGAATTGGACTGCGGTCAGGTACTGGATAGTGGGCGAGCTCACGGTCGTCCAGTCGGTGCCGTTGACCGTCCGAATGATCGCGCCGTTCGAGCCAACGGCCCACGCGTGGGTTGCGTCGATCACGTCCACATCAGCGATGTGCTGCCCCGTGGGCTCGGCCTGCACGGAGCACGCGCCGCCCGAGATCTTGACCACAGTCCCGTACGCTCCAACCGCCCAGCCGGTGTTGTCGTTGATCATGTCCACGCCCGCGAGGCTCGCGGTCGTACCCGAGGCCTTCGCGCTCCAGGTAGCGCCGTTGTCTGCCGAATAGAGGACCGTGCCGTAGTCACCCACGGTCCAGACCGCCGAAGAGCCCGCTCCAGGTGCCAGACACACCGCCTTAAGAGTCTCCCCGTTCGGCAGGGGATTCTGCCACCGCCACGGCGAGGTACCCGCCCGTGCTGCTGGCACCGGTGCCGCAACTACCACTCCGGCGATCACGGTCAGACACACCAGCAGGCTGAGAATCCTCGACCCTCTCATGGTCGCTCCCTTCACGCGGGCTGCCCGCCCGTGCCCCTCACTGTCCGATCCAGAACGCCGGGCCCTGCGGCGCCCCCGACAGCCGCCGTCAGGGTACACCGAGCACGCGGCCGGCCTCAGAGGCGGTCGCGTGCGTACACAGTGAGTGTTCCGCCCGGTTGGGGGGGCTAATCGCCCGCGCGTCAGGTCGCGCTGAGCCGAGCGGTGCGGAATGCGGCTCGCAGGCCCTCGAAGGACAGCTCCGGCATCTCGAGCGTTGCGGTGCGACGCCCCATCTCCTCGAGCGAGTGTGAGTCCGAGGAGGCGATGTGCGCGATCGCAAGCCCGTCACGGAAGTGGCTCCGTGCGGAGTGATCGACGAGTTCGATCGCCGAGACGTGCTCGCACTCGGCGAGATGATGCACGAGCTCGGAGTCGATGAAGCGATACTCGCCGAAGGTGCGGTCCACGTGGCCCGCATGACACAGCCCGCCGACCTCGGTCACCAGACGTGCGACCTCAAGCGGATCGAACTCAAGCGCGAAGTGCGGGAGCTCATCGAGCGGCGCCACCGGCGCCCGCAGACCCAGCTCGGCGAGCAACGCGTCGAAGCGCCGGGCAGCATCCTCCGGCGGGAAGAGCGCGACAAGGTGCGTCTCCTCGCCCTCGTGTCGGATGCGCAACTCGGCACCGGGCAGCACGAGAAGCGTACGCCCGGTCTCGGCCGTCACCTCGGCGGCCGCCGCCACCACACGGGCGCCGTACTCCAGGCTCCAGTGGTCCGCGATGCCCCAGACGTCGATGCCCATCTCTAGGGCGCGCTCGACGATCTGCCGCGGTGTCGTGGCGATGTCGCCGCGGTAGTCGCTCGGGATCAGCGGTGTGTGGTTGTGGAGGTCTACGGTGAACCGCGTCATGCACGACTCCGGCAGGGGACACCTGAGAGTAGCAGTAGGGTTCATCTGCGCTCAACCACGCCTAGCCGACCGAACCCGGCGTGAGCATGACCCGAAAGTGGTCGTCGTGCTCCTCCAGGTTGGCGGAAAGCCCGCGCATCTCGGCAAGTCGGAGCAGGTGCTCCCCCTCGGGCTTGGTGGCAACGATCACCTCGAGCGGCAGACCGACGGCTCCGATCGCCCGCTTCACCTGGTGGATCGCATCGGGTACGGGGATGCCGCGCAAGACATCGATGTGCTGGCCGCGCGTATCGAGCACGCCCTCGACGAGCTTGAGGGGGGTGCCGCGATACTCCTTCATGAGCTGGTCCTCGGCGCGCTTGAAGTCCGCAGGGGTGAGGTCGCCCCGCCCGAAGAGCGTGCAGTGGCACCAACCCGTCGTGTCGATCTCCTCCTGCGCGAACTGGCAGGGACAGATGAGGCTGCGGTCGAGGTCAGGGTCGCCCGAAGGTTCGTAGCACGGACAGTAGCGTCGCCCGTACATCGCCTCCGAGTCGGCGATCCACAGCTTGAGGTTCGTGTAGATCATCCAGCGGGAGTTCACGCTCCACCCGCGATTACGGGCATGCTTGCGAATCCACGCGTCGTGCTTCCTGGCGTCCTTGCCGTAACGTCGCCAGTCGGCGAGGAAGGACTTCATCATCTGGATCATGTCGCTCATGAGCACTCCTGCCGGGGCGAAGCTGGTGCGCACCCCGAGTTTATATCTACATCGCTGATTGATACAATCAGCAAACAATATGACACGTCGAGACAGGGGGACGGCTCATGCCGGATGGGGGCAACGAGCGTATCGCGGCGCTGGTGGAGGAGTTCGCCGAGATGGCGGACTGGGCGCGAGTCGACTTCAAGCACGCGAAGGACGACGGCCGGAAAGTGGTTGGCCTCTATTGCGGCTTCATGCCGGCCGAACTCGTTCGCGCTGCCGGCGCCATACCCGTCTCGCTGTGCGGGAATGACAACAACGCCATCTCCGCGGCGGAAGTAGATCTCCCCCGGGCCTTCTGCCCGCTCATCAAGTCGTCGTATGGTCTCGCGATCACCGACACCTGTCCGTTCTTCCATTTCTCCGACGCGCTCATCGGCGAGACCACGTGCGATGGCAAGAAGAAGGTCTTCGAGCTGCTTCGCGCGCTCAAACCGGTTCACGTGATGCAGCTCCCGTTTGCGGGCGGCGACGGTGCTGAGCCGGCGTTCTCCTGGTGGCTCAGCGAGATCCGCGGGGTTGCTGCGTTCGTCGAGGAGGCCACCGGCGGCACGATCACCACGGAATCGCTGCGCGCCGCGATCCGCGAGTCCAACGAGTGCGCTGCGCTCCTTCGGAAGGTGGCCTCGTTCTTCGCCGAAGACGAGCCCCCGATGACCTGGACCCAGATGCTCACCGTGCAAGACGGCGGAGGCTTCCTCGTGGACGAAGAGCCCTACCACGAGAAGCTGCGCGAACTGATCTCAGTGCTCGAGGAGGAGTCCGCGGCGCGGCGTGCCGAGTCCCGGACCGCTCCGGCCCGGCCGCGCATCTTGGTCACCGGCACGCCCATGGCACCGGAGACGAACAAGGTCATGCGCCTCGCCGAAGAGGCGGGGGCACACGTCGTGTGTCACGACGCGTGCAGCGGCATCAAGATGTACGACCGCGTGATCGACGAGGACGGCGATCCGTTCGAGGCGCTCGCACGCCACACGCTCGGCATCCCGTGCGCATGCATGAGCCCGAACAACGGGCGCACCGAGCTCCTCGGTCGCTGCGTGGTCGACTACCGCGTGGACGGCGTCATCGACACCGTCTGGCAGAGCTGCCACACCTTCAACGTTGAGTCGGTAGAGGTGGGGCGCTACACGCGAGACGTCCTCAAGCTGCCGTACCTCAAGCTCGAGACCGATTACTCCGAGTCGGACCTCGGCCAGCTGCGCACGCGCATCGAGGCGTTCGTGGAGCAGATGATCTAGAGCCCTCCGCTGCCTACCTGCGGCGCACGCTCACTTCCCCGTCGCACGCTCCTCATGTCGGCCGAACACGATGTCGGCGGCCTTGAATGCGTCTTCCGCATCAAGGATGAACAACCCGTCCATGCTGGTTCCCGATGCGTCACGCCACTCCTCAAAATGCTTCTTCGTACAGAAGAAGTTCATGACGTTTCAACAGCTGGCGGCCCAGTCCTCTCCCGTCCCCGACAGGTCCGCGTGGATCGCGTGTGCGGTGGGAGGATCCACACTCGCCAGCGCGCCGTTCACGACCCGCACGGTGATCGGCGTGCCGCACACGCTGCACTTGTCCTCCACCACCGTGTTCTGTCCGAGCGTGAGCGCCGAGCCCATCGCGTCGATCGCGCACATGGCACTGAACGAGCGGCCATCGGCGAGGTGCACGGTGTGATTGGTGGCGAGGGCGGAGAGGGGGTAGGCGAACTGCACGAGCCCGTCGCTTACTACGATCACATGCTTCGCGGCGATCGCATCGAACAGGTCCGCTGCCGAGGCGCCACCATGGTCCTCGGCGACCCATGCCACGTCTGCCGGCCCCACAGGTCCGCCGGCGCCGATGATCGCGTTGAGCACCTCGATCCGGAACTCCCGCTCAGTGGGCGTCATCCGGGACCACAGGCTGTCGATCAGCAGCTGTTCGGTCGGGTAGTCCTTGAACGTATGCATCTGCCTCCCCTTCTCCTCACGCGATGAATCCGGTGGTGCCGTTGTCGCCCGCTGGTCCCATCGCCACTTCAAGCGCTTCCATCAGGTCGTCCTTGTAGCGGTGGTAGGCCTCGCTTCGCCGGTGCCGCGGACGCTCCATGTCGATACGGACGTCGGCGACGACGTGGCCGCCGCCGAGTGCCATCACCACAACGCGATCGCTCAGGTAGACGGCTTCTTCCACGTCGTGCGTGACCATGAGAATCGTCGTTCGCTCGGCGCAGAAGATGGCTTCGAGCTCGGCCTGCAGCCGGATGCGCATCTGGTAGTCGAGCGCGCCGAGAGGTTCGTCCATCAAGAGCACCTCTGGCCGCGTTGCGAGGGCCCGCACGAACGCCGTCCGCTGCTTCATGCCGCCCGACAGTTGATGGGGGTAGAGGTGCTCCCTGCCGGCCAGGTGCGACATCGTGAGCAGCTCGGTGAGTCTGCGCTCCTGATCTGGCGGATCCATTCCCACCTGCTGCATCGGGAACAGGATGTTGTCGCGCACCGTCATCCACGGAAAGAGCGCGTAGTCCTGGAACACGAAGCCGCGGTCCGGACCAGGCCCGTCGAGCGCCATGCCGTCGAGCGACACGCGCCCGCTGGTGGCCGACTGGAATCCCGCAACGATCGTGAGGAGCGTCGTCTTGCCGCATCCCGACGGCCCGAGCAGGGTCACGAACTCACCGGGCTCGACGCACAGTGACACGTTGTCGAGGACGCGGTGCGTGCCACCCCGACCGGTGAACTCCTTGGACAGGCTATCGATGCACAGACGCCTCACGCCGCGAACCTCCACGGCGCGAGCCGCCGGTTGACCATCAACAGCAGCCGATCGATCGAGAATCCTATCAGGGCGGCCATGATCATCAGCGCGACCAGCCGGTCGGTCTGCATCATCGTCTGCGCCCTTACCATCGAGTACCCGAAACCTGCACTCGTCGCTATGAACTCTGCTCAAATGACGGACATCCAGCCGGCCGAGAGCGCGAGCCTCATGCCGGTCAGAACGTCCGGCATCGCCGCAGGAATCACCACGTTACGTATCACGCTCGAGCGGTTCGCCCCCATGCTGCGCGCGGCGTTGTAGTAGTCCTTCGAGATGCTGTCCACGCCTGCGATCGTCGAGAGCAGGACCGGGAACAGGCCGACCATGGCGATGAGGAATACCGTGGGCCCGTCCCCAAGACCGAACCACACGATCGTGAGCGGGACCCACGCCATGATCGGGACCTGTCGCACGGAGTCCGCGATGGGACCCACGAGCCGCCTGATCGTCTTGGAGGAGCCCATCGCCATACCAAGTGGGATACCGATGCCGAGGGCCCAGACGAAGCCGATCAGCACCCTTCGCACGGTGATGGCGAGATTGATGAGCGTTTCGGCGTCCACAAAGGCAAAGGCGAGCGCCTTCAGGGTCGCCACCGGGTAGGGCAGGATCGATCTCCGCGTCATAGTGCGCCGCGGCGAACTGCCACACTATCAAGATCGCTGCGATCGAGATGAGCCACTGCTGTCTGCTCAA
Organism: uncultured Actinomycetes bacterium; assembly: GCA_963700295.1. GTDB lineage: Bacteria > Actinomycetota > Coriobacteriia > Anaerosomatales > Anaerosomataceae > UBA6100. The sequence goes on along the minus strand of CAVOWY010000005.1, from coordinate 67,395 downwards.
CCACCCGAGCACGCCGCCGCGCGCTGCGGACACGGGCGGCGCCGTCAGGGGCTCGGCCTCACGAAGCACATCTTCGAGTCTCTCCACAGGTCCACCTCCTCCTTCGTCATCGCCGTCCCCGTCCAGGAACGGACCGTCGAGCTGAAGACCTCAGCGCGATTGAGGCTCTCGGCCGCATCGCCCATCTGGTCGAGAAAGGTCGCGTATTCGTCGCTCACCGCGAAGTCGCGCGTCACCACGAGTTCGTACGAGACCACGTCGCCTTCGACAGGAGTCACGTCCGATCCCGTGGTGACGAGCGCACGCGCATCCAGCAGATCGACCACCGCAGCGTCGACCTCACCATCGGCCACCGCCAGCGAGATCACCGAGGAAAGCGTTGGCCGCACATCGATGGCCGCACCCCACTGCTCCCGTGCGATCTGCACCTGATAGTCCCGGTTCACACCGACCGCCACGACCACGATCGGCTGACCGTCCCCGCGAGCCACAAGCACATCCGAGTTCATCACCACAGCTCCCACGCGCACGTACCGCGCATCCCGCTCGACAAGACGCTCGGCCGCATCGGGACAGAGAAGCGCCGCGTCGAGCAAGTCCACCGACAGCGCATACTCGGTCTTGGTAGTGCAGCAGTCCTTGAGCGGGTAGGCGACGATCTCGCTCCCGCCGTTCACGCTGACGCCATCCAGCACGCTACCTAGCAGTCCCGCCGAGTCAGCGGGCGTGCCGAGGTTGATTGTGGCGCCCTCGCCGGACTCGTCGATACGTGAGGCCGACGAGGCGACAAGAACCAAGACGACCACAGTAAGGACCGTCGCTACCACCAGCACACTGCGTGCGAGTCGTTTCATCGGGGACGGGCGGAGCGCCGCCTGCGCGGCGCCCCGCCTCGGCTCCTTCCTGCTCTGGAGTACGGCTAGAGCTCAAGCCCGGAGTCGCGGTCAGTCTCGAGCGCATAGGCCTTGAAGTCCTCGTAGCTCATGTCGAGCGGCATGACCGAGTCGACCTCGTCTGCGATGAACGCGTCAAAGTCAGCCAGTTCGGCCTGGTCGTAGATGTCGGTCTTGACGAAGTCGTCGAGCGATGGCGTGAAGTCCATGGTGCCGACCTCGATCGCATAGTCGACCTCGTTCTGGTAGAGCTCCTCGTCGATCTTCCAGGTCAGCGTGCGTCCATCGGCGATGAGCTTGTGCCAGATGGTCATGAGTGCGACCTCGTCTTTGACGCCGTAGTTCTCGGCGAAGATCTTCGCGGCCTTGGCCGGGTGCTCGTATGTGTACTGGATCGCCTTGGCGTGCGCCTGCACCATCTTCACCGCAAGCTCGGGATGCTCGGCAGCGAAGTCCTCGTTCATCGCGTAGGAGCAGCACACACCGTACTCATCGGTGCCCGGGATGTGCGTGTCGTCGCCGACGATCCAGCCCACGCCATCCACGACCGCAGCGGAGCCCCACGGATCACAGGTCACGTAGCCGTCGATCTGCCCGGCGGTGAGTGCGAGGAACTGGTCCTTGATCTCCATGGCGTACGGCTGGTAGTTGCTCGCCTCCACCGGGATGCCGGTGTTCTTCGCGATGCGTACCCAGTAGGCGTCGGTCTTGTCGATGTCCGGAGCAAGGCCAAGCTCCTTGCCGACAAGGTCCTCCTTGGTCTTGATGTCATTCGAGGCCACGAGGTAGAACGAGCCACCCACGTGATTGCACGCAGCCACGAAAATGGGCGATCCCTTCTCCCGCGCCTTGATCAGACCCTCCGTGCCGATGTAGCCCACGTCCATCTGACCGGCGGCCATCGCCTCGGGCACGTTGCCGTTGCCGGTGAGCTCGACGTCGAGGCCCATCTCCTCGAAGATGCCGGCGTCGTTCGCCACGACCGATGCGAGCATGTGGTCGCAGTTGTAGTAGCCGAGCTTGACCGTGTAGTCGTCGACCGCTTCCTCCTCGGTCGTCTCACCGGTCGTCGTGTCCTCAACCGCACAACCAGCGACCATCCCTGCGATGAGCACCACTGCCAGCAGCAGCGCGATCACCCGTCCGAACCTGTCCATGCATTCCCTCCCTGTTCGGTATACATACGTGCTGCACGGCGCCATCCGCCGATGAACCCTTTAGGACGCTTGGTGCGTCACGCGCGGCTGCGCTTCGCAGCAGCGATCCATGTCCTCGCCGAAGACGTTCTCGAGCTTCCCGTCGGTCACCCGGAAGATCGCGAAGCCCACGTTGCCCGCTTTCGATCCCCGGATGACGAACTCAATGGGGGCTTGCTCGTCGATGTCGCGGAAGTCGATGCGCTGGTTCTCTACAGGGGCCGGCACCTCGTCGGTCGCGGTCGGCTCGTCGCCCCCAACGACCACGCGCATCCAACGCCGGTCCTCGTCGTCAGCCTTCTGGTAGATGACGACCAGGTCATCGGTGCCGTCCGCGGTGACGTCGCCGAGCGCCGAAGCAACGACGCGGGTGTCCGCGTGCTGCCCCACGTACCAGTTCACAAGCGCGTTGGACTCCGGCACGGTGGTCACGGTCTCGGCGGCAGTCTCAGGCGCGCATCCGGCCAGCACGAGCGCGGCCAGCGTGGCGGCGATCACGGCGATCCGCTTCATGACTCGGCCCCCGCAGGGACGCGCGCGAACAGCGCGGTGAGCCTGCCCCGATAGGCGAGGAGCCCCAGACCAACGACCGCGACGGCGCTCAGCACCTGAAGCCAGGGCGGGACCGTGATGATGAACCAGTTGGCGATCGCGATCGTTCCGGCGCTGCGCTCCGGGTCTATGAACGGCACGAACCCGTCCCCGATCAGGGCATTGGCGAACCAACCTGCCGCCAGAGCGAAGAACACGACCACCACGGAGTAGAAGAGGGCCGTGCGCTTTCCGATGAGCTTCGAGATCATGATGAACTCGGGCACGTTGGTGGCGGCGCCGGCCATCAGGAACGTAATCGCGGTTCCGGGCGCCGCCCCGGCCGCCACGATCGCTGCGATGAACGGGATATGGCCGACTGCGCAGACATACATGGTCGCCCCGAGAACGCTCACGCCGAAGAGCGACAGCAACCCTGGGTCGCCCAGGTATCGATCGATGAACGTGTCAGGGATGAGCGCGAACAGAACCCCGGCCGAAATCGCGCCGATCACCACGTATTTGCTCACGACCACGCCCAGGTCGCCGAACCCGTAGCTGAGGCCGGCTCGCAGCCGATCCCTGAGCGGCGTACCCTGCGCCGCGGCCAGCTGCACACGCGACACCTCATCGACGCCCTGTGCGTACAGTTGCTCACCACCGAGCGCGTTGGCGATCAGGCCGACGATGATCGGGATCAGGATGCCACCGATGACGTAGATCGTGGCGATCTGCGGGCCGAGCAGGCTGTAAGTCAGCAAGATGGCTGCAGGGTTGATCATCGGGGCGGCGACCATGAACGCGAGGGCCGGCCCCAGGTATGCACCGGAGTAGTACAGGCTCAGGCCGAGCGGAATCGCGCCGCAGCTGCACATCGGCAGCAGCATGCCCGAGAACGTGGCTTTCACAATCGACGACAGGCGCTTGTTGCCGAGGTGCGCCTGGAGCCGCTCCGGACTCACGAACTCGTGCATCAGGCCGGCGAGCACGTAGCTCACCAGCAGCCAGGGTGCGGCATCGGCTAGCACCAGCCAGGTGCCCGCAAGCGTGTCTCTGAGGAAGCTCACGAGGCGTCCTCGACCGCACGCGCGATCGCATCCTCGATGATCGGTCGCGTGAGATGCTCGAGGCGGATGCGTTCGTCGATGATGAGGGTCCCGCGCATCACGGGCCCATACTTGGCTAGGTACGCCATGTCACGCCCGGCCTGGTAGATTCGCACCTCGACCCTCCCCTCGTATCTCGAAGCGACCTCACGCACGATCCGTGCGTACTCGTCACAGCTCGGTCATGTGTTGACGAACTCGATCAGGATCGCGCGCTCCCCGGACACCCGGCCTCACCCCTCGGCCGCGGACAGCGCCGCCCCGTACGCGCCCACGATCTGCGCCTCTGCGGGCACGCACACGTCGCCCGTGAATCCCCCGGTGATCAGTGCCACCATCGCCGGGTTCTTGGCCACGCCGCCGGCGAACACCAGCGGCCCCTGGGCGTTGACCCGCTTGAGCGAGCCGAGCGTGCGCTTGGCGATCGCGTCGTGCAGCCCGCGGGCGATGCGAGCGCGGTCCTCGCCGCGATGCACGAGCCCGGTGACCTCGCTCTCGGCGAACACCGTGCACATGCTCGAGATCGCCACACCGCTCTCGGCGGCAAGTGCCTCGTCGGCCATCTCCTCCAGCGTGTAGCCGAGCGCGCGGGCCATCACTTCGAGGAACTTGCCGGTGCCGGCCGCGCACTTGTCGTTCATCTCAAAATCCACCACGCGGCCGCAGTGCCCGAGCGAGATCACCTTGGTGTCCTGGCCGCCGATGTCGAGCACCGAGGCCGCCTCGGGGAACAGCGCCCACGCGCCAAGTCCGTATGCGGTGATCTCGGTCACCGCCGACCCGCCGAAGCGCTCCTTGGCCGCATGGCGGCCGTAGCCTGTGGAGACGATCGCATCGTGCACGCCACGATCGACGAAGACGGCCGCGGCCGACCCGGGGTCGAAACCCGAGTCGGCCACCGCCCAGTCCACGATCCGGCCATCTTCGAGCCAGACCGCATCCACGCTCCGGGAACCGATATCCAGTCCGAGGACCCGCATGCGCCTAGAGCATCTCGAGGAAAGCCTCGACGCGCGTGGCGAGCTGGCCCACGTCTTCCATCGAGTAGTCGGTGGTGATCTTCAGCACCGGCAGCCCTGCCTCGCGGACGGCTGCCTCCACGCCGTGACTCTCCATCTCGTAGAGGCCGCAGAACTGGAGCGAGTAGTCGATGACGCCGTCCGCGCCGTACTCCTTGGCCATGCGCACCACGTCGTCGATGCGGCCCTTGTTGGGCGTGAAGCACGCGCAGTTGATGTCGAGGTACTTCTCGGCGATGTCGTCGAGCATCTCGTCGAGCGAGGCGCCGTCTTCGGTAACCAGCTGCGAGTAGTAGCGGCTGCCGGTGCACATCTCCTCGGCCACCACCACGGCACCCGCCTTCTCGATGATGTCGTGGAGCTTCCAGTTCGGCAGCGCCATCGGCGTACCGGTCACGAGCACGCGCTTCGCTTCTTTGGGAGCCACGCCCTCGCCCGCAGCCACGCGGTCCTCGAGCTCGTCTGCGAGCGCGTTCATCATCGTGGTGAAGCGCGGGACGTCGTCGTAGAAGGCCACCTGGGTGGCGAGCAGACGATCCTTGCCGCTGATCGGCGCCGGGGCGGCCTTGCACGCCGCGGCGATGCGCTGCAGCGCGCGACGCTTGTCGTTCACTTCCTTGATCGACGCGCGCAGGCTCTCGGCGGTGATGGTGTTGCCGGTGAGCTCCTCGGCCTTCTTCACCAGCTCGCGAATCTCGGCCTTCCACATCGCGACGTCCTCGGGCCGCTTCATCTGCGGCAGCTCCATCACCCACGTGTTGTGGAGTTCGCCGAGCAGCTCGTACGCCTTCTTCTTGCCGTCGCACGTGGTCTCGCCGATCACGAGGTCCGCCGACTCGATGTACGGGCACACCTTGCGCGAGCTTGAAGCCCATCGATGCCTTGATGAGCGCGCAGGTGTTGCGCGGCATGATCTGCTCGACCTGGTCGTAGCCGAACTCGGCGCCGGCACACAGGCCCACGCACCAGCCGCCTGCCGCGCGGATGATCTCCTCGGGCACGTACAGGCAGAACGTGCCGAATACCTTGCCGCCGGACTTGCGGAAGTCGTCGAGCTCCTTGATGCGCAGGCCGTGGACCTCGCTCATCACGAAGTTGAGGTAGTCCATGCCCTCGGGGCGGTTCTCCTGCGTGAGGTACGCGTCGCCGAAGAGCTGTCCGACCGCACCGAGCAGCGCATCGTGGGTGGGCAGGTCGAGTCCGAGCTCGGCCCACATCGGGTGGTAGTCGACCGCCTGATCGCTCATGAGGAACCCCCTGCTACTCGGTTTCATTATCGGACTGTTCCGATATGCTTATACCTTGTGATCACAGATGGGGCCGCAGTTGGGAACGGGGAAGTCGAACCTACTGCGCGACGGGGTAGCTGCCGAGGACCTTCACTTCGCGCAGCTTCAGGCGCAGGCAGTCGAGCGCGAGGCGCACGTGCGGGTCGTCCACGTGGCCCTCGAGGTCGACGAAGAACATGTAGTCGCCCAGCTGGCGCTTGGTGGGCCGGCTCTGGATCTTCGTGAGGTTGATGTCGCCGTAGGCGAACTCGGAGAGGATCATCAGGAGCGCGCCCGGCTTGTCCTTCTTCATGAACAGCGCGAGCGACGTCTTGTCGTGGCCGGTGCGCGGCTGCAGGCCCCGGCCGAGCACCACGAAACGCGTCTGGTTGCCCGCGTAGTCCTGCGACGCCCTCTTCGAGGATCTCGGCGCCGTAGAGCTCGGCGGCGAGTGCCGGTCCCGAGCGCGGCCACGCCCGGGCTGCCGACCGCCGTCTGCACCGCCTCGGCGTTGCTGTTCGCGGCCGCGACCGGGCGACCGGGCAGGTTCCGCTCCAGCCACCGGCGGCACTGCCCGCCCGCCTGCGGATGCGCGACCACCGAGGTGACGTCGGCCAGCTTCGTGCCCGGCGCCGCCACGAGCGAGAAGTGGATGTCGAGCACGAGTTCGCGCTGGATCTCGAGCGTCGTAGTCGAACACGAGCGCGTCGAGCGTCGCCACCACCGAGCCCTCGATCGAGTTCTCGATCGGCACCACGCCGACATCGGCCTTGCCGCGCTCCACGGCCTCGAACACCTCGGCGATGGTCACGCATGGCAGCGGCTCCACGTCGGGCAGCCCGAGCGAGAGCAGCCGCCACCTCGCTGAACGTCCCTGCGGGCCCGAGGAATGGCGACGGTCGTCATTCGGCGGCCTCCTCGAGCGGGTCGGCAGCCCGGCATCCGGCCGCAGGCGCAGCCGAGGCGCGCGCACGCGGTCCTTGCCGGTCTCCTTGGCGTGGTAGACGCGCGTCGTCGGCCGAGCGCAGCAGCGACTCCTTGTCGTCCGCGTGCACCGGGTAGCTCGCCAGCCCGATGCTCACCGTGAGGTGGACAGAGCGACCGCCGTCGGCATCGGGGAAGCGGTGCATCGCGATGGCCTCGCGGATCTTCTCGGCCACGATGAACGCGCCCGGACGCGTCGGTCTCGGGCAGGATGATCGTGAACTCCTCGCCGCCGTAGCGGGCCACGATGTCGACCTCGCGAACGGTGCTCTTCAGCACGCTGCCCACCTCGGCCAGAGCGCCGCGTCGCCCACGAGATGGCCGTAGGTGTCGTTGATCGCGCTTGAAGTCGTCGACGTCGAGCATGAGAAGCGACAGCCGTCTTGCTGTAGCGGTCGGCACGCCCGATCTCGTCGTCGAGGCGCTGCTGCAGGAAGCGGTAGTTGTAAGGTCGGTGAGCTCGTCGGTGATCGCGAGACGCTTGGTGAGCCGGTACAGCCGCGAGTTCTCCACCGCCACGACGAGCTCCGACGCGACCGCCTGGAGAACGATCCGGTCGTCAGACGACAGACCGTCTATGGCCGCCGAGTCCGCACAGAAGACGACGACCGTCTGGTTGTGGTCCACCAGCTCTATGCAGGAGAGCGCACCGTCAGGAGAACCCACGGGCAGCGCCCCCGCAAGCTCGAGACCCGAGTACGACCGGGAGGCGGCGGCGGCGATGCTGCTCGTGGAGAAGATGGTCTCCTGTTTAGCCTTGTCGATGACGTAGAGCGACCCGGCCGGGATGTTGATGACCTTCTCGAGGATCTCGAGGAGTACCGGTCCTACCGACTCGACCTCGAGCGTGGAGTGGATGAGTTCGGTGATCTCGGTGACCGCGCGCAACTCGGCCACACTGCGCTCGAGCCGCTCGTTGAGGTTCACGACCTCGGAGCGCTGCGACTCGACCTCGGCCTGCCGCTGCTCCTGCCCCCGGAGCGCAAGCGAAACGGCCACCACCACGCCCATCAGGGCGCCGGCGTTCACCAGAATGAACACGGTCTCGATGGGATCGGCCAGCAGGCCGCCGAGAAGGTGTCCGACCACGTACGACCCCGTGATCACGCCACCGAGGACCCACGCCCGGTGTCGCCGCAGCAAGAGACCGAACACGGCGGCCTCGGCCACGTACCACGCAAAGAAGGGGTCCCGATACTGCGACGTGGCTACGACCAGAAGCGCCGAGTCCCGCTCCAGTCGATGACCGCGGATACCGTGAGCATCGTCACGTGGTTGCTGGTGGGCCTCATGAGCAGTGGACGATCCAGATGATCGACCACACCGCGTACAGCGTGACTCCCACGCTGAGGGCCGCGGAATGCGTGAACTCGCTCGCGCCCATCGGAACGTGGAACGCGAGCATCAGCACAAGCACGATCGCACGACCGGCCACGAGGACTCTCGTCGCCAGATCCATCCGCTCAAGGGACTTCGGAAGGTTCACTCCGGGCTACCCCCGCCTGTTGCGTGTCTGAACAGTGTATAACCTTCACGATGGATTGTCGTACGAAACGCCTTCACCGGATGCTTGACCAGGAGGGCCAGATGGATCCGAATACCATGAGGGAGCTGCTGGAATCGGTCGCCCGTGGAGAGTCGAGCGCCGATGAAGCGCTCGCGCGACTCGAGCACCTCCCGTTCGCCGACATCGGCGAGGCGAAGGTCGACCATCATCGCGCGCTCAGATGCGGCTTTGCCGAAGTGGTGCTGTGCGAGGGCAAGTCAGCGTCGCAGGTGCGCTCCATCGCCCGGGAGATCCTCGAGCATGGAGAGGTGTTCCTCGGCACGCGCGCGAGCGCCGCGCACTTCCAGAAGGTGGCGCAGGTGGCCTCCGACGCCCGCTACTTCGAGGAGTCGCGGATCCTGCTCGTGGACCGCCGCGCCGAGCGTCCGGCACTCGGCCACATCGTGGTCGCCACCGGCGGCACGGCCGACCAGCACGTGGCCGAGGAAGCGGCGATCTCGGCCGAGGTCATGGGCAACCGCGTGACCCGCCTCTACGACGTGGGTGTGGCGGGCGTACACCGGCTGCTCGCCCACGAGGATCTGCTGCGCGACGCGAATGCGATCATCGCGGTTGCGGGCATGGAGGGCGCGCTGCCTTCGCTCGTCACCGGGCTCGTCTGCTGCCCGGTCATCGCGGTCCCCACCTCGGTGGGCTACGGGGCGAACCTCGGCGGCATCGCGGCGCTGCTCGGCATGCTCAACGCCTGCGCCTCGGGTATGGCGGTCGTGAACATCGACAACGGCTTCGGCGCGGCAGCCATGGCAAGCCGCATCAACCAGACTGGTGGCGCGGCAGCGAGTGATCGCGTACCTCGACTGCTCCACGGGCGTCTCAGGCGACAAGCTGCTCGGCGCGCTCGTCGACGCCGGGTTCGACCCGGCGATCTCGGCACGGCGCTCCAGACGCTCGGCCTCGGCACCGTGCGCGTGTCGGCGCACGAATGCAGCTCGGCACGATATCAGCGGCATCGGCATCCACGTGGAGGAGCCCGGCCGCGCCCCGCCGCAACTGGCTCGAGTCTGAGCGAGCTGATCGCCGGCGGCCGAGTTCCCCGCACAGGTGGCCGACGGCGCGCTCCACGCGCTCGGCCTCCTCGCAGGCGCCGAGGCGCAGGTGCATGGCGTGGAGCTCCGAGGACGTTCACTTCCACGAGATCGGCGCGGCCGACACCATCGCCGACATCCTCGGCGTGTCGCTCGCGCTCTACCACCTGGGAGTGCTCGACCTCGTGACATCGCCGGTAGCGGTGGGCAGCGGCACGGTGATGACCGAGCACGGCGAGCTGCCGGTGCCGGCGCCCGCCACAGCGCTCCTGCTGCGCGGCATGCCCGTCGTGCCGGGCACGGCACCCGGGGAGCTCACCACCCCCACCGGCGCGGCGCTGCTCGCCACGTTCGCCACCGGCTTCGGCACCCTCCCGCCGATGACGCTCCGCCGCGTGGGCGTCGGGTGCGGAACGCGCGATCTCGGAACGCCCAACGTCTGCCGCCTGCTCCTCGGCGAACCCATGCCGCCTGCATCGGATGCCGAGGACGTTGTCGTGCTCGAGACCAACATCGACCACCTCACGCCCGAGGAGCTCGCCGTCGCCTCGGAGCGACTGCGACAGGCAGGCGCGCTCGACGTCTGGCAGACGCCCATCGTGATGAAGAAGGGGCGGGCGGCCACGCTGCTCACCGCCCTTGCGCCCGCGGCCGACGCAGCGCGCCTCGCCGACCGCGTGATCGCCGAGACCGGCACGCTCGGCGTCCGCTTGATGCCGGCTGCTCGCCGGCTGGTGGAGCGAGATGTGGCCGAGGTCGAGACCTCGCTCGGCACGGCGCGGTTCAAGACGGCGTACCTGCCGGACGGGACGCGCGCACTCCGGGTGGAGAGCGACGACGCGGCGCGCATCGCCGCGAGCCGCAACCTGCCCGTGGACGAAGCAGCGCGCATCCTCGAACGCGACGCCGCACGCACCACCGGCGTTCAGCCGATGCGCCAGCGGCCGTCCTCGGAGACGACGAACCCCTCGGACTGAAGCGCCGCGAGCGCCGCCTCCACGCGCTCAGGCTCGAAGCGGACCGCCTCGGCGAGTACGTTGGTGGCGAGCCCGCGGGAGCCGGCCACACGCCCGGCGTCTTCGGCAAGCGCCACGAGCAGCCGCCCGCGCAGTTGGCGGTTCGACCCCTCGAAGCGACCCTGCTGCACGTGATGGCGGCTGCGGCGCGAGGGGTTGGGCAGCGTCGCCTTCAGGTGCGTGCCGTAGTCCATGAGCGCCCAGAACCACTCGCGTGCCCCCTCGGCAGGAAGGGTCGCCTCTACGAGCGGCAGGATCGCGGCGTCCGGCACGTCCTCGGCATCGCCGAAGAACTCGTGCAGGAAGACGCTGCGGATGTTCGTCTCGATGAACGGCACGCCGAGGTCGAACGCGAACGCGAGGACCTGAGCGGCCGTGGCATGACCGATGCCGGGGAGCGCGGTGAGGCCCTCGAGCGTATCCGGCACCCGGCCGCCATGCTCCGCCACGATCGTCTCGGCCGCTCGCTTGAGGTTGAGGGCGCGCCGGTTGTAGCCGAGACCGCTCCAGACGCGCAGTAGCTCGTCGAGCGGCGCCGTGCCCAGCGTCTCGACCGTGGGGAACGCCTCGAGGAACTCGGCGTACTTGGGGACGACGCGAATCACCTGCGTCTGCTGGAGCATGACCTCCGAGACAAGCACGGCGTACGGGTCGTCGGTCCGGCGCCAGGGCAGATCGCGCCCCTGCTCGCGGTAGTGTTCCCACACGCGGCGGACGAACGACGCGAGCGCGGCGTCGCCGCTGGGCGAGTCCGCCCTCCTGCTCTCCATCACTCGCCTCCCTCGGCTCGCCCGGTGTCGGTTGAGGTATACCCCCTAGGGGTATAACGTTGGCGTGCATACTGCTACAGTTATGCCGCATCTCCTCCCCGCTTAGGGGTAGTATGACCTGTCAGACCCCACGACCAGTGAACCGAGGTGACCGATGGCCTCAGAGAAGCCCGTACCCCTGCTGCAGATCGAAGACCTGCACGTCTCCGTTGGCGACCGTGAGATCCTGCGCGGCGTCGATCTCACCATCAACGAGGGCGAGACCCACGTCCTGCTCGGCCCTAACGGCGGTGGCAAGTCGACTCTGCTCAACACGATCGTCGGCATGCCCGGCTACCAGGTGACCAAGGGCCGCATCCTCTTCAAGGGCATGGACCTTGCCGACCTCGACGATCGACGAGCGCGCCCGCATGGGCATCGGCATCGCGTTCCAGCGTCCGCCAGCGGTCCGCGGCGTTAAGCTGCGCCAGCTGATCGAAGTGGCGGCGCGCGGAGAGCTCACAGACGACACGGTCGCCGCCCTCGACGAGGACCTCAATCTCGGCCACATGCTCGAGCGCGACGTGAACATGGGCTTCTCCGGCGGCGAGGCCAAGCGCTCCGAGATGGCCCAGCTGCTCGCACAGATGCCCGAGCTCGCGCTGTTCGACGAGCCCGAGAGCGGCGTGGACCTCGACAACATCGCGGTCGTCGGCAGCGCCATGAACGCGCTGCTCAAGGGCGAGGAGCGCATCTCCGAGCGCACCCGCGCCGGCCTCATCATCACCCACACCGGCCACATCCTGGAGTTCGTGAACGCCGACGTGGCGCACGTGCTCTACAGCGGCCGGCTTGCCTGCAAGGGCAACCCGCTCGACCTGATCGAAGAGATATCCAGCCACGGTTACGACGCCTGTGTGGAGTGCAAACTATGCCAGAGCTTCAGCTAAGCCCCAGCGCGGCAGCGCGCCTCGAGGAGATCCGCGCTCGCAGCGGAGTCGGCCATCGACAAGCCCGCGGCCCTCGGCCCCGACGTGGACATCACGCGGTTCAAGACCGTGTCCGAGCAGGACAAGATCGACTCCCTCGAGTCGCTGCAGAAGCAGGTCAAGGAGACCGTCATCCACTCGGGCTTCATGGCCGACGAGTCCGACCGCTCGGCCAGCTACTTCCAGATGGACCGCACCCCGATCTACGAGCGCGTCCAGAAAGCATTCGACGACGCCATCGAGATCATGAGCACCGAGGACGCACTGCGCCTGTGGCCCGAGGAGATGCTCGAGAAGTACTGGTGGCGCGCGGTCATGCCCGATAAGGACAAGTACACCGCCATCGTGGCGCTTCACCAGACCGAGGGCTACTTCATCCGCGTGAAGGCCGGCCGCAAGGTGGAGAAGCCGATCCAGGCGTGCCTCTTCGTGTCCGAGAGCAACGTCAGCCAGAACGTGCACAACATCATCATCGTGGAGGACGGCGCCGAGGCGAACGTCATCACCGGCTGCAACGTCCACGTAGACGTGAAGGAGGGCCTGCACGCGGGCATCTCCGAGTTCTACATCGGCAAGAACGCCAAGCTCACCTTCACGATGGTGCACAACTGGGCCCAGGACTTCAGCGTCCGCCCACGCACCGGGGTGGTCGTGGACGACGACGGCATCTACATCAACAACTACGTGCTGCTCACGCCGGTGAAGTCGATCCAGGCGTTCCCCGTGGCCAAGCTTATCGGCAAGCGCTCGACCGCCGTCTTCAACTCGATCGTCTACGGCCTCAAGGACTCCATCATCGACCTCGGCAGCGAGACCCAGCTCATCGGCGAGGGTTCGCGCTCGGAAGCCGTGGCACGCACCGTCTCCCTCGACCAGTCGACCGTGTACTCGCGCGGACGCCTCATCGGCAGGACCAACGACTGCAAGGCGCATCTCGACTGCCGTGGCATCGTACAGTCCCCGGAATCAACGCAGTGGGCGATCCCGGATCTTGCGAGCGAGGGCGCACCCGGCGCGGAACTCAGCCACGAGGCCGCGATCTCACCGATCGCCGCCGAGGAGATCTACTACCTCATGACGCGCGGCTTGCCGAAAGACGAAGCTGTCTCGATGATCACCCGCGGGTTCGTGAACATCGACATCCCCGGCCTGCCGGACGTGCTGCGCAAGCAGATCGACAAGGCCATCGAGGAGACGAGCAAGGAAGCGATGTAGGCGCCGGGCGCTGATCGTCTAGCGGAGCAGCCCCGCGATCATCGCACCGTGCACGCCGACCCAGATGGTGTTGAGCATCCAGATCGCCTTCTCGCGGTGGATCAGGCCGTAGGCCGTCCACGTGATAGCCATCGCCAGGCCGATCCCGTAGGTGATGCCCGAGAATCCCGCGGTGCGATGCAGCGCCCAGACGTTGTACAGCTGCGGTGTCATCGCGAACGGGTAGGCGATGCCGATGAGGACGACGGCCCGGTCCACGTGCGGCTCGATCGCCGCCTCGGCCCGCACCATGCGGGGCGCCAACGCCTCGGCCGCCTGGCGAATGTGCCGTTCCGATCTCAGTGCGCCCATCTCCGCTCATCCTCTTGCCGTGCATCGCTCGTATGCATTCCACTTGACTATCGTGCGCATGCGGGTATGCATCAACCCTCCGCTGCCGTGCTGCCCCTGATTCGTTGCCGCGCCGTCACATGGTGACCGATGTCACCGATGCAGGCCCGCGATGCCCGCTCGTCCGAAGTGAACAAGTCACTCCTCGCTCTGCGGAGAATTGGCCTGAACGTTGCTTAACATGGGCGAACAGCTGCCGAGGAGGTGCCCGCGATGGTCAAGAGAGAGACGTGCCCGATCTGCAAGGGCAACAAGGTCGTGGAGTCCGCGGCGCATTCCGGCTCCAAGGACTGGCGCAAGTGCCACGCCTGCAACGGGGCCGGCTACCAGATCCGGGTCGTGCACGGCATCGGGTGCTCAGTGCGCTACTGATTGCGGAACCGCTGGCTCGTACAAGTCGGACCTGCAAAGCATTCAATCGAGCCGGCTTCCGGAGGCGGCCCTTCCTCTCACGAGGGGGGCCGCTTCTTATTCCTTAGCCGAAGTGGATGTAGTACCGGCAGTGCATCTTCTGGAGGCAGTCCGAAGGGACCTCATCTTCGGTGTACGTCCACGTGTCGCCCTCGACGAAGCACGAGCACACGATGCGCCGCTGGCCCTGCTTCACGCGCGGATCGTACAGGTCGTCGTAGTTCGGTTGCTCGCGCCAGTACAGGCACTTGCCGCGTATGGGCGAGAACTCGCTCATGCCGTTCGCCCCTCGATCACATGGTCGGACCCGCGCGATGGTGCGTCTGCTTGTGAGGATTCCCCCGAACCCGCGCTAGCAGACGGCGCGGCACTCCTCCACAGGAGCCTCGGGAGCGTCCAGCGGGAGACTGTATCCCTCAAGCGGGACCTCGAACTCCTCCGCCGTGGCCTGGCACGACATCTCGGCGTCGTCGTTCAGAAGGAGCTTCTCCTCGGCAGGCAGCAGTTCGCGCGCGTGATCACGATGATCGTTCGATGCAGCGAGCGTCTCGCGCATCATCACGAGCAGCAGATAGCGGCCGGCCGGCGTGAGGGTGATCTCCGTGGGTGTGTCGGTGGCGATCCCTCCCGCCATCCGCATGAACGCAAGCTCTGCCCACAGCCCTCGCTCCACCGGCATGCCGAAATCGCGCTGGAAGCGCTCTTTGTCGAGCCGCAGGCCGAAGAGATCGGTCACGAACCGGTAGCGCATCCGGGCCTTGCGGCTGTACGTTCGACCCATGTTAGCGATCGGAGTCCGACCCTCATCGATGCGGGTGGAGTAGTCCGAGAGCGAGAACGTGTTGTTGTAGATGCGACCGCCGATGAACGACAGCGCACCCGAGCCGAGACCCACGTACTCGTCGTAGTCGACGATGTACTCGTCGATCATGCCGCCCTTCTCCTTGGAGAACGTCCAGGCCGACGCGGCCTCGAACTCCGGAGCAAGTCCCTCGTAGACGATGCGGTAGTAGTCGGCCTCTCGGGCAAAGTCGATCGCCCCGATAGTGCGGGCAAGCTCCCGGCGGTTCTTTGGCGAAGCCATGAGCGGGTAGAACGTCGTCTGGTTTGCGCCGGTCTGCTTCACGAGCTCGATGTCCCGCTCGAGCATGGCGCGGTTCTGGCTCGGGAAGTTGAAGATCATGTCCACGTTGAGCGAGTGGAACTTGCCGGCCGCGAACTGCACCCGCTCGAACACCTTCTCGCCGCAGCCGTACTTGTCGTAGCGGGCCATCTGGTTGAGCAGCGTGTCGTCGAAGCTCTGCACGCCCACGCTGAAGCGGTCCACGCGGTCCTTGAGCGCCTCGATCGTCGCTTCGGTGATGTGGTTGGGGCTCGTCTCGGCGGAGACCTCCTGGATCTCCGGGAACAGCCGCCGCGCGAGGTCGATCGTCTCGCAGAGCTCGTCGATCAGAATGGTCGGCGTGCCTCCGCCGACGTAGAGCGTCGCGAACTGGTAGCCGAGGTCAGCGGAGCGCTCGAGCTCGGTGCGCAGCGACTTGAAGTACGTGCGTGCCCGGTCCTCGCCGTACAGGAACCGGTTGAACGAACAGTACGGGCACAGGCGCTCGCAGAACGGCACGTGCAGATACAGCGTGTACTGCTTGCCGGGCGACGGAGCGGGAAGCTGTGTCACATCAGCGGGCTGCTGGCCGAGGTAGCTTCGATTGAGTATGCGCAGCGCACCAGTGACGATGCGTTCGGAGAGCATGAATAGCACGTCCTAACCGGATCATGGGGACAGGTCGTCCCTTTGGGAGAGTACGACGCGGAGACCGCTTTCCCTGCCCGCGGCGGTTACGGGCGGGCAACGGATGAAGCTAGAGCCTGCCCTCGACGATCTCGGCCAGCTGCCGCAGTTGCTCGACGCTCAGGATCGTCTCGCCGTTCGTGTCGAAGTACGTGTCGAGCACGACGGCGATGTCGCCCTTCCGGAAGCCGAAGATATAGGTGGTCGACGAGGTGTCCGGGTTGGGGCCGATGAACGACTCATCGCCCACCGGTGGTGTCACCGACTCGGCCACGGTGTAGCCGTCCGTGAGCCATGCGTCCCAGGTCTCGGGACCCTCGACGACGAGCATCGTCACCAGCTGTCCGTCGGCGGTCGCGATGTTCACGTCCCCACCGGCGCCGACGGCCGGATCGTACGGCACGACTTCCAAGCCGGTGAGCCCGGAGATCGCTTCAACGTCGGCGGGCGTGAGCAGAGCCGAGGCATCCACCGCGCCGTCCGCAGCATTCGGTGCGCCGGTGTCGATCCCATCGTCGGTAGCGGTCGTGTCGTCAGCCGCGCCATCGCAGCCGAAGGCCGCCAGGGAGATTGCGAGAACGAGGGTTGCGAGAAGCACTCGGCGAATCACAGTAGAACTCCTTTCGCCCGCATATGCATTGTGTGCCCCTGGCTACGCGAACACAACTTCCGGACGCGGAGAGGCCCCGCCAGGAGCGGGGCCTCTCCTACGATGCGTGCGGGTGGTTCTACACCTCCGCGCTGGGTGGCGCGGCCGGGGGCTCAGGCGCCTTTGTCGACGGCTTCGCAGCCGGCTTCGCCTCTGCAACCGCCTGATCGCGCATCTGCTTCTTGATCTCGGCGACCATCTGCAGCTGCGAGGGATCGATCGGCCGCTCGGCCGCCGCGGTGAACTCGCCGAGCTTGTCGGTGGCCATGAGGCCCATCAGCAGGCCGAAGGCGTTCATGCTCGAGCTGTCCCCGCCCTCGCCGCCCATGTTGACGACGGTGCTGGGGACGATCGGCACCTTGGAAGACTCGATCGCCGTCGCGAGCTTGGTCATCACGTCCTGCATGAGCTGGAGCTGCGGGCCGCCGTAGGCGCGGACCTGCTCGTCGATGGCGATGGCCTTACCGACACCGACCTTGGCTTCCTTCTCGGCGTCGGCCTGCGCGATGAGCTTGACGCGGAGAGCGTCGGCCTCGCCGATCTTCTTCACGCGGGTGGCGTCCGCCTCGGCCATCATCTCGACCTTCTTGGCATCCGCGTTCGCCATGAGCTTGATCTTCTCGGCGTCACCGTCGGCGAGCGTCTTGACCCGGTCGGCGTCGGCCTTGGCGAGCGTGCGCACCCGCTCGGCGTCTTGCACCGCGCGCTGCAGATCGGCACGCGCCTGGTTCTCCTGCACCTGGATGTTGATCTGCGACTGGGTGAGCGTGGTCTGCTGCTCGGCGGTTGCCTCGGCCTCTTTGAGCTCGCGTTCCTTGTCGGCAGCGATGCGCTGCTTCTCGAACGTCTCGAGCTTCTCGAACGCCACCTGCCGGTCGCGGAGCTGCATGAGGATCGTCTCGATGCGGTCGTCGCCCTGCGGGGAGTGCGGCGTGCCGATGAGGACCTCTTCAAGCTGCAGGTTGTAGTGACCGAACTTCTCCTGCATCTCGACCGATGAGGTCTTCTGGATATCAGAACGCTGCTGGATGAGCTCGATGATCGTCTTGGTCTGGCCCACGTTCTTGAAGTACGCCGAAACCATCGGGTCGAGGGTCTGGTTCACGAGCATCTTGATGTCGCCGAATCGCTGGATCACCAGCGGAGCCTTCTTGTAGTCGATGTGTACGACCACGGACAGCGGCAGCAGCGGCTCGAACGCGTCCTTGGTGATGAGGTTCACTTCGGCGAGGTTCTCGTCGTAGTGGTGCTCGCCGGACTCGCCGCGCACCCACTTGAGGATGATGTTGGTGGTGGGGACCATCACGATGGAGCCCGCGTAGGTGTTGAATGCGTACTTGCCAGGCAACAGCGCTTCGTTCCAGACCCCGCGGTTGCCCTGGGCAACGAGCTCGCCGTGACGGTACTCCTCACCCGAAGTGTCCGTGCCGCGCGGGCCGATGTAGCTCACGACCACGCCGGCAAAGCCGACCGGCACGGTGATCTTGGGGATGACCTCGACGGTACCGAACAGGCGGTTGATGAAGTACGTGCCCTCGGTCAGTACCTGGTACTGACGGCCACGGTAGCCGCCTGCGGCGAGGAACTTCTCGGGGTTCTGGAAGCTGTTGTGATAGTTCGGGTCTGTTGCGACGTCTCCCACGGTCGGAGCGATGATGTCGCCCCCCGGCAGCGACGGGCCGTCGTGGATCGTCACGATGCCGGTACGGTCGTCCGCACCGCGGATGACGACCGGGTCGAAGCCCTTGAGCGCCTGCAGGTACTGCGCCATCGAGATGATCGTGGACTCCTCTTCGCGGCTGCCCATCGGCAGGAAGAAGGTCCGGCTCTCGGTGATGATGACGAACTGCGCGAGGTTGAACGCGTAGGTGCCCTCGCGGAGGATCGCGCGCTGCGGACCACGCTGCCCGCCGTTGGCGAAGAACGCCTGGACGTCCTGGAAGTAATTGCAGCTCACCAGGTGCGCCAGCGTCTGCTGCGGCTCGAGCGGCTGACCGTCACGGGCGAAGACGTAGCCGATCTTGCCCTGCGGGATCGTGATGAGCGGCATCACGTGCACCCGGTACATGAGCGGGGTCCGGAAGTGGATACCGCCGCGCAGAACGCCCGGCTGGTAACCGGCTTCGCCCTTGAGCGCGATGATGTTGTCCTTGAGGGACCCCCTCGGCGACCACCACTTCTCGAGGATGCCGACGCGGTCCGAGCGGATGACCCGCACCCCGAGTAAGAACCACAGGATCGCTATGCCGACGATGGCAAGGACGATCACCGCTCCAAGCACGCCGAGCACACCTATGATGGCGTCCACATGCCCCCCCGATCTCGACTACCCCGGATGGATGTTGGTAATGAGTGTACCCTTTGATTATGACTCCCGGCGTCGGCATTCGGAGGCCCCGTCCTCCGCATCACCTGCTGTCGGAATGAGCCGCCTGCAGCGCCGTCCGTGTCTCTGGCATGTCCTCGGGAACGACGCACGCAACGTCCTCGATCTTGGTGTGCCCTCGCTGGCAGCGCAGGTGCTCATCGAGTTGCTGGACGCCCCCGCACTTCGTGCAGTACCCGAGGGCTATCGCACGTCCCGCGCGCATCAGCGGCACGCGCACCCTCTTCCCCTCGTCTCTGACGGACAGGTCGTATGCCGCCGCAAACGTGGCGCCATGCTCAAGGCCGAAGACGCCCACGGCCCAGGCCTTCGAGGTCCGGCGCAGCCCTGAGTGACCTTCCTTGATGGCCGCCCATGCGAGTCGGTCGCGATCAGCCTCGGTCTGCATGCCTAAGACCTCGTAGATTGCCGCTCGGCGGTGGAGCACGTCTAGCGCCTTCCCCGGCCGATCGGCGCGCTCGAGCTCGGCGCCGAGGGACACGATGCGCTCGGGCAGTTGCTGCAGGTCGATATCGAGCTTCAGGGGCGCGAACACCGTGGGGCCGTGGCTCAGGAGAACCTCCGTGACGCGCGCGCGCAGGGCTTCGAGTTCGGCGGCCGCAGGCGAACCGCCAGCTACCGCGCCGCTCTCCGCGGGCGGCTCAGCCGCTAGTGGATCCCGCGCGGTGACGCCCGCGTCTGCAACATGTGCGGTCCACGTCGTGCCGTCCCAGTAGCGCAGCTGGTGCCGCCCCGCCGGGTCGGCGAGCCAGGCTGCGGGCACACCGGACGTGCGCGAGGCCGGCGCAGGCACGCCGCGCACCGACGATCCCCGTGCGACCTCGTCTTTGCGCACGCCGTCCACCAGCAGGCCGATCTGCCCGATGCCGACCGAAGCACCCTCGAGGAGCTTCCGCTTGGATTCGACACCGGTGACGCGTACGACACGACTCTGTCCGCTCGGCTCGGTGACGACGATCTCATCGCCTACCGCAACTGAGCCCGCCACCAGTTCGCCCACCAACACCGTGCCCCTGCCGGTGATCGTGAAAGCGTCCTGCAAGATGAGCAGCATGTCTTCGCTCATCGCCGATGCCCCCTCTACGGATCCGGGTGCGTCCGGCGCCGCGCTTGGCGCCACTACCCGGACACTACCCCACCTGCGCCAACCTCCCGCGGGCGAGCCTCGGCGCGCCGGACGGAGAAGCAAGAACGACTCCGCAGCGGCAGCTGTGAAGTCGTTCGATAGCTCTGGTGCGGGTGAAAGGAGTTGAACCTTCACGGGGTTGCCCCCACATGGACCTGAACCATGCGCGTCTGCCATTCCGCCACACCCGCGTGTGGTGCCTGAGAAGATTACCACAGCCGCACAAGCAGGGGGAAGATGGTGGCGCACGTACCGTGAGCAGCAGCGACGCTCTGTCGCGGGCGGTACGGACGGGGTGATACGATACCGATTCGAGTAGCGGCGATGCGCCGCTCCCGCGACCCGGAGGTCTGCGTGCCGTCCAAACCCCCATTCGGCTTCAACGTGATGGGCTGCGCGTCCGGCAACTTCGGTGAGGCCGTCGTGCTGCGCAGCACGATCCGCGTGCTGCTGGCGGGCGGCCACCGGGTGGCGGTGCGCAACTTCGAGACCGGCGACAGCCGAAGCGGCCACGACGGTACGTACGAGGACCTCTACATCGCGTCCAACCGAAGCCAGCCGTACGCGATCAACCTGTTCGGCTTCGGTCCGCTCACACTGAAGACACTCATCCAGCGCGAGTGGCTCACCGTGCCGTTCGAGAAGCGCATCAACGTGATGCTGCCCAACTGGGAGCTCGACGTTCTGCCCCCGGCGTGGCGCGAAGGCTTCGAGATGATGGACGTGGTGCTGGCCTCGAGCGAGTTCGTCGCCGAAACGGTGCGCGCGGCGCTCCCCGACCTGCCGCTGATGCGCGTGTACACCGCCGTCTACCTGCCTGACGACGTGGCGCCGAACCGCGCGCGGTGGGGCCTTGCCGACGACGAGACCGTCTTCTTCTCGGCGTTCGACGTGACGAGTGACATGCGCCGGAAGAACCCGTGGGCCGGGATCCGGGCGTTCCAGCAGGCGTTTCCGGCCGGTGGAGGCGACCGTGTGCGGCTCCTCGTGAAGCTCAGCAACGCGCGCGTGGACCCGGCGTACGCATCGCTCGTGGACGAACTTGACGCCATCGCCGCAACCGACCCGCGCGTCACACTCATCGAGGAGCAGCTCACCTACCGCGACGCACTGTGCCTGTACGCCTCGAGCGACGTCTTCGTCTCGCTCCATCGTGCCGAGGGCCTCGGGCTGGTGCTCATGGAGGCGATGTCGCTCGGCAAGCCGGTCATCGCCACCGCATACTCGGGCAGCATGGATTTCACCACGGCCGAGAACGCGGCGCTCGTCGACTTCGAGCTGATACCGGTTGAGGCGCTCCACCACGACTACCAGGATGCGCAGACCGGCGGCGGCGCGCGCTGGGCCGAGCCGAGCGTGGATCGCGCTGCCGAGTGGATGGTCCGGCTCGCCGGAGACCCCGAACTCCGGGCCAGGATCGGCCGCCAGGCTGCGGCGGACATGGACGCACGCCGCGCCGCGCACCTCGAGGGCGGTGCGTTCAAGCAGCTCGAGGAGTTCGCGCGGACCTACGACCTCGCGGGTGCCGAGCACGTCAAGCGCGCCCGCAGGCTCAGGGCGATGCGGCGTGCGGCCGCCCTTCGGCTGCCTCTGCGAATCGCGCGACGGGCCGCGCGCGAGCTCGTGCGGGTGGTCAGTCCGCCCCGGCCGTGAGCGTCACGCCGCGCAGCTCGACCGCTGTGTCGCTCGGCAGGACGGTGAGCTCGAACGGGCCGCGTACGACCGCATTGCTGAGGATGCCGGAGATCATGCCCGACGTGTTGGAAAGACGCGCCCAGTAGCCCCACTCGCCGGTGACCTCACCGCGATAGGTTCCGGGCTCGATGTCGGTCCCCACGCCTCCTCGTACAGAATCCAGTTGCGCTCGTGCAGCGTCTCGTGTGCCTCAGCGAGGAGGTCGAGGCTCTCACGCGCCGCCGTCACCTCGGCGCGCGCGTCGCGCACATCGAACTGCGCCAACGAGTAGCCGAACAGCATGCCTCCGCCGAGGCACACAGCGGCCACCACGGCCACGAATGCCCAGGGCGCCCGGCGCGACTTCGCGGGAACCGCGACCGGCGCGTCAGCCGCGTGCGGTGCCTGCCCCAGCCCCATGCCGTCCTCCGATTCCTGCGTATGCACGTGCACCTTTCGCATACTACCAGCAGGAATCGGCGAAGGGGCCTGTAGGTGGCACGCTCGGCCAGGACAGGCAGGAAGGCTGCGGTCGTCCTCGTCTCCGTGGTGCTCCTGGCGGCCTACTCGGTAGAGCTCGGGATCGCCAAACCGGGGACCAACGCGCGCCGGATGACCGTGGCCGTGGCCGAGATCGATGCGACCCTGGAAGGCGATGCGGACTACGCGGAGTTCAGCGCATCGCTGCGCACGGCACTAGCGACGCAACGTGCACTGGCAGTCCGCAATCCTGCCGACAACCGCATCGAACACGCAGTGACCTCCGCACTCGACTGCTACTCGGCGCTGCGCCAGGCATGGCAGATCGACCTCGAGGGCGTCTGGGACCCCGCGATCCACGGCGATCCGGCGTACTGGCCGCCGCTTACGTGGCCGAGGCTATGGAGCTTGTCGAGCGCTGAGCGCCACTCGTGACGCGTCGCCCCGCAGGGGTGCCGCGTGCGGTAGAGTGTGGGCTGAACCGCACCGTTCAGACAGGAGAGCAACACCGTGAATCCACAAACCGGCGAGACCGTTCGCGTGCACTACCGGGGCACGCTGTCCGACGGATCGGAGTTCGACAGCAGCGCAGGGCGCGACCCGCTCACGTTCACGCTCGGCGAGGAGTCCGTGATCCCCGGCTTCGAGGCCGCGGTAGCAGGACTTGTCGTGGGCGAATCGACAACGGTCACCATCCCTTCGGATGAGGCCTACGGCGAGCGCCATCCGGAGGCGTTCCAGAACGTGCCGATCGATGTCTTCGAGGACATGGAGCCCGAGGTGGGCATGGTCATCGGGGTGCAGAGTCCCGATGGTCAGCAGATGGCGGCGACCGTCTCCGAGGTCCTCGACGACCATGTCGTCCTCGACTTCAACCATCCGCTCTCCGGCCAGGACCTCACGTTCGAGCTCAGCCTCGTGGAGATCGTCGGCCGATAGCGTGGTGGAGGCGCCGCTCATCCTCGATCGGTATCGGCCCCTCGCCGATCTCGGCGCGGGAGGGCACGGCTCGGTCGTCCTCGCATTCGACACCAAGATGGCGCGTCGCGTGGCGATCAAGCGGTTGCCACGTCCTCTCGACGCCGCCGGACGCGCGCTCGCGCGCACCGGGCTTGCCGAGGCACGCACCGCCGCGATGCTCAACCACCCGAACATCGTCACGGTGCACGAATGGGACACGGACGACGACGAGGCGTTCATCGTCATGGAGCACCTCGACGGCGCCTCGCTTGCCGAGATCCTCGACACCACCGACGAACCGTTCACGCTCGACGAGGCGGCAGCCATCGTCGCCGGCGTGTCGGCCGCGCTCGCGTTCGCACACGCCAACGGCGTCCTACACCTCGATCTCAAGCCCGCCAACGTGATCGTCACCCGCGACGGTCACGTGAAGGTGGCGGACTTTGGCGTCTCGGCCCTCACCGACATCACCGGCCGGGCATCCGGCACAGCAGGCACCATCGGCTACATGCCACCAGAGCAGCTGCGTCGGCAGGCGCTCGACGAACGCACCGACGGGTGGGCGCTTGCGACACTCGCCTTCGAGGTGCTCACGAATGCCAACCCGTTCGACGCGGAGACCGCCGAGGGATCGCTGTTCAAGATCGACGTGGCCGATCTCCCCGCACCCTCCGAGTTCGAGCCGGACCTCCCCCGGGCGGTCGACGACGTGCTCGTGGCCGGGCTCGCCGCCGACCCGTTCGATCGCTACGAGAGTGCGACCGCATTCGCCGGGGCGCTGCTGCCCCACCTCGGCAACCCCGAGGCCGGACGCGAGTCGCTGGCGGAGGTAGTCGACGGACTGCTCGGGACCGATGAGGCAGACGAGGAGGCCGATTATGAGCCCCTCGGGCTCTGGGACCGGCTTGCGCCACACGCGGACACGGCCAGGCGCGCGATAGCCGCGATCGCGTCGGCATGGCTCGCGTACTCCGCCATCGAGGGCTTCGGGCTCGACCGGCCCGCCCGTATCGCCGGAGCCGTGGTGGTCGCGCTTGCAGCGGCGCTCGCGCCAGGGCTCGGTGCCGCGCTCGGGTTCGGACTCTTCGCGGTGGGCGCGGCGATCGCGCTCGGCTGGGTGCCGGGACTCGTGATCGGCCTCGTCCTCGCCGCCTTCTGGGCAGCGCGCGGGCGCGCGGGCCGAACCGACGCGTTCGCGCCAGTCATCGGACCGGTGCTCGGGGTGATCCATGCCGCGCCGGCCGCGCCGTTGCTGCTCGGCTTCGCGTATCCGCCGATCGTGGCCGCGCTGACCTCCGGCGTCACGGCGCTCGCCGTGATGGCCGCGGCGGTCATGTCCGGCGCGTGGCCGCCGCTGCTCTCGGTGTGCTGGCACTTCCTGAGCGACCCGCTGCAACTGGCGCCGGTGGCGACCGACCCTGTCTCGCGCCTGCTCACCCCCGGAACGGGCATCATGGTCCTCGCGTGGATGCTCGCCGGCGCGCTCACCTCGCTGGGCTGCCGACGCGCCACGCGCGCGGGCGCGTTCGCCGGTGTGCTCGCAGGCGGCGCCGCGCTCCTCGGCGGGTACGTTGCGTGGAGCTGGCTCAGCCACTCGTTCGGCCCCGAGGCCTTCGCGCTCGACCTCACGCTCGGCGTCGGGCTTGCGCTCGTGGTCGTCGCACTCGGCGCGCCCACGCGGCCCGAGGAGGAGTAGCGGCAGACCTCTCGCGCTCGTTGGACATGCAACGGCACGCTGACGCCTGAGCGGCCACGGTGCGCCCCCTGCTATCATTGAGTGTCCGCTGGCACGTCGCCGACGTTTGCGCAGGCACATGGGCATCCTCTCCGACTTTGAAGATCGCATCGCATCCGGTATCGAGGGCCTGTTCGCGGGCGCGTTCCGCTCGCCCGTGCAGCCCGTCGAGATCGCGCGTGCGCTCACCCGCGCCGCAGACGACGGCCGCGTGCTCGGCGTGGGAACCGTCTACGCTCCGACCTCGTTCACCGTCGCCCTCTCGCCGGAGGACAGCGAGGCACTCGGCACGTTCAAGCCGGTGCTTGCGGGCGAGCTTGCCACCTACCTCGTCGATCACGCGCGGGAGCAGGGTTACCTGTTGCCCATACGCCCGCTGGTCAGCTTCGCCGTCCATGACGACCTCAAGCTCGGAAGATTCCGCGTGAGCGCGGCACTTGCCGTGGTCGACGAGCACGACGAGGGCCCGGCTGTGCGCCTCCCCGACGCACCCTCAGGCGCGAGCGACCTGGCGACCGTCACGGTCGGCGACATCGACCACGACGTGGCGCTCGGCGGCGATGAGGTGACGGTGGGCAGGCTCGCCGAATGTCAGGTCCAGCTCCACGACGCGAACGTCTCGCGTCGCCACGCCGCATTCATCCGACTCGACGACGGTTGGGCGATCACCGACCTCGGCTCAACGAATGGGACGCGCGTGAACGGCCGCCCGATCGAACGCGTGCGCCTTGCTGACGGCGACGTGGTCGAGATCGGCCTGACCCGCCTCGTGTATCACGCGCCGAAGGGCTGAGGCCATGGTCGACGTCGCACTCCTCTTCGGACGCATCGTGCTGATAGCGCTGCTGTACCTGTTCCTCTTCGCCGCGGTGAAGACCGGCATCGGAATGGTGGGTGGCAAGGCCAAGAACGTCCGCAGGGGCCTCGCAGTACGGGTGGTGCGCGGGCCGAAGGAGATCACCGGCATCTCGATCCCCCTCGCAGGCCCCGTCATCATCGGCCGCTCGCCCGACGCGGACCTCGTGATCGCGGACGACTTCGTCTCCTCGACCCACGCCAAGATCGTGCCGACTGATGACGGTCACGTGCTTGAGGACCTCGGCTCGACCAATGGCACGCTCGTCAACGGCCAGCCCGCCACGCGCCCGCTGCCGCTCGCGGCAGGCGACGTGATCGAACTCGGCCAGAACCGTCTTGAGGTGGTGCGTCTGTGAGCGCGCGGCATGCTGAGGGATTTGCGGGCGACAGCCACGTCGGGCTCGTCCGCACCGACAACGAGGACGCCTTCCTGGTGGCGCCCCCGCTCTTCGCGGTGGCCGACGGCCTCGGCGGGCATCAGGCGGGCGAGATCGCAAGTTCGATCGCGATCGACGAGCTGCTCGAGAACGCCCCCCGGACCGCGGACTCCAAGGCACTCGGACGCGCGGTCCGTCGCGCAAACGCCGCCGTGATCGAGGCGGCCGAGATCGGCCGCGGGCGCAGCGGCATGGGCACGACGCTCACCGCCGCGATGATCGAAGGCACGCGCATCGCACTCGCACACGTGGGCGATAGCCGCGCCTACCTGCTGCACCTCGGCACGCTCGAGCAGATCACGCAGGACCACTCGATGGTGGCCGACCTCGTGCGTTCGGGACAGCTCACCGCCGAGGAGTCGCGTCATCACCCGAACCGCAGCGTGATCACGCGCGCGCTCGGAAGCGATCCCAACATGCTCGCCGACTCGTACGACGTGCAGGCGGCCGAAGGAGACCGCCTGCTGCTCGCCACCGACGGGCTGACCAGCATGGTCACCGATGACGACATCGGCCGGGTGCTCGCTTCGGAGCCCACGCCGAAAGACGCCGTGGACGCGCTTGTCGACCGTGCGCTCGCCGCGGGCGGGCACGACAACGTCACCGCGGTGGTCGTCGACATCGGCCGACCGACGCACGGCCAGCCGACGCGACAGCCGGGCGGACCGCGCTGGGGTCTGCGCGCACTGTGGCTGCTCGCAGTGGTCGCGGTCGTGGCCACCGCCGCATGGGCCGCCGACTCCTACGCGCGCTCGCAGGCGTACCTCATCTCGGAGAACGGCGTGGTGGCCGTCTACGAAGGTGTGCCGGGAAGCCTCGCAGGCATCAAGCTGAGCTGGCTCTCGGAAGAGACCACGCTTCCGGTCTCCTCCCTCGACGCCATCACCGCCAACCGCCTTGCCGAGGGGATCCGGGTCGACGGGCTCGATGCGGCCCGCGCGCTGCTTGACGGGTACCGGGCGCGGGTCGCGGCGGAGTCCACGCCCACCCCCGCACCCTGAGGCCGCCCATGCGCAGCCGACGTGACACCGAGCTCCTCCTGCTGCTCTCCGCCGCTCCCGTGGTGGTGCTCTACTTTGTGCTCGTCCACGGCGCACAGGGCTCCACGCTCACCTGGAGCGACATCACCGTCCCCGTCGGACTCCTCGTCTGCTTCCTGGGCGCCCACGCAGCCGCGCGCTACCTCGCGCGCGGCGCCGACCCGTCCCTTCTCCCGATCGCCTTCCTGCTCACCGGCGTCGGGCTCGCCACCATAACGCGCCTGGACGCCGAGCTCGCTGCGAGTCAGGTGCTGTGGGTGCTTGCCGGCGTGGTCGCGCTCGCGGCAGTGCTCGTGCTCGTGCCCTCGCTGGAGCGCCTCGCGCGCTTCAAGTACACCATCGCGCTCGGCGGCATCGTGCTGCTGGTCCTGCCGGCACTGGTGGGCGTGGAGGTCAACGGTGCCAAGCTGTGGCTGCGCTTCGCCGGGTTCTCCTTCCAGCCCGCCGAGATCGCCAAGGTACTCATCGTGCTCTTCCTCGCCGCGTACCTCGCCGAGAAGCGCGAGGTGCTCTCGGTGAGCACGAAACGCACCCTCGGCATGTGGCTGCCGCCTGCGAAGCATCTCGGACCGCTGCTCGTCATGTGGGCGGTGAGCCTGATCGTGCTCGTGGCCGAGAAGGACCTCGGCTCGAGCCTGCTGTTCTTCGGTGTGTTCCTCGTGATGCTCTATGCGGCGACCGGCCGTCCGGGTTACATCGCGGTGGGTATGGGGCTGTTCGCTGTGGGCGCCACGGGCGCGTACCTCGCGTTCGACCACGTGCAGCAACGCATCTCCATATGGCTCGACCCGTTCGCCGACGTGGCGGGGCGCGGGTATCAGCTCGCGCAGTCGCTGTTCGCGCTCGCCGCCGGACGCGTGCTCGGCGTGGGCATCGGGCGCGGGCTCCCCGGACGCATCCCCTTCGTCGAGACCGACTTCATCTTCACCGCCATCGCCGAGGAGCTCGGCCTGCTCGCCGGAGCGGCGCTCATCATCGCCTACCTCGCCTTCTGCCTGCGCGGCCTCGCAACCGCGTCGCGGGCACGCTCGGACGTCGCGGCCCTCGCCGCGACCGGGCTTGTCGCCACCTTCGGCCTGCAGGCGTTCGTGATCATCGGCGGCGTCACGCGGCTCATCCCGCTCACCGGCATCACGCTCCCGTTCGTGAGTTACGGCGGCAGCTCGATACTCTCGAACTTCATCCTGCTCGGCCTGCTCATGCGCGCCGGCGACACCGGCACCGGCAGCGAGACCGAGATCGTGGTGAGCGGCGGCACCGGGCTGCTCGGGCGCATCGCGCTCACGAGGCGGCTCACGGGGGTGGCGTGGCTCATGGTCGCGCTGATGGTCGCGCTCACCGCCAACCTCACGTACGTCCAGGCCATCGCGGCCGACTCGCTCACCGCGAACCCCGCCAACACGCGGGGGCTGGCCGCCGAGATGCGCCAGGAGCGCGGCGCCATCATCTCGGCCGACGGCGTGGTGCTCGCCGAGTCGGTGAAGAGCGGCAGCGTCTACGTTCGGCAGTACCCGCAGGGATCGCTCGCGGCACACGTGCTCGGCTACTACTCCACCCGCTACGGGCGCGCGGGCGTGGAGGCCGCCGGCAACGAGGCGCTTGCGGGCAAGAGCAACTTCGCGTCGTTCGCCGACATGATCGAAGCAGCCGCCGGCACCCCGGTGCCCGGAAACGACGTCCGGCTCACGATAGACTCGCGCATCCAGGCTGCGGCCGAGGCCGCGCTCGCGGGCCGCACCGGAGCGATCGTGGTGCTCGACCCGCGCACCGGCGCGGTGCTCGCGATGGCCTCGAGCCCCGCGTACGCGCCGGGCGCCGTGGACGACCAGTGGGCGGCGCTCTCCTCGGACAGCACCAACGCGGCGCTCCTGAACCGTGCGGCGATGAGCCTCTATCCGCCCGGCTCGACCTACAAGGTCGTGACGCTCGCCGCCGCGCTTGAGAGCGGGGTGGCGACCGAAGGCACGACCTACACGGGGCCGGCGAGCATCGAGATCGGCGGAGCACCCGTCACCAACTACGGCGGCAGCTCGTACGGCGCGATCGATCTCAGGAAGGCCACCGCCAGTTCGGTCAACACGGTCTTCGCACAGCTCGCCGTGGACGTGGGCGCCGAGCGGCTGGTAGAGGGCAGCGAAGCGTTCGGCATCAACGGCCCGGTGCCGTTCGACCTGCCGAGTGTCACCTCGCTGATGCCCGACCCCACCGAGATGACCACGTGGGAGACGGCATGGGCAGGTGTGGGTCAGCCGGTGGGCGAGCATGACAGCCCGCCCGGCCCGCAGGTGACCGCGCTCCAGATGGCGCTCGTGGCATCGGGCATCGCCAACGATGGAGACGTGATGCGGCCATACGTCATCAGCGCCGTCACGGATCGGGCGGGCGAGGTCCTCAGCTCGACCACGCCGCGCACGTGGCGGACCGCGATTGATGCCGCGACCGCTGCGCGGGTGACCGACATCATGGTGAGCGTGGTGGAGAGCGGCTCGGGAACGCGGGCGAAGATCAGCGGCGTGACGGTCGCGGGCAAAACCGGCACCGCCGAGGCGGGCAAGTCGGTCGAGACGCACGCCTGGTTCATCGCGTTCGCACCGGCGGAGGAGCCGCGCGTGGCGATCGCGATCGTGCTCGAGAACGCGGGCGTGGGCGGGCAGGTGGCCGCGCCGGCGGCCAAGCCGGTGCTCGAGACTGCGCTGCAGGTCACCCAGTAGGCAGCGTCGAGCCGCCGGAGGCGCACGCCCCCGGCGGCCATGGGATAGAATGGGTCAGCGCGCGAGCGTGTCATCGCAGGTGAGAGAGGGCAGGGCGGACGTGGAAGATCTGGTATTCGGACGCAGGTACCGCGTCACCGAGAAGATCGGCTCGGGCGGCATGGCCGACGTCTACAAGGCCGTGGACGACGTCCTCGGCCGGACCGTCGCCGTCAAGGTGCTGCACCCGCGCTACGCGCTCGGAGCCCAACTTCGTCGCGCGGTTCCGCCAGGAGGCGCAGGCCGCGGCCAACCTCTCGCATCCCAACATCGTCAACATGTACGACTGGGGTCGTGAGGACGAGACGTACTACATCGTCATGGAGTACGTGAACGGCACCGACCTCAAGTCGCTCGTTGGACGCGGCCCGCTCGACCCGCAGAAGGCTGCCGAGTACGCGCAGCAGGTGTGCGCGGCGCTTTCGGTGGCGCACGGCTACGACGTCGATCCACCGCGACATCAAGCCGCACAACATCGTGCTCACCCCGGACGGCCAGATCAAGGTCATGGACTTCGGCATCGCGCGCGCCGGCAACACCACCATGACGCAGACCAACTCAGTGCTCGGCACCGCACAGTACATCAGCCCCGAGCAGGCGCAGGGCAAGCCCCTCACCCCTGCCTCGGACCTCTATTCGCTCGGCGTGACGCTCTACGAGCTCGTGACCGGCAAGCTGCCGTTCGACCACGAGACACCCGTGGCAACCGCGCTCGCGCAGGTCAACGAGGAGCCGATCCCGCCGCGGCAGACTCCGCGGATCGATCCCTCCGGCACTCGAGGCGGTCATCCTGCGCGTCGATGCGGAAGAACCCCGCCGACCGCTACTCCTCGGCCGCCGAGATGCGCGACGACCTCAAGCGCGTCGCAACCGGCCAGGCGGCGGTGGGCGGCGCGTACGGCGGAGCAGCCGGTGCCGACCACACGAGCGTACTGCCGCCGGTCGAGCAGTCCGCAAGTACGCGGCCGACCGTGGCCCCCCAGATGCGCCCCGTACCGCAACGGCGCACGAACCCATGGCTGTGGGTCGGTCCGGCCGCGGTGCTGCTGCTCGTCGGTCTGGGCGTCGCCTATGCGCGCTTCGGCGGCGGCGGCGGCGTGACCGTGCCCGCGCTCTCCGGCCTCACCGAGGAGCAGGCGAAGACGACACTCGAAGCCGGGGGGCTCGCGCTCGGCGAGATCACCACCGAGAACAGCGACACGGTCGAACTCGGCCTGATCATCTCGCAGGACCCCGAGGCCGGGGCCGAGGTCGAGGAGGGCGCGGCCGTCAACATCGTCGTGAGCATGGGCATCGCGCAGGTGACCGTGCCCGACCTCACCAACATGCCTGAAGCGACTGCCATCGAGGCGCTCCGCTCCACCGGCGATCTCGAGTACGACAAGACCACCGACGAGAACAGCGCCGCCATCGCGAAGGGTCTCGTGATCCGCACCGAGCCCGCTGCGGGCACGCCGGTGCCCAAGGGCACGCGCGTGATCCTGTTCGTGTCGGCCGGCATCGAGCAAGTGAAGGTCCCCAACGTCGTGGGTCAGGCGCAGGCTCAGGCCAAGTCCACCCTCGAGGCGCGTGGGACTCGTGGTGTCGGCGGTCGAGGAGTTCAGCGACACCGTCGCCAAAGGCACCGTGATGATCGCAGAACCCCGAGCCCCAACGTCGTGCTGGAGGCCGGCAGCACCGTCACGATCGCGGTCTCCAAGGGTCCCGAAGTGATCATCGTGCCCGAGGTGCGTGACAAGCCCGAGGCCGAGGCGCGCTCGATCATCACCGCCGCGGGGCTCGTGCCCAAGGTGGTCTACGTGGATGCGCCCGAGGACGGCTTCGTCATCAACCAGTTCCCGATCGCCGGCGCATCTGCCAAGCGCGGCGACCAGGTCGAACTCGAGGTCGGCAAGGTGCCATAGCGCTCGCCTTTGATCGAACGGCACTCAAGCAGAGCCCGCCCTCCGGCGGGCTCGCTTCACGTTCGGGACCACGCTTCCTCGAGCAGGGCCACCACTTCGGCATCGGTGGTCTGGCCGAAGTCGCGATAGAACTGGCCCACCGCCGAGAAACCGTGTGGAAGCTCGAGCACCACGAGTTCGTCGGCGATGCCGGTGATGCGATTCGCCGCTTCGGGGGCGGCCACGGGCGTTGCCACCGTGATCCGATGGACGCCTCTACGGCGGAGCGACTCGAGCGCGGCCTCGAGTGTGAGCCCGGTGGCGATGCCGTCGTCGATGACGATCACCTCGCGACCGGCGATCCGCGGGGCCGGCCTGCTGCCGCGATACGCCGCAAGGCGCCGGGCGATCTCGGCCCGACCGGCCTCGGCCGCGCGCTCGAGGTAGTCGCGCTCCACGAGCGGGTCGTGCCCCCCGATGATTCGTCCGTCCTCGTCCACGGCTCCCACCGCGTACTCGGGGTTCCCCGGCGCGCCGATCTTGCGCACCACGACGACGTCGAGCTCGAGCGAGTGCACCCGGGCCACCTCGGCGGCGACCACCACGCCTCCCCTCGGCACGCCAAGGACAAGCGAGTCCGTATGGACGCTTCCCCCGAGGGCCGTCGCCAGGTGCCGACCCGCCGAGACGCGATCGTCGAACATCGCGCTCACCTCCCCACAGGTATCATGCCCATAGGAGGTGCCTGATGCTCGAGAACATGACAGCCACGATCCGTCTCGCGAACGGGATCGAGATGCCCCGCCTCGGCCTCGGCACGTACAAGTCCGCCGAGGGCGGCGACGTGGAGCGCTCGGTCGCCACCGCGCTCGCACTCGGTTACCGCAGCATCGACACCGCGTCGCTCTACGGCAACGAAGCGGGCATCGGGTCTGCGATCGCCGCAAGCGGCGTGCCGCGCGGCGAGATCTTCCTGGCGAGCAAGGTGTGGAACGACGAGCAGGGCTACGACGAGACGCTCGAAGCGTTCGAGCGCAGCCTGAAGCGCCTCGGCACCAGCTACCTCGATCTGTACCTGGTGCACTGGCCGCGCCCGCAGACGCACGAGACCTGGCGCGCGCTCGAGCGCCTGTACGCCGAGGGTGCGGCGCGCGCGATCGGCGTCTGCAACCACCTCGAGCACCACCTCGAGGCGCTTCTCGCGGTGGCCGACGTGGCGCCGATGGTCGACCAGTACGAGTTCCACCCCTGGCTGCAGCAGCCGACGCTCCGCGCGTACTGCCAGGCGCACGACATCGTCGTGGAGGCGTGGGCGCCGCTCATGAAGGGCCGCGTGGCCGAGGTGCCCGAGCTCATCGCGATCGGCGCGGCACACGACAAGACCCCGGCCCAGGTGGCGATCCGCTGGCTGCTCCAGCTCGAGGTCGTGACCATCCCCAAGTCCGTGCATGCCGGGCGCGTGGCCGAGAACGCCGACGTGTTCGACTTCTCGCTCACCGCCGAGGAGATGGGGGCTATCGCCGCACTCGACCGCGGAAACCGCTTCGGGCCCGAGCCCGATCGCGGCGGCGAGCGCTAGCGGCGCCTACTGCGTGACCGCCGTGCGGTAGAACGGCACCGCCGCGGTGTCGGTGAGCGTGGTCTCGAGGCTCCCCAGGTGCGCCGTGGTGTCGTCCCACGCCTGCTGCACCTTCGTCCGCTCGGCTGCGCTCACGCCCGCGTATGCCGGATCGGCCAGCACGTCGCCGATGGGGAGCACGCGGGTCTCTGCGCCGGTGGCGTCGGTCTCGTCCACCCACACCGGCACGTAGGAGACCCCAAGCAGCGTGGTCACGCCGGTCTTGAGGTTCTTCTCGAACTCGAACTGCAGGATCAGCCCCGTGTCGCGGTACCGGTCGCGCTGGCTCGACACGAAGTTGCCGAGGGAGTGGATGATGAACGCGGTGCGCGGCGTGCCGTCGGCACGAGTCGCTTCCACCGTCTTCATCGGCTGGATCACGTGCGGGTGACTGCCGAGCACCACGTCGGCGCCGGCGTCCACCATCGCCTGCTCGAGCTTCTCCTGCGCTGCCGAGGGCTGGCGCTGATACTCGGTCCCGTTGTGGATGCTCACGACCACGAGATCGGCGCCCAGCGCGCGCGCCTCCTTCACGTCGGCGACCATCTTCTGCTCGCTGATGACGTTCACCATCCACGACTTGCCTTCGGGCGCCGAGAGCCCGTTCATCCCGTAGGTGTAAGCGATGACGGCGATCTTCACGCCGCGCACGTCGGCGACGAGGATGCGGTCGGCCTCTTCGGCGGTCCGCGCCGCGCCGGTGTGGAGCGCGCCGAGCCCGTCGAGGACGTCGAGCGTGCGGGTGAGTCCGTTCGTCCCTCGATCGAGCACGTGGTTGTTCGCGTTTGTCAGCACGTCGAAGCCCGCGCCCACGGCCGCCTGCGCGTACTCGTCCGGCGTATTAAAGGCCGGATACCCGGTGTAGCCGCCGCCTGCCATCACGGTCTCGAAGTTGCCGATCGCCAGGTCGGCCGCCGACACGCGGGAGGCCACGGGAGCGAAGCACGGCGTGAAGTCGTAGCCCGATGGGGTCTTGGCCGCCGAGACCTGCGGGAGGTGCGCCATCAGGTCGCCCACTGCCACGATCGTGAAGCGTTCGACCGGGTCGGGCGGTCTGGGGATCACGCGCTCGGCCGAGGCCTCCGGCCAGGTGACCACGTCCGGCGTGGCCATGGCGTACTGCGGGAGCACGAGCGGCCACCAACTGAGACCGGCAAGCGTCACCGCGGTGGTGACGAGCACCACCGCGAGGAACGTAGCCGATGTCCGCAGAAAGCGCAGGGGATTCTCCGTGACTCGCGCGCGCGGACATTAGCGTCCGGCATCGTGCATTGTACGTGCTCGGTGTCGGAGACGCACCCTCACGCGGAGGCCGGGAGGTGCTTCTAGCGTGGACCGCGCCTCAGCAGCGCGGTGATGAGGCCGTCCTTGCTCTCGATCGAGACGAGCTCGTGACCCGTGACGCCACACCAGGCCGGGACGTCCTGAACGCAGCTCGAGTCATCGGCCACGAAGTCCACTTCGTCGCCCGGCTCGATCTCCTTCATGCGCTTCTGCAGGTTCACGAGAGGCATCGGGCACTTCTGCCCACGGCAGTCGAGGTCATAGCGGTTCATACGCACCTCCATTGTCGGTCCCTGTCCGAGTATATCGGCATGTGAGCGCCACCCTTACAGCGGAACTCACGCCGTATTGCCACGTACGCGTATCGCCGACTCCCTCGGCACGGGGCAGTGGAACTCGCAGACGCCACAGCCGATGCAGCGCTCGACGACCACATGCGGACGCTTCACCACGAGAGGCTCGCCCTCGGGCGTGGTCACCTCGTCTTCGGTGAAGACGATGGCCTTGTCCGGTATTGGGCACAGCTCCTGGCACACCAGGCAGTTGCGGTAGTCGGTCCACGGGATGCAGCGAGTGGTGTCGATGTAGGCGCGGCCGATGATGGTCTCGCGCTTCTCAGGCAGCTCGAGCGGCTCGATGGCGCCCGTCGGACAGACCTTGCCGCACTCGGCGCACGCCCAGTCGCAGTTGCCCACCCGGTAGTCCATCTCCGGCGTGAAGAAGCCTTCGAGGCCCGCTTTGGAGAACGACGGCTGCAAGACGTTGGTTGGGCACACCTTCATGCACTGGCCGCACCGGGTGCAGAGCGCGAGGGTGCGGCCTTCGGCTCCCGTACCGGGCGGACGCACGAGGTGGCGGTCGGGCGTGCGCCGCGAGAGCCCGGTGAAGGTGAAGAAGCCGGCGAGAAGCCCCGCCGCCGCGCCGCCCACGAACGCACGCCGTGACGGCCGGTAGAGCGACTTCTTCGGCCGCATGCCGATCGATATCGCATCGGGCGGGCAGGCTTCCGCGCACTCCATGCACAGCTGGCAGCGGGACGTGTCCGTGGCATGGTAGCCGTCCCGTACCGCGTCGAGCGGACAGACGCGGTCGCACGCCCCGCACGAGATGCAGGCGTCCGCATCCACCACGCGGTTGCGGATCCCGAACCGACCCACGAGTCCAAGCAGAGCGCCGAGCGGACACAAGTAGCGGCACCAGAAGCGCCGTTCCACGAGGTTCACGCCAAGCATCGCGAGCAGCATGCCGAGCACGGCCATCGACAGACCGTACACCCGCGGCGCGGCGTAGATGATCCGACCGGCGAGTGCGGTAGTGGCCGTATCCACGCTCCCGCGGAAGGCCGGCACCAGGTACAGGATGTCGCCCGCGAGCCGCACCATGCGGTCGATGAACGGGAAGAGCAGTGCGGTTGCGGTGCGGGTGATCGTGGCAAGCGGATCGAACACCAGATAGGCGCCGCTCGCGAACAGCAGCATGCCGGCTGAGACGAGCAGCACGAACACGGGCACCCGGCGCCACTTCTCCCGTCCGGCATCCGATAGGCCGTGGCGCCGCTCCTTCGGCGAGGCCCATTCGATGATCGCGCCCATCGGGCACACGTAGCCGCAGAACGCACGGCCGAGCACCAGCGGAACCGTAAGCATCACGAGAGCGAGCCACATCTCCGGCCGCAGCACGCCGTTGACCGCCGAGTTGAGCGCCACGAGCGGGTCACCGACGAGGAACGCCCCGAGATAGACGTCGCCGAGCGGCCACACGGTGAAGGCGAGCAGCATGACGAACAGCAGCAGGAAGCCAAGCTGGAGGTACCGCCGAACGCGGTGGATGCCGTGACGGGACGACTCGGACATCTACGCCGTCCCCTCGTGGATGACGAGCGCCGCCAGGTCGATCACGCCGAGGCCTCGCTCGGCGGCGTTACGCAGGTAGTCGAGGTCGGTGGGCTGCATGCCGAACAGCGTGGTCCCGTACGCGTCCACCGACGGCATGTTGGTGCCGGCGACGACTGTCTTGGGCGTCTCGACATCGTCGAGCGAGCCGCCGGTGGGGCCGTTGCGCACCATGATGCGATACGCGTCGAGAATCACGAGGTGCGGCTGCACGATCGTGGCGAGGTCCACGATCTTGTGCTGGAACTCCTGGTGGATCTCGCCGCGCTCGCCGCCCATGATGCCCATGAGGTTCTTCATCGCCATGGTGAGGATGGCCATCCCGTGGTGCTTTGCGATCGGCATGTTGATGAAGGTGTCGACCTCGAACACGTCTGTCACGAGCGGCCACGACGCAAGCGCGCGTGCGCCCGGGATGTCGATGCGTTCGAAGTTGCGGTCGGTCAGCACCTTCATCGAGCCACCCGCCGCCTCGACCGCGGCCTGGATGCCGCTCACCCGGTAGCAGGTATACGGGTCGCCCGTGGGACGGTCGAAGACGATCACATCGGCCGCACCCGCCTCGAGCGCCATCCGCACGACCTCGGCGAGCGCCTCCGGATTCGTGCTGGTGGCGTACTGCGGCTCGCGCCCCGTCACGATGTTGGGCTTGATCGCCACGCGGGCGCCGGGCTTCACGAACCGCTCCATGCCACCGAGGGCGAGGATGGCCGCTCGCGTGTTGGCGGCCGGGTCCTCGCCCCGGAAGACCGCAAGATCGGGCGGAGGCGGCACGGGCTCGGGTGCTGCGGTGGCCTCCACGGTCTCGGTTGCGACGTCGGGGCGCTCGGCCATTGCGGCGCTGCGGCCCTCGCCGGTGTCCTGCGCCGACCACTCGAGCAGGCGCGCGCACCCCGCGAGGCCGCCGACGCAGCCCACGACCGTGCAGCCCAGTGCGATGCGGCAGAACTCGCGTCGGTCCACTGCCCGGCGCCTCCTCGTGTCGCGCTTGTCGGGTTCATACCCGCCCGTGCAGGCACGCACGCCGAGGTGGAGCCGCGGTGCTGAGTCGGGTACCATTAGCGAGCGCCACGCGCCCTCTTAGCTCAGGGGATAGAGCACAGGTTTCCTAAACCTGGTGTCGCTGGTTCGATTCCAGCAGGGGGCACCACACGGACATGACGGGAGCGGACCGCCGATCCGCTCCCGTTTCCCGTTCCAGACCGGGCGGGGACGATCGAGCGACCGGCAGGATTCAGGGTGACTAACCCGAATAGTCCCGTGTGGAGGTATGCCCAAACGGAGGTGGTGTTCGGTGCCCGACAGCAACGAACGGCGCAGCTACTCGCACATCAGGGCGCTGTTGGCCGGCACGAGCGAAGGCATGATCGCCGTGTCGCCCGATCGCACGGTCCGCATGATCAACGAGGCCGCTTCGGCCATGCTCGGCGTCGTACGGAACGAGTGTGTCGGCACCCCGATCGACGGGCTGGGCGTCTGTGGGCTCAATGCCGCGCTCCGTGAGGCGCTCGACCAGCAGGCCGCAGTCGTCTCCAAGTGCGAGCTCAACGGGAACGACTACACCTTCACGGTGACCCCCTACGTCGACGGCATCGCGTGGGGCGCGGTCGTCACCATCAGGGACAACACCGAGATCACCGCCGTGCGACGGCGTTCGGAAGCCATCCTCACGAGCACGAGCGACGGGATCGTGGTCTTCGACGCCGAGGACCGCATCACCTTCGTGAACCCGGCTGCGGAACGCATCCTGGGCATCGGCGCGGAGGCGCTCGTGGGTCTCGTCACGGACACATGGAAGGTATTCCGTCTGGCCGCGGATCCCGAGGGCACGGTGCGCGAGACCGGCACGCAGCTCCGCGAGGTCCGCATGGAGGAGCCGGAGCACCGCATCGTGGACGTGCGGGTGGACCCGGTGCTCGATGACGATGGCAGCTACCTTGGAGCCATAACCAACATCCGCGACGTCACCGCCGAGCGCGAGGCGACGCAGATGAAGAACGAGTTCGTGTCCACCGTGAGCCACGAGTTGCGCACGCCGCTGACATCGATCAAGGGCTACATCGATCTCATCCTCGACGGCGAGGCCGGCGAGGTGAACGAGATCCAGCAGGAGTTCCTCGGCATCGTCAAGGAGAACTCCGACCGGCTCGTGGACCTCATCAACGACATGCTGGACATCTCCCGCATCGAGAGCGGCCGCATCGTCCTCAAGGTGCAGCCCCTCGATGTGGCCGAGCGTGTAGCCGGTGCCGTCAACACGTTCAGGGCCGTGCTCGACCAGCTAGGACGCACGATCCACGCCGACGTCCCGGAGGACCTCCCGCTCGCTGCGGGAGACCCCGATCGCGTGGGCCAGGTGCTCATCAACTTCATCAGCAACGCCATCAAGTACTCACCCGAAGGCGGCGACGTGCACGTACGTGCCTCCGTGGAGGACAAGATGGTGCGAGTGAGCATCACCGACCAGGGCATCGGCATTGCAGCGGAGGACCAGGGCAAGCTCTTCACCAAGTTCTACCGCGTCGACTCCTCGCTCACGCGCGAGATCGGCGGCACCGGCCTGGGTCTGTCCATCTGCAAGAGCATCATCGAGCTCCTCGGCGGACGCGTGGGTGTGAAGAGCGCCGAGGGAGAGGGCTCCACGTTCTGGTTCGAGTTGCCGCTCGCTTCGGACAAGCATGTGCGGACCCCTGCGCTCGAAGGCCCGCTCGGCTCCCCCGGCGGTCGGGTACTCGTGGTCGACAACTCCGAAGACGTGGCGAATCTCATCGCCACCTATCTGTCGCGCCGCGGCTACGAGGTGGTCAAGGCGTTCACGGCCGGCGAAGCGTGGGAGTATGCGGTAGAGCTCGAGCCGCGGGTGATCACGCTCGACGTGATGCTCGACGAGGGCGCCGGGTTCCAGCTGCTCAAGAAGCTCAAGGGAGATGCCGCCACTCGGGACATCCCTGTGGTGGTGCTGTCGATCATCTGCGATGAGGGCAAGAGCGAACGGTGCGGCGCGGCCGGCTATCTCGAGAAGCCGATCGACAAGGACCGGCTGATCGGCGTGATCGACGGCCTCGTGGGTTCGATCGCTGCACCCGTGGTCCTGGTGGTGGACGATGACAAGCAGATCGTCGACCTGCTCTGTCACACACTCAAGCAGCGCGGTTACACGGTGATGGGCGCCTACGACGGACGCGAGGCGATGGCCGCCGTCAAGCGCGCCAAGCCGGACGCCATCCTGCTCGATCTGCGGATGCCGGTCATGGACGGCTACGCGGTCCTCGAGGAACTCAAGACAAGCGAGGAGACCATGGACATTCCCGTGGTCATCATGTCCGCGTACCCGATCGATCGCGAACGGTCTGACGTGCTCGCACTGGCGACGGAGCGCGTGAGCAAACCATTCGATGTCGAGGCATTCGTCACGCGTGTGGAGTCGGTCATGACGGAGGATGAGGCACGGTGACCCGGATCCTCATCGCAGATGACGAACCGCACATCAGAAAGCTGGTGTCGTTCACCCTCGCGAACAGGGGGTATGAAGTCCTGCAGGCCACGGACGGCGGCGAAGCATACGATATGGCGCACGCCGAGATCCCGGACCTGATCTTGCTCGACGTGATGATGCCGGTGATGACAGGGTACGAGGTTCTCAATAAACTGAAGGCCGATCCGGCAACGGAACACATACCGGTGATCATGCTCTCCGCAAAGAGCCAGCGCACCGAGGTCGAAGAGGGGCTGGCCGGGGGGGCCTGCGAGTACATCTGCAAGCCATTCACGCCGAAAGACTTGTGTCAGCGGGTCGGGGAGATCCTCGGCACCTAGGGGAAGGGACGTCTGCGCATGAAGAGGATTCTCGTTGTCGACGATGAGTCGTCGATCCGGAGACTGCTGAAGGTGGCCCTAACGGGCCGTGGGTTCGAAGTCCTCGAGGCCGAAGAC
This sequence comes from uncultured Actinomycetes bacterium, assembly GCA_963700295.1. GTDB lineage: Bacteria > Actinomycetota > Coriobacteriia > Anaerosomatales > Anaerosomataceae > UBA6100. The sequence continues at coordinate 26,542 of CAVOWY010000005.1, read as the reverse complement.
GGGCTCCAGGCGCTCGGCGTGGTTGCTGCCGAGAAGCCGGACCTCGTGGTCCTCGACGTGATGATGCCGGGCATGACCGGCCATCAGGTCCACGACAAGCTCCGCCAGGACCCCAAGACCAAGGAACTTCCGATCCTGTTCCTCTCGGCCGCGGGCACCTTCGAAGAGCAGCACCGGGAGATTGCCACTGATCCGTTCAGCGACTACCTGCCCAAGCCGTTCAAGCCTTCGGAAGTGGCCGATCACATCTCGGCGATGCTGGATCCGGCACGGCGTGCCGAGCACGAGCGTGAGCGCAGGAGCCGCGAAGCCAAGCTCAACAAGATCGTGGAGATCATGCATCGCGATCGCGACTAGAGAGACCATCCGACCGTCACTCACAAGGGGCAGATGTGGCAGCCGAACGGCTCATACTCACCGCTGACGACAACCAGCAGATCCGCATGCTCGTGAAGGCGGCGCTACGCTCGCTCGGGCACGAGCTCATCGAGGCCGTGGACGGCGAGCAGGCGCTCGAACTCGCCCTCGAGCGCACGCCCGATCTCATTCTGCTCGACGTGACCATGCCCAAGCTCGATGGCTGGGAAGTCCTGCACTTCCTGCGGCTGCGGCCCGAGACGGCAGAAGTGCCCGTCATGATGCTCACGACGGCCGCGCAGAAGGTGGACCTCGAGCACGGCGCGTCGCTCGGCTGTAGCGACTACCTCACCAAACCGTTCACGCCGAGCGACCTGCGCGCGCACGTCGAGCGCATGCTGGCGGGACCGAGCTGCACCGCGGGCTAGTTCGCCGCGCGGCGATTAATGTGCGCTCAGCTATTCTCGCGGGCAGCATCACACGCTATGCTTGACCCCACGGCGTGTGATGCGGGGGCCCCATGCGGCGATGGAATAGAAGAGGTGTGTTCGTATCGGCGTTGTGCCTGACCTTCGCGGTCGGCTGTACAAGTGCGTTCGCCTACGACGAGACCCTCCCCCTGCCCAAGCCTCCGTCGAGCGCAGCATACTGCGGGACCTGCCACGACCCATGGATGGGGTCGATTACCACTGACGGGGCCAAGTTCGGACCGCACGGCGGATACCTCACAACCACCAGCAAGTGCGAGGAGTGCCACACCATCCATGACGCGCCTGTGGCCAACGCCAAGCTCCTGCCGGCGGCCACGATCACGGCAACGTGCTTCACCTGCCACGACGGCACCGCCACGATCGGTGAGGGCGTGTACGGCGCGATAGCAGGCCGGGGAATGACCGTCGGTGCCGATCACAGCGTCGACACCACGAACGTGGTTCCCGGCGGGAGCGCTTCGAACGGCGGGAGTGCGACGATGGCATTCTCGGGAATCAACGGCACCCTGACCTGCTCGGATTGCCACTCGCCGCATGGGTCCGACTGTGTGACGCCCTTCCTCGGCGAGCGTCAGCGCGCAGCCCGCTTCGTGAACATGGTGCACAACGGCATCGTGCCTGTGCAGGTCCAGAACCGTCTGCTGAAGCGCTCGCCCGGCGGCGCGACTACGCCCGTGCAGGAGTACGGCTCAGACTGGTGTGCGGCCTGCCATGCGGGCCGTCCGTCCGGACTGAGCACGCACAACCATCCCGTTGACTCCCTTGTAGCCTCGGGCGACCCGGCATATGTGCCCTACAACTACCGGGAGCTCGGCATCGTCGGCACCGGCCCGTATCCGACAGCGAGCACGGTTCTGGGGCCCGCCGGGATCGACACCAAGTTGGCCAACCAGTACAACCGGGCCTACCTGATGCCCTACCCGCGCACGGGGGCGCAGGCGGGGCACTACCCGATCTGCCAGCAGTGCCACGAGGACACACGTGACGTAGGCTCGCTGTCTACGGACGGCACCCAGGCCAGTCCGAGCCCAGCGATCGTGACGAAGGCCGACGGCACCGTAGCAACGGACAATCCGCGATTCCAGAACTTCCCCCACGAGACCACCGGTTACCGGCTCCTCGTGGAGGCTTCGACCACGGGCTACACCGACGGCCTGTGCATGAACTGCCACCCGGTCGCCGCGCTGCCTTAGAACGACCGTGGACTATCCGGAGCACCGCTGTCCGGGGCAGCTCACCCGAGCGCGCAGCTCAGGCCGGGCCCACCGAACGCCGAAGGCGGATCTCGTCGCGCACGCGAATCCCTGAGAAGCCAGGCTCGGCGGAGCCGTAGCGGTCCGCAAGCAGGCCCTTGGCCACCGAGTCGATCACAAAGCCGTGCCGCTGGTAGAAGGAGAACGACGGCACATCGTCATTGCTGATCGCCGCCTTCACGCCGGGCAGACCGCGGTCGGCGGCAACCTTCACCGCGGCGTCGAGAAGCGCGCCGCCAACGCCGTGGCCCTGGAAGCCGGGGAACACGCTCAGCAACACGACCGCCAGGTCGCCCCCATCCACCGCAAGCGAGACGACACCCGCGAAACGGCCTTCGGAGACGGCGACGAGGTTCTCCTGGCGCAGCACGTCAAACGAACGTCCGAACACATCGACGTCGGTCTCTCCGAGCGCCTGATCGCAGATGTCCTCGATATCGTGACGGTCGGCGCGCGTGGAAGGACGCACCTCCACGGCCACATCGCCCCTACCGGGCTGATGCCCGTCGCACGTGACGGTAAGTCGGGCCTCCGTGAGTGGGAGGTCTTTGCCACACTCGCCACAGCGATAGTGCGGGAACGGGATATCTGCCTGATCGGTCACGGACGAGCCTCCTCGGACGACGATGGGAGCGCGAGCGTGCCCAGTATAGTGCCGCCGAACGCGCTTCGGCGACGGCTGGTCGGCAGATGGTACTTCGCGTCGGTGAGCGGAGCGGCCGGTCGCGCGCTCTACAGCCCCAGCCAGCGCCCCGCATAGTATCCGGCGACCGAGACGATGCTCGTGACCGTGGTTCCCCACACGAGATCGATCGCGGAGACCTGCCACGCCCAGCCCTCGATCGTGGCGAGGTTCGTGAGGTCGTACGTTGCGTACGCGAGCAGTCCGAAGAGCGCCCCTCGCCACAGCGCGCCGAGCACGACACCCTCGCGGAGCCCGGGCACCACCGCGAGCGCGATGACGCCAACCACGTACAGCAGGTAGAAGACCGCTGCGACGCCCAGTTTCGGTTCACTCGACAGCAGGGAGCCGAGATACGGCTGGTAGATTCGTTTGGTGGCGGTCGAGAGCCAGACCAGGTCCACCGCGAAGAACACCGCCGTGCAGATCGCATAGAGCCCCGCCAGCTTCGCGAACGACATCGTTGCTCCTCCTCGGGCCGCGTTTCTCTGTGTATTCCCCCGGGCACCCGTCGGGAGCGGCTTGACCTACAATGGACGCACCTTCGGGAAGGGAACGTCCGCATGTCGACCGACACGCCGCTCGTCGCCGCTGACCCGCGCGCCCTCGAAGCGCTCGCGGGCGTGCGCGTGCTCTACACCGACCTCGACGGCACGCTCGTGGCCAAGGGCGGCAGCGTGCTCGCCGACGCACAGGCGCGTCCGTCGCTCGTGGTGGCCGAGGCGATCGTCGCGCTCGCGCATGCGGGCCTGTCGGTGGTGCCGATCTCCGGCCGCGGTCGCCTCCAGCTGCGCGAGCTCACCCAGCTCCTCGGCTGGGACGGCTACATCGCGGAGGCCGGCGGGATCATCGTGCACGGCACCGGGCTGGACTTCGAGGAGCGTGTCGACCACGGAACCTGGGCCGAGGATGCGCTCGCCGAAGGCGTGACGCCCTTTCAGGCGATCAACGGGGTACGCGCCGCCGAGACGCTCATGGAGGCGCTTCCCGGCCGCATCGAACACTACGCACCCTGGCAGATGGACCGAGAGGTCTCACTGCTGCTCAGGGGCTGTCTGGATGTTGCCGAGGGCCAGGCGGTCCTCGACACGCTCCCGCTCCCGCTCGACCTGGTCGACAACGGCATGCTGCGCAGCTACGGCACGCTCACCTGCCGCGATATGCCACCTCACGCGTATCATGTGGTGCCGCAGGGCGTTTCGAAGACCCGGGCGATCGACCTGGACCTTGCATGGCGGGGTCTCACGCGCGACCAGGCCGCCGCGATCGGCGACTCGGCCACCGACCTGCAGATGGCCGACGCCGTGGGCGTGATGGCGCTCGTGGCAAACGCGTTCAGCAGTAACGGCGTGATGAGCGGCCTGGCGAGCACCCCGCGCGACAATGTGTGGCGCACGGAACGGGAACGCGGCGAGGGTTGGGCCGAGTTCGCGCAGGCGTGGCTGGAGGCCAGCAAGCGCTGACCGATGAACGGGGACGAGGGGGCGCAGGCGTGTGGTCGCGCTGGGTCACGGGGACGTGAAGTCCGGCTCATGGAGAACCCTGAACGAGTGGACCTCGGCCCACCCCCTCATGACCGCTGTCCTCATCGTGGCCGCGTGGACGGCGGTCCTGATGCCTTGGCAGAACGCCCAGGGTGAGACCCAGTGGGGCCTGTGGTACGTGCTCGCGGTCGTTGCAGCCGCGAGTCTCGCCGGCGAGCGCGCTGCGATCGCAGCCGCACTCCTATCGTTCGGCGCATGGAACTTCTTCTTCATCCCGCCGTACTACACCTTCCGCATCGCCCGCCCGTCGCTGTGGATCGACCTCACCGTCTTCCTGCTCGTGGGCAGCGTAGTGGGTCTCCAGACGGCGGTGCGTCGCCGCAGGGAGCACGACGCGATGGCCCGCGAGACCGAGGCTCGCCTGCTCAACCGGTTGTTGGGCGAGCTCGCTTCACCCCCGCCGGCCACTGAGATCCCGGACGTCGTCCTCGATCGGGTGAGGGAAGCCCTCCTCCCCCTGGAGTGCGCGCTCTACCTGGCACGCACCGAGGGCGGATTCAACCGCACATGGCGGCCCCAGCCTGAATCATGGCCGAGCGAGATCGAGGCGTCTGCAGCCGAGTCCTTCGGCTCCGCACAGCCCCTGGAGACCGTGGAACCGCGTCCCGGGAAGACCGCAGCCGCAGCTCAGGCCATGCTGCTCTTCCTCCCGCTCATGGGTCCCGAGTCCGTCTTCGGCGTGCTCTACATCGCGTTGCGCGCTGAGGAGTCCGGGGATCGCGCCGTCCGGCTCGCCCGTGCGATCGCGCGGGCACTCACCGCACATCTCGAACACGACCGCCTGCGCGGGCGCGCGGCCGACCTCGAGGCGCTTACGGAGATCGACAACCTGAAGACCGCCTTCGTGAACTCGGTCTCGCACGAGCTCAAGACGCCACTTTCCTCTGCGATGGCAACGGTGACGGGCCTGCTCGAGTCGTCAGACGGCCCTCATCAGCTGTCGCACGCCGTCTCCGAGGAGCTCGACGCCGTCGTCGGAGACCTCCGTCGCCTCGAGGCGAACATCGCCGACCTGCTGGACATGTCACGCCTCGAGAACGCCGCGTGGGACATGCAGCCCGACTACTACGAGATCGGCGAGGTGATCGGGAGCGTTCTGGCGAGCATGCCGGCCCGCACGCACGATCGCATCGAGCTTTCGGTCGAGGAGTCCCTGCCGCTCGTCCGATGCGACTTCCGCCAGATCGCCCGCGCGCTGCACAACCTCATTGACAACGCGCTCGCCTACTCGCCGGAGTCTGAGCGGGTGAGGATCGGCGCCCGCGTGCTCGGTGACGCCGTGATCGTATGGGTGGAAGACCGGGGTCCCGGTATCCCCCAGCAGGAGCGCGAGGCGGTCTTCCAGAAGTTCTACCGGAGCGCGCACGTACCGCGCAGTCAGTCCAGTACCGGGCTCGGCCTGGCGATCACCAAGGAGATCGTCGCACGTCACGGTGGTACGGTGTGGATCGAGGACGTCGAACCGCACGGCAGCAGGTTCTTGTTCTCGCTGCCCCTTGCATGAGGAGACGGTGATGCCGGAGGCCACTCCCAGTGTGCTCGTCATCGACGATGAGGAGCAGATCCGCCGCGCACTGCGCTCGGTGCTGGTCTCGCACGGCTACCGCGTGATCCTCGCCGGCTCGGCAGAGGAGGCAGTGCGTGTCGCGGCCGAGGCGAGACCCGACCTGATCGTGCTCGACCTGACACTGCCCGACGCCGATGGCATCGATCTCGCGGGCGAGCTGCGCGCCTGGATCTCCGCACCTATCCTGGTCCTGTCTGTCCGCGACGGCGACGAGGACAAGATTGCCGCACTCGACGCAGGAGCCGACGACTACCTCACCAAACCGTTCTCGGCAGGGGAACTCCTCGCGCGCGTGAGGGCGCTGCTCAGGCGCTCGGTCGCCGGGGCAGGCGCGCCTGCCCTGATCTCCGTGGGGGACCTCGAGATCGACCTGTCCCGACGGCGCGTGACCAGAGCAGGGGCCGAGATCGCGCTCACCAAGACCGAGTTCGACATCCTGGCCTTGCTCGCGTCCAACCCCGATCGTGTGATGACATCGCGGATGATCCTGGAACACGTCTGGGGTCCTGAGTATGCCGAAGACCGGCAGACGCTCAGGGTGCACGTGAGCCATCTCCGCAAGAAGATCGAGGCGCATCCGAGCGTACCCCGGTACGTCCAGACCGAGCCCGGCGTGGGCTTCATCTTCTCCACGAAGTAGCCGGACGGGCCAATCTTCACGGTTTCCTAACGCGCACAAGCGTTGCCTTCACGCGCCCTTCACGACCCCCGGACTACGCTCGGGGAGACGATTGGAAGGAGGCGCGGAGATGACCGACCTGATGATGTTCGGCATGCTGGCGCTGTTCGGAGCGGCGTGTGCGGGGTACCTCCGGGGGATCGAGAAGCTGCGATGAACGTGGCCGAGTCGATTCTGCTGGGAGCGTTCGCACTCGCACTGATCATCTACCTCGGGTACACGCTGCTGCGCCCCGACAGGTTCTGAGCACGATGGTCCAATTCGCTGCTTTGTCGATTGCCGTGCTCGGCGTTGTCGCACTGCTCACCCGGCCGTTCGGCGGCTACCTCGCCGCGGTCTACTCCGGCGAGCGAAGCACGCGTTCGCGCGTGATCGCACCTGTCGAGCGGACCATCTACCGGATGTGCCGGATCGATCCGGCCCACGAGATGAACTGGGTCGGCTACGTGAGCGCGCTCATCATCCTGAACGCCGCCGGCGGCGCCATCCTGTACACGCTCGCCCGGCTGCAGGCGTACCTGCCGCTCAATCCGTCAGGGGCCGCGAACCAGGACGCACTCGTGGCGTTCAACACCGCGGTGAGCTTCGTGACGAACACCAACTGGCAGGCGTACGCAGGAGAGTCGTCTGCCAGTGTGCTCACGCAGATGGTCGGCCTGACGTGGCAGAACTTCCTCTCGGCGGCCACGGGCATCGCCGTAGCCGTGGCCCTCGCCCGGGGCCTGTCCCGACAGAAGACGAGGGACCTCGGGAACGCGTGGGTTGATGTCACCCGCAGCGTGCTCTACGTGCTGCTGCCGCTCTCGGTCGCGCTCGCACTCGTCTTCGCCTCGCAGGGCGTGATCCAGAATCTCGGTTCGGCGACAGCGGTGGAGACGCTCGAGGGGAGCGTCCAGACGATTCCCGCAGGCCCTGTCGCATCGCAAGAAGCGATCAAGATCCTCGGCACCAACGGCGGCGGCTACTTCAATGCGAACTCGGCGCATCCGTTCGAGAACCCGACGCCTGTCACCAACGTGCTTCAGGTGATCGCGATGCTCGCTATCCCGGCTGCGCTCACCAACATGTTCGGCCGATTCGTGGGCGACCCGCGCCAGGGGTGGGCCCTGTTCGCTGCGATGCTCGTGCTGTTCTGCCTCTCGCTCACCGGCATGTACCTGGCCGAACGCGCCGGAAACCCCATTCTCGAGCAGGCGGGCGCCGCACAGCACTCCTACGCAACCACGGACGGCGGCAACATGGAGGGCAAGGAGGTGCGGCTCGGCGTGGGCGGCTCGGCGCTCTACGCGACCTCGACGACCGCGGTCTCGTGCGGTGCCGTCGTGAACTCGCACGACAGCCTCACCCCGCTCGCCGGGGGGCTGGCGATGCTCAACATCATGCTCGGCGAGGTGGTGTTCGGGGGCGTGGGCGTGGGACTGGCAGGCATGTTCCTGTTCGCGCTGCTCGCCATCTTCATCGCCGGACTGATGGTGGGACGAACACCCGAGTATCTCGGCAAGAAGATCGAGACGCGTGAGATACAGCTCACGATCCTCGCCATGCTGGCGATCTCGGGAACGATACTCGTCGGTGCCGGCGCCGGAGCGGTCACGCCCTCTGCCCTGGAAGCACTCGGCAATGCCGGTCCGCACGGCCTGACCGAGCTTCTTTACGCCTTCTCGTCGGGCGCGGGTAACAACGGCAGTGCGTTCGGCGGCCTGAACGCGGCCTCGCCGTTCTTCACCGTGGGCATCGGTCTTGCGATGCTTATCGGCCGCTATCTCTTCATCATGCCGGTGCTGGGCATCGCCGGTTCCTTCGCCCAGAAGCGCACAGCCGAGGCTTCCACGGGCACCTTCCCCACCCACGGGGCGCTGTTCGTCGGGCTTCTTGTGGGCACGGTGCTCATCGTGGGTGCACTCACGTTCTTCCCAGCGCTTTCGCTGGGGCCGGTTCTCGAGCACTTCCTCATGCAGGCCGGGGAGGTGTTCTAGGTGGACACGTTGAGAACCGCGCTGCTCGAGGCCCTGCGGAAGCTCGATCCGCGCCTCCAGGTCCGCAACCCCGTCATGTTCGTGGTAGAGGTGGGCAGCCTGGTCGCGACCGGGTACTTCGTGCGTGCGCTGGCGGGCGGGCCCGGTTCGGCGTCGTTCCTCGGACAGCTCGCGGCATGGCTGTGGTTCACGGTCATCTTCGCGAACCTCGCCGAGGCGCTTGCCGAGGGCCGGGGCAAGGCTCAGGCCGACACGTTGCGCAAGACGCGCACGGAGACGACCGCCAACCTGCTCAAGGGCGACACGATTACGCAGATCGCGGCATCCCGGCTGCGCAAGGGCGACGTGGTCGTCGTCGAGGCCGGGCAGACTATCCCCGGCGATGGTGACGTGATCGAGGGCATCGCGTCGGTGGACGAATCGGCCATCACCGGCGAGTCCGCGCCGGTGATCCGCGAAAGCGGAGGTGACCGGAGCGCGGTCACGGGAGGAACCCGTGTCCTATCCGACCGGATCGTCGTACGCATCACCTCCAACCCGGGCGAAACCTTCATCGATCGCATGATCGCGCTCGTCGAGGGCGCTTCCCGCCGGAAGACGCCGAACGAGATAGCGCTGTCCATCTTGCTCTCGGGGCTCACGATCCTCTTTCTGCTCGTCGTCATCAGCCTGCAGTCCTTCGCGCAGTACAGCGCCGCTGCGGTGCCCGTCTCGATTCTGATCGCGCTGCTCGTCTGCCTCATCCCGACCACCATCGGCGGGCTGCTCTCGGCCATCGGCATCGCGGGCATGGATCGTCTTGTGCGACACAACGTGCTTGCGATGTCCGGGCGCGCCGTCGAGGCCGCCGGCGACGTGGACACGCTCCTGCTCGACAAGACCGGGACGATCACCCTCGGCAACAGGCAGGCCTCCGAGTTCCGGCCTCTTCCCGGCATCACGGTCGGGGACCTCGCCGACGCGGCCCAGCTCGCCTCCTTCTCCGACGAGACCCCCGAGGGCCGCTCGATCGTCGTGCTCGCCAAGGACCTCGGCTTCCGGGACCGCGACCTCGGCGATGACGTCGAGTTCATCGAGTTCAGCGCGCAGACCCGGATGAGCGGGATCGACATGGGCGGCGAGCAGATCCGCAAGGGCGCGTCCGACGCGATCATCGCGTGGGTGGCCGGTCGCGGAGGGTCCGTCCCGGATGAGCTGACCGAGGAGGTCCGCGGCATCGCCGGCCTCGGCGGCACGCCGCTTGTGGTGGCCAGAGACGCACGCGTCCTCGGCGTGGTCTACCTCAAGGACATCGTCAAAGGCGGGATTCGCGAGCGCTTCGATCAGCTGCGGGCCATGGGCATCCGCACGGTCATGATCACGGGTGACAATCCACTGACCGCCCGCGTGATCGCCGAGGAGGCGGGCGTTGACGACTTCCTCGCCGAGGCGACGCCGGAGGCGAAGCTCGAGCTCATCAGGCGTGAGCAGGCGGGCGGGCGTCTTGTCGCCATGATCGGTGACGGCACGAACGACGCTCCAGCGCTCGCACAGGCGGATGTCGGCGTGGCCATGAACACCGGGACCGCGGCGGCCAAAGAGGCCGGGAACATGGTGGATCTCGACAGCAACCCCACGAAACTCATCGAGATCGTCGAGATCGGGAAGCAGCTGCTCATGACGCGGGGAGCGCTCACCACGTTCTCGATCGCCAACGATGTGGCCAAGTACTTCGCGATCATCCCCGCGTTGTTCGCGGGTGCGTACCCGGCGCTCGAGGCGCTCGATGTGATGGGCCTGCGCTCGGCAGAGAGCGCTGTGCTGTCCGCCGTGATCTTCAACGCGCTCATCATCATCGCGCTCGTCCCGCTTGCACTCCGCGGCGTGAAGTACCGGCCGCTCGGCGCAGCTAAGCTCCTGCAGCGCAACCTGCTCGTCTACGGGCTCGGTGGGCTTGTGGCGCCGTTCGTGGGCATCAAGATCATCGATGTGCTCATCACGACACTGGGGTGGGTGTAGACGGATGAAAGCCAGGATCGCCATCGCGCTCAGGCTGTCGCTCGTGACGCTCGTGCTGACTGGGATCGTCTACCCGCTCCTCATCACGGGAGTCGCCACCGTGCTCTTCCCTAACGCGTCCGCAGGCTCGCTCGTCTACGACGGGGACCGCGCGATCGGCTCCGAACTCATCGGCCAGTCGTTCACCGGCGAGGACGTACTTCCACTCGCGTCCTTCGGGAAACGACTACGACGCCACCACCTCGGGACCTTCGAACCTGGGTCCGACGAGTGCCGATCTCCTGGCGAATGTCACCGCGCGCGTCCGCGCCGTGCGTAGCGAGGAGTCGCTCGACGCCGGGAGTCCCGTGCCGGCCGATCTCGTCTGCGGATCCGGGTCGGGTCTCGACCCCCACATCTCACCCGAGTCGGCGGTACTCCAGGCCCAGCGGGTCGCCGACGCGCGCGGCATCGAGGTGCAGCAGGTGCTGGATCTCATCGACGCTCACACCGAGCGCGCCACGCTCGGCTTCATCGGCGAAGACCGGGTGAATGTACTTATGCTCAATCACGCGCTCGACGGGATTCTCGACGACCGACTGAGGGGAGGACACGTGTCTACCGAACCGGAGGATGCCCGGCGTCAGACGGGTCTTCCACGCCCTCGCGGCATGCACAAGGTGTTCCTCGGCTACGCCCCGGGCGTTGGCAAGACCTACACGATGCTCGCCGAGGCCGGACGCCGGACCGCCCGCGGCGAAGACATCGTTGTGGGATTCGTCGAACCGCACGACCGTGCCGAGACGCTGGCGCTGCTCGAGGGGCTGGAACAGGTTCCCACAAGGACCTTCGACTACCGGGGCAAGACGTTGCACGAGATGGACACCGACGGGGTGCTCGCGCGCCGTCCCGAGTGGGTCCTCGTAGACGAGCTTGCGCACACCAACGCACCCGGGGCGCGTCACGAGAAGCGATGGCAGTCGGTGGAAGAGCTGCTCGACGCGGGCATCAACGTCATCTCGACGGTGAACATCCAGCATCTCGAGAGCATCAACGACACCGTCTTCGAGATCACCGGCGTGCGCGTGCGCGAGACCATACCCGACAGGATCGTCGACAGCGCCGACGAGGTGGTCCTCGTCGATCTCACCCCGCAGGCGCTCATCAACCGGCTTCGGCGTGGCGTCGTCTACACCAGCACCATGGTTCCGCGCGCGCTCGAGCATTTCTTCCGGCCCGGGAACCTGGGAGCGCTGCGCGAGATCGCCCTGCGCAAGACCGCACAGGAAGTCGACGACGACTTGCTCGAGTACATCGAGGAGCAGCGTATCGAGGGCGTCTGGCCGGCCTCCGACCGCGTCCTCGTCTGCGTCACGCCCCGATGCCTGTCAACGACGCTCGTCAGGCGCGGCTACCGGCTCGCCGAGCGACTGAAGGGCGAGCTCGAGTGCCTCCACGTCAAGGTGCCGGGCGTCGCGCCCACCCCGGGAGACTGCGTAAGCATGGATACCACGCGCGAGCTCGCAGAACGCCTCCACGCCACGTGGGTCGAGGTAGAGGGAGAGACACCATCACAGGAGATCGTCCGGTACGCATCCGAGCATCACGTCTCCTTCATCGTGCTCGGTCAGTCGAACCGCAGCCGGCTTGCCGAGATGTTCGGCGGATCGGTCGTCAATCACATCATGCGGGAGACCGTCGGCATCGATGTGCTGGTTGTGGCCGACCCAGAGCGGGCGTGATCAGCCCCCGGCGATTTCACGACGCTGGAGGAACGCCTCGGTGGCCACGAGTGATGCCGCAATCACCACCTCGCCCGAGTTGCTCACGACGAAGCCGACCAGTTCGGAGGGCACCGCCGCCGCTGTCAGCATGAAGAGCGCGCCCACCAGCATCCAGGGCCACCGGGTCCTCCGGAAACCACGACGCCGCAGGCGATCACCGTGAAGGTCATGAGTATCGACGGCAGCGGTGGCCCGGGAATCCCGCCGCCGTTGGTGTAGTAGACGAGGTCTCCCTGCAGCACCAGTTCGTAGGAGAACAGCAGGACCGAGTTCACCAGCCCGATCACCAGCCATCAGCGCGTAGAACCCCCAGCTCGCGCGTATGGCGGTACGCGTCCGCCCATCGAGCGCCCCCGTTCGAGCTGCGAAGGCCACGGCCGTGACGATCCATATCGGCGTGAGCAGCGCATGGCCGAGGAACCGGGGGAAGCTGAGCGCCTCGAGCAGCGGACCGTCGCCGATGAACGACCCGAGCGCGACCATCGCGTTGTCGTAGACCACCGCCGCAATCGGAAGCAGCAGCGTGAGGGCGGCCGCCGAGCGGCGCTTGCGATAGAGCGTGATAGCCCAGACGGCCAGCGCGGCCTGTGCGAGCGCGTACGCGATGTATGCGGCAGTGAGCACCCTCGGCCCCCCTCGCTGCGCCCGATTCTAGCAGGCACGTGATGCGCTTCACACTCTTGCCGTTTCCGCTGCTCAGGCCTACAATCGCAGGTGCGTCGCGGCTGGACGCATTGACAGCGACAAGAGCGCTCCATCTGTTACGGTGCGGCTCCTGTTCGAACACAGGCCACTGCCCGGAAATGTCGAGAGACGCCAATGGGTATAACAGCCCTCCCCGGCTTAAGGGGAAGGCTAACGTGGCTGGGACTGCAAAGGCGGAACCTCGCCGCACGAGATTCTCGTGTGCCCTACGTCGGACAGTGCCAAATCCGCAGACGAGGGACGGGGCAGCGGTGCGGCGAGCCTGATGCCGCGTCGTACGCGGCGCACGCCGCAGCGAGGTCCCCGTCTCACAGATGAGGGGCCTCTTTTCGTCGTCTGCATTGTTGCCGAGAGAAACGGACCCTGGTGACTCCATCAAGTCCCTAGGTCCCGGCTCCTGACGATCGCGTCGGGGTCCGGGACCCCCGTCACGATCGACCTGCCGGCGTTAGCCGCCGGGAGGGAAGGAGCCATATGTTCTACCTGACCCAGATGCTGGGCAAGCCGGTGGTGGATGCTGCCGGCGAGGTCATCGGCGAGATCAGCGACATCGCGATCGCCACCGGCGAGGTGTTCCCGCGCGTCACCTCACTCGCCTTCCTCGGCCCCACCAAGACGCCGTTCATGCTGTCGTGGCGCAAGTACGTGGCCGCACTCACCGACGAGCACGTCGAGCTCTCGGCCGAGCGCCCCGCGCTGCGCTTCAGCTACCTGCAGCCCGACGAGGTGCTGCTCGCGCGCGACCTGCTCAACAAGCAGATCGTCGACACCCAGGGCATGAAGGTCGTGCGCGTGAACGACCTCAAGCTCTCCGAGAGCAAGAGCCAGCTCCGTCTTCTCGGCGCCGAGGTCGGAACCCGCGGCATTCTGCGCGGGCTTCATCCGGTGGTCGAGCACGCGGTGGCGGGACTGGCCAGGCTGGTGGGCCACGAGCTCTCCGAGAACCTCATCGCGTGGAACTACATGGACCTTCTCGACCGCGACCTCAGCCACGTGCGGCTCTCCGTCACCCACAAGCGGCTGCACGAGCTGCATCCCGCCGACGTGGCCGACGTGCTGGAGCAGCTCGGCCCCACGCAGCGCGCACGGGTGTTCGAGCACCTCGACAACGTGCAGGCCGCGCTTACCGTCGCCGAGCTCGAGGACGAGTTCCAGGCCGACCTCATCGACGACCTCGGCGATCAGCGGGCGTCCGACATCCTGGAAGAGATGGACCCCGACGACGCGGCCGACATCATCGGCGACCTGCCGTACGACAAGGCCGAGGCGCTACTGCGCCTGATGGGCGTGCAGGAGGCGAGCGCCATCCGCTCGCTCCTTGGCTACCGCGAGAAGACGGCCGGCGGCATCATGACGCCCGAGGTCACCACGGTGAACGACGAGATGACCGTCCAGCAGGTCATCGACTACCTGCGCACGGGCGCGGCCGAGCACGAGAGCATCTACTACATCTACGTGGTGGACGAGAACCGGCGCCTTGAGGGCGTGATCTCGCTCCGCGACCTCGTGATGTCTGAGCCCACGACCCCGGTGGCCGGGCTGGTGGAGCGCGAGGTCATCATGGTCGGCCCTGACGATGACCAGGAAGACGTGGCCGACACGATGAGCAAGTACGACCTGCTCGCGCTCCCGGTGGTGGACGAGACCGGCAAGCTGCTCGGCATCGTGACCGTCGACGACGCCCTCGACGTCATGGAGGAGGAGTCGGCCGAGGACCTGGCGATCGCCACCGGCTCGGCACGCGAGCAGAGCTCGGCTCGCTGGCATGCTGGTGGTGGCTCGCGCGACGCAACGCATGGCTCGTCGTGTGGGCGGTCGCGCTCTCGTAGTGCTCCGGCCGTCCGCCACGCCGCGGTACCGCGGGACTGTCGCGCAGGCCGGGTACGCCGCTTCGCGTCATCGGCATGGTGCTTCATGGTGGTGGGCGGTGCTGCTTCTGCCTCGTGCTTCGCGTCGGCCGAGGAACTCTCATCCCGCACGCTCGCCGAACTCATCGAGCGGCGAAAGCGCGAGATGCCCAGCCGTCGCTCGGCAGGCGGCTGCTGCGCGAGTCGGCGCTCGGCGTGGTGATCGCGCTGGCTCGGGCGTGGCAGCGCTCGCCTTGGCCTTCGTGTGGCTCGGTACGGCGAGACCCGGCGAGTTCACCGATGCGCGCTCGCGGTAGGCGTCTGCGGCTGGCTCCGTCACGGTCCTCGCGGGCAGGCACTGCTCGGACACCTCGCGCTCAGCGCAGCGCCGCCGGCAAGCACGTGTCCGGGTACCGGGCTCGCGATCACCGCGATGCTCGTGGGCGCCGGTCGTCTACCTCGGCCTGTCGTACTGGATCGGAACGCTGCACTGTCCAGGAGGGTAGCCGCGTGACCCGCCGAACCGACACGAAGCGGCGGCTGCCGTTCTTCGCGCTCCTGGCCGTGCATCGGCCCCGGGATCATCGCCGCATCGGCGGGCAACGACGCCGGCGGCATCTCGACGTACTCGGTCGCCGGCGCGAACTACGGCTACGCGATGCTGTGGATGATGCTCGCCATGACGCCGAGCTTCATGATCGTGCAGGAGATGGCGGGGCGGATGGGAGCGGTCACCGGCAAGGGCTTCGCCGCGCTCATTCGCGAGCGCTTTGGCGTTCGGCTGACCTTCGGCGCAATGCTCATGCTGCTTGCGAGCACAGCGGCCACCACCGTGGCCGAGTTCGCGGGAATCGCCGCGGCAATGGAGATCTTCGGCGTGCCGCGCTTCGTCTCGGTGCCGGTGGCGGCGCTCGTCGTGTGGCTGCTGGTGGTGCGCGGGAGCTACCGGCGGGTCGAGAACGTGCTGCTCGCGCTCTCGTCGGTCTTCATCGCGTACGTCGTTGCGGCGTTCCTCGCCGGACCGGATTGGCTCGAGGTCGGGCGTTCGTTCGTGGTCCCCACGGTACTCCCCGACCGCGCGTTCATCGCACTCGCCATCGGCCTGACGGGTACGACCATCGCGCCGTGGATGCAGTTCCTGCTTCAGAGCAACATCGTGGACAAGGGCACCACCATTAAGGAGTGGTCGCTTGCACGCTGGGACGTGATGGTGGGCGCGCTCGCAGCCAACCTGATCGCCTGCTTCATCATCATCACCACCGCAACCGTCCTGCACCCCGCGGGGATCCAGATCACCGGCGCCGAGGATGCGGCCCGGGCGCTCGCGCCGCTCGCCGGCCCCTACGCCGAGCTGCTGTTCTCGATCGGCCTGCTGTCGGCCTCGGTGCTCGCCGCAGCGGTGCTGCCGCTCACCTCGTCTTACGCGATCTGCGAGGCGTTCGGCTGGGAGTCCGGCCTCGACCGGAGCTGGGCCGAGGCGCCGCTGTTCAACGCTCTCTACACCTTCGTCATCGTCGCCGCCGCCGCAGTGATCCTCATCCCGGGACTCGACCTCATCGCCATCATGCTGGTCTCTCAGGTGATCAACGGTGTGCTGCTTCCGTTCCTGCTGGTGTTCATGATGATCATCATCAACGACCGGACGATCATGGGGAGACACGTCAACGGGCGTCTCAACAACGTTCTCTCCTGGACTACCATCGTCGTCGTTATCACCCTCACCGGGGCCCTTCTGGTTATGACGTTTGTTGGCATCGGCTGACGGCGGGGTATGCTGAGCGTATGGTATTCGCTTCCAGCCACGAAGAGCTCGACCGCGCCAAGACCGTCGTCCGGCTGCGGGCACGGGCGGCGCGGCGCACCGTGCTGGCCGAGATGCGCGTGGCCCACGCGTACGCGATGGCAGAACGCGTGCTTCAGCTCCCTGAGATCGCCGACGCTACCTCGGTCATGCTGTACGGCGCCTCTCCCGAAGAGGCCGACCCAAGCGTGATCGAGGACGCACTGCGCGACCTCGGAAAGCGCATCGCTTACCCGCGCGTCGCGGGCGGTCGCGACCTCACCATTCACTGGGTCGACAGCCACGAAGTGCTCGCCGAAGGACCGTACGGCCTGCTGCAGCCTGTCGACGGCACGCCCGGTGCCGTGCTCGCCGATCTCTCGGTGATCGTGGTCCCAGGCGTCGCGTTCGACCTCGAGGGAAACCGACTCGGCTTTGGGGGCGGCTACTACGACACGCTCCTCACCGGCCCCGAAGGCGCACCGCCGACGATCGGCATCGCCTATGACGAGCAGGTCTTCGATGAGGTCCCCCACGAAGACCGCGACCGTCCGGTCGACATCCTGGTGACCCCCACCCGAACCGTGAGGTGCGCTACCAGTCAGACCTGACCGTCGGAAGCTCGTCGAGGGTCACGAACTCGTAGCCGTAGTAGCGCAGTCCATCGATGATCAGCGGGAGCGCGGCGATGGTCGTCGCCTGGTTGCCACCGCCGTCATGCAAGACGATGATCGCTCCAGGGTGTGCCGAGGAGATGACGCTCCACGCGAGGTCCTCGGGCGTCTTCCCCTCGTTCCAGTCCTGCGGGTCGACCGTCCACAGCGCGTGCCGCAGGCCCTCCTGCGCGATGTACGCCTGCGCCGGCCCGCCGAGGTTGCCACCGGGAGCACGGATCCAGGTCGGCTGCACGCCGGTGGTTTCCAGGAGCAACTGGCTGGTGGCCGCGATCTCCCAGTGCGCCACGTCGGGCTGCACGGTGCTGAGGTCGACGTGCCAGTACGTGTGGTTACCCACGAGATGGCCTGCGTTCACGACCGACCGCGCAAGGTCCGGGGCACGCTCCACGCGCATGCCGAGCATGAAGAACGTCGCTGGTACATTGCGCTCCTGCAGGATCGCGAGCACCTGCTCTGTCTGTCCCGGCCACGGCCCGTCGTCGAAGGTAAGTGCGACCACGTTGGCGCCGGGCTCAGGAACCATGCGAACCACGGCCGGAACGCCCACAGAGACTGTTTCGGTCGTCACAGTCTCACCGGAGACGGCGCCCTTGGTCACCAGGAGCACGGTCGGGGTTCCCACCACCGCGACCTTCGGCACCGAGCCCGCGCCGATCGTGCGTGCGGGGACCTCGACCTCCACGACCTCCTCGACCACGGGTTCGACGACATCCTCGCCGGGGACGGTCTCGATACGGTCCCCGTTGCGGACCGCGGCCGAGAGCGGTACCGAGGCGCCGTTCAGCCGCGCACGGCCGGGGCGGCACGCTGACTCGGAGAGCACACGATGGCTTGCGACCGACCAGACTCGCCCGTTGCGCAGCCCTTCGCAGCTTTCGATGGCGTCCTCGACCGTGGCGCCGCGTGGAAGAGAGACCGACGCGCCGTCAACCGTCACAGCGATCGCCGCGAAACCCTGGTGCGTGTAGGGGACGACGATGCCCAGCAGAAGGGCCACCAGAACAACGCGCGCCCCGCGCGCTATGCGTCTCCTGATGCTCATAACCCCACTATCGGCCGATGGATACCACTCGTCCACCCGTGAGTCCGACAAGCCGATCGAACGGCACGGGAACCACGGAGTCCGCGGTTCCGGCGGCCGGCAGGACCGTGTCGTAGCGGCCCAGCGACTCGTCTATCAGCACCGTCAGTGCCGCGGGCAGATCGAACGGCGAGACGGAACCGACAGTATACCCCGTGGCGGCAAGGACCGTATCGGGGTCGGCCAGCTTGACCTTCGTCGCACCGGTCACCGCGCGTATCGCGACTACGTCTCCGCGTCGGTCTCCCGCAACCACCGCGAGCACGGGTGTCCCGTCGGCGACGAAGACTATCGACTTGGCGATTTGGCCCAGCTCGCAGCCGACCGCGTCGGCGGCCGCCTGCGCGGTCTTCGTCGAGACATCGAAGGTCCGCACGCCATCCGCAAGACCGTGCGCGTCAAGGAAGCGGCGCACCCGTTCGGCCGATGCAGGGCCGGATGGCGCGGCAGACTCATCGGTCACGAGTGTCGCCCGCCAGAAGCGACCGTGGCAGGGGCGCGCTTGGGCACGCGCACGGGAATGCGCAGCGACTCGAGAACCGCCTCGAGGTTGTCCGACCACGAGACGAGCGACTTGAGGTCGAGCTTGAGCAGCGGCACCTCCGGATGTGGCCTCACGACCGTGAAGCCGTTGCGCAGCAGGAACTCGACACCCACCATCGGCGCGTTCTCGTAGTCCGTACGGCGCGCGAGCGCGTACGTCTGGACCGTCCGCTCTCCCCGACCCGCCAGGTCGCGCAACGCAGCCCGCAGCAGTACGCCGCCGAGGCCATGGCGTCGCGCCTCGGGCGCCAGGTGCATGCAGGCGATCAGCGGTGCACTCTCGAGCGGTGGGCCGGACGGCATGTTCCACGCCTGCGGCAGGTAGCCGGGAGGCGCGTACTTGATGAAGCCGAGGAACGCCCCATCCTCGACGGCTACTCGGCCGCACTCGCCCCACTCGGCGGCCACCGTACGCACCCAGTCAGCGGCGACCCGGGCGTCGCACGCCGACCCGCACTCGCGCGGCAGCACCTCACCGGACTCCCAGAACACGCAGTTGGAACACCGTGCAGGCAGGTGGTCCCTGTCGGCGATGCTCAGCCCTATGAGGCGACGCGCCATGGCCGCCTACCCGTCCTCGTCCATGAGCGACTTCGCTTTGTCTATCGCCTTGCGGATGGCCCCGCCCTTGATCGAGCGACCGAGCGCCCGGGAGGCCGCGACACCGACGCCAAGCGCCCCTTCGGCCACCTGGCCTCCCCGCACCTTCGCTGCAGCGACACCCGAGGCGACGACCTTGGCCGCACCACCCTCCGCAGTGATGTCGGCGTAGCCGGGGAGCACCACCACGGCCTCGCCGTCGAACCCGCGCACGAGTTCACCGGGCACCTCGAGCCTGCCGACGGCGACATCACCCACGGCGCCGCCCGAGATGCGAAGCAGCGTGACCGCGCCCGTCTCGGCGTCGAACGTCACGTCGTGCACGGTGCCGACCTCCCCGCCGTCCTCGGAGCGTACCGGCATCCGTTGCCAGATGACCGAGTCGTCCCAGCTGAAGCCGAGAGCGCGTTCACCGGCGCCGCTTTTCGGCAGTCGGGTGTCGGACAGCTGGAATGCCATGCGGTCCTCGCTGAGCGCGAGTGCGGGCAGCAGCGCAAAGGACGACTTGCGGTCGATAACGCCGAATACGGCGCCCGGATCGATCTGAACGCCGACCACGCGCGGTTCGGACGCGTGGAACAGGACCGCGTTGACGCGCCCCAGAGCACGTCCATCGCTCCCCAGGACGCTTCGGCCGTTGTAGGACGTCACACGCGGCAAGCCGGCTCATCTCCCGTGGTCTGAAGATCGAAAGGGGCCGGTCGCGCGGAGCGACCGGCCCCCTCATGATAGCGCGAGCAGCGTGTTACTCGGCGACAGGCGCCTCGGGAGCCGCCAGATCGGCGATCGGCTCGACGACCGGAGCGGTCTTCTCGGCCAGCTTGTCGAGCACACCCTGAGCCTTGCCCTCGACCGTTTCGACACCGGTCTTCACCGAGGTGCCGGCCTTGGCGACGGCGTCCTTCGCCTGCGGCGCGATCTCGTGGACCTTCTCCTTGGCCTGCTGCGAGACGGAGTCGACCTGGTCCTTCAGCCGATCGCGTGCCGCGTCGATCTTGGCGCGGATCTCCTCGGTCTCGTCAACGACCTTGGCCCGAGATGTCTCGTAGAACTCCTTGCCCTCGCCCCAGTACTCCTGGGCCTTGGCTGCGACGAACTCGCGGTTCTCGCGTCCGGACCGCGGTGAGAACAGCAGACCGAGCGCGGCACCTACGATTCCGCCGAGAAGGAACGCGCCAAGGATGCTCTCACCCCTGCGATAGTCATACATGATGAAGCCACCTCCGGGATCGTGCGGATACGTTACGGGCGCCTGACGGCATTGGTGTATGTACCCATCACGCGCCTTCGTGTCGTACAGAGCGTACCAGAAGTCCTACCAACTCCTGGAAATCGATGCCTACGGCCGCCGCCGCCATGGGCAGCAGCGACATCTCGGTCATGCCCGGCGACGTGTTCGCTTCGAGCACGTAGGGCACACCGTCAGCGCCGAGTACCATGTCCACGCGACTCACGTGGCGGCACCCGAGCAGCTGGTGCACCCGGGCGGCGAGCGCCATGACCTCGGCCATCTCGGTCTCGGAGAGCCGTGCGGGCACGTAGTACTCGGTCTCGCCCGGCGTGTACATCGCCGAGAAGTCGAACAGTCCCGAGACCGGCACCATCTCGACCGGAGGCAGCACGCGCGGGGCGTCCGGCCCGTCGAGCACCGAAACGGCCAGCTCACGCCCGTCGATCCACTTCTCGACGATCGCCGTGTCGCCGAAGGAGAGTGCGGTGAGCAGCGCCTCGGGCAGCGCCTCGGCAGTCTCGACCTTTGTGAGGCCGAGCGCGGAACCCTGCTTCGACGGCTTCACGACGACCGGGAAGCCCCCCACCGCATCCGGCACGAGGTCGAGCGCTGTGGCGGCGCCCATCTGCTTGAAGGCGTCGGCGGTGAACGCCACCCACGCCGGCGTGGGAACGCCCTCGATCCGGAACAGCCGCTTGCTGAGCGACTTGTCCCAGGCGAGCGTAGAGGCGACGACACCCGGGCCGGTGTACGGGATGCCGAGGAACTCGAGCAGCTCCTGCACCGTGCCGTCCTCGCCGTACTTGCCGTGAAGCGCGATGTAGACGGCGTCCGGCTTCTCGCTGCGAAGCGTGGTCACCAGCTCCGGCGTCACGTCCAGGGCGAGCACCTTGTAGCCTTCGGCCTCGAGCGCGTCGCACACGCGCTGTCCGCTCACGAGCGAGACCTCACGCTCGAGCGATTGCCCGCCCATGAGCACCGCGATCTTCTCTTTCACGCTCATCAGCCCCTCTCGTCGACGGCACCCGCAGGCACGGGCAATACGCCCGCCGCCGCGAACGCACGGTAGAGTTCCAGACGGTCTTCAAGCACCTCGGCAAGGCGTGCGATGCCCTCGCGGATCCTCGCGGGCTCCACGTAGCAGAACGCGAGTCGCATGCAGTTGCGCCCGCGCCCATCGGGGAAGAAGGCGTCGCCCGGCACGTACGTGACGCCGCGCTCCACCGCCTCGGCGAGCACGGACTTGAGATCGAGGAACGACGGCATCTCGACCCACACGAAGAAGCCGCCCTCGGGGACCGTCCACGTCGCCTCTGCCGGAAAGTGCTCTTCGAGTGAAGCGATCATCGCGTCGCGGCGCTCTGCGTACGCGCGCGTGAGGTCCTGCAGCACCTTGCGCCAGCGCGTGTCGGCAAAGTAGCGCTCCGCCGTGGTCTGCGCGAAAGCGCTGCCGCACAGGTCGGCCGCCTGCTTGGCCAGGAGGAACTTTCGCGAGGATGCGGTTCGGCGCGATCGCGCCCAAGCCGATCCTCGCGAAGCTCCTCCTGGCCAAGCAGGCGGCCGACCTGTGCGGCAGCGCTTTCGCGCAGACCACGGCGGAGCGCTACTTTGCCGACACGCGCTGGCGCAAGGTGCTGCAGGACCTCACGCGCGCGTACGCAGAGCGCCGCGACGCGATGATCGCTTCACTCGAAGAGCACTTTCCGGCAGAGGCGACGTGGACGGTCCCCGAGGGCGGCTTCTTCGTGTGGGTCGAGATGCCGTCGTTCCTCGATCTCAAGTCCGTGCTCGCCGAGGCGGTGGAGCGCGGCGTCACGTACGTGCCGGGCGACGCCTTCTTCCCCGATGGGCGCGGGCGCAACTGCATGCGACTCGCGTTCTGCTACGTGGAGCCCGCGAGGATCCGCGAGGGCATCGCACGCCTTGCCGAGGTGCTTGAAGACCGTCTGGAACTCTACCGTGCGTTCGCGGCGGCGGGCGTATTGCCCGTGCCTGCGGGTGCCGTCGACGAGAGGGGCTGATGAGCGTGAAAGAGAAGATCGCGGTGCTCATGGGCGGGCAATCGCTCGAGCGTGAGGTCTCGCTCGTGAGCGGACAGCGCGTGTGCGACGCGCTCGAGGCCGAAGGCTACAAGGTGCTCGCCCTGGACGTGACGCCGGAGCTGGTGACCACGCTTCGCAGCGAGAAGCCGGACGCCGTCTACATCGCGCTTCACGGCAAGTACGGCGAGGACGGCACGGTGCAGGAGCTGCTCGAGTTCCTCGGCATCCCGTACACCGGCCCGGGTGTCGTCGCCTCTACGCTCGCCTGGGACAAGTCGCTCAGCAAGCGGCTGTTCCGGATCGAGGGCGTTCCCACGCCGGCGTGGGTGGCGTTCACCGCCGACGCCTTCAAGCAGATGGGCGCCGCCACAGCGCTCGACCTCGTGCCGGATGCGGTGGGGGGCTTCCCGGTCGTCGTGAAGCCGTCGAAGCAGGGTTCCGCGCTCGGCCTCACAAAGGTCGAGACTGCCGAGGCGCTGCCCGAGGCGCTGCTCACCGCACTCTCCTTCGGCGACACGGCGATCGTCGAGAAGTGGATCGACGGGCGTGAGCTGGCCGTTTCGGTGCTCGACGGGCCGGACGCCCCGCGCGTGCTGCCTCCGGTCGAGATGGTGCCGGTCTCGGGACTGTTCGACTTCTCGGCGATGTACACGCCGGGCGAGACCGAGTACTACGTGCCCGCACGGCTCTCCGAGACCGAGATGGCCGAGGTCATGGCGCTCGCCGCCCGGGTGCACCAGCTGCTCGGGTGCCGCCACGTGAGTCGCGTGGACATGGTACTCGGCGCTGACGGTGTGCCCTACGTGCTCGAAGCGAACACGTCGCCGGGCATGACCGAGATGTCGCTGCTGCCCATGGCGGCGGCGGCCGTAGGCATCGATTTCCAGGAGTTGGTAGGACTTCTGGTACGCTCTGTACGACACGAAGGCGCGTGATGGGTACATACACCAATGCCGTCAGGCGCCCGTAACGTATCCGCACGATCCCGGAGGTGGCTTCATCATGTATGACTATCGCAGGGGTGAGAGCATCCTTGGCGCGTTCCTTCTCGGCGGAATCGTAGGTGCCGCGCTCGGTCTGCTGTTCTCACCGCGGTCCGGACGCGAGAACCGCGAGTTCGTCGCAGCCAAGGCCCAGGAGTACTGGGGCGAGGGCAAGGAGTTCTACGAGACATCTCGGGCCAAGGTCGTTGACGAGACCGAGGAGATCCGCGCCAAGATCGACGCGGCACGCGATCGGCTGAAGGACCAGGTCGACTCCGTCTCGCAGCAGGCCAAGGAGAAGGTCCACGAGATCGCGCCGCAGGCGAAGGACGCCGTCGCCAAGGCCGGCACCTCGGTGAAGACCGGTGTCGAAACGGTCGAGGGCAAGGCTCAGGGTGTGCTCGACAAGCTGGCCGAGAAGACCGCTCCGGTCGTCGAGCCGATCGCCGATCTGGCGGCTCCCGAGGCGCCTGTCGCCGAGTAACACGCTGCTCGCGCTATCATCAGGGGGCCGGTCGCTCCGCGCGACCGGCCCCTTTCAATCTTCAGACCACGGGAGATGAGCCGGCTTGCCGCGTGTGACGTCCTACAACGGCCGAAGCGTCCTGGGGAGCGATGGACGTGCTTGTGGGGCGCGTCAACGCGGTCCTGTTCCACGCGTCCGAACCGCGCGTGGTCGGCGTTCAGATCGATCCGGGCGCCGTATTCGGCGTTATCGACCGCAAGTCGTCCTTTGCGCTGCTGCCCGCACTCGCGCTCAGCGAGGACCGCATGGCATTCCAGCTGTCCGACACCCGACTGCCGAAAAGCGGCGCCGGTGAACGCGCTCTCGGCTTCAGCTGGGACGACTCGGTCATCTGGCAACGGATGCCGGTACGCTCCGAGGACGGCGGGGAGGTCGGCACCGTGCACGACGTGCGTTCGACGCCGAGACGGCGCGGTCACGCTGCTTCGCATCTCGGGCGGCGCCGTGGGTGATGTCGCCGTCGGCAGGCTCGAGGTGCCCGGTGAACTCGTGCGCGGTTCGACGGCGAGGCCGTGGTGGTGCTCCCCGGCTACGCCGACATCACTCCGGAGGGTGGTGCGGCCAAGGTCGTCGCCTGGGTGTGTCGCTGCAGCGAAGGTGCGGGGAGGCCAGGTGGCCGAAGGGGCGCTTCGCGTCGGTGTCGGGCCTCCGGGCGCTCGGTCGCTCGATCAAGGGCGGGGCCATCCGCAAGGCGATAGACAAAGCGAAGTCGCTCATGGACGAGGACGGGTAGGCGGCCATGGCGCGTCGCCTCATAGGGCTGAGCATCGCCGACAGGGACCACCTGCCTGCACGGTGTTCCAACTGCGTGTTCTGGGATCCGGTGCGTGCTGCCACGCGAGTGCGGGTGGGGTGCGCCCGGGTGGCCGCCGACTGGGTGCGTACGGTGGCCGCCGAGTGGGGCGAGTCCTGCCGAGTAGCCGTCGAGGATGGGGCATTCCTCGGCTTCATCAAGTACGCGCCTCCCGCTTACCTCCGCAGGCGTGGACATGCCGTCCGGCCCACCGCTCGAGAGTGCACCGCTGATCGCCTGCATGCACCTGGCGCCCAAGGCGCGACGCCATGGCCTCGGCGGCGTACTGCTCGGGCTGCGTTCCGCGACCTGGCGGCTCGGGAGAGCGGACGTCAAGACGTACGCGCTCGCGCGCGGTACGGACTACGAGACGCGCCGATGGTGGGTGTCGAGTTCCTGCTGCGCAACGGCTTCACGGTCGTGAGGCCACATCCGGAGGTGCCGCTGCTCAAGCTCGACCTCAAGTCGCTCGTCTCGTGGTCGGACAACCTCGAGGCGGTTCTCGAGTCGCTGCGCATTCCCGTGCGCGTCCCCAAGCGCGCCCCTACCCGGGTTTTTACTCCTTTTTTCACTCTCTATGAGTCTGCCGCGCCGTCGTCTGAGTCGGCCCGAACGGGGTACGCCGCTTCCTTGACGCGCACGGTCTTGCGGATGGCGTGCGGACCTTCGATGGCTCGACGAAGACCACGCAGGCGGCCGCCGACGCGGTCGGCTGCGAGCTGGGCCGAATCATTTTGATAGTCTTCGTCGCCGACGGCCTGGTTGCGGGAGACCGAGCGCGGAGACGTCATCGCGAATACGCGAAGTGACCGGTGCGACGAAGGTCCAAGCTGGCCCTCCTGTGTACGGTCCTTGCCGCCACGGGGGTTGCTGTTCGGTTGGTCTCGCCGTTCGATCTGCCCGCCGGCACTGACGGTGCTGATAGACGAGTCGCTGGGCCGCTACGACACGGTCCTGCCGGCCGCCGGAACCGCAGACTGCGTGGTTCCCGTGCCGCTCGATCGGCTTGTCGGACTCACGGGTGGACGAGTGGTATCCATCGGCCGATAGTGGGGTTATGAGCATCAGGAGACGCATAGCGGCGTTGTTCTGGTGGCCCTTTTCGTCGTCCCCTACACGCACCAGGGTTTCGCGGCGATCGCTGTGACAGTTGAGCGGCGCATGCACTCTCTCTCTTCCACGCGGCGCCACGGTCGAGGACGCCATCGAAAGCTGCGAAGGGCTGCGCGACGGGCGAGCCTGGTCGGTCACAAGCCATCATGTGCTCTCCGAGTCAGCGTGCCGCCCGGGCCGTGCGCGGCTCAACGATTTCTAGCGCACCACTCTCGGCCGCGGTCCGCGACGGGGACCCTCAAAGGCTCCATCCCCCGCCGAAGGATATCCGCATCGAACCCGTGGTCGAGGAGGTCGTGGAGGTCGAGGTC
>CAVOWY010000004.1:0-162392 GCA_963700295.1 uncultured Actinomycetes bacterium | reverse complement strand
CTCATCACGCTACTACTGCCCGCACGGACGGTCAACACGATCCACCGCGTCATCGCGAACGCCCCACATTCGCTCGTGAACATCGACACAAGCGTGCATGAACATGGGTATGGACTGCATAGCGGCGTCTGACCCCGGCCGGTCGGCGCTCACGACCCCGGTTCTCGTGCGCCTCCGCACGGGCCTCCGTCGCCGCGCACTGCGGTCACACCACCACCCCATCCGGGGCGGTGTGCGGACTGTCGGCTGTCTGAGGAACGGAGGAGCGATGAAGGGTAATTGGGGTGTAGCGCTCATCGTCGATCTCACAAAGCGGGAGGTCGAGCGTCGGCCGATCCCGGACGAGTGGTTCCGCGACTACATCGGTGGTGAGGGCACTGGCGTGCGCCTGTTCAACGATCTTGCCGACTACGGCGCCGACCCGCTCGCGCCGTCGCAGCCCGTGATCTTCGCGGTCGGCCCGCTGACCGGCACGCAGGCGCCGTCTTCGGGACGGACGGTGCTCGTCTTCCACTCGTACACCAGCGGCGGCCTCGGCCTGGCCAACGTGGGTGGCCAGCTCTCCCCGCCCATCAAGAAGGCCGGCTATGACCTTGTGGCGTTCGTGGGCAAGGCGAGCAGCCCGGTCTACGTGGTGATCGATGACGATGACGTGCGGATCGTGGATGCCCCCGAGTTGTGGGGCAAGGGAGTGCGCGAGACAGAGGACACGCTCAAAGCGGCGCTCGACGGCAAGGGCTGGCAGCTCGCCTCGATCGGCCCCGCCGGCGAGAACGGCGTGGCGTTCAGCTGTGTGGTCACCGACAAGGAGCGCGCAGCGGGCCGCGGCGGCGGCGGCGCGGCGATGGGCTCGAAGAACCTGAAGGCGATGGCCGTCCGCGGGACCAAGGACCTCCCGTTGGCCGATCCCGAGGGACTGAAGGAGATCGCCAAGGCGGCGCGCGAGGAGCTGCTGTCCGAGGAGTTCGTGAAAGACGAGCTCAAGCCTTACGGCACGCCGAGCTTCTACGACTCGATCAGCGCGCTCGGACTGTTGCCGACGAAGAACTGGCAGCGCCAGGAGTGGCCGGAGTCGATCGACAAGATCGGCCATGCCGCATACCACACGACCCTCGAGGTGAAGCCGTACGCGTGCTCGGGCTGCCCGGTGGCGTGCGGCCGCAAGACGACCATCAAGGAAGGCGAGTGGGCCGGTGAGAGCGGTGGCGGACCCGAGTACGAGACGCTTGGCGCCTTCGGCTCCAAGTGCCTCGTCGACGACGTGAACGCCATCGCCAAGGCGAGCTACGTCTGCAACGACCTCGGCATGGACACCATCTCGGCCGGACAGGTCATCGCGATCGCGATGGAGTGGTGGGACCGGGGCATCATCACGGCCAGCGATACCGGCGGTCTCGAGTACACATGGGGCAACGGGGCGATCTTCCCCGAGGTGCTCCGCCAGATGGCGTTTCGCGAGGGCTTCGGCGGACTGCTTGCCGAGGGATCGAGGCGCGCTGCGGAGAAGATCGGCGGCGATGCCGGCAAGTACGTGATGGAGGTCAAGGGCCTCGAACTCGCAAGCTGCGGCGTTGCCGGGAGCAAGGGCGAGGCGGTCAGCCACGCGGTGTCGCCACGCGGCGCCGACCATCTGCGCCCGTACGCATCGGTCGTGGACGCGTTTGCCTACCGCAATGAGGAACTCGGCATCACCGAAGACGTCGACTTCCTCGATGACGGCAACAAGGCCTGGGTGAAGCCGTTCATGGAGCTCTCGATGGCCACCAATCAGCTCGGCGTGTGCCTGTTCACGGTCATCACGCTCGCCGTGCAGCCGTCCACCTGGGCGAAGCTGCTCACCGCGGCCACAGGTGAGGCGTGGACGAAGGAGGACCTGCTCCGTTCCGCCGAGCGGGTGATCGACCTCGAGCGGCATGATCAACGCCAAGTTCGGCTTCGATCGCTCGGACGACACGCTGCCGAAGCGGCTCCTGAGCGAACCGGCCGCAGACGGACGTGGCGCCGGGCAGGTCGTAGACCTCGACAAGGCGCTCGACAGCTTCTACACAGCGATGGGTTGGGACCTGAAGTCGGGGCTCCCCACAGCCGAGACCCTCGAGCGGCTGCACCTGGCGGGCGTGGTGTAGCGCGGGTCACGACAGCACCGATCGGGACGGGTCGCCTTCGGGCGGCCCGTCCGTTCGCTACGCGCCGATGCTCGCGCGCATGAGCGAGACGACCGCCTCGGCCGGGAAGCGCGATGCAAGCGCACCGCACGCAGCGAAGACGTAGTGGCGATCGAGGAGGATCCGGGCATCGGAGGGCGGCAGCAAGCGGTCGGTGTCCGACGCGCCCGCGCGAACGGCCTCGAGCATCTCCTCGCCGTCGGGCAGCCGCGTGAGCGCCCCACCCGTGCCGATCACGAGCCGGCAAGCCGGTGAGATCGCGCCCGCGTGCCACGGTCTGCCGCCCCTTTGGCGTGTAGAGGTGCGCCAGGCGTCCCGCGTGACGCTCGACCGCGACACGCGCGGCGATCCGCGCGAGCGCCGAGGCGGCTTCGATCTCCTCGGGCGTGCCGGGGATCGCGGGAGGAAGCAGGTGCATCTGCCCGGCGGGCGTCATCAGCTCGAGCACGTGCGCGCGCGCTCACGTACGTGCCGAGGTCGCCTTCGACCGTGCGCTTGGCGTGCGGCTGCGGGTCGGTGGCGATCGCCGCGATTTCGGGCGAGCCGTCGGTGACCGAGTGCACGTCGGTGGTGGCGCCACCCACGTCGATCACGACGAGGTCGCCCAGCGCCTGCGGCGAGCAACTCGGCGGAGACCAGCACCGCACCCGGCGTGGGCAGGATCGGGCCGCTCACGAACTCGCCGATCCGCTCCATGCCCGGCGCGTGCGTGATGTGCTCCTCGAACGCGTCGTGGATGGAGTGACGGGCCGGGACGATGTCGAGCTCGTCCACGCCCGGATAGACGTTGCTCGTGACGCGGACGCGGAAGTGAGCCGCCTCAAGCGTGGTGCGGGCCTCATCGGCGGCCGCCGAGTTGCCGGCGTAGATCGACGATCGGGCGCGACTGCAGGTCTTTCAGGCGCCGGGCGTTGTAGACCACGACGTCGCTGTCCCCGCCCTCCACGCCGCCGGCGAGCAGGATGAGGCCCGGCCGCGCGCGGTCGATCGCCTCGAGGTCGTGGTCGCGGAGCCTGCCGGCCGTCTGGAACTCGACAACGCCGCCGGCGCCGAGCGCCGCTTCGCGCGCAGCCATCGCGGTCATCTTCTGCGTGAGGCCGTGAACCGTCATGCGCAGACCGCCCGCCGCCGAGGAGGTGGCGAGCGTGACGTCAGGCTCGAGCGGGCCGGTCGTCTTCTCGAGCGAGGCACGTGCGGCCTCTACGCCCACGCCCACGTCGCCTGCAGCCACGCTCGTGGCTGCGAAGCCCTGCCCGACGAGCCGCAGCGGACGGACGGAACCCTCGGACAGACCCTCGAAGGCCGAGACCACGGTGGTGGTCGAGCCGATCTCGGCAACGAGTGCGTCTATCTGGCGGGGTTCGGGCATCGGCTCGGGCCTCTACTCTGCAGACGCGGAGGAATCCGCCTGCGGTGGCGTCCGCCACGCGAGAAGCGCTTCTCCGTAGCCGCCGCCACAGCGCGTGTCGATCTCGGCGATCACCAGGTCGACCGCCTGTTCGCGGATCTCGGGTCCCGCCAGAGTCTGCGCGTGCTCGAGCGCGGCCTCCAGTTGCGCGATCACGTCCGCAGCCGGCTTGCCCTCCCGCGCCAGCACGTACGCGCGTCGCGCACGGACGCCGGTCATGCCGGGCTCATCGCCGTTGCTCGTGGCGACCGCCTCGGCGGCGTCGAGCTCGCTGGCGGCGGCCTCGAACGCACCGGAATCCGCGAGCACGAGTGCGTTCAGCCCGCGCGCCCGGCATTCGACCGTCGGGTTCGGGACGGCTTCGAGCGCCTCGAACGCCTTCTTCAGCCGACTGGCAGCTTCGTCGTCCATGCGCCGGTCCCGCAGCCACTGCGCGTGCGCGTGGTACACCTCGGCCAGCCGGTCGATTGCCTTCGCGCTGTTGTAGTGGCTCGCAGCCTCGGAGAACGTGAGGTCGGTGGCGGGACTCGGCGTGAGCGCGCCGAGCACCTGCGCCTGCAAGAAGATGCACTCGCCGAGCGCGAGTTCGTCTCCCCGCTCGCGCAGGATCGGCTCCTCCTCCTGCCACGCCTCAACTGCGGCGTCGCCCAGGCCTACGCGCCGCAGCGCAAGACCGTGGCGGTGCAGCGCGTCGGCGAGCCGGACGGAGTCCTCCAGGTAGCGGAACGCGTTCGCTGCCTCGCCGAAGCAGTCGCACGCGTGAGTGTCGTCACCAACGCGCAGATACGCCCGCCCGAGGGTCATGGTCACCCTGCCGACAAGGTCCGCATCCTTGGCCTCTTCGGCGATGTCGAACGCCTTCCAGTACAGATCGAACGCGCCGTCTGTGTCCCCGCTGCGCTCGAGCAAGACGCCGCGATTGAGGTGGACGATGACCAGCGGCTCGCGCAGATTCGCGGCCGTGGCCAGGCGCTCGGCCTCCTCGAAGTGCGCGATCGCCTCGTCCGGCCGCCCCAGGCCCACCAGCGCCGAACCGGTGTTGAGATGCGCGTCGGCGCTCTCGGCGGCGTCGTCGACCACGTACGGCAGGTACTCCTCGTACACGGCAACGGCCTCGGCATGTCGGCCCATCGTGCTGTACGCCACGCCGAGGTTGCTCAGCGCCACGCGAAGATGCTCGATGTCGCTCGCCTCGCGCGCCATCTGCGCGCCCTCCGAGTAGAGCGTGATCGCTCCGCCCGTCTCGCCGGCGTACCACAGCGCCCAGCCGCGATTGATGTGCGCCCCGATCGCGATCGAGGTGAGGCCCGCATCGGCTGCCACCTTCTCGGCTTCCTTCAGCGACGCGACGGCTGCGATGCGCTCGCCGGCCTCGGCCTGCGCGATTCCACGGTCTATGAGCGCGCGAGCGCGGATGGCGGGATCGGGGTTGCTCACGTCGAAGTCGTCGTTGTTGGTCATGGTCGCCTCCGCGCAGAAGATGCTTCCTTACAGGCCGCGTGCGCGCATTTCGCGCACCACGAAGCTTGCCACATCGATGCCCTTCGTGCGCCTGCCAAAGCCGGCGTCCATGCCGCTCGCGCACGCGATCTCGTCGGTGACCTGCGTGCCTCCGGCAACGAGCAGCAGCCGGTCGCGCACGCCCTTCTCCTCGGCCAGACTGCTGAGCTTCTCCATGATCTCGCGATGGATGTCACCGTGGCTGATGATCGTGGAGATGAGCACCACGGTGGCCGCGTGCTCGATGGCGGCATCGAGCACCTTCTCGATCGGCACGCTCGTGCCCAGGTAGGTCACGGTGAAGCCCCACTTCTCCAGGCCGCCGTGCTTGATGTCGATGATCTCTCGCATGCCCACGGAGTGCTCGTCCTCGCCTACGGTGGCCGCTACGCAACGGATGTTGCGCTCGTGCACGAAGTCGCGGATCTCGTCGTCGGTCAGCACGACTGCGGGCTCGGGGATCTCGAGCGTGGCGGGATCGATCGCCACCTCAAGGCGGCCCTTGAGCTCGATGAGCGTGCCTTCGGCGGGATGCATCACGCGCTTGTGGATGACCTCGCAGTCCTCAAGGTTCATCGCACGACCGAGCTCGAGCGCAGCGGCCTCGGCGATCGCTTCGGCGGCCGGCAAGAACATCGTGACCGCCACGATGCCGTCGCCAGCCCACTCCACCTCGGGCGTGATGAGGCCCGCGCTACGGGCTTCTGCGGTCTGCGTAAGCCGCTCGGCGGCGTTGTCGGTGGGGTCGAGCTCGTCGATGAACGGGATCTTCGTATCGTCGCAGAACGTGCAGCCGCCCATGAGCGCGCACGGCGCCTGTTCGCCGAACGTGCGTCCCCGGTACCCGACTGGCAGGTTGTTCCGGCCGAAGTGGTGACAGACCGGTGCCACGTAGTCGTCCGCTCGCGGCACGATCGAGCCGGCGGCCACGCCACCGGCGCTGTCGCGCCCGATGCCGTCATCGTGCGTTTCGGGATACTCGCCGCTGTCCACGAAGTACGCCTTCTCCACGCCGGCGAAGAAGCCGCCGTCTTCGAGCATCGCCTCGAGGAACAGCACCGCGCGCTCCTTCAGCTCGCGAACGCGCGACTTCAGCTCCGGGTTCTCCCGGTCGATGCGCACCATCTCGCGCAGCCCATCCATGCCGATGAGCGACTGCTTGGCGGTGTCCACCGCGGCCACGTTGTTGTAGTGCCACGGTACGTTGCGGCCCTCGTCGGGGGTTATCGTGGACTGTATATCCGCGCTGGTGAGGCGTGAGATCAGCAGGTTCATCACGTGCGACACGGTGGCGTCGCGCCCATCAGACTCCATGTAGCGCGTGTTCTGCTGTGCACGCATCTTGTACCGGCCGAACAGGTCCCGGAGCGCGATCGCGTACGGCAGGTCCATGCGCAGGCACGGTGCCGGCGCAGCATCCGGTGGCACGGTGGAAAGCGCGATCAGCTCGGCGGGCATGCCGACTGCCTCGGAGTACGCGCAGTTGATGGCGTGCTGCACCAGCAGCTCGGGCATGACCTTCCACGCCTTCACAGCCGTGGCGTTCGCGTTGTGCGCGCCGTCGATCTGCAGGATGCCCGCCGCCGCCATGATGTGCTTGGCCACTGCGGCATCCACGAATGAGCGGTACATGTTGATGTTGCGGTAGAGCACGTTGTACTGCGGGTCCTGGTGCGCGCCGTTCACGCCCTCCTCGGCGAACATCACGGCGATCTCGGGACCGGCCACGCCGCTCACGTAGGAGTGGAAGTTGATCGGGCGGCCCACCTCGTCTTCGATGAGGTCGAGCGCGCGGCGCGAGAGCCGGAGCTGCTTGCGCGTGATCGCGATGCCGCCAACGCCTTCGGGCGTGCCCTCGATCAGGCCGTCCATGTGGCTCTGACCCGCCGTGCGGATGACCATGATGTGGTCGGCACCGTGCCAGGCGGCCATGCGCATGCGGCGGACGTCGTCTTCGGGCCGCCCCGAGGCGATCTCGGTCGTGATCACGCAGTCAGGTTGCGGGTCGATGTTCTCGAAGTAGTGTGCCGCCGGCAGCGGCACACTGCGCTCGAGCGGCTCGGCCGTCTCGTGGTAGGTGAACTCGTAGGCGTGCTGCCCGGGCACGAGTGTGCGCCACGTCCAGCCCTCACGCCGCGGACGGTACTCCGCGAGCCCCTTGAGCAGCGCCGCGATGTCGAGCTTCTCGTTCGGATCGAGCGGCGGATCGGCGAGCGGCTTGCCGAAGCGGGGGTCCTGCTCGCTCATCGCGCGCCACCCCACTTCGCCTCGGCAAGGTCCCATCCCTCGCCGGCCGCCAGCCGGACTGCGGCCGTGGGCGCATCCACATCCCACTCGCCCATCGCCAGCAGCAGCACGTGCCCCGCGCCATGGCCGAGCAACCCGCGCACCTCGCACTCGGCCACCACGGCCTTGCAGGTGACCGAGTCGATGCCCATGCGCATGAGCACGCTGCGTTCGATCGAGGGCGACGTGTGCGTGCGCGCCAGATCCACAAGCGGATCGACGCACTGCTTCGCGAGGTCCCAGAAGCGCGCCTCGAGTTCGGCGTCAGAGAGGCCGGCCAGATGCTTCCTGGCCTCGGCAAACGTGTCTTCGCGCGCCATCGTGGTCCTCCCGCGTCGACTTATGCACAATACGGTACGTTTCATGCAAGCATAGCGCAGAGATCGGTCCGTCGGGTGGTATCATTAAAGTAGATTGTAACCACGCGATACGAGTTGGCGGGGACAGCATGCCACACACGACGCGAGCCACAACGCTGCGATGGATTGCGGCTGCCGTGGTTTCTGCGCTCGTTGTGACCCTCATCGGCGGCATCTGGCTCTATCTCGAGCAGGAGCGCACGCTGCGCGCTCAAGCCGAGACCGAACTCGAGACGATCGCGGAGCTCAAGTCAGCCGAGATCGCCCGTTGGCGAAGCGAGCGTCTCGCTGACGCCCATCGCCTCGCAGCCGCACCCGGAGCACGCGAATTGGTGATCGATTGGCTCGCGGAACCCTCGGCCGAGCACCTCGAGCCGGTCGTGCAGACGCTACAGTCGCTGCGGCATGACGACCGCTATGCGGACGTCCTGCTCGTCAGCCTGAAGGGCGAGACGCTCGTCGCCGCATCAGGTGATGCGATCGAGTTGCAGCCTGACGCTCTCGAGTCGCTCAGGGAGGCACTGGCGTCGGGCGAGCCGGTGTTGACCGGGCTTCACGGCGACGCGTCGGACCTTAACCCGCATCTCGACGTGCTCACGCCCATCAGCGCCTCCGACGAGCCCGGTGCTCAGGCAGTCGCGGCGGTCCTCCTGCGCATCGACGCCGACCAGTTCCTGTTCCCGCTGATCCAGACCTGGCCGACCCCCAGCGAGACTGCGGAGACGCTGCTCGTGGAGCGCGACGGCGATGACGTGCTCTTCCTGAACGACCTGCGGCATGCAGACGATACCGCTCTCAAGCTCCGCGAGCCGCTCGACAACACGGACAGACCTGCCGTGAAGGCGGTGCTCGGCGAGCGCGGCATCGTAGAGGGTCCCGACTATCGCGGGCGTAAGGTCCTCGCGTACATCTCCGAGATCCCCGACACGCCGTGGCTCATGATCTCGAAAGTGGACGTGGCCGAAGCATTTGCAGCCTGGCAGGTACGCTCACGGTATATCGTCGGACTCGTGATCATCATGGCTGGCGTCGTGCTCGCGGCCCCCGCACTGGTCGTGCAGCGCATGCACGCCTCGGAGATCAGGCGCGACAACGAGCGGCTCGAGGAGCTGGTGGCCGAACGCACCGCCGACCTGCATCAGACCGCCGATCAACTGGCGATCTCGAACGAGCGGCTCGAGGCCACGGTGGAGGAACTGCAGTCCACCAACGAGGAGCTTCAGGCGACCTCGGAGGAACTGATGGCCACCACCGAGGAGCTGCAGCAGATGAACGACGAGCTGCAGTACACGGGCGAGGAACTTGCAGCCGCGAGCGAGGCCAAGTCCCGATTCCTCCGGTCGGTCAGCCACGAGTTCCGGACGCCGCTGAACTCCATCATCGGCTTCTCCAGCCTCATGAGCAAAGGCCTCGCTGGCGACGTGAACTCCGAGCAGCGCCATCAGCTCGAGCTGATCGAGCGGTCCGGTCAACACCTGCTCGCGCTCATCAACGACGTGCTCGACCTCTCGCGCATCGAGGCGAACCAGGTGCAGCTGGAGATCCACAGAACCGACCTCAACGAGCTTGTCGCTTCGCTGGTCGAGTCGATGAGACCCGACGCGCAGCGCAAGGGACTCGACCTCATCTTCAAGCCCGCCGATGACCTTCCTGCTGCCAGGTCGTACCGCTCGGACGCCCGCAGGATCCGGCAGATCGTGCTGAACCTGCTCGGCAACGCGGCGAAGTTCACCGAGACAGGCGGCGTGACGGCGAGGGTCTTCCGTCACTCGCCCGGGATGATCGGGATCAGCATCGAGGACACGGGTCCGGGAATCCCCGAGGAGGACCTCGAGCGCGTCTTCGACGAATTCGCGCAGGGTTCGCACGTGTCAGGCTCGGCGCAGCTCGGCACCGGACTCGGTCTGGCTATCTCAGCGAACCTCGCACGGCTGCTGGGCGGAACGCTGTCCGTGGAGAGCACGGTCGGTCGCGGTTCCACGTTCACGCTCGTGCTTCCCGAGCGCCCCGACCTCCCCAACTGATCCGGGCCTACTCCCCGGATGCCGCAAGCGCATCCAGCTGTGTACGCAACTCCGCCTCGGTGAGCGGGCCGATGACCGTCTCGGCGACCTCGCCGCCCGCACCGACGAAAACCGACGTGGGAATGTACTGCGTGGGGTAGCGCTCGAGCACCGCATCGGCGGCCGGGTCCGTCGTTACCGCGTCGACGAACACCACCTGCCCCTCGTACTCCGGCATCACGTCCGCGGCGACCGCCGCGAGCTCGGTGCAGGAGACTCAAGTGAGCGAGTGGATGAGCACGTAGAGCGGTTCGCCGGCAGCCAGCGCGGCGTCGAGCGTGGCTGCGGGATCCGCGGACGGAACCGGCGTCCCGCCAGGCCGGGAGGATGTCGCCGCGAACGCGGCCACAAGCACGACGACCAGCACGGCGGCGGCAACCGCAAGCGATCTGCCGCGGCCGTGGGGCAGCCTCCCGGGTTGCGATCTCGCTGTCGTCGCTCACCGCACGCACGTCACAGGCTGCGCTCGAGGATCGACTTCACTTCGGCGAGCTTCGGCAGACGCCCGGCAAGACGCACCTCACCGTTGACCACGAGCCCGGGGGTCGACATGATGCCGTACGCCATGATGTCCGAGAACTCGGTGACCTTCTCGACCTCGGCGTCCAGGCCCATCTCGTCTACAGCCTCGCGCACGGTCTTCTCCAGCTGCTTGCACTTGGCACATCCCGTGCCGAGGATCTTGATCTCCATTGAGCGGTTCCCTTCGTTTCGTGGCCGGTCCCGGCCGCTAGAGTCCTTCGATCGCCGCGCCCACGGCGGCGAGCACGTCACGCTGCACCGTGTAGTACACCCAGGTGCCGTCCTTGCGCGCGGTCACCAGACCGGCGTCCCTGAGCGCGGTCATGTGATGCGAGATGGTGGACGCGGCAAGCCCCAGATGCTCCGAGAGCTTGCAGGCGCACACCTCGTCAGATGCACAGCAAGTGGTGTCCGCCGCCGAACGCTCGAGCAGGAAGCGGATGATCTCGCGCCGCTGGCCCGAGGCGAGCGCCTTCAGGGCTGCATCGAGCTGCGTCTCCATGATTGCTTCAGCAACAGCCATTCCCGGAACGCACCTCCCTCGCCGTCCGCACCACAGCATCCAGATCCAGCCCGCCGAAGCAGGCCACCACCCCGCCCACGACCACCATCGGCGGGTCGGCTTGCTCTCGGACCATGATGTCGAGCACGGCATGGCGCTCGTCGTCCACGAGCGAGTAGAGGTCCTTCTCGATCACCGCAGCCGGGATACCTTCCGCGCGAAGCCGCTCGCTGATCACGTGGACACGCCACGCCGATGGCATCTCTCAAGCGGAGCCTTCAGCCGCCGCGAATTCGACCTCCGAACCGGGGTCGCACATCAGCGCCCCGCCTCAACCGCAACCCGGCGCCGAGACGAGCGTGACCGCGAGCGCCGGCTGAGCGGCCGGGGCGCAGCACGCCGCAACAAGAACCTTCGTGGACCCCGCACAACAGTCAGCCACAGTCAGTCAGCTCCGGTTCGACAGTCATCGAACTAGTACGTATACTTCGACATATATCGAAGCATACGGTGTACGCGGCACGCGCACAAGCGTTGCCATGACCGCCGACCCAGGGCTTCAGCTGGAAGTACCGCCTACGACCGAAAGACGAGACGCCGATGGACTTGCTCGCAACCGTGTTCGGCTGGATGAACGACCAGCTCCTCAAGATGCTCTGGCTGAACGACCTGGTCGGCGCGTTCGTGGAGAACGTGCTGCACCTCCCGCTCGACGAGCGACTCGGCGCGAGCGTCCGGTTCTTCCTCTACGACACGGTCAAGATCTTCGTCCTGCTCGCGACGCTCATCTTCGTCATCTCCTACGTGCAGAGCTACTTCCCGCCCGAACGTACGAAGAAGATCCTTGGCCGGTTCGACGGCATCGGCGGCAGGATCCTCGGCGCGCTGCTCGGCACCATCACGCCGTTTTGCTCGTGCTCTTCGATCCCGCTGTTCATCGGGTTCACCTCGGCGGGACTGCCGCTCGGCGTGACGTTCTCCTTCCTCATCTCCTCGCCGCTCGTGGACCTCGCCTCGGTGATCCTGCTGGCGAGCATCTTCAACTGGAAGATCGCCGGCGCGTACGTAGTCGTCGGGCTCGTGCTGGCAGTGGCCGGCGGCTCGGCCATCAGCGCACTCAAGATGGAGCGGTTCGTAGAGCCGTTCGTGTACGGTTCGCACCTGGTCGACGTCGACCTGCCCGAGATGACCCGCCGCGACCGGCTCTCGTTCGCCTGGGAGGCGGTGGCGGACATCGTGAAGCGTGTGTGGCCCTACGTGCTCGCGGGCGTAGGCATCGGCGCGGTCATCCACGGCTGGATTCCCGAGGAGTGGGTGGCAACGGTGCTCGGCGACAAGAACCCGTTCTCGGTCGTGCTCGCCACTCTGATCGGCGTGCCGATGTACGCGGACATCTTCGGCACGCTGCCGATCGCCGAAGCGCTCGTGGGCAAGGGCGTCGGCCTCGGCACGGTGCTCGCGTTCATGATGGCCGTGACCGCACTGTCACTGCCATCGCTCGTGATGCTCAAGAAGGTCGTCAGGACGCCACTGCTCGCGACGTTCTTCGGCCTGGTCGTGACGGGCATCCTGATCATCGGCTACGCGTTCAATGCGCTCGGCGGCTGGTTCGCGTGAGCGCCTGCGTGCGCGTGCGGCGTCAGTCGGCCACGACCGTGTAGGTGACCTCGGCCGTGTACGACCCCGGCGCGTAGTCGAATGGAACGTTCATCCAGTAGTCGAAGACGTAGGTGTGATACCACACCGATGGCGACCCGTCCGAGTTCGAGATGAGCGTCGAGGCCGTGCCAAAGGGCAGTGAAGGCACGGAAACGTGACCGTGGGTGACGAATCCCAGGACTCCGGCCGGCATGATCGGCGTCTCCGAGAACGCATCGGCGTTCACGAAGTCCTCCGCCACGCAACTGAGCGTGTAGGGGCGCACCCCGACACCGCCGACGATCACCGAGAGCGCGCCCGCTCGGGTGACTGTCGTATCAGGGTCGACACTCCCCATGTCCACGGAGCCATCGCTGATGGTCATCCAGATGGCGGCAACCGGCACGTCGACGCTCACTGCTGAGCCCGCCGCGGAGACATTCCCGGCGTTGTCGAACGCCGTCACGGTGTACTGGTACGTCTGGCCGGGCGTGAGGCCGCTGTCGGTGAACGACAGCGTGGTCGAGGTGCCGACCAAGACGCCGTCGCGGTAGATGCCGTAGTACGCAACACCCGAGGGGCTATCGGTGGACGCATCCCACGAGATATCGACTGTGGTGGTGGACATCGCGCTCGCGGCCACCGAGCCCGGTACGGTTGGCGGTTGGGTGTCCACGCGGACCTCGGTGCTCTGCGTTGCCTCCACATGACCCGCCGCATCGACCGAGTAGTACCACACCGTGGTGACGCCCTCGGCGCTGATGGTCACGGGGCCGACATACGGAAGCCACGTGCTCCCATCGAGCGAGTAGTACGTGGCGGCCACCGTCCCGGCATCGGCGACGGAAAGAACGAGGTCGAACGGCGCGGCGCTCCAGCCCGCGGGCGCGTTGTCGGTGGTCACCGGGGCGGTCGTGTCGATCAGGAACGGGCCGAGATTCACCGGTGACGACCAGTTGCCCGCGTTGTCCGCGACGTGGAGGTTGAAGTACCAGGTGCCATCCGGGCGCGTGGACGTGTCGCTCGCGTAGTACGAGGCAGGGACGGCAGGCGTGGTCCCGGTGACCACGATGTTGTCCCAGTCGCAGAACTCGGTCGTGCGATCGACCGAACCGCTGAAACGAACGCGCACGGTCCCGCCGACCGGAAGCGGATATGACCGAGATGTCCATCCGGCATTGGCGGCGGTGTTCCGCAGGCTCGACCACGAACCGCCACCGTTCGTCGAGTACTCGAGCCGGGTGTAGTCGGTGCCGGCATCTAGCCCGGTCGTGTAGTCGTCGTAAGCGATGGTGGCCGCAGTGAACCCGGAGAGGTCGAAGTCCTGATAGAAGCCGAACGTACGCCGTGTGGCGTTCGCGTTGGTCCACAGCTCGGCGGCGTAGGTACCGTTGGCCCTGACGTTCTGGCTGCGCAGGTAGGTCGCAGGATCACCCGCTCCGGCGATAAGCACCCGTGTCCATTGCGCGGGCCACGTGGCATCCGGAAACGCTGCCTGGTGAGACGATGACGTTCTGCGCGGGGACCTCCGGGATGAAGGTGGTCGAATCGGTGGTGTAGTCGGGGGTCTGCGGTGTGCCGGAACTCCAGGAGTACGAGAAGGCGTCGACCCCGCTGCACACGTCGGAGCTCCCCAGCGCCTCCACGGTCACGGCGGGTGCCGTGGACCACACCCCGGTGGCGTGCGACGGACTCGACAGCACCGGGTTCGTCGGCGCGGTGGTGTCCTGCACCACGATCGTCTGCGTGGCCGTGGTCACCGCACCTCTGTTGTCGGTCGCGGTCCAGGTGACCGTTGTCGTGCCGAGTGGGAGCGGATCGGGGCGGTCGTTGCGTGAGGCTCACGATCGTGCCGTCGGCGTCGGTAGCCGTGGCATCGCCGGCCCCCGTGTATCCGGTGTAGCTATTCGGCGCATTGCCCTCGAGTGTCCGGTCCACGACCGACAGCGCTGGCGGTGTGTTCGGCGCGGTGCCGCTGCGCACCTGGAACACGTATCTGCCGAGCTGTCCGCCCGCGTTGAGCGAGTTCTGGATGAGCGAGGTGGCCGCTGCCGAGGTGTCGAGCAGCGTGCTGGTGCTGCCCGCTGTCACGCCAGAGCCAGGAAGCTCGAAGCCGGTGCCGGCGAAACCCCACCCCGCGCGCGCCTTGTACGTCGATGCGGCGGTGGCGATGTCCCAGGTGAGCTGGTCGTAGTTGTACATGAAGTCGAAGTTGCCCGCTCCGGTATCCGAACGATCCACGATCACGAGCTGGAACGAGTTGAGCGGCGTCGTCTGGTTGTTGTAGCGGGCGACATTGATCCAGTTCACGAAGAACGCATCGTGCCCATCGACCTGCGGCAGACTGCCCGCGGTCGTGTTGCTGTACGTAACCTGCGCTGTGGCGGTGTTGCGCGTGTCCACATCCGACCAGAACGGCGCAAGGATGTTGCGGCCGGTTGCGGCAAGGGTTGTCGTTGGGTTGTAGCCGTTGTACGCCGAACCGAACGTGCAGTTGCCATTCATGTTGATGTAGATCTGGGTGTACGTCGTGCCATTCCAGTTCATCGTGAACGGCAGGTTCACGACAAGTGCACTCGTGTCATCGCCACGCGCAACGACGTTCGCGTCATAGCCCGTCGGCGTCATGACAGCGTCGGGGCCAGCTGCCAGGGTCTCGTCCGGGGCATACGTGAATGCCGGCACGAGCAGCCCCAGCACCAACAGAAGCCGGAGCAGCACGGAACCTGCGCGCACGCGCACGCTCAGGTCACCCCTTCGCTCACGAGGCTTCACGTCGGCCGCTCCGTTTTCGTGTCTCGGTCACCAGAGAGCACCCACTGTGCCATCGTGCGACGCAGCACACTACTCCGATAGGGTGTTCGGCAGCCGGACCATCGCGCATGAGCGCCGCATACGCTCAAAGCGATGCATGGACACCATCGTACGACCAACGGCGCATTTGCGCCATGAATCGCCTTAAGGCAAGAGCGCGAAGGTCCGGCTCGCTGAGCCGGACCTTCGCCACGAAGCCGCTGTGTGATGGGCTACCCCTGCGGCCCGCGAATCGCCAGGTACTCGATGATCACGGCCTTCTGCGTATCGTCGATCTGCGCGCCGTTCTCGATCATGTGATCGACGGCGGCTTCCCAACCGGTCCAGTCCAGCACCGCTGCGTTAACGCGCTCGGTGGTATGGCACACCATGCACTCCTGCTGGACTTCTGAGGCGCCGTAGAGCTTCACCTGTTCGCGTGTGGTTAGGTACTCGAGGACGATCGCCTTCTCCTCCTCGGTGAGCAGCGCGCCGTTCTCGAGCATGTGATTCACGGCCTCTTCCCACCCGGCCCAGTCGAGCCGTGCCTCGTCGACGGTCGTGATCGGATGGCACACAGTGCACTTCTCCTGCACCAGCGCCCAACCGGTCTTGTTGGTTGCCGCGTCGATCACGGGCAGCGCGTCGGCGTCCGCTTCGGCCTCAGTGGTCGCCGATTCGGATTCGCTGGTCTCGGTGGCGGAATCACTCTCGGCCTCTTCCGCGTCACCGCCGCCGCAACCCGCTAGGGCGAGCATGCCCACGAGCACGAACGCGAGGACCAACAGTCGCTTGTCACGCATCATCACTACCTCCTCTGACGCACCTGCACCGGCAATTCGAGTGGCATTGACCGACAGTATTGCAGGACGCCACGAGTTGGGCCACCTTGCCC
Source organism: uncultured Actinomycetes bacterium (assembly GCA_963700295.1). GTDB lineage: Bacteria > Actinomycetota > Coriobacteriia > Anaerosomatales > Anaerosomataceae > UBA6100. The sequence goes on along the minus strand of CAVOWY010000004.1, from coordinate 146,261 downwards.
CCTCGCAACAGACGTTCGCCGAAGTGCACCTGTGTCCTGCCGGATGGCGCGTGCGTGCTGCCGAACGGCGTCCGCGCGCTGCTGGACGGCGCGAGCCCGGACCCCCGCGACGGACTACCCGGCCCGCAGCGCCGCGACGATCTCCTCGATGGTTGCGGGCGAGGTGTTCGTGTCCTCGGCCATGAAGACGAGGTCCTCGGGCGTCGGCTGGTAGCCCTCGCGGCGCGTGCTCAAGCGCGTTGCGCACGTAGGAGCGGTGCAGCTTGCCGAGGTCGACCTCCTGCGCGCGGATCTGCTCGGGGCGCTCGGGGATGACGATCGACTTGCCCGGGACGTGCTCGGCGGGATCGCCCGTGCGCACTTCGACGCCCTGGGCGCGCGCGAAGGCGAGCTGGCTCCAGTGGTGCTTGCCGGCGCCGGTGTACTCGGTCTCCTGCACCACCACCGTGGCGTCGCTCGGCAGTTCGCGCGCGAGCGACATGGCGGCGGCCATCGCGGTGTTGCCGCTCGGCCCGCGCTCGAGGCCCTCGAGCTTGCAGAGCGCCTCGGTCACGTAGAAGACCTCGCCCTGGGTGACCGTGAGATACCGGTCCATGTAGCGCAGCGACCGAGCGGCGTTGCGCGGCACGTCGGCGCGGTCCGGCCACGTGGCGAACGGCACGCCGAAGCCGGTGTGGCCTGTGGTGAAGCTCTTGCGATTGAAGTCCGTATCGCTCGCCATATGCAGACCGCTCAAGTCCACGCTTGCGCTCACGATCTCGGTCCGCGCGCCCACCCGCTTGAGACCGCGCGCCGTGCCGGTCGTGTTGCCGCCACCGGCGTGCGTGCACACCACGTGCGTCGGTGGCGCGCCCGTGAGCGCCGTCATCTCCTCGGCAAGCTCGGCCCCAAGCGATTCGATGCCCGACACGCCGAACGGCGAGTAGAGCGACGCCGAGAGATAGCCGGTCGCGTCCAGCAGCTCGAGCATGTGGAAGAAGAGCTCGGGGCCGACGGTCATCTGCACGACCTCGGCGCCGAATGCCTCGCACAGCCGCGACTTCTCGACGATCTCCGGCTGCCCTACGTGCCGGGAGTCGAACGTCTCCTGGCAGATGATGCACTTGAGACCGGCGCGGGCGGCCTGACTCGCCACTGCCGCGCCGTAGTTGCCGCTCGTGGCGGCGATCACGCCCGCAAAGCCCTTCTCGGCCGCCACATGGATGCTCATGGACGCGCGACGGTCCTTGAACGAGCCGGCCATGTTGGCAGCTTCGTCCTTCACGAAGATGCGCGCGCCATATCCAAGTTCTGCGTAAGACCGCACCAGGTCGGTGATGTTGCGCAGCTCGAGTAGCGGCGTGCCCCCCACGCCGGCCGCCCGCTGGATGGCGCGAATCTGCTCGAGGGTGTAGCCGTGGGCGGACATCATGCGGTCATAGTCGAAGGCGATGGGGCTGCGCTCGAACTCGGCGTAGTCCATGCCGAGTGCGCGCTTCATGATCTCGCCCTTGCGAGCCATGACGGTCTCGTACCGGGTCGCCATCTCACTCACCCGCTTCCGGGCCGGCGATGCCCGGCACGTGCGACGCCACGGACTCGCCCTCGGCGGCATCGAGACGCCAAGACGCCATCCGCGCGCGCAAATCGCGCCCGATGCTCGCGAGTTCGGTCGGCGGCGTGCCGAACGTGTGCGTGTAGCCGGGACTGATCGCCGAGAGGTGCCCCCGCACCAGGCGCCCCGACATCGTCTCGACCTCGACCTCGTCGCCGATCATCCCTGCGGCGCACGCAAAACCCTTCACCCAGGCACGCAGCGGCTGCGCCGCGGTGTCCTCGGGAAGCCCGGCCGCGCGCTCGGCAGGCTCAAGCAAGACGTACTCGACCTCGACCCAGTCGCCGGGCGAGCAGCGGAACTCGTCAGTCATGGCGTGCCCCTTCGTTCGGGCGGTCTACTCGGTGGGAGCCCAGAAGCGCGGGATGGGCAGGTCCGTCACGGTGAGGATACCCGCAGGCGCCTCGGTGATGACCGGGATGTAGTTGCCGGTGCTCGCGTAGGTCCCCTTGCCGCCGGGGATCTCCGGCTTGTTCGACATGTTCACGTTCGGGTCGCCGGTGATGCGGATGTAGTCGCCGGTCTCGATGCCCTCAAGTTCGGGATGGATCTGCTGCGGGTGCACGAGTTCGATCTTGAGCTCGCCGTTGCTGAAGCCGCGGCCGATGTGGCGGCAGCCGCACACATCGCCCGGCGCCACCTTCACGTGTGGCGTCTCGCGCGGCACCTTCGTCACGATCGGCTCGCGCGTCTCGACGATCTCGTCGATCTCCCAGCCGATCGCCTCGGCGATCATGCGGATGGACTCCTGGAATCCGATGTGTCCCACGATCGTGCCTTCGGCCACGCCGCGCTCGAACTCCTCGACGGTGGTGCCCACGCCCTGGCTCGCCATGACCGTGGGACCGAACGGCGAGAGATCGTTCACGCGCTCGGCCTCGATCTTGTCGATGCGCAGGCAGATCGACGTCCAGGCGACGATGAGCGCGTCGAGGATGAAGCCCGGGTTGATGCCGGTGCCGAGGATGGTCACGTCGTGCTCCTTGGCGAGGGCATCAAAGCTCTCGGCCCAGTCGGGGTCGCTCGCCCACGGGAACGCGAGCTTCTCGGCGATGCACAGCACGTTCGCGTCGGCCTTCACGCACGCCTCTACCTGGTCGGCGATCTCGTCCAGATTGCTCTGGGTGCAGATGCACACGACTTCGGGGTTCTTTGCGAGCACGGCGGCGGCATCGGTGGTCATGCACACGTCGCACGAGCGGCCGAGAAGCTCGCCGACCGTCTTGCCCTCCTTGGCGGGGTTCGTGACGATCGCACCCACCAGCTCGATGTCCTTCGGCCGGTCCAGGATGTAGCCAAGCAGGCCCTGACCCATCATCCCCGTGCCCCACACCGCGACCTTGATCACGAGAAGCTCCTTCCGAAGGTGTATGCAGTTCGGCGGTTCGTATATGCAGTCCACGATATCGCCTTGCGCGCTCGCGCGCGAGATGATCGCGGACGCTTCTCTGTGCCGGGAGCTTAGGCGTACACTCGCGACACTGTCCGCCCGCGCGCGCATCCCGGAGAAGCATATGCCCGTTCTCGCCGCCCGTGACATCGTCCAGCGCTTCGGCCGGCAGGAGGTCCTGCGCGGCGTGTCGCTCGGCGTGGAGCGTGGCGAAGTGCTCGGCCTCCTCGGACCGTCCGGCGCGGGCAAGACGACGCTCGTGAACATCCTGGCAGGCGTGGCCGAGCCGGTCTCCGGGCTCGTCACGGCATTCGGCGAGCCGATGCCGTCGCTCGAGCTCATGCGGCGCATGGGCTACATGGCGCAGTCGGATGCGCTCTACACCGACCTCACCGCAAGCGAGAACCTCGAGTTCTTCGGCGCGATCTACGGACTCACCGGCCCTGCACTCAAGGCGGCGGCGGCCAAGGCGCTCGCCACCGCGAACCTCACGGTGGAGCCGCGCAAGCAGGCGCGCGACTACTCCGGCGGGATGCGCCGCCGCCTCTCGCTCGCCACCGCGCTGCTGCACGAACCGGAGCTGCTGATCTTGGACGAGCCCACGATCGGCCTCGACCCGCTTCATCGCGTGGGCATCTGGGAGTCGTTCCGGAAGATGGCCGCCGAAGGCCGCACGCTCATCGTCACCACGCATGTGATGGACGAGGCCGAGCGGTGCGACCGCCTCGCGCTCATCCGCGACGGCGTCTTCATCGCTATCGGCACGCCGGAGGACCTGAAGGCACGCGCCGGGGCCGCAACGCTGGAGGATGCCTTCCTGCACTTCGCGCGGACCGAGGGGGGCGATCGCGATGCATAACGCGCTCGCCGTCACCATCCGCATCCTGCGGCAGTTCAAGCATGACCCGCGCACGCTGTTCATGATGATCGTGGCGCCGATCCTCGCGCTGTTCCTGCTCAACATCATCTTCGGCTCGCCCGACTACGAGCCGCTCATCCTCACCGGTGACGTCCCGGGCGACTTCGTGGAGGCGCTCGAGGACGCGGGTGCCCGCACTGAGAGCGCGGAGTACGACGATGCGCTCGCCCGCCTTGGCGAGGCTGATGCGGACGGCTACGTGACGCTCGAGGACGACTCCCTGAGGGTGTGGGTCGAGGGCTCGGACGCCGCGAAGACCGGCTCCGTGGTGCGTGCGGTGAACCAGGCGCAGATGAAGACGCTCGTCTCTCTCGAACTCGATCTCAAGCCGATCGAGCTGCCCGGCGGGCTTAACTCGACATCACCGACTACATCGACCTGCCCGATTTCAAGGCACCGGAAGCGCCCGAGGTCACCTACGTGCACGGCGAAGCCGATATGGGCGTCTTCGACTACTACGGCCCGGTCTTCATCGGCGTGTTCATCTTCTTCTTCGTGTTCGTCACGAGCGGCATCAGCTTCCTGCGCGAACGCACCGGCGGCACGCTCGAGCGCCTCATGGCGATGCCCATCCGCCGATGGGAGCTCGTGCTCGGCTACGCCCAGGGTTTCGGGCTGTTCACCCTCGCCCAGAGCACGATCGTGGTCCTTGCCAGCATCTACGGCGTCGGATTCCCCAACTTCGGCAGCATCTGGCTCGTGCTGCTGATCGCGCTCTCGATGGCGCTCGTGTCGCTGCTGCTCGGCATCCTGGTCTCCGAGTTCGCCACCACCGAGCTGCAGATGATGCAGCTGCTCCAGATCATCGTGATCCCGCAGATCCTGCTCTCGGGCATGCTCGATCTCTCGCAAACGCCCGGGTGGATGCAGTTCCTGAGCCGCGTCTTCCCGGTCACCTACGGAGCCGACGCGATGCGCGCGGTGATGCTGCGTTCCGAAGGGATCGGCGGGGTATGGCTCGACCTCGTCGTGCTCTGGGCGTTCATCGTGGTGCTCTTCGGCGCCAACGTGGTGGCGCTCAAGAAGTACCGGCGGATCTGACGACGACCCCCGGGCGCGCCGCGCCCGACCCGCATCGGCCCTACGGCGTCGTGATCCAGGTCGAGATCATGTAACCGTGCGCGGACGCCCACGCCTCGGCGGCGGCCTCGTACTCCTCCACCCCGGAGTTGAGCATCTCCTGCGCCATCCGGACATCGCCGACGGTGTTGAGCGAGTCGATCATCGCTTGGGGCTCGGCAAACCCGAAGCCGTTGAGCACGCCATCGTAGATGCGGAACGTCGTGGGCCCGGCGAGCAACTCGGCGATGCGCGCGTCGTTGTCCGTGGCGCTGAAGATCGAGGTGAGCGCGCGCGATGCGGGGACGAAGACGAGCGTGTCGCTGCTCGCCAGACGCTGCTCGAGCGCAGGGACGATCGCCTCGCCCTGGCCCGCCAGCGCGGCCGCGAGCTCGATCTCGCTGATCGCAGCCGCATGACCGGCGTCGAGCTCGGCGAGCAGCGCCTCGGCCACCTTCGGGTCGGGGAGGTTGGCGAGGCCCCGCATGATCATCCAGAGCTTCAGTTCCTCGCCCGGTTCGAGGTCCGAGGCGGACGAGGCCCGGTCGGACGCGGCCAGTTCGGCCAGGAGCGGTTCGATCGCACGCGGATCGCCCGTGGCACCCAGCGCCGCGACCACGTCGTCCTCGAGGCCCGGAGGCGCGCCCTCCTCGACCCAGGTCAGAAGCGCATCGACGGCCTCGGGCGTGCCGAGTTCGCCGAGCTTCTCGACCGCCACCTCACGGACCGCGTACTCGTCTTCGGTGACGTCCTCGGCCATCGCCACGAGCGCGTCGATGTCACCTTCCTCGGCGGCTTTGTAGACCCCCGTGTCGCACGCGGCGGCGAGGATGCTCACCGTGACCAGCGACCCCAGAACAAATGCGAAACGAAGCCGCACGCTCATCCTGATCCCCCTATCCCCCGCCACTACGCGAGAGCGATCCCGCTCCGGACCGCGTCGACACCGGCACGCAACTAGCCACGGGTCGATCGCCGACCCGCCCCCTCGAGCAGGAGGCCGGTGACTTCACCCGCCACCGCCGGGGGCACGTACGCTGACACGAGTCGATAGACCTCGCCGTCCGATGGCGGCAGACTGTCAGTGAACCGCCTCCCCACCGCCCGGAGGGCCTCGGCCACGTTCGGAACGTCGCGCGTGCCGAGTCCGGAACGCTTGAGCACCTCGAGTGCGTCCTCCACCCGGTCGGCGAGCGGCAGCAGCCCGACCACCCGGCTTGCCGCCGAGGCGTCCACGGCCCGACCGGCGCCACCGCGCCATTCGGGCGTGCCCAGCTGCCAGATGCGGATGCCCACCAGCAGTGCCGCGATGCTGGTGGCGAGCCACAGCGCAAGGTAGGTGCCCGTGCCGAGCGCCTCCGGCCACGCAAGCGCGCTAAGCCCCTCGGCGGCACTACCGAGCGAGCTTGCGGCCCTACCCAGCGCCGGTATCTGCGGCGGCAGCGGTACCAGCGTGAGTCCGAGAACGACCACGAGCAGTACGCCGCGCTTCGTGCGCCAGAACGAGCCGCGCGGGGCCGCAAGCGCGAAGCCGATCAGGTACGCGCCCGCTGCCGAGCCGATGAGTGCGGCGATCGCCGCTACGAGCATGACGACTCCTACTGCGCTGTGCGCAGGATCTTGCCGGGGAAGATGCCCACGTTCTCGATCTCAACCTGCACGTCTTCGAAGGTGGTCACGGTTATCGTGAACGGCACAGCGCCGGTCGACTGCACGTCCTGATCGTCAACCTCACCGTGCTCGCCCTGCGCCCCGAACGCCTCGATGTTGAGATCGCCCATGCCCTCGAGCACCATATTCCCGGCGCCACACAGTGATGGCGAGTCGAGAGGCGCACCCGTGAGTAGGTTCATGGTCGGAGCATCCACGATGAAGAACGTCAGCGCCTGGTCGCGTCCGATCGCGTTGACCGCGCCGGAGGTCGTGAAGTAGGGCGCGGTTGCGCCCGCATCATCGTACGTGCCCTCCATGTTGAGCATGGCGTGTCCGTTGTACGTTCCGCCCTTGCTGATGCCGCCGCCCGACGCGAACAGGTCGAGCTCGTAGTTGAAGGTCCATCCCTGGTTCTCCTGCGTCTCGGTGCCGATGACCTTGATCGTCCAGTCGGGTGTCTGCCCCTTCTGCTTCGCCTGCTCGGTCCAGGCCGCATCGCGCGCCGCCTGGTCCTCTTCGGCTGTCGTGTAGGGGGAGAAGCCGTCCACGTAGGCGGTGAGGAAGGTACGGCCGCCGTAGTCCATACGGGTGGTAGCGACCACCTCGGCCACCGTGCCGTCGTCGGCAAGCTTTACGATGGTGGCGTTCTCGGAGGCAGTGCCCGGAAGCGAGAAGCCGATCGAGCACCAATCGGTGGGCTCGGCACCGGCGGTGTCTACGTTCACCCCCGGGCACAGCGCGGTGGTGACGCCCTCCGGCGCTTCGACGAACGGCGTGATCGTCCACGTCGCCCCTTCTTCGGCGGCGCCCGGCGGCACGTACACCGCCGCGTACGCTTCGCCCGTGGAGACACCCACGCCGCCACCGTCGGCCGTCACCGCGAGCTCGACGGCGCTCTCCTCATCGACCACGAACCCGTCAGGGAGCTCGTCTGCCGCGGTTGATTCGGTGCCGCCCCCCTCGCCTCCTCCGCCGTCACAGCCGAGACCGGCCAGCAACAGCGCGAGCACGAGAAATGCGGCGAACAGGCGACTGCGCGACATGGTGACACTCCTCCCCCAGGCGATCCGTCTGCACTGATGGTACTCCCTGGGACGGGGCGAGCGGGAGGGGCTGCGGGCGAGCGTGCCCGGACGTCCGACAGACGCGCTACGCGCCGAGGTACGCGCGCTTGAGCTCGGGGTTCTCCAGCAGCTCGGCGGCGGTGCCCTCGATCACGACGCGACCGCCCTGGAGCACGTACCCGCGGTGAGCGATCGAGAGCGCGGCGGTGGCGTTCTGTTCGACCACGAATACGGCCACACCCTGCTCGTTCACCTGCTGGATGAGGTCGAAGTTCTGGTCCACGAGTGCCGGCGAGAGGCCCATAGAAGGCTCGTCCATGCAGATGAGCTTCGGCCGGCTCATGAGCGCCCGTCCGAACGCCACCATCTGCTGCTCGCCGCCGGAGAGCGTGCCGGCGCGCTGCTTGCGGCGCTCGGCGAGCTTCGGGAAGAACTCGTAGACGCGCTCGAGGTCGGCGGCGATCTCGGCGGTGTCCGAGCGCGTATAGGCGCCCATCTCGAGGTTCTCGAGCACCGTGAGGTGCGGGAAGAGCCTGCGGTTCTCGGGCACGGTGGCCACGCCGCGCTTGATGCGCTCGGCCGTACGGAGGTTGTTGATGACCTCGCCCTCCCACAGGACCTCGCCCTTGGCGGGCTTCACGATGCCCAGGATGGCCTTCATCGTCGTGGACTTGCCCGATGCGTTGCCGCCGAGCAGGCACACGATCTCGCCCGGGTTGACCACGTAGTCCACGCCCTTGAGGATCTGGATGCGCCCGTAGTAGGTCTCGACGCCCCGGAACTCAAGCAGTGGCTTCTGCTGCTCGCTTGCCAAGATAGGCCTCCACAACCTGCGGATCGTTGGCGACTTCATGGTACGTGCCCTCGGCGATCATCACGCCGTGGTCCATCGCGATCACGCGGTCGGACACACCCTCGACCACGTGCATGTCGTGCTCGATCATGATGATCGTGTAGCCCTTGTCGCGCAGGACCTTGATCTGTTCCATGACCTCGTGGGACTCCATCGGGTTCATGCCGGCCACCGGCTCGTCGAGCATGAGCAGCGTGGGGTCCGAGGCAAGTGCGCGGGCGATCTCAAGGCGACGGCGGTTGGCGTAGGAGAGCGAGAACGCAGGCTGCTGCTGGCGCGGCCCGGAGAATCGGCCCGGGAACATCTCGAGGATCTCCTGCGCGCGCTCGCGCATCGCCTTCTCCTCGCGACGTACCTTCGGCAGGCGCAGCATCGAGGAGACGAGCCCCGCGTCGGTGACCGAGTGCATGCCCACGAGCACGTTCTCGAGCACGCTCATGTTCGAGAACAGGCGCAGCGACTGGAACGTGCGCGAGATGCCCTTGTCGTGCACCTGGTCGGGGCGCAGACCGGCAACGCTCTCTCCCTTGAGGAGGATCTCGCCGCTGTCCGGCTCGTACAGGCCGCTGATCACGTTGAACGTGGTCGTCTTGCCCGAGCCGTTCGGCCCGATGATCGAGACGATCTCGTTCTCGTTGACGGTGAATGAGAGGTTGTCCACGGCCTTGAGACCGCCGAAGCTCATGGACACGCCCTGCAGTTCGAGTATCGCGCCCACGGCTACACCTCCAGGTCCTTCTCGCCCTCTTCGAGATCGAAGAGGTTCTGACGGGTCTTCTCGAGCTCGCGCGGATCCACCTCGTGCGACTCGCGTCGCCACAGCTTGTCGGGCAGCAGGCCCTCGGGACGGAAGATGACCATCACGACGATGAGCACGCCGAAGATGAGCATCCGGTAGACCTCGAAGTCGCTGCGCGCCGCGCCCGCGGCCTCGCGGATGAGCTGCGGCAGCGCCTGTAGCACGATCGCGCCGAGGATCACGCCGGGGATGGATCCCATGCCGCCGAGCACGACCATGCAGACCACGATCACGGACTGCATGAACAGGAACGATTCGGGGCTGATGACGTTCGCGTAGTACGCGTAGAGCGAGCCTGCGAAGCCGGCGATACCGGCCGAGAGCACCACCGAGAGCATCTTGGCCCGCGAGGCGGTGATGCCCGAGGAGATGGCCGCGAGTTCGTCTTCGCGCAGCGCGTTCCACGCGCGGCCGATGCGCGAGTTCTTGAGGTTCGAGAGCAGAAGTGCGACCACGACCACGCATACGAGCACCAGGTAGTAGTACTCGATCGGCTTGTCCACCGTGAGCCACGCCGCCCAGCCCGCATCGCCCAGACGCTCCACCGTCTTCTCACTCGCAAGCATCGGCGAGTAGATGCCGGTGACGCCGTTCGGGCCGTTGGTAAGGCCCTGGAGGTTGATGATCGTGAGGCGCACGATCTCGCCGAAGGCGAGCGTGACGATGGCGAGGTAGTCGCCTCGCAACCTGAGCGTGGGCAGGCCGATCACAAAGCCCGCCACCATCGCGATGAGCGTGCTCACCGCGAGCACCGCCAGAAACGGCCACTGGATCTCGAATTTCGGCGAGGACAGCAGCGCGGTCGCGTAGGCGCCGAACGCGAAGAACGCGATGTACCCGAGGTTCAGCAGCCCCGTCTCGCCCATCACGATGTTGAGTCCCAGCGACAGCATCACGAACAGCAGGGCCAACACGCCCACGCGCAGCCACGCGGTCTCGACCACGCCTATCAGGTTCAGCAGCGGGAAGCCGGCTGCGATCACGATGCCGAGCGCGACGTACGCACCGCGCGGCACGCCGGCCAGAAGCGAGGAGATGCGTCCGGTGAACTTGTTCATCGGCTACACCTTCTCCGTGATGGCTTCGCCGAGGATGCCCGACGGCCGGAACATGAGGATCACCATCAGCACCACGAACGCGATGACCGGCTGCCAGCGCGTGTCGATGCGGTACGTCGCATTGGCGAACATCACCGCCGCGGACACCGCGAGGAAGATGTTGCCGAACATCAGCCGCATCGCATGCGCCGCCGACACCCACAGCAGCGCGTCGGTGCGCTCGGAGAGCAGCGTCTTGACGCCGTAGTACGGAGTGAGGCGGTAGACGTTGTTGATGCTGCGCTCGTACGCCGGCGTGCGGCGGTCGTCGGCGATGTGCTGCAGGCGACGGCGCGGAACGCGCACCATCTGCACGTACAGTCCGAGGATGAGCCCGGCCACGAGGAACCACGCCAGGAGGCCGAGGTCGAGGCTCACGCCGTATGTCTCGGTCATGCCGAGAACGAGCGCGCCCACCACGGCGCCGGGGATGTTACCGATGCCGCCGAGCACCGCCGAAGTGAACGCCTTGAGGCCGTAGAGGAAACCGGCGTCGTACTTGAGCGAGCCGTAGTACATCACCACGAGCAGGCCACCGACACCGGCGAGCGCCGAACCCACGATGAACGTGAAGGCGATCGTCTTGTTGGTGTCGATGCCCATCATCTCGGCGGCTTCCATGTCCTGCGACGTCGCCCGCATCGCCTTGCCGATGCGTGTGGACTTCACGAGGTACGTGAGACCGAGCATGAGCAGCGCCGAGACCGTGATGATCACGACCGCGAGCACGCGGATGCGGATGCCGAAGACGTCGAACGCGGCCGAGCCGATCGCAAGCGTCGGCATCGTGACCGGCGTGGGGCCGAACACCAGGATGATCAGCTGCTGCATCACGATCGACACGCCGATGGCCGACAGCAGCGGGATGATCCGCGAGCGGCCCCGGAGCGGCCGGTAGGCGATGCGCTCCACGAGGAAGCCGATGGTCATCGGCACGAGCACCGCCGCAACGAGCGCGAGCGCGATACAGCCGGCAAGCACGAGCGGTGACATGTCGTCACTTACGCCCAGGTACAGCAGCGTGAACGCTGCAACGTAGCCGCCGATCGTGAAGACCTCGCCGTGAGCGAAGTTGATGAACTTCAGCACGCCGTAGACCATCGTGTACCCAAGCGCGATGAGGGCGTAGATCATGCCCACGGTCAGGCCGCCGATGGTGACGCTGACGATGTGATCCAAACTCAACTCTGGCTCCTCGAGGGACTGCCCGGTTTGCAGGGTGGCACGCAGATGCTTCCGTGCATTCTGCACCATCTGTGGCCGGGACGCACGCGGGGGGCGCGGGATCCGCTCCCACGCCCCCCGATCGACTCACATACAGAACGAGCCGCAGTTACTTGACGGCGACCCAGTCCTCGCCCTCAACGACGTACCGCGGCACGTTGGACGGCTCGAGACCGGCGACCACGATGTCGCCCTTGGCCACGGCGCCCTCGGCCTCGGCTGCAAAGCTGAACTTGCCGGTGACACCCTCGTACTCCAGCTCCTGGAGCGCGGCGATGATGTCCTCGGTGTCGGTGGAGCCGGCGGCCTTGATGGCAGCGATCAGCGCACCGAACGCGTCGTAGTTGTTCTGGGCGTACGGGCCGACAGCCTCGCCGTACGCTTCCTCGTACTTCGCAGCGAAGTCCTCATAGCCCGGCTGCTGGTCCTCAGGGAAGCCGCCGAACGTGGCGTAGCAGCCCGCGGCATTCGCGGCGCCGCCGGCCTCGGCCACGAACTCGGCCGACTTGATGCCGTCGCCACCCATGAAGATGACGTCACCCAGACCGGCCTCGACCATCTGCTTGCGCATCAGGCCCGCCTCGGGGTGATAGCCGGTGAAGATGATGGCGTCAGGAGCGAACTCCTTGACGTTGGCGACCTGGGCCGAGAGGTCCTTGTCGCCGCTCTGGCAGTTCTGGCGGAGCGTCTCAACGCCGCCGTCCTTGAGTGCGGTCTCGGCCACGTCGGCCAGACCCACGGCGTACGCGCCGTTGTCGTCCATGAGAACGACCTTCTTGGCGCCGAGCTCGATCGCCCAGGCAGCGAGCGCCTCGCCCTGGATCGCGTCACTCCAGCAGGTGCGATAGAAGGTATCGACACTCTCGGCATTGGCCTTGGGGCCCGTCACCGAACCGCTGATCTGCGGGATGCGGTTCTCGGCGTAGATCGGGATCGCCGAGAGGGTAGCGCCGGTGGTAAGCGAACCGATGACACCCACGACACCCTCGTCGACCATCGTCTGTGCGACGACGGCAGACTCGGCGGGCTCGGCCTTGTCGTCAAGAACGACGAGCTCGACCTGGTAGGTCGTGCCGTCCATCTCGAAGGTACCGAAGTCCTCGACCGCCAACTCGGCGCCCTGCTTTGCAGCCTTACCGTAGTCCGGCAGCGGGCCGGTCAGCGCCGTCTGGACGCCGATCTTGATGATCTCGGCTTCGCCGGTCGTCTCCTCGCCGTCGCCCTCACCCTCGTCGGTGGTACAGCCCGCAGTACCGAACAGGCCGAACACCATAACGAGAGCAAGCGCCAGCGCGAGGACCTTACGTGTCCGCTCGTGCAGCATGCCTACCCCCTTTGTCATCGATAGCCGTTGCTATCTGGTGGTTTGCGCATTCTATCGCACGCAACCTGGGAATATCTATAGTTTGAGCATGAACGATGTTTTTCGTCGGATGCGTGCCCCGGAGCCGCCGTCAGGCGAAGAACGCCACCACGACCCGTATGTACTCGTCCATGCGGCCCGCGAGCGCCTCCGAGAGGCCGAAGCCCGTCTCGATCTCCGCGGGCTCGATCCCCAGGATGGTGATGGGCGGCAGCGGCCTTCCGAGCGCTGCGCCGAGTTCGAGCACCTTCAGCAAGTCACCCTCGTGCGTGCTGAAACCCGCCGACCCTTTGCGCGTCGCCACCTGATCGGGCTGGAAGAGCGCGTACTCGCCCGGAGCCATCCCCATCCGGGCGGAGTCCACGATGAGGACGCGCTCGGTGTCCTCGCCGAGATAGTGCAGGAGGTCGAGCAGATTGCCACCAAGCTCGATGGCCTGGAAGCCCCGGTCGAGCCCCGCCCCGGCGATCGCCTCGACGATGCGAAGGCCGATCGAGTCGTCGAGGCCGTTGTAGTTGCCGATGCCCACGAGGTGCTGCATGAAGCCCCCCCCCCGATGAAGGCGCCCGCCCACGCGCGACGCGGGCGGGCGCTCGAGTGCGTCCTCGTTCGGACTACCTGAGAAACTCCACATCCAGGTAGTGCGTCGAGCAGGAGATGCACGGGTCGTACGCACGAACAAGCATCGAGAGTCGGAGCGCCATGTCGTCCTCCGAAGTCTCTGCGGCAAGCAGCTGAGGCACCAGCTGGTCGAAGTCGCGCTGGATGTTGCCGTGGTTCTGGTTCGTCGGGATGATGCAGTTGGCGTTCACGCACATGCCCTCGGCATCGTACTCGTACTCGTGGAAGAGGATGCCGCGCGGCACCTCAACCGCCGAAGCGCCCCGGCCGAACCTGGTCGGCTTCACGGGTTCCTCGTCAACGATGCCCTCGGCGATGAGCTCGTCCATCAATCGGATCGCCTCGTACGCCGAGTGCACGACTTCGACCACCTGCGCCACGGAGTTCATGTACGGGTTCGTGCAGACGGGCTGGATGCCCAGCGCCTCGGCGGCCTTCTTGGCCTCCGGGTGCAGCTGGTCGTAGTTGACGTTGAACCGCGCAAGCGCGCCAGCGGCATAGCTGTCGAGGCGGTTGCGCGTGTACTTCGCGGTCGACTGAGGCACGACGAACTCGTTGGTGACGCTCCGGTAGTCCGCCACCTCGTAGCGCGCGCGGTCGCCGTCGGCAAGGATCGTCTGCACGTAGCCGTCGTAGAGACCGTACTCGTCGTCCGACGTGACCGCCATGTACTCGGTGGGCCGGTCGAACGCCGGGATGTTCGGCGCGAGCGCCTGCACGGTCTCGAGCGTTGCCACAAGATCGGGCACCGCCGCGACCAGCCTCTCGCGCATCGCGGCAAGCTCGCGGACGGTCGGAAGCTTCGCAAAACCACCGGGAATGACCGTGGTGGGATGCGTGGTGCGTCCGCCGATGAGCGAGCCCCACTCGTGTGCAAGCCGCTTCAGACGCAGCGCTCGCGCGACGACCTCGCCGTGCGTGGCCACGAGCGGGAACACCGAAGGCACGCCGAGCAGGTCCGGCGCGACGAGGATGTAGACGTGCAGGACGTGCGAGTCGAAGTTCTCGGCGTGCTTGAGGATGGTCCGCAGCTTCTTGGTCTGCGGCGTGACCTCGATGCCGAGTGCGGCCTCGGTGGCCTTCACGGAAGCGAGCGAGTGGCCGATCGCGCAGATGCCGCAGATGCGGCTCGTGATGCGCGCGACCTCGGAGTAGTGACGGCCGCGCACCATCGCCTCGAAGAAGCGAGGTGCCTCGGGGACCTGCCATTCGCACTTCTCGATGGTGCCGTCCTTCACGTTCACGACGATGTTTCCGTGACCCTCGACGCGAGTGAGGTGATGAATGTCCACGTTCAGGTTCTGCAGCATTGGCGTCATCAGCCCCTCAGGTTCGCCGTGAACATGCGGGCCTTGCCGACCGCCCGCTTCTGACTGAATCCGGCACGCTCCATGAGCACCCTCTCCAGGGAGCGCAGGTTGGGCTCATCAACGAACCCCCGGCACGCCTCGCAGGGGATGCCGTCGGCAGGACACGGCGCGCCGCACCCCGCGCGGGCCACCATGCCCATGCAGTGGTCGCCCTCGTCGTAGCGGCAGATCGTCTCGCGGCGCTTGCACTCCACGCACACCGGATACGACGGGACCGTCGGCTCGGCGCCGTGCAGGAGGCACGAGATGATGTCGAGGAGCTCGTACTTGCTCATCGGACATCCCTTGGCCTCGTAGTCGACCTTGATGACTGCCGAGATAGGCAGCGCGGGGCCGGACTCCAGGTGCGCATCGCGGCCGTGCTCGCCGTAGACGGCCTCATGATAGTCGTCCTGGTGGTTCTTGAGCGCATTGATGCCGCCGGTTGCCGCACACGCGCCGTATGCCACGACGATCTTGGCCCGGCGACGGATGTCCTGCAGCCGCCGGCGGTCCGCCTTACGCGTGAAGCTGCCTTCCACCAGCGCGATGTCGATGCGCTCGGTGGTGGTCTCGGTCATCGCCTCGCGGAACTCGACCAGCTCGACGTGCTTGAGGAGCTCGAGCGTCGCCTCGTCACCGTAGTTGGTGAACTCGATCTGGCAGCCCTCACAGCTGGCGAAGTCGAAGAAGGCGACGGTGGGCTTGCGCTTCTCGGTCATCTATATCGCCTCCTCGAGCGCCTGGATCTCCGAGAAGGGGAAGACCGGCCCGTCGATGCAGCAGTACTTGTCGTTGATCTGGCAGTGACCGCACTTGCCCACGCCGCACTTCATGCGGCGCTCAAGGTCCACGAAGATGTTGTCACGCTTGATGCCGATCGAATCGAGCTCGCGGATGACGAATTCGAACATCACGGGCGGCCCACAGATGACCACGCGGGTATCCGCGGCAAGGTGGGTGGTCTTGAAGAGCGTGGTGATGACGCCGACGTTGCCCGTCCAGGCGACATCGGCCCGGTCGACGGTCTCGTGGTATTCGATGTCGTGCGCCGCACGCCACACCCCACGGTCCTCGGGGAACAGCAGCTGCAGCGGGTCGCGGGCGCCGTAGAAGAGCACGAAGCGCTCGAATTCGTCGCGCCGGTCCGCGATGTACTGGATGAGACTGCGCGTGGGGCAGATGCCGATGCCGCCGGCCACGACGAGAACGTCGTGACCACGCAGGGCATCAAGATCGAACCCGTGGCCCAGCGGTCCCCGTACCCAGAGCGAATCGCCGTTGCCCTTCATGTTGATGGCGGTCGAGACCCGTCCGACTGTGCGCACCACGATCTCGAACGTGTCTGTGCGCGTGGGTGAGCTGGCGAGTCCGATGGGGATCTCACCGTAACCCATCACGCCGACTTCCATGATCTGACCCGGCTGGAACTCGAAACGCTCACCGCCGACAAGTTGCAGGGTGAAATGCTTCTCGGTCGCGGTCGGCTGGTGGGCGTGCAGGATCTTGGCTTCGCGCGGCAGAAAGAGGCTCTCGTTCGAGCCGTTCCCCGAACATGAGCAGCTCATGACGTCACCTCCATGATGGTCGTGATGACCTTGACCGGATCGGCGATGTCCACCGTGCACGCCTGCGAGCAGCGCCCACATCCCGTGCACGCGGGCCCGCCGAGCTTCTCGTTCAGGTAGCTCGTCTTGCGCATGAAGCGGTGACGGAACCGCGCGGAGTGATGCTCGCGGAAGTTCTCGGTCCCGCCACCTGCCATGGTTACCGCCGCGAACTCGCGGGTGAGACAGGAGTCCCAGTAGCGCGTGCGCTGCCCTGATGTCTGGTCGAGGTTCCAGGTGTCCTTCACGTCGAAGCAGTAGCACGTGGGGCACACCGTGTTGCACGAGCCGCACGAGAAGCAGCCGTTCGCAAGCTCTCGCCACAGCTTCTCATCGCCGAAGGAATCGCGCACCTTCTCGGCGATCGCGTTGGTGGAGTACGCGAGGCGCTCGGGACAGCGGCCCATCACCGAGGCGTTCACGTCGGCCGCTGCCTGTACTTCCTCCGGCGTGGCATCGCGGAACGTGCCGTACGCGATGAGCGCCTCGCCCCTCGGCGTGCGCGTCTCCAGCACGTAGCCGCCGTCGAGCTTCGTGAGGAAGGCGTCGTGGCCCTTCGGCTCGACCTCCGACCCCACCGAGTCCCAGAAGGCGCGCGGGGAGATCGCCTGGATGCTGGAGGCGACGATCGTGGTCGCCTCCCGCTGCGCGAGGTAGTCGTAGTCAGCGTTGCGCTCGCGGAAGAGGAAGTCGGTCATGTCGATGCCCTTGACGTCGTAGAAGTGAACGCCGAAGAGCACGGTATCGATCGGTGCGATGCAGCCCCCGACGAGATCGCCGTCGAAGCGGACGAGTTCCTGCGCCGGCGGGAAGAAGACCTTCTTCGGCGGCAAGACCGTCACATCGAAGTCCAGCCGCAGGTCGGAAGACGACTCCAGGGGCTCGTAGACGAACTTCTTGCGCTTCCCGACCGGACCGATGACTCGCGTTGCCGCGATCATCGCGTCCACGAACGGTGCGAAATCCCCCTGGCGGATGTACATCTCGCTCATAGCGTCCACCTCACGGGCGGTCCCTCCCTCTACCGGCAGCATTCCTCGCAAGCGTACCCCTACGCCCGCGCGACCCGAGACACGGCAGCCGAAGGCAAGGCCTATGGATCATGATTCCCTGCAGGCGATGCTGCGCGTGCGCGTCGGAACGGCCACATTGGCGTGCAGCCGCTCGTAGATGATTGCGTGAGGAACGAACGAATGCAAGGGTCGTCTTGTAACTTCGGGGCACAAAGTCCGGCCCCCGTCGGGCCGTTCGCGGGGCGAATGAACGGCGCTGTCGAACGCTTCCCTCAATGCGAGCGGGCCGCCCCCGTGTGGGGCGGCCCGCCGTTCATTCGGTGAATCAGGAGCGGCCCGTGCCGAGTCGCTCGCGGTTCTGCGCCATCAGTATCCGACGTAGAACGCCACTCCCTCGTAGGTGAAGATGTCCGGCCATGTGGCGATCACAGCATCACGCTCGGCAGCCGAGGCGGTGTAGAAGTGACTGCCTGACCGGACGTTATAGAACCGGTACACCGGCATCGTATCCACGGCCTCCGTTGCAGAGATGTTGTAGGCGATGCCTTCGTAGGAGAACACATCGGGCCAAGTGGCGATCACCATGTCACGCTCTTCGAGCGAGGCGGTGTAGAAGTGCGTACCACGCAGCCGATTGTAGAAGCGATAGAGCGGATCGACATTCGCCGGATTGTCGAGATTGACCGAGTAGGCCACTCCCTCGTACGCCCAGACACTGGGCCAGGTCACCACGACCATGTCCCTTTCGTCCTGCGACGCCGTGTAGAAGTGGCTGCCGTTGAGCAGGTTGTAGAACCTGTAGATCGGCAGCATGCGATTGCTCACGAACGTCGCTGCGATCGTGTGGTCCGCCTGCACGTTGGTGAACGTGTAGGTGCTCGCAGTCGGCACAAGCGCGCCGTCAACGCGGAGCTCCGACAGGTGATAGCCGGGATCGGCCGTCATGGTGAACGTCTGGTCCGTGGCGATCACGACCGTTTGCGGCGAGGCCGGCGAGATGCTGCCGCCCGCGCTCGCGCTCGGGGTGATCGTGAAGGTCTGGAGCTCGAAGTCCACGTGAATCGTGTGCGGTCCGGTCACGCTCGAGAACGTGTAGAACTCCGGTGGATCCTGGCCGGGGACGAGTATCGACACGCCGTCCACCAGCACGTCGGCCACCTGGTACCCGGGATCAGGTACGAACACGAACGTCTGCATCTCTACCGCGTGCTGCACGAACGGGTCCGCCTGAGGTGCCGGCGGCACCGGTCCACCCGGATCCGGGTTCTGGATGTTGGTCCACCAGATCCGTCCGTTCGCCCCTGCCGTTGGCGTGATCGGGTACTCGTTGATCGCGAAGTTCACGTGGATGGTGTGGTCCGCAGCATCGGCTGCCAGGATCGTGTAGGACGCGGGCGCGCCGACGGAGACATCATCGACGAGCACGTCGGCCACGTGATAGCCCGGATCCGGCGTGAAGTCGAACGTCAGGTCCGCAGGCGCGCTGACCGGCACGCTGCTCGGTGTGGCGGGCGAGATGGTGCCGCCCGGTCCCGCAGTGGGCGCGGTCACGAAGCTGTCGAAGTAGACGTCGGCGGCCGGGAAGATGTCGAACTCGTTGGAAGCGCCCAGAAGCGTGGGATCGAGTGCGGCGTTGAACGCCACGACCCGGTACCGGTAGGCGCGCCCGGGGATGGTGGTGAGGTCGGTGAACGCCTCGGAGTTGGCTTCGCCGATCTTGATGGTCTCAAAGTCGCCTGCCACGCCGCCTTCGGAGAGCGGCGCCCGCTCAACGCGGAAGCCTACCTCGGCGGTGGTCTCGAGTGAGCTCAGGATGGTCAGATTCGGCCGGATCGGGGTGGGATCCACCCAGGTGAGGTCGATTCCGGCCACCGAGCCCGGGTCTCCGCTGGCCGCAAGCGGGTTGGGTGCGTCCGGGATCGCCCGGTCAACCGCAAGCGTCACAGGCCGCATCATGTCCATCTCTTCATGGCTCAGGATGTGGCAGTGGAACACGTACTCCCAGCCGAAGTTGTAGAGCTCGTTTGTGACCGTCCGCGGCTGGCCGAGGGGATCGAATGGCGAGAACTGCCCCGAAGTGCCAAGAGGCATCGTCACGTCGAGCGGCCGCACGCTGTCGGGAATGCCGAAGTCCATCTTCGGAGCAACCGGCTTGAGCGCCACTATCGTGTCCTCGAGCGGGCTCACGCGCACCGTTTCTTTCCAGCCGAGCTCGTTGTCGTCAGGCGGCCTAAGCGCGCCGTCCCAGCCCACGCGGTTGATCAGCTGTACGTCATAAAGGTGGAAGTGGATGGGGTGCGTGTCCACGCCGTTGTGCGTGATGCGCCATATCTGCGTACCGTCGGCGAGCACCGGGGATAGCGGTGACATCTGATCCACGAGGTTCTCTGTCGGCGGATCCAGGAACCCGTAGAGGACGAGGTTCTGTTGCACTCCTCCCACTCCCGGGATCTGCAAGCCGAGGTTGCCGGACATGCGACCATACATCTGGTCGAACGCCTCGCCCATCTCGTCCTGGATGGCCTTGGGCTCGAGCGGGAGGGTGATGCTCGAGCCGTCCATCAGCTGGAACGTCTTGGTGAGGTTCTCGTAGATGCGCACGTACGGGTCAGCCACGAACGGGACGGCATTGTCGTACGCAGCGTCATAGCGAGCGTCCGGAACGATGACGGGGTGCTGGCCGCGCTCGAACACGCTGGTGTTCGGCCCGGTCGAGACGAACTCCGCGTTGAGAGCGTCAAGATCGTAGGCCGGCGCGGGAGCCGCATCGGCGACCTTGATCTGCATGATAGTGCGGGTGTTCGGGCCGAAGCCGGCTTCTGTCGAGAACGTGCCGCCGGTGTCGGTCATGTCCTCATCACCGGTGAAGTAGTCGGTGCGGGCGTCAAGCGCCGGGAAGGCGGTCGGCGCGTCGTTGTACAGGATGAGCGTCTGGCCCGCGTACGCCGAGAAGTCCACGATGACGTCAGCGCGTTCGGCCGGGGCGATCAGCAGGCTGTGGTCCTGGACGTTGCCCATATTGAACGTGGTGGGATCTCCGTTCCAGGTGATGGGCTGCTGGGGGATGATTGCCGGCGCAGGCAGGAAGCCGCTCTCCGTTCCGATCTGCACCCACTCGGGACCGGCAGCCGCCGGATCCGGTGCGCCACCCGACCGACCGTCAGACGGCCAGACGATGTCTGGGTAGGCGACATCATATGCCGGCGTCGGCACCGCAGGAACCATCTTCACTTCAGTGAGCGTCCGGCCGTCCGTCGGTGATCACCGTGGGGTCGGCCATGTACATCTGCAGGTTGAAGAAGCGGTCCGAAGCACCGTTCAGGATGCGAAGCCGGTACGCCTTCGGGTCGACCGTGACCGTCGGGTACGCCACGCCGTTCACGAGCGGGGTGTCGTGGAACGCCTCCATACCCATCGAGGGGTTCGGCGTTGCCGGCATGAGTGGGTTCTCCCATGGCGTGGTCGCCGCGTCCACATAGTACGGGTTGTCGATTGGCGGGAAGTCGATGTTGCTTGTGGGCGGCCAGAACCACGGTCCGTAGTGCCAACGACCGGTCGCATTCATGCCGCCGGGATCTGCCGGGTTCTGTGCCGGAACGTAGACGTGCGGCATCCACAGGTCGCCCGTGTGTGGGTACGGGGGCGTGGAGCCCCAGTTCCACGTCGGGTCGGTCGTCCCGATGGTCTCGGCATCCACGAACGTCTTGTCCTGGACCACGAGCGGAATGGTGTCCTCGGCGTCAGGAATGATCCCACGCGCGATGAGGTCCGCTTCAACGTCGTCAGTGATGGCGTACGGCATGACCTCACCGACGTAGACGTTCAGCCGAGTGATGCCGTAGCTGTGATCGTGCACCCACATGAGACGGGCGCTCTGCTGGTTGGTGTAGAAGAACGTCATCGAGCCGTCGCCAGGGTCCGGCATGTCCGGCACGTTCTTCACGCTGACGCCTTTGGGATAGTTCGTGTCCTCGCCGGCAGGCGTGATCCACTGGTGCGGCGTACCATCGCTGATCCACGGGCTGATGCCACCATGCAGGTGCAGCGTGGCCCGGTTCTGCGTGTACATGGTCGTCTCGTCCGGGCCGATACCTGCGCCCATGACCGAGGTGTCTACCGGGATGAACAGGTCACCACCCTCGCCGGTCGGCAGCTTGTTCGTGAACTTCACGCGAACGGGGCGGTCCTTGGTGGCGAAGACGAACGGGCCGAGGTAGCCGATGGGGTCAGGCGCGACCGTGTTGTCGGCCAAGGTCGGATTCGCCACACCGGGATCGGTGCCGTTGTTGACCTGCACGTAGCCGCGCAGACGAGTGGGAGGCAAGTCGCTATGCAGCTGCTGTTCGTACTCACGTAGCTCTATCTCGTAGTAGTCCGAGCCGGGGTACGTGACGGTATCAGGATGCGCAACTCCGATGTAGTTGCCGAGGTTGTTTGCACCCGCCGGCCCGACTCCCGGCAGCGTATCGACGAACTTTCGCAGGAGCGGGCTGTACGCCCAGTTGGCAACCGGGCGACCCGTGATGGGATCCGGCGTACCGAAGTAGTCAGGGATGCCCCCGGGGTTCGGGGTGGGCTGCACGGCTGACGCGCTCACGCCGCCTGACACCTTAGCAGCCTGCCACATCACCTTCGCGCGCACGGCGGCGGCCTCGCGCTGCTCCTGCGAGACGCGCGAGTTCATCACGTCGTTGTTCTTATCGCGGAGCTCTTCCTCCGACATCTGGGTGGTTCCAGCAGCGGGTTCAGCGGTGGACTGCGCCACCGCAATCCCCTGCGCCGGACCCAGTAGGAGCAGTGACGCGATCAGTACGAGCCTCACGATCACGCCACGCATGTGATGGTTCATTGCGTTACCTCCCTGCTTTGCAGCCCCTGTGTGTCGTGCTTTGCGACCTTCGCGGTGTCCCGCATGACACCGCAGTGACCATATACCGCGATACCCCATGGGGTAAACGGGGGTTTGTATCACTAGTTACAAGTACTACCCGCCAAGACGTCTTCTCACGCAAATAGCGCGCCAGCATTCTTCAGGGTCCGGGCGAGCGGCGCAGCGCAACGCGGAGCTGGACGAGCCCAGCGCATAGAGAGTCCGAGAATCAAGAAAGGTCAGAGGCGATTGGGCCTCTGACCTTTTGGTCTTGTTGGTCGCGGGGGCCGGATTCGAACCGACGACCTTCGGGTTATGAGCCCGACGAGCTACCAGACTGCTCCACCCCGCAACGGGAGAACGAGGTTATCACGGTCCGTGGCGGGATGCAATCCATCCTTTTCGGGATGCAATCCGACGCGATCATCATTCGCCGTCCGTCGGAAAGTTCCGGACCAGCGGCGCAATACACCCGACAGGCGTTTGACCAGGCACCGTTCCCGGAATGCTGTCACCTGGAACACTACTGTTACTACGCGCGCGCACCGATGAATGGTTTGGAGCAGTCTCTCTTGTGAGGGGTGGATGGTGGCTCGGCAGATCTCACGACGTGGTGTAGCGATCGGCGCGGTCGTGATCGTTCTGGTGATCATGGCGGCGGTCCTGCTCCCCGGCGGCCCGTCTGAGGACAGCGCGCCGGGAGATGACCTGGCAGCCTCGGATCCGGTCGACCGCACGGGGTCGGCGGACACCGCCCAGACAAACTCGGGCGATACGGCGGCAGGCGCTCCTCTCGTCGCCACCACCAAGACCGGCGAGATCGTCCCGCCAAAGTCCACGAAATCCACCAGGAAGACCACCGCTCCTGCAGCGCCGGTGACCGACGGTTCAACTCCGCCGCCCACGACACCGGAGGAGCAGGCGTATCTCGAAGAGACCCGCAGGGTCGTCGAGACCAATGCAGTGGAGCTGGGCGCGATGGCTGAAGCAGTGGCCGATGCACTCGGGCGTGGAGACGAGGGCGACCTGTCACTCCTGCTCGCCGACGATGAGGGCGACCAGTCCACGTTCGTGGAGACGCTTGCCAACACGTACCCACCGATTTCCGAGTCCGCGCTCGGCGGCAATGTGAATGTCTTTGCGGCGGGTGACACCACGCTCTACTTCGCATACGCGATCGTCACCTGGACCGACGGCGGGATCACCTCGGAACATACCATCCCGATCGTGCTGCGCTTCGTGAACGGCGAATGGCGCCTCAGCACGCTCGGCGAGACCTGCGCAGACCTGGAGTTCGTTCAGTCGGTGGTGCTGTGATGGCCGGCTCGAGGAGGTCGAGTACGATGGCTGCCACTCGCGGACGCGCGACGTGGTCTACCCGTCTCTCGTGGTGTCTGGCGGTGACGGTCGTGGCCCTTGCGGTGCCGTCCGTTGCCCTGGCCGCTCCGGTTGCGCCGGGCGTGAGGGATGCCACCGTGTACCAGGGCGGTATCGGCGTGACCATCTGGTGGACCGCGTCCACCGATACCGACGCCGGCTCGATCCAGTACCAGGTCTATCGCGACGACGTGCCGATGACGATCGCCACGTACCTCGCCAACGGTGAGCTCGTACTGTCGACCTCGAACACGACGGAGACCGTGACGCCGAAGGCCGACGAACTGGCCAAGAAGTTCACCTACTACTACATGGTGGTCGCAACGAACACCACGACCGGCAACAAGGCCGTCTCGAGCAA
The DNA here is from genome assembly GCA_963700295.1 of uncultured Actinomycetes bacterium. GTDB lineage: Bacteria > Actinomycetota > Coriobacteriia > Anaerosomatales > Anaerosomataceae > UBA6100. Next base: position 122,048 of record CAVOWY010000004.1, on the reverse strand, counting down.
CATCGTGCCGAACGTCCACGGCGGCGTGCGCTCCGGATACACCACCTACAACTGCCAGCTCTGCCACAGCGTCCACGGAGCGCCGCCCGAGGGCTACCTCGGTGCGGCGTCCACATGGGGCTGCTACCGCTGCCACGGCAACACCGACGCGACCAAGAGCTACGGTGACAAGGCGGTGCGAAACGTCCAGCGCGACTTCTACGACTACACCTCGGGTCAGACCATCCCGACCACCGTCTCGCGCCACTACAACCAGTACATGATCGACAACGAGACCGAGTGCACCACGTGCCACACGCCGCACAAGAGCCCGTACTACGTGGACCCGGCTACCGGCACCAAGCTGAATGCGAGCTCGTACACGCAGCTCCTGCGGGCCGAGATCTCCGACGCCAGTTACTACTACAGTACCGATGCCGCGCCGTCCGGCAACGCGTTCTGCCTGCAGTGCCACGGCAGCGGCACAACGGCGCTGGACTTCAACGCCGGTACCGGCGCGTACGACCGCACGGCCGGCGACCACACGTACGGCGCGAGCGCGGCGCACAACACCTCGGGCGTGTACGCGAACGCCGACGGCCACCAGACCAACCCCGGGATCCAGTGCGAGGCCTGCCACAACAAGCACGCCTCGGCCGCCGACAAGCTCATCGCATACCGCGGTGACGACAGCAGCGCCACCTCGGCCGACGGCACCTACGCACAGGCCGAGCTCTGCTACGCGTGCCACAGCGCCAGCGGCTACGCCGCCGAGATCGCAGCCGGGACTTCGACGGGCAACACGAACTTCGCCTGGAACGGCCGGGACGTGGCTGCGCAGTTCGGCAAAGCATCGCACCATCCGACGGCGGCGGGGTCGCTCACCTGCGCCAACTGCCACAACGTCCACTCGGTGCAGAAGGGCGCTGCCGGCACGGTGTGGCAACTCGTGCGCGCCTCGCTGCCGGACAACACGAAGACCACCTACGCGGGCACCGCCACGGCGTTCTGCCTCGAGTGCCACGACGGCACCGCCCCTACCACGGCTGCCAACACCGCGACCGTGCTCGTGCCGTACGACGTGGCGTTCTCCGACCAGAGCGCGTCACCGTACTTTCTAACGTGGAACAAGTCGGCCATCGGCGCGGACTCGACCCTCGGCTTCACCAGCTCCGGGCACTACACCGTGTCGGCGGCCAACGGGCAGGCGACCTGCGCGGCCTGTCATGACCCGCACGCGTCGAACTTCCCGCGCCTGACAGCGTGGACGATGCCGACGGGCGCAACCGGCCTCAACGCAGGCGCCCGCGAGAACGATGCGGCCGACGCCCCCTCCTCGCAGGAGCAAAACCTCTGCTATCAGTGCCACGGCAACGGCACGACCAGCCTGGGGTCCGGTGTCACGAGCCGGAGGGCGACAGGTGCCAAAGACGTGATCACGAAGGCGATCTTGGCCAACTCGCACAACCCCGCCGACACGACCGGTGTGCATTCGGACCTCGAGGACGCCTCGGATATCAGTGCAGCGATGCACGCCGAGTGCACCGACTGCCATGATCCGCACGTGACGAAGAAGATCTCCAGCTCGGCAGTCCACGACACTGCGTGGCCTGGCACGAACTCGAGCGGCCCGGGCAGCGCGGTCTTCGGCGCCTGGGGCGTCGTCCCCCTGTACGGCGACGCGGTGCGGGACATCACCCAGACGACGCCGACGATCATCACCAACCCCGGAACCTACAACTGGACGAGCCCTGCCGTGTACACGCCGCTTCGGCTGACCGGGGCGACGACCGATACCGAAGCGTACCTGTGCTTCAAGTGCCACAGCGCCAACGTCACCGCGCTACCTGCCGGCACGACCGACATCGCCATGGAGTTCAACCCGAGCAACTTCAGCGTGCACAACGTGCTCGGTCAGAGCGTGGGCATGCAGAATGCGTTCACGGTGAACGGAACGTCCTACACATGGACGACACCGCCGGCTGCGGACTTCCTCAAGACGGGCTGGACCACCAACTCGATGATGACCTGCACCGATTGCCATACGAACGACCAGAACTCGGCAACGCAGGCGAAGGGACCGCACGGATCGAGCACCAACTGGATCATCGATCCCGCATATCCGACCAACTGGCGAACGACCAGTCTAAGCAGCACGGCGTCCGGGATGAGCAACACCACCAATATCTGCGCCAAGTGCCACACGAACCTCGACGCCTGCAACGACACGCACCCCAGTCACGCCACGGGCGCGCAGGGCCAGTGCAACTACTGCCACGCCGGTGTCCCCCACGGATGGAAGCGGCCGCGGTTGCTCGCGTACACCAACGAGGGCACGTACGCATCGACCAGGCTGTACGCGGTCGAATTGCGGAGCTACACGTACTCGAACTGGAGCTCAAGCAGATGTGACACCGGCTGCACGCACGACAACACCTTCGCCAATACCTGGTAGGCTCAGTGGCGTGATGCGCGCGGTGTATCATGTGCGCTCAACGGCCGGTGTTCGCACCAAAGGCAAACTCGGCAAGGTTTTCGCAAGAACTGGGTAAGGTCGGTATGCGAGAGTCGTTCTGACAAGAAAGGCACCATGAGAAAGACGACTCACATGGGATTTCTACTGCGGACGGTTGCCCTGGTAACCGCCTTCGCGTTGCTTTCCGCGCCGGCTTTCGCGGTCCCGTCCGAGACGGCGACCACCACACCCGCACCCGAAGCACCGGCCCCCGCCGCGGAGAGTCCGGTCCTGGCACCCACCGATGCGGAGACCGAGGCGTTCCGCGCCGAGCTGGCGGCCAAGCAGGCTGCACTCGACGAACTCGAGGCGCAGCTCGACGAACTCGACAGGGAACTCGCGATCGCCGCCGAGGCCTACAACAAGGCCGTCATGGAGCTCGAGGCCACCAAGGAACACCTGACCTCGACCAAGGCGGACCTCGCCAACGCCGAGATCGCCTTCGAGATACAGCAAGACACGCTCTCGGAGCGTGCACGCGACATCTACCGCAGCGGTGAGCTCAATGTCATCGAGATCCTGCTCGGCTCCAAGTCGGTCTCCGACTTCCTGGCGCGCATCAAGTTCCTGCACGCCATCGGCCAGAGCGACGCGGATATCGCTGCTGCGCTCGCTGCCCAGCGTGACCAGGTCGCGATCCAGGCGGCCGAGCTCGAGGACGAAGCGCTCCACGCCCGCTCGCTCGAGTTCGAGTTGCAGGCGCGCCAGATCGAGGTCATGCTCCGCATCCAGGAGCGTGAGGGCCTTCTCGCCGCCGCACAGACCGAGTTGCTCGCGCTGCTCGACAGCCGGGCGGCCGAGCGCCAGTTTGCCGAGGCGGAGCTGCTCCGTCAGGTGCTCGCCGGGGCGAACAGGGCCGGCATCGTGGTCGAGCCCGGCTCGCCGGTCGAGACCGCGCTCGCCTATCACGGCGTCCCGTACCTCTGGGGCGGTGCCACGCCGAGCGGCTTTGACTGCTCCGGACTCGTCATGTACGTGATGAACCAGCACGGCGTGCGCCTGCCGCACTACTCCGGAGCCCAGTTCCAGCTTGGCGAGAAGATCGCCCCGGCGGACCTGAAGGCCGGAGACGTGGTCTTCTTCGGCTCGCCCGTCTACCACGTGGGCATGTACGTCGGAGCCGGGTACTTCATCCACGCGCCGCACACCGGCGACTACGTGAAGCTCTCCAAGCTCGCTGATCGCAAGGACTACGCGGGTGCCCGCCGGTACGACTGGCAGTACCGCACCTCGCCGATCACGGGCGCCGTCGTCGACCCGACTACCGCGGTGCAGTAGGCTGACTCACAGGCGCATCGCGCCGCTCTTGGTCGCCCCGCACGAACACCTGGAGGCCGCATGAGGGACCTTGTCTGCGCTCGCGCTCGACGCCGCGCAGACGGCAGGTGCACGTTACGCGGATGCGCGCGTCGTCGAGACGAGACAGCAGACGCATCTCCGTCCGCACGGGGCGCGTCGAGGGCATCGAGAGCGGCGAGTCGCTCGGCATCGGCGTCCGCGTGATCGCCGACGGCGCCTGGGGCTTCGCCGCCACGAGCGAGCTCACCCCCGACGGCATCCGCGCCGCAGCCCGCGAGGCGGTGGCGCTCGCCCGCGCTGCTGCGAGCACCGCGGCTCGCGCCGGTGCGCCTGGCCGACGTCGGCGCCTACACGGACACCTGGACCGGACCGTGCGAGACCGACCCCTTCGCCATCTCGCTCGACGACAAGCTCGCGCTGCTCCTCGCCGCCGATGAAGCGATGCGCGCCGAAGCGGCCGTGCGGATCTCGTCCTCGGCGATGGACTTCCTCCACGTAAGGAAGTTCTTCGGCTCGACCGAAGGCTCGATGATCGAGCAGTCGTACTTCGAGAGCCAGGCCGGCATCACGGCCTACGCGCTCGGCGGCGGCGAGATGCTACCCCGCTCCTACCCCAACTCGCACGGCGGGCAGGCGGTGCAGGGCGGTTGGGAGGCGATCCTCTCGCTCGACCTCGCGGGCAACGCTCCGCGCGTGGGCGAGCAGGCGGCCGCGCTGCTCTCGGCCGCGCCGTGTCCCGCCGACACGACGACGGTCATCATCGACAGCTCGCAGGTGGCCCTCCAGGTGCACGAGTCGATCGGCCACCCCACCGAACTCGACCGGGTGCTTGGCGACGAGGCCGCCTTCGCCGGCACGTCGTGGGTGGGGCTGACCGACCTCGCCGCGCTGCGCTACGGCTCCGAGCACGTGAGCGTGACCGCCGACGCAACGGTCCCCGGCTCGCTCGGGGCCTTCGGCTATGACGACGAGGGTGTGCCGGCGCAGCGCGACTACCTGATCCGCGACGGCATCCTCACCGGCTTCCAGAGCTCCCGCGAGTCAGCGCTCGAGATCGGCCGCACGTCGAACGGCTGCATGCGCGCGGACGGCTGGAACCGGCAGCCGCTCGTACGCATGACCACCGTGAGCCTCGAGCCGGGCACCTGGACGCTCCCCGACCTCATCGCCGACACAGAGCGCGGCATCTACTTCGAGACGAACAACTCGTGGTCGATCGACGACCGCAGGCTCAACTTCCAGTTCGCCTGCGAGATCGGCTGGGAGATCACGAACGGGAAACTCGGCCGGATGATCAAGAACCCCAACTACACCGGCATCACGCCGGAGTTCTGGGGCTCGTGCGACGCGGTTGGCAACCGAGACTACTGGCAGGTGTGGGGGATTCCCAACTGCGGTAAGGGCGAGCCGATGCAGGTCGCCCATGTGGCCCACGGAGCCGCTCCCGCGCGCTTCACGAACGTCCAGGTGGGGGTGGGACGATGAGGCTCTCCGCCGAAGAGGCGCTCGCTCTCGCAACCCGCGCTGTGGGGCTGACCGCCGCAGACGAGGCCGAGGCCGTCGTCACATCGGGCAGTGCCGCGCTCACGCGTTTCGCGGGTAACCGCATCCACCAGAGCGTCGCCGAGAGCGACACGCGGCTCACCGTGCGCGCCGCACTCGGTACGCGTACCGGCGTGGCGAGCACCAATCTGCTCGACGAGGAGGCGCTCGCACGCTGCTCTTCCGCGGCCGTGGAGGCTGCCCGGCACGCGCCCGAGGACCCTGGCTTTCCCGGACTGCCCGCGGGTGAGTCCGGCATCCTGGCCGGGCGCGACACCGCCGGAGTGGCCGCTTTCGACGCTTCCCGGCGCGCCGAGGCGGCAGCCGCGATCATCGCCCCCGCATCCCCAGGGGGGCTTGTCGCTGCCGGCACCGTCTCGCAGAGCCTCTACTCGCTTGCAGTCGCGAACTCCCGCGGCGTGGCGCGTGCCACCTCTTCGGGAGACGTCCGCGCGACCGTCCTCACCATGGGCGCGTCCGGCGGCAGCGGCTGGGCGTCGTGGCTCGGCGCCGACACCGCGGGCTTCGACCCGGCGGCCATGGGCGCCCGCGCGGCGGACATCGCCGCGCGCTCCGTCGAGCCCGGCGTGCTCGATCCGGGCACGTACACCGTGGTGCTTGCCCCTGAGGCCGTGAGCGACATCCTCGAGTTCATGGGATGGCTCGGATTCGGCGCCAAGCCGCTTTCCGAGGAAGGGTCCTTCCTCGCTGGCCGAATCGGCGATCAGCTCGTGGACCCGCGCATCACCATCTCCGACAACGCGCTTACCCCCGATACCATCGGGTTCGGCATCGACTTCGAGGGCCAGCTGCGACAGCGCGTGCCGCTGATCGAGACGGGTGTGGCGCGTGGTGTGGTCACCGACTCCTACTTTGCGGCGAAGCTCGGCCTGGCCAACACGGGGCACGCGCTCCCCGCGCCCAACCCTTACGGGCCGCTGCCACTCAACTTGCAGATGGACGCCGGCGACACGACCGAGGCCGACATGATCGCATCGGTGGAACGCGGCGTGTACGTGACCCGCTTCCACTACGTGAACGTGGAGGAGCCGATGAAGCTCGTGCTCACGGGCATGACACGCGACGGCACCTTCATGATCGAGAACGGCCGGCTCACGCGCCCGCTCAAGAACCTCCGGTTCACCCAGGGCATCCTCGACGCATTCTCGCACCTCGGCGCGATCGGTGCCGAGCGCGTGCTGGTGGGACCCGGGGAGGGCGGCGCCACGCTCGTGCCGGCGCTCTTGCTCGATCGCTGGGAGTTCACCGGCCAGACCGGGTAGCGCCACGCACGCCGCAGCAGGGAATAGAGGAGGCCCCGGGTTCGGACCCCCGGGGCCTTTTGCGAGCGCTGTCCGGCCCTCCGAATGGAGGGGCGCCACCATCGGGCCGGACGGTCTGTCAGGTTGCTATCCGACTATCCTGACAGTCACTTCATCGGATGTCCTGACCTGGGACTTTAGACCCCGAGAGCCACTTCCGACGACCGGACCATAGGCAAACGACGAACGGTCGAAGCTCACTGCCCAGCGGATGCGTGGCGGGCTAGCGCGCCGTCAGAGCGGCGAGCTCGGCCGCATCGAGGCTGCGCACGAAGTCGAGCACCAGCTTGCCCGCGGTCGCGACCTTCGCCGTTTCGACATGCGACGAGACGTCCCCGGCTGTGTGATAGACCGGGTCGGTGCGCCAGCACACGCATGTGGCGGGCATCCCCGCCTTCTCGTACGCCTCGTGATCGCTCAGGCCGGTCGACGACGTGTCCTGCTTGAAGGTCATCCCGATGCCCATGCCCTTCGCATGCGCGAGCACCATGTCCGAGAGCGTGGCCGGGGCCTTCAGCATCGCGCGCGAGTGGAACGCCGAGCCGTAGCCGATCATATCGAGCGAGATCATCCCGGCGGTCTGTGCACGTTCGGCAGCGGACATCTGCGAGACCCGGTACCGCGAGCCGAAGTGGTGCCAGTCGGCCCCGCCGTCGATGATCTCCTCGCTGCCGAAGAAGACGAACTCGATCGTGGGTGCCACCGGGTCGGCGGCCACGATCTCGGCGATCTCCAGGAGCGCCCCGCAACCGGTGCCGTTGTCGTTCGCACCCGGCGACGGCGGCTTGCTGTCCATGTGCCCGCCGAGCACGAGCACCACGTCGCTCGAGCCCTGCACCCGGGCGACGACGTTGCGGCTCGTGGTGCCGTTCGGGAGCCCGAACTCCTCGATGCGCGCGTTCAGGCCGAGTGCGACCAATTGGTCCCGGATGTAGACGGCGGCAGCCGCCTCGGCCGCCGAGCCGCCCTTGCGCACGCCGAACGCCTCCAGCGCGCGGACGTGCGCCATCGCTGCGCCGACGTCGAACTTACGACGCTCGAGCGGTGTGGCGGTGAGCGGTCGCGGCTGCACTCCAACGAGCGTCGCTGCGGGGTCGGCGGCCTGGACCGCAGGAGGCGTGAGCGGCTCCGGTGGCTTCGAGGGTGCGCGTGCTCTCCCTCGTGGCGAGGCCGGTCACTTCGGGCACCGGAGCACGCAGCGCGCCGAGCGCGATGGCTGCGGTGATCGCCGCTACGCCGACGACCGCCCCCGCGGCAAGCACTGTGGTCCGGAGCCTCACCAGTAGACCGCCCTTCGCGAGCAATCACTCGGCCACTCCGTACAGCTTACCGCCCTTCGGCCGCCTCCTGCTGCGCGATCATGTCCTTCACCTTCATGAGCCTGGTGAGGTTGCCCCGCTCGGCCTCGTCGAGCTTCATCGTGATGTCGCGGATCGTCGCCTCGATCGTGGGGATGAGCACGTACTCGAGGGCGTTCACGCGGCGCCGCGTTCGCTCGATCTCGGCCGCCAGCAGCTCGATCGCCTTCTCGCGCTCGGCGAGTTCCAGCATCCGGGGCGCCACCGTGGCGAGGCGCGCGAGCGCCGTGTCGAGAACCGCCGGCGTGGTCGCGAGCGAGTAGCCGCCCGGCTCGGGCAGTTCGCCGAGGGTGAAGACCGGCACGCGCACGCTCATGAGGCTCTTCTCGGCCACCTCGAGCAGCGGTAGCGCCTCACCAGCCATGAGTGCCGACGCGAGCGCGCCGCTCCCGGCCTCGGTGCGGGCAAGCGACAGCAGCCCGAACGCGCTTTGAAGCTCACGTTCAACGTCGCGACGCAGGCGCCGGTTGTCGGTGATGCGGGCCTGGAACTCCTTCATAAGCTCGTCGAGCTTGTCCTTGAGCAGCTTGTGGCCACGCTTGGCCGTCACCCCGCGACGACGCAACTTCAAGAGCTCCATGCGGTTCGGGTTGGCGCGGATCTGCGGCATCGCTACCCCCTCACCAGCACGTAGGCGATGAGTCCGGTGGTGGCGAGCAGTGCCACGATGTTGATGATCCGCAGCACGGTCACCGTCTTCGGCACCCTGTCGGTGGCCTTCTTCGCCCACACGATCATGTAGACCTGGTAGACGAGCATGCCGCCCAGGCCGGCGAAGAGCAGGATGATGAGGACGTCCCTCACGCCTCGACCTTCACCTTCAGGTACCTCGCAATGAACTCGTCCTTGATGCGCTTGAGCTCGGTCGTGGGCAGCAACGCCACGAGCTCCCAGCCGATCTCGAGCGTGCGCTCCACGCTCCGCTCCTCGTGCTCACCCTGGCGGATGAAGCGGTCCTCGAATGCGTCCGCGAAGGCCACGAACGCCTTGTCCGTGTCCGAGAGCGCCGCCTCGCCGAGGATGACGGCGAGTTCCTTGGCCTGGATGCCGCGCGCGTACGCGCCGAAGAGCTGGTTGCTGAGGTCGGCGTGGTCCTCGCGTGTCTTGCCCGGGCCGATACCCTTCTGCTTCAGGCGCGACAGGCTCGGCAGCACGGCGATCGGCGGGTACACGCCCGAGCGGTGCAGCGGCCGGTCCAAGATGATCTGCCCCTCGGTGATGTAGCCCGTGAGGTCGGGGATCGGGTGCGTCTTGTCGTCGTCGGGCATGGAGAGGATCGGCACCTGGGTGATCGAGCCCTTGCGGCCCTTCACGCGACCGGCGCGCTCGTAGATGGTTGCAAGGTCCGTGTACAGGTAGCCCGGGTAGCCGCGGCGGCCCGGCACTTCCTTACGCGCGGCAGAAACCTCGCGGAGCGCCTCGCAGTAGTACGTCATATCGGTGAGGATCACGAGCACGTGCATATCGCACGTGTACGCCAGGTACTCGGCGGCAGTGAGCGCCATGCGCGGCGTGGCGATGCGCTCGACCGCCGGGTCGTCGGCGAGGTTCAAGAACAGCACGGCGCGCTCGATGGCCGCCGTCTTGCGGAACTCGGTGATGAAGAAGTCGGCGTCCTCGAAGGTGATGCCCATCGCGGCGAACACCACGGCGAACTCGCCTTCGAGCTTGTCGCCCACCTTAGTGGGGTCATCGCTCCTCGCGAGCACCGACGCCTGTCGGGCGATCTGCGCGGCGAGCTGGTTGTGCGGCAGTCCCGAGCCGGAGAAGACCGGCAGCTTCTGCCCGCGCACGAGCGGGTTGAGGCCGTCGATGGCCGAGATGCCCGTCTGGATGAAGTCATCCGGGAAGTCGCGCGCCGTCGGGTTGATCGGGTCGCCGTAGATCGAGCGGCGCTCCTCCGGGATGATGTCCGGTCCGCCGTCCTTCGGCCGGCCCAGGCCGTCGAACACGCGCCCGAGCATGTCCCGGCTCACGCCGAGTTCGAGCGACCGTCCGAGGAAGCGCACCTTGGTCTGCGACGGGTTCGCGCCGCGCGTGCCGCCGAATGACTGGACGAGCGCCACGTCGCGGTTGACCTCGAGCACGTTGCCGAGGCTCTTGGTGCCGTCGGGGAACTCGAGTTCGACGAGCTCGCCGTACGTCACATCGGCGACCTTCTCCACGAGCAGGAGCGGGCCGACGATGTCGCGCGTGGTGGTGTATTCGCGGGCCATGTCAGTCCTCCTTCCCGTCCTCGGAGACGAGCTGCGTCTCGATGTCCGAGGCGATCTCGTCGAACACTGCCAGGTCGTCGATCGTGAGGTACTTGGCACGCGCAATCCGCTCCCGCACCGGCGCCGAGAAGATGCCCTTGAGCGGCGCACCCTCGGCCTGTGCCTCGACCGCCTTCTCGTGGAAGAGCAGGATCGTCTTGAGCAGCAGGTCCTGCTCCTTGAGCGAGCTGAACTGGTCGTCGTCGCGGAACGCGTTCTGCTGCAGGAAGTCCTCGCGGACGGACTTGGCGGTCTCCATGAGGATCTGCTCCTCGGCGGAAAGCGCCTCCAGGCCGACGAGCCGCACGATCTCGGCAAGCTCACTCTCACGCTGGAGGATCGCCATGCACTGGTCGCGGCGCAGGCGGAACTCCGGCGAGACGTCGGCGTCCCAGTGTGGGCGCAGCTTCTCGAGGTAGAGCGAGTAGCTCGTGAGCCAGTCGATGGCGGGGAAATGGCGCTCGTACGCCAGTGTATCTTGGAGAGCCCAGAAGACCTTCACCACACGAAGCGTGTTCTGTACCACTGGTTCGGATAGATCCCCACCCGGGGGAGAGACGGAACCAACCACAGATACACTACCCGTGCGAGTCTCGCCCGAGGTCAGCGTCTCGACCTTGCCAGCGCGTTCGTAGAAAGCCGCGAGCTTGGTTCCTAGATACGCAGGAAACCCTTCTTCGCCAGGCATTTCCTCGAGCCTGCCCGAGATTTCTCGCATGGCTTCCGCCCACCTCGAGGTGGAGTCGGCCTGCAGGACGACCTCGTAGCCCATGTCGCGGAAGTACTCGGCCATCGTGATGCCCGTATAGACGCTCGCCTCGCGCGCCGCCACCGGCATGTTCGAGGTGTTGGCCACGAGCACGGTGCGCTTCATGAGCGGGAAGCCCGAGTACGGGTCGGTGAGCTCGGGGAACTCCATCAGCACGTCGGTCATCTCGTTGCCGCGCTCGCCGCAGCCGATGAAGATGACCACCTGGGCGTTACTCCACTTGGCCACCTGGTGCTGCGTGACCGTCTTGCCTGCGCCGAACGGACCCGGGATGCACGCCACGCCGCCTTTGACGAGCGGGAAGAACGTGTCGATCACCCGCGTGCCGGTCACGAGCGGCTCGTCGGCCGAGATCTTGCGCGCGTAGGGCCGCGGCACGCGGACCGGCCACGACTGCATCATGATGAGGTCCCGGGTGGAGCCGTCGGCCAGTCGGAGCTGTGCCACCGGCTCGGTCACGGTGTGCTCACCGCTGGTGATCGAGACGAGTTCGCCCTCGAGGCCCGGCGGCACCATGATGCGGTGCTCGATGACCTCGTTCTCCTGCACGGTGCCGACGATGTCGCCTGCGGTCACGTGCGTGCCTGCCGGGAGCGTGGGCGCGAACGCCCAGCGCTTGTCACGGTCGAGGCCCGGGGCTGAGACGCCACGCGTGAGGTACGAGCCGGCGATCCGCTCGAGCACATCGAGCGGGCGCTGCACGCCGTCGTAGACGGCCCCGAGCATGCCCGGACCGAGCTCGACCGACAGCGGCGCGCCGGTCCCCTCGACCGGGTCGCCGGGGCCGAGACCCTCGGTCTCCTCGTACACCTGGATCGACGCGCGGTCGCCACGCATCTCGATGATCTCGCCCATGAGGCCCTGTTCGCCCACACGGACGAGGTCGAACATCCTCGCGCTGTCCAGGCCTTCGGCGACCACGAGGGGTCCGGCGACCTTCACGATCGTGCCACGTTCCATCTACTCTTCCTCTTCCCTATGAGGCACCGACGTGCCGAGTGCACGCTCTATCGCGCGGTCGAGCTTGGCCGCGCCCACGCCGCCGGCACTGCCGGCCGCGGGTATCACCGTCACCGCCGGAACCGGCTCGTCCGCGATCTCGGCGACCAGGTCGCTGATGGCCGCGAAGACCGGTTCCGTCACGAACACCGCGCCAAAGCCGCCCCGGACGACCTCCGGCCACCGGTCGCGCGCGTCCTCCGGGCGATCGACCGCGATCACCTCGAAGCCGAGTGGCCGGAAGCCCGCCACGCTCGTGGCGTCGCCCAGCACGGCGATGCGCATCTCGCTCATGAGACGCGCTCCTTCAGCCGGGTGCGCACGCTCTCGCGGTCCAGACCGGCGAGCCGACCCACCACTGCGGTGCGCAGGAGCATCACTTCAGCCTCACGCCCGAGCACGTACGCGAGCACCGGTTCGGCACCACCCGCAGCGCGGCGCGCCGCGAGCATGCGCTCAGCTACGAGGGAGTCGGCCAGCGTGTCAAAGCGCTCGATGTCCACCAGTTCGGTCTCGTTCAGTCTCCCGAGCACGCGCGTGTCGACGATCGCCGCTGCCAGATCGGCGGCGGACATGCCCGTCAGACCGGAGGCGAGCTTCCCGAGCGCCTTCGAGCCCCCCGGCACGAGACGTGAGACCACCTCGGCCGAGCGAAGTCCCTTGGCACGCGCCCGGATGAGCAGACGTGTGTTGGCCAGGTCGATGCGCAACGTGGCGAGTTCTCGTAGGAAGCGGACCTTGCTCGCGCGGGCAGCCGAAGCGAGCGCCTCGAACAGAGCACCGTCCACGAGCGCTTCCACGTCATCGAGCGCCGGCGGTTCCTCGGCGTCGTCGAACATCGTGAGCAGGCTGCGCATCTCCACGGGCAGGTCCGCGCCGTCACCGCCAAACGCCTCGACGGGCAGCGAACCGAGCGGGGAGAGCTCGCCGGCGCCCACACCGAGGACGCGCGCCTTCAGGGAAGCGCGGAGATTGGCGTAGTCGTACGGCACCTGGAAGAACGTGACGACCGCAGGAGGCAGGTCGGCGCGCTCGAGGAACTCGTCGTAAAGGTCGGCGAGCGAAGCGCTGAGCGCCTGCTCGACCTCGGCGGCGGTCTCCGCGCTTTCGATGTAGCGGCCCACGTGCGTCTCGGCGAGGATGCGCTTCTGCTCGCGCAGGTCTGGCGCGTCGAGCAGCCGCTCGAACGTCGCACGCGAGAGCATGCGCCCATCGAGCACGCGAACGCGACCCACGGCGTAGCCGTAGCGGATGTCGTCGCCTATGCCGGGCAGACCGTACACCGCTGCGCTACTCCTCTCCGCCGAAGAGCGAGCGGGCGGCCACCAGCAGCAGCTGATCCCGGTGGTCGGCGATGAGCGCGGCCGCGGAGACCTCCTGACGCACGCGATCGCCGGTGAGCAGCGCGCCATGATCGATCGGTGCGGGCTCAGACGCGACCGACACGGCGAACGCCGAGTTCGGCGAGACGCTCGGTCAGCCCGCCGAGGCGCTTTGCATCCGCAGCAGCGATGGCGAGTGTCCCCCCACCGTGTGCGGCAGCCGCCACGCCGGATGCGATGAGCTCCGTGTACTCGCGATCGGGCAGGGCCTCGAGTCGCGCGCGCGCGTTGTCGAGCACGCGCTCGGCAAGCGCTCGCTTGCGCCCGAGCAGCTCGTCGCGTGCCGCAAGGCGCACGTTCGCGAGCAGCGTGGCCGCCTCTTCGGCTGCGTCGTGCCCGGCAGCTGCAAGCGCCGCGTCACGCTCCGCCGCGAGCGTGGCCTCGGCCTGCGCGAGGAGGCGCTCCGCCTCGGCTCCGGCCGCACCGGTGATGGTGGCGGCTTCGGCCGTGGCATCCGTCTCGATGCGCGTGATGATGTCGGTGATCGCCACGTGAGGCTCCTAGCCCATGTACGCCTGCTGCAGGCCCAGCATCATCAGGATCGTGACAATGAGAGAGAGCACGGCGTACGTCTCCACGAGGGCCGGCAGGATGAGTGCCTTGCCCGAGTCCTCACTGCGCCGCGCAACGATGCCGGCCGCCGAGGCGCCCGTCTTGCCCTGGTAGATGGCCGAGACCAAGCACAGCCATGCGACCGGCTGGCAGGCAAGGAAGACCTTGAAGCCGCCGGCAGCCTCGAGCGCGACATCCCCGGTGAAGATCCCGAAGAAGATGAGCACGAGCACAGCCGAGATGAAGCCGTAGATGCCCTGCGTGCCCGGCATGGCCGCGATCGGCAGCAGCTTTCCGAACTTCTCGCCGTCTTCAGTCACGATGCCGGACACCACCGCGCTCGCGATGGTGATGCCCATCGCCGACCCAATGCCTGCCAGAACGGCGGCCATGCCACCTCCCAGCAGCGCCCAGTCAGCGCCGGTCAAACCCCAGAATGCGTCGGTCACGATCCTGCTCCTTCCCGCCGGGCTTCGCCGGCATGCAACACGAGTGACTTGGTCCTGCGCGCGAACGGCCGGAACGCCCGGCCGCCGCCCTCGTAGAACTTGCTGAAGAACTCGACGAACTGCAGGCGCGCCGGATGCACGAACGCGCCGAGCAGGTTGATCACGACGTTGAAGACGTGCCCGACCACGAAGACGAGCGAGCCGAGGAGCACGACCACCAAGGCGCCGACGATCGCGAAGCCGCCCTTGTCGAACAGACCGATCGCGCCACCCATGACCAGCCCCGCGAGCTTATTGAAGACCATGCCCACCAGCGCGCCGGACAGGCCGAGCGCCGCCAGACGCGTGTAGGACAGGATGTCGCCGATGAACGCCGACATGCCGTACACCGCGTACAGGCCACCCAGCAGCGCGACCACCGCCCGACGGGTCGTACGCGAAACGATGAGTCCCGCCACGGTCACGCCAACCAGCACCCAGCCGACCGGAAGCGAGAGCTTGAAGCCCCACGCGACGAGGGACACGACGACAAGGACGAGCCACGTGATGCCAAGCGCGCGGTCCCACCACGGCGCGTCATCGGCGCCGAAAGCGGCTTCGATCGCGTGACCCTTGAAGATCGTCACGACGCCGATGCCCAGGATGACCATCGGCATCGTGAGCGCTGGCACGGCCGCTCCCACGCCGATGGCAGCGAAGAGTACGATCGTGGAGATCTGGTCGAAGAACGCGCCCGCCTTGTCTCCCTTGCGCGCCTGGATGTACGCCGCCACCAGCACGCCGAAGAGCACCTGCGTGACACCAAGCACGACTGTGGCGATGAGGAACGTCGGCAGCTCCACGAGCGGGTCGATCACCTGGAACACGTCGAGAATCGGGAGTGCGCCCTTGACCATCGCCCAATCGAGCGCGAAGTACGAGCCGAATAGCACGCCCACGATCATCGCGCCCACGCCGCCGCTCATGAGTAGATCCATGAACTTCTTCACGCCAGGCGCGACATCGATCTTGTTCTTGATGTACCAGGCGCCCGCGATGAGCATGAGCCCGTAGCCCACGTCCCCCACGCAGATCGCAAAGAAGGCGAAGAAGAACGGCGCCAGGAGCGGCGTGGGATCGACCTCGTCGTAACGCGGCAGACCGTACAGATCCGTCAGCACCTCGAAGGGCCGGATGAACCAGGGGTTCTGCAGCACGATCGGCGGTGCGTCCTCGGCCTCAGGGGCCTCGAGCGTGAGGTCGACCTCAGCGCCGAGCGCGGCGAGGGCCTCCTCCAGCTCCGCGCGATGCACCTCGGGCACCCAGCCGCTCAGCAGGAAGGTGCGTTCAGTGGCACCGAAATGCTCGCGAACCGTCAGCGAGTCGAGATCGGTGGCCACTACCTCCACGCGCGCCACCGCGTTGGCGTAGTGCTCGGCCGCGAGTTCTCTGGCCCTGTCATCGAGTGCGGCCAGCTCGACTTCGATCTCACCCGCCCGCTCGAGCGCACACGCACGCTCCTCGGCGGGGTAGTCATCGAGCGCAGGGAAGGCGACCTCCTGGAAGCTCGTGAGGCCGAGGGTGGCGCGCACCTCGTCGAGCACGCTCCGGTGCGCCATCACGACCCACGCCGCGCGGCCGCCAACCGACGGGTGCTCCTCGACGGACATCTCGGAGGTGGTGTCCCTGAGGGCCTGGCGGATCGCCGGCCCCTCGGAGGCTGGAACGATGCCGGCGAATAGCGCGACGTGCTCGGTGCCCTGCCACCGCGAGATCTGGAGCCGAAGCGGCTCCCAGGGCGCGAGGTCCGCCGCAAGCTGCAGCAAACGCGTGCGCTCCCGCTCAAGCGTGGCGGTCTTCGACGAGATGTCCTCGCACTGGCGGTAGAGCTCGAGCGCGTCACCGTTGGAGGTCAGCGCGTCGTACTCCTCGGTGCTCATGTGGATCTTCTCGGACACGAAGGCGCCGAAGGCCTGCTCGGAGGTGTGGAACCTGCCGAGGAAGTCCCGCACGAACGTGGCGTCGGCAAGCGTCTCCTCGAGCTGGCGCAGACGCGCGTCATCCGCCGGAAGCGCGAGTGAGGGAAGGTCGGCGGCGTGGCTCTCGATATCGAGCACGCCCGCCCGCTGCATGCGGCTCACGAGGTCGTCCATCACCGACTGATGGGCGAGCACCGTGACCTTGAGCATGCGCGCAACGGCCACTAGGACCCCTTCAGTGCTTCGAGAACGGCCGCCGTTGCGTTATCCGCGCGGCCCTCGGCGGCATCCATCTGCGTGGTGGCCTCCACCTCGGCCCCGGATGTGACCGCCGCGGCGTCCGCACGCGCCTGCTCGAGCACGGCTTCTCTCCGCGCAGCCACGGCGTCACGGAGGTCCTCCCGGCCCGCGCGCAGCAGTTCGGCGGCTTTGGCGCGCGCTTCGCTGAGCATCGTTGTGGCGGTGGCGCGGGCGTTCTCGGCCTCTGCGCGTGCGGCATCCTCGGCGTGCAGTATCTTCTCGAGCTTCTCCACGCGATCCCACCCTCGGAGGTTCGATCTGGTCAGTGACATCGTCACATCGGCGAGTGTGCCGGGCTGACCACTGGGCGGGACGGCCGATGTACCCATACAGTATAGTACGCACCGTCCCGGTCAGAACCCTCTTATTACGCATGGCGCCGACCACGATCGGACAGACGCGATGCCCGCCAGACCCGCACATCGAACCAAGGCAGGCCGTGAGGCCCGCCAGCTGAGGCGCAAGCGGCTCATCATCGTCGCCGCGTCTGTGTTCGCCGTGCTCGCCGCAACCGCCGCTGCCGGGTTCGTGGTGCGCCACATCGGCCCCTCGACCGCGGCTCCCGCCGAGACGACCCCCACGCTGGACGCTTCCGCCGGTATCGAGTCCACGTACTCCGCCGTCGCCACCGTTCCTCCTGCGCCGTCGGGTCCCACCACGATCACCGTCGCAGCCGTGGGCGACATGCACTTCGACCGCCAGGTACGTGTGCTCATCAACAAGTCGGGCAGCACGGCCCCGCTTGCCGAGGTGGCCTCGCAACTCGCCGCTGCCGATATCGCCGTGGGCAACCTGGAGAGCACGCTCTCCGACCTCGGCGAACGCCGCACCGACAAGGACTACACCTTCAAAGGCGACCCGCGGGGCGTCGAGGCGCTCGCCGCCGCGGGCATCGACTTCGTCTCGCTTGCGAACAACCACGCGCTCGACTGCGGGGCCGACGCGATGCTCGATACGATCGCCCGCCTGGACGCGAACGGCATCGGCCACTCCGGAGCGGGCGCCGACAAGGCCGCTGCGTGGACGCCTGCCGTCCGCGATGTGAACGGCACGACCGTCGCGTACCTCGCGTTCTCGCACATCCTGCCGAACGGCTTCGTCGCCACGAACACGAGGGCGGGCATCGCGCAGGGCCGCATGAACATGACCGAGGTGGAGGCAGCCATCCGCGCAGCCGACGCCACGTACGACTACGTGCTCGTCTCGTTCCACTGGGGCATCGAGAACGTGGACGACTGCAACGCCGAGCAAGTGACCGATGCGCACAAGGCGATCGACGCCGGTGCCGACATGGTGCTCGCCCATCACCCGCACGTCATCCAGGCGGTCGAATACTACAACGGGAAGCTCATCGCCTACTCCCTCGGCGACTTCGTGTTCGACCACTATTCGCGCAAGACCGGC
Organism: uncultured Actinomycetes bacterium; assembly: GCA_963700295.1. Lineage (GTDB taxonomy): Bacteria > Actinomycetota > Coriobacteriia > Anaerosomatales > Anaerosomataceae > UBA6100. The sequence continues at coordinate 103,965 of CAVOWY010000004.1, read as the reverse complement.
GAGGCGTTCGTGCTCGAGGCCGAGCTCGGCCCAAACGGCATCGGCGCGGTGCGCGTGACGCCCGTCTATCTCGACCAGTACGGGAGGCCCGAGTACGTGACGGGCCAGGATGCGGCGACCATCCTCGAACGGCTCAAGGCGATCTCCGCCAAGCGCAACACCGTGGTGGAGATATCCGGCGACACGGCGTCGGTGATCCCGTGAGCCGGATCGCGCCCGGGCGGACGCGTGTCCGCGCCCGACGCCCCACTGCGCAGGTCGGCGGCGCGATGCCCGACACCGGCCTCAGTGTGCGGTCGCGCCGGCCCGTACACCGCAGGCGGTCGCCGTACCCCCTGATGACGGTGGTCGTGACGGTGGTCGGCCTCGCCGCGATCGGGTGGATGCTCGTGTGGGACGGCCCGGCGACGGAAGCCGAGACGACACCCTCAACCGCGGCGGCTGCCGCGAGCGCCCGCGCCGAGGAACCCCAGCGCGACCCTACGCCCGTCTTCGCGCAGGAGGGCGGCACGCGGATCCATCTCGTGATCGACCCCGGAGATCTCACCGCCGTGGCCTTCCATCAGGCCTCGGGGGACCTTGCACTGCCGATGACCGCGCTCGTCCCCGATGCCGACATGGCACTCGCGTCGGAGTTGCACGCGGTTCCGCCCGTGGACGGCGGCGACAACCCCGACGACGACGTCTGGGCGGGGTGCGTCCTCAGGCTCTGGCGCAGCAATCGCTCAGGTGAGCCCGACACGGCCGCTGACATGGGCGCCGATCCGGGCACCCCCGTCTGGTCGCCGGTGAGCGGCACCGTCGTCAACGTGCGGCCATACCTGCTGTACGACACATACGAGGACTACGAGATACACATCCGGCCCGAAGGCCGTGAGGACGTGGAGGTCGTCCTCATCCACGTGGACGGCGTGAAGGTGAGGGCCGGCGACCACGTTCTTGGCGGCGTAACGCAGCTGGCGTCCGTGCGGATGATGTCCGACAAGATCGACATCCAGCTCGCGGGATACACGGCCAACGCGGGCGATCACGTGCACCTGCAGTTCAACCGGATCCCCGCCGAAGGCGAGCTCGTCCAGCCCGGCGGCTCGTAAGCCCTCCCGGTCCTACCCGGCCCCTCCGCCGCTCCCCTCGCGGCTGATGAAGCCCCGAAACCGCCGGTCGAACTCGTAGCGCTCGAGGCGGACCTTGCGGTCGCACCCCACACACCGGAGGCCGATGTCCATCCCGAGCTTGGTGATCTCCCACTCATTGGTGCCGCACGGGTGCGGCTTCTTGAGGCGCACCACATCGCCGAGCTTGATGGGCGTGATGGGGACGGTCACGGTACACTCCCTCGGACAGACCCTGCGAAGGCGGGTAGAGTATACCGCGTGACCATGCGTTGAGATCCGGGGGAGCCATGAAGACCAGAGCCGTCCTTTCCGTCCTCGGCGAAGACCGGGTGGGCATCGTGGCCGCCATCGCGACCGCGCTCGCCGAGAACACCGTGAACATCGAGGACATCAGCCAGACCATCATCGACAGCATCTTCTCGATGACGATGCTCGTCACCGTCGACGAGGACGCGCATCCCTTCGAGGACGTGCAGGCGCGCCTGGCCGAGGTGGCCGAGCGCATCGGCATGCAGATCACCTTGCAGCGGGAGGACGTCTTCCGCTTCATGCACCGCGTGTAGCGGGAGGGACGCCATGCTCCGCATCAGCCCGGAGGAGATCGCCGAAACGCTCGTCATGGTGCAGCAGCAGCACCTCGACATCCGCACGGTCACGCTCGGCATCTCCATCGCCGAGTGCTCCGCCGACACCGCCGAGGAGATGAGCCGCCGCCTCTACGAGCGCGTCACGCGCGCGGCCGAGCGGCTGGTGCCGGTATGCGAGGCGATCGAGCGCGAGTACGGCATCCCCATCCGCAACAAGCGCATCTCGGTGAGTCCGGTGGCCTCGGTGGCCGGCCGCTGCGCGTGCGACGACCTCACGCCGGTGGCCCGTGCGATGGACCGCGCGGCCGCCGCAGTGGGCGTGGACTTCATCGGCGGCTTCTCGGCGCTCGTCCAAAAGGGCGTCGGTCGCGCCGACGACGCGCTCATCCGCTCGATCCCCGCCGCACTCGCCTCCACCGAGCGCGTGTGCTCCTCGGTGAACGTGGCTTCAACGCGCGCGGGCATCAACATGGACGCCATCGCGCGCATGGCGCACACCATCAAGGAGACCGCCGCGCTTACCGCCGAGGCCGACAGCATCGGCTGCGCCAAGCTCGTGGTGTTCGCGAACATGGTGGAGGACAACCCGTTCATGGCCGGCGCGGTGCATGGCGCCGGCGAGGCGGACGTAGTGGTGAACGTGGGCATCTCGGGCCCGGGCGTGGTGCGCGCGGTCGTCGCAGCGATGCCCGAGACCGCGGACCTCACCGCGGTGGCCGAGGCCATCAAGGCCACCTCCTTCAAGATCACGCGCGCGGGCGAGCTGGTGGCGCGCGAGGCGGCCCGCCGCCTCGGCGTGGCGATGGGCATCGTGGACCTCTCGCTCGCTCCCACCCCCGCCGAGGGTGACAGTGTCGCCGACATCCTCGAGGCGATGGGTGTGGAGCGTTGCGGCGCGCCGGGAACCACCACTGCGCTCGCACTCCTCAACGACGCTGTGAAGAAGGGTGGCGCGATGGGCACGTCGTCGATCGGCGGCCTCTCGGGCGCGTTCATTCCCGTCTCCGAGGACGCGGGCATGGTCCGCGCGGTCGCCTGCGGCGCGCTCAATCTCGAGAAGCTCGAGGCGATGACCGCGGTCTGCTCGGTGGGCCTCGACATGATCGCGATCCCCGGCGACACGCCCGCCGAGACGATCGCCGGCATCATCTCCGACGCCTGCGCGATCGGCGTCATCAACAACAAGACGACCGCAGCGCGGCTGATCCCGGTGGCCGGCAAGAAGGCGGGGGACCACGCGAGCTGGGGCGGCCTGCTCGGCGCCGCGCCCGTGATGGATGTCTCCGCGTGGAGCAGCGCGAAACTCATCGCGCGCGGCGGACGCATGCCCGCGCCGCTCGGCAGCCTGCGCAATTAGCGCGTTCGTCGCGCCCACGAGTACGTTCATCGGTTCACAAGCCCCTTGCCTTACGGGTGGCCTGCTCTTTGCCGATGTATGATATGGATAGTTGTGTCCTGTTGCATATCCGAAGGAACGAGCGGCTGCATGCTGCGCACAGGCACGGCACGGCGGCGGATCGCGTTGCAGGCATTGCTTGCAGCGGTCGTCGCGTTCGCGCTAGTGCCAGCCCCTGTCGCCGAAGCCGTGACCGCCCGGGGCAACTTCGCCATCACGGTCACACCGGACACCGCGTACAGTGCCGCCTCCTACACGCTTGGCGGCTTCCGTACGGGCAATGGTGAGACAGTAACGGGCTACACGCTCACCTTCCCGAGCGACACCAATGCCTCGGGCGCAACATCCCCGGGCGCGGGTGACGTGGTGACGGTGGCCGCCGACAACCGAACGGTCACGGTCGTACTCGGCACGCCCATCCCCCAGCGGACCAGCTTCGACCTAGTGTTCGGGAACATCGTGAACCCCTCAACCGCGGGCACGTACAGCATCCCATCGGTGACGTTCACCCGTCAGGGGACGACGAACCAGACGGTCGGCATCAGCGGCGAAACCTACGCTATCCTGGCGGCGCCGTTTCTCTCGATGACGATCACGACGCCTGATGCGGGGCAGACCGTGGATTTCGGAACGATCGATCCGGGCGCCACCACCTCGGCGAGACAGGTGAGCGTGCGGGTCATCTCCTCAGCGAACTACACGATCGCACGCACGGTCGGCGGAAGCTCGACCGAGCTTGGACTGCTGATCACGGGAACCGCCACGGGCGCAAAGACAGCGGGTACGTCTACGTATGTCGACGACTACGTGCTCACGCCGCTGTGGACCACCGATCCGGAGGTTGCCCTAACGGCGACCGTGGTCTACACGGTGACGCAGTAGTGGAGCGCCGCCCGCGAGCACGGAATGACCGTCTATCATCGCGAGATACCGTTCGTCAAAATCGGGGTTGTGTTCTGTATCACGCTTACCGATGAAGAAAGCGCGGGAGAGCTGCGGCGGACGCGCAGGGGCCGTCAAGGCGCGCTTGTACCGCTCATCATAGTGGCATCGAACCTGCAGTACTATTCACACGCACGTTGGATAACGAGGAGGTCAAGCAATGAAGAAGGCAGTTGTACTGGCACTGGCAGCGATCATGGTGCTTGGTGTCGCAGGGGCCGCGTTCGCGGATAGCGTCGACTACCCCGGCAGCTTGTTCGCCCCTGGTCGCCACCAGGCCACCAACAGCGCCGACCCGGTCGAGGTTCGCGCGACGGTCAACCCGAAGATCACGCTCACGGTTGACACCGACGATGCAGCTCAGAGCATTGCGTGGCTGAGCCTGGATCCCGGAGCCACCAGCTCGACCAAGCGAGTCGATGTGCTCGTCGACTCCAACAAGCAGTTCGACCTTGACGTCACCGAGGACGTCGCGGCCTTCACAGCTGCCGAGATCACCCTCGTCCGCACGGTCGCCGACACCGCCAATGTCGGCAAGGGCGAGAATGTCGCCTTCGCGGATGACTACTACGTAACGACCACCTGGAACACCGAGCCGAACACCTACACGGCACACGTGACCTACACGGTTACCCAGGACTAGCACGCGCGATCGAAACGATCATACAAAGGCCCCCGCAGATCTGCGGGGGCCTTCTTCGTGTTCTCGGAGCGCGACCCGTTCACTCAGAGTGCGTGCCACTGTCAATGCCGCCTGTCTCGGCGGTCATCTGCGCCGCACGCTCTTCCCGCCTCCGCCTGCGCTCGTCGGCCTCCAGTTCGCGCTCGCGATGCGATCTGCGTCTCGCCGCGGCTTCCTTGCGCTCGGTGCGCCTCCTCTGCACCGCTCGCCAGATGAGGTAGCCAATGGCGTAGACGAGCACAAAGCCCACAAGCACGATCGCCCACAGGGGAATGAGCCATATCGTTCGCTGCTCGACGACCTCGGTAGGAAGTTGGGCACCTTCCTCGAGATACGCAACACGCACCTCGAGCGTGTGGGGCCCGAATGCGGTGGAAGGTGCGATGACCTCGCCCGTGAACTGCTGACCCGAACCGGCGTAGATAGCCGTGTCAGTCGCCAGTACGGACTCCGCCACCTGCGCGTCATCACGATCGAGCATGCTGACGACGGCCTGGACCCGTTCGTTGATGTTGCCTTCGTTGTTGATAGTGAGTTGGAACGGAACGTCTCTTCCGATCCTGAACGACGGAACGATGAACGGGCGCACCGTGACCTTCTCGGCGATCTGGCCGGTGACCCTCAATGCCACGCGACTGCCAAGTCGCCCGGAGACCTGCGCTCCTGACCCACTCGCCGCGTCCTGGAACTCGAACATCTCGAAGAAGATCACGATGTTGTGATCGCCCGGTGCGCTGCCTACAGGCGGCGTGAACTCGAACCGGATCGGGATGCGCTCGCCCGGCTGCATTTCCAGGTACGGCGTGTTGCCCACGGACTTGCTGTCCGCGGGCATGTACACGCGGAACCAGGATGCCGGCGTCGACATCAAACTGGCGCCCTCTCGTTGTGGCGCGGTGAAGGTCTGCTCGCCAGCGGCATCGATCTCGACGTCCGTGACATAGACGAGGGCCTTGAGGGGCTCGTCGCCGTCATTGATGACGATGACCTCTCCCTCGCCGATGCTGCCAGCGTCAACCGTGAACTCGAAGGTCCCGGACGAAAGCGCGATGGTCTTCGTCGCGTGCGCCGCCCCGGGCAGCGCGGCGAGCAGGATCGCGAGCGCGAGGACCGCCGCGACACGCCGTATGCGCGTCACTAGATCCCCACCGCCTCGCGGAACGATTTCACCTGGCGGCGCGCCACCGGCACCTGGGTCTCGTCGCGATCGGCCACGACCACCATGTACGCCCCTTCGGCACGGACGATCTCCTTCACCTTGTTGAGGTTGATCATGTAGCTGCGGTGAAGGCGCCGGAATGCGTCGGCAGAAAGCCGCTCCTCCAGCTCCGAGAGCGTGAGGTCGACCAGGTACTGGTTCTCGTACGTGTGCACGTACGTGGACTTGTTCTTCGCCGAGATGTAGACGACCTCCTCGAGGTCGAGCAGCACGGTCCGGCCGCCCTTGCGCACCGCGAGTTTGCGGAAGTCGCCCTCCGCGGCCGCGGCAGCCCCCGCGCGCGGGCGTCCGCGCATGAGGCTCTGAATCCGCGCCACCATCTCCATGAGATTGAACGGCTTGGTCACGTACTGCTGCACGCCCTGCTTGAACGCGAGGATGCGCGCGAGGTCCTGCGTCTTGGCGGTGAGCATGATGACGGGGATGTCGGCGGTCGCGGGATCGTTGCGGATCTCCATGAGCGCCATCCAGCCGTCCACGCGCGGCATCATGATGTCGAGCAAGACGACATCGGTGGGGTTGGCGTGGAGCGCATCGAGCGCCTCGGCGCCGTCTGATGCCGAGGTGACCTTCATGCCCTCGGCCTCGAGCCCCATGCGGATCATATCGACGATGGACTCGTCGTCATCGACCACAAGCACCCTGATGGGATCGGACACGGCTACCTCCGAATGCCCTCAAGCCGCGGCGTGTGCCGTTCGTCAGGTAATCTGCCGAACGGTCAGCCCTACGCTCGGATTGTAGCGCAGATGCCGCTCATCGGGCTATTCGGCTCGCGCGGGACTACTCGGCGTCTCTCGAGAGCCATTCGTCTATGGCGCGAGCGGCGCGCTTGCCAGCCCCCATCGCGAGGATCACGGTAGCCGAACCCGTGACGATGTCGCCGCCCGCGAAGACGCCCGGTTTCGAAGTGGCACCGTTCTCGTCGGCCACGATGTAGCCGCGCTTCGTGACCTCGAGGTCGGGCGTCGTGGCGGTCAGTAGCGGGTTCGCGCGCGTGCCGATCGCCATGATCACCGTGTCGCAGTCGATGACGAACTCCGAGTCCATCACGCAGACCGGCGCGCGGCGTCCGCTCGCATCCGGCTCGCCGAGCTCCATCCGCGTGGCGGTGAGGCCGGTGACCCAGCCCTCGTGCCCGAGGATCTCCTCGGGCGAGCACAGCATCTTGAACTCCACGCCCTCCTCGCGCGCGTGGTGGACCTCTTCCTTGCGCGCCGGCATCTCGTTCTCGGTGCGCCGGTACACGAGGAAGACCTCCTCGGCGCCGAGGCGCTTGGCGGTGCGCGCCGAGTCCATCGCCACGTTGCCGCCGCCCACCACGGCCACCTTGCGGCCGCGCATGACCGGCGTGTCGGCCTTCGGGAACTCGTAGGCGCGCATGAGGTTCACGCGCGTGAGGAACTCGTTCGCCGAGTAGACGCCGTTCAGGTTCTCGCCCGGGATGCTCATGAACATCGGCAGCCCCGCCCCGTTGCCCACGAAGACCGCGTCGTAGCCTTCGGCGGTCATGAGCTCGTCGAGCGTGTAGGTGGCACCCACGACTACGTCGCAGCGGATCTCCACGCCCATCTCCTCGAGCAACCCCACCTCGGCCTGCACGATGTGCTTGGGCAGACGGAACTCGGGGATGCCGTAGGTGAGCACGCCGCCGGTGGCGTGGAGCGACTCGAAGACGGTGACCGCGTGGCCGAAGCGTCGGAGCTCACCCGCGCATGCAAGCCCGGCGGGGCCGGAGCCCACGACGGCCACGCGCTTGCCGCTCGGCGCCCCAACCTCGGGGACGCAGCGGTGCTCGAGCTCGCAGGTGAGGTCGTAGTCGCCAAGCCAGCGCTCCAGGCGGCCGATGGCCACGGATTCGCCCTTCTTAGCGAGCACGCAGCGGCTCTCGCACTGCTCCTCCTGCGGGCACACGCGCCCGCAAACGGCCGGCAGCGCATTGCGCTCCTTGAGCACGGAGACCGCACCGGGATAGTCGTCCTCGATCATCCGGCCGATGAACGACTTGATGTCGATGTTGACCGGGCAGCCCTCGATACACGTCGGCACCTTGCACTGCAGGCAGCGCTCGGCTTCACCGCGCGCCATCTCCTCGGTGTAACCGAGCGTGACTTCCTCGAAGTCGCGCGCTCGCTCGGAGGGCCCACGCTCGGGCATGGGCGTGCGCGGCGCCCGCGACGGCTTGCGACGCGGCTGATCCGTCGCACCCCCTGCTCCGGTCGTGTCGCCTAGGAGTGGCATGAGCACTTCCTCGAGTATTCGGCGTCGGCCTCGCGCTCCAGGTCGTTGTAGACCCGCTGGCGGCTCATCAGCTCCTCGAAGTCCACGAGGTGGCCGTCGAAGTCGGGGCCGTCGACGCAGCCGAACTTCGTCTCCCCGCCAACCGTGACGCGGCACGCGCCGCACATGCCCGTGCCGTCGACCATGATCGGATTGAGGGAGACAGTCGTGGGCACGCCGAACTCACGTGTGGTGGCCGCGCAGAACTTCATCATGATCGCCGGGCCGATCGCCATCGCGTGATCGAGCGCGCCTGCCACGCAGAGCTCCTTGAGCGGCGCCGTCACGAGGTCCTTGCGGCCCGCAGAGCCATCGTCTGTGGTGATGATGAGCTCCTTCAGGGGCAGCGCCCGGAACTCGTCCTCGAGAATGAGGAGATCGACGTTGCGCGCGCCCAGGATCACCGTCACCTCGGCACCGGCATCGCACATCGCGCGGGCGACCGGATACGCCACCGCGGCGCCCACACCGCCCCCGATGACGGCAACGCGCCCCACGCCGTCCACATGCGTCGGCACGCCGAGCGGACCCACCACATCGGCGAGCGAATCGCCCGCGCCCAGGTGCGAGAGTTCGTGGGTCGTCTTGCCCACGCGCATGAAGATGAAGCGGATCCAGCCTTCTTCGGCGGACCAGTCGGAGAACGTGAGTGGGATGCGCTCCCCGCCCTCGGCCACGCGCAAGATGAGGAACTGCCCCGCGCGCGCCTTGGCGGCGATTGCCGGTGCAGTCACGCCCATCTCGAAAACGGCATCGGAAAGCTGGCGCGTGTGCACGATGGGAAACATCGGTCCTCCGGCTTGCTACACTCAGTGGCGGCGTACACGTGCGGACAAGTATACCTGCCACCGGAGGTCAGGCAATGAAGCGCACTCGCGCGTTGGGAACGGTCCTGGTGCTGCTCGGAATGCTCTCAGTGCTGACCGGCTGCGGAGGCGACGATCCGGTCGTGGTGAGCCGTGAGGCTCTGGGCACGGTCGTCACCGTCACGGCATACGGCGAGGACGAGGAGGCGGTGACCGCCGCCATCGAGGATGCCTACGCGGCGATGGCCGCTGTCGAGGCGCAGCTTGACGCATACGACGCCGCCTCGGTGATCTCGCAGTTCAATGCGAACCCGTACGCACAGGCGACACTGCCCGCCGAGGCGAACGTGATACTCAACGAGGTCATCGTTCTCGGCGTGGGCGCTGACTTCTCACCATCGCTGCTTGGCGTCGAGCGGCTCTACGACTTCGAGGGCTCGCCGCACGTGCCCGACGCGGACGACCTCGTGCTGGCCGTCGCGGCCGCCAACACCTTCAGGCGCAACACCGACGGCACGGCGGAGTTCATGCGCGGCGACAACCCTGATGCCCGCCTCGACGCAGGTGGTGCGCTCGCACCCGGCGTCGACCTCGGAGGTGCCGCCAAGGGCCTCGCGATGGACCGGGCACGCGAAGCGCTCAAGGCGAGCGGCGCCGTCACGGCGGCGCTCATCAGCTCCGGTAGCAGCACGGTCACCTTCGGCGAGAAGCCCGATGGCGACGCGTGGGTGATCGGCATCGAGGACCCACGCGACCCGGACAAGATCGTCGCGACGTTCACGTTCGAGGGCGACGGCGCGCTTTCCACCTCGGGCGACTACCAGCGGTACTTCGAGGCCGATGGCAGACGCTACCATCACATCCTGCACCCCTCGACCGGCAGACCGGCCGAAGGACTCCGCTCGCTCACCGTAGCCAGCGCGAGTCTCGCTGGCGTACACACCGACATCCTCTCGACCGCGCTGTTCGTGATGGGACCCGACGAAGCACAGGAGTGGGCCATGGATCACGCCGTTGCGCTCTACGCCGTAGACACCGAGGGGCGGGCACTCGTGGTGCCCGCCCCCGATGAATCCGGTCTCAAGGTCGATGAGAAGCGCGACCCCGAGCCCTAGATGTAGTTCTTCACGAAGCCGTAAACGAGCGGCATTTCCCAGTACTCGAGGTTGAATGCCTTGATGGCGCCCATGATCGCGAACACGAAGACCGCGATGTAGATGACCGGCCCGGCGATCCAGCCGACGTACGGGATCATCGAGATGATGCCTGCTGCTATCCCGACGACCCACAGGCCCAGAGCCTGCATGGCGTGGTGACGCACGAACTTCTCGTTCTTGTACGGCTCCATCAGGATGCCTACCAACGCCACGATCCACACGATGTAGCCGATTCCCGCGAAGAGCTTGCCATTGTCGCTCGGCGCATCCCCGCCGGCCGCTGGCCCTGCTGGTACCACTGGCGGTGCGGGCGGTGCGGGAGGCGTGCTCTGGAAGTCATCGCTCATGCGTAACCCCTCCTCGTTGCGGACATCGCCCGACGCCTACGCCAGGCTTCGTTTGCAGTATACCCCGCTACGCTGGTAACATCGCACATGGAGCGCCTTCCGGCGGGATTGAATTCCTGCTCGCCTAGACCGTCCGGAGGATACATACCATGCGTCGTACTCGCGCCCTCAGAGCCGCACTTTCGCTCGCCCTCATCCTGACGTTCATCTCGGTGCCCTTCGCGAACGCCGCGACCGAGGCTGAACTGCGCGCCCACGAGAAGGCAGCGCGCGACGCCCGGGCTGCAGCGGAAGCCGCGCAGAGCGAAGCGGAGCGCCTCGCTGCAGAGGCTGCGGCGTTGGACACCACCATCGCGTCTCTCCAGGGCGAAGTAGATGCCCTCGCCGACGACGTCACCATCGCCACCGACCGCACCGCACGGCTGCAGGCCGAGGTGGACGCGCTGCGTGCACAGGTGGATGCGAAGCAGACGCAGATCGAGGCGACGCAGGCCGAGTACGAGCGCCAGCAGGCACTCCTCGCCGAGCGCGTCACGACCACCTACAAGAACTCCGATTTCCTCTACTTCGAGCTGCTGCTCGAGTCGCGTACGATCGAGGACTTGCTCACCCGGACCGCCCTGGTGCAGCGGGTCATGCAGTCCAACAGCGACCTTGCTGAAACGCTTCGCAAGACCCGCATCTCGATCGAGAAGAGCAAGGCGGAGATCGAGCGCGTGATGCTCGACGTGGACGCCAAGCGCGCCGAGGCCGAGGCCGAGCAGAACCGCGTGGTCACGCTGCAGTCGCAGTGGCAGTCCAAGGTGAGTCAGCAGAAGGTCGCACAGGACCAGAAGGAAGCGCTCGTCGCCGAGAACGAAGCGAACGCCACGCGGCTGCGTGCCATGGCCGAAGCCGAAGAAGCCGAGTCCGCGAAGATCGCGAGCGAGCTGTACGGCAGCGGGTCCGGCTACTTCGCGGGCGTCATGACCTTCCCCGTGCCCGGCTTCGAGCAGACGCCCGTGGGCGGGTCGGCATTCGGCTACCGCGTGCACCCCATCCTCGGCTATACGAAACTCCACACCGGCATCGACATCGGTGGACGAGCCTTGGGTAAGGACATCAACGGCGCCACGATCGTGGCCTCCGCGGACGGTGAGGTCATCTACGCGGGCTACCGGGGCGGCTACGGCAACTGCGTCATCATCGACCACGGCAATGGCGTGGCCACGCTCTACGCACACATGCAGAGCGGAAGCTTCAAGGTGAGCGAGGGCCAGACCGTCGAGCGCCGAGATGCGATCGGCAAGGTCGGCAGCACGGGACTCTCCACCGGGCCGCACCTGCACTTCGAAGTGAGGATCAACGGCACCCCCGTCGATCCGATGCCCTACCTCAAGTAAGCCGCCCGGGCACGGCGACAGCCGGGCACTCGCCCACGCTGCGTGACGCTGCACGAGGGCGGAACCTAAGCGGAGTCACTCCGCAGCCGGGGAAGGCGCCGAGGAGGCATGCCCTCCGAGGCGACGAGGGCCCCCGGCGAGGACTACGCAGCGTGGTTCACGGCCTCGTGCAGCGCGCCTACCCGGCGTTGTACTCGCGCATCGCGCTGTCCACGCCGTGCTCGAGCACGTGCAGCACGGCCTGTGCGGCGTGAGGGATCATGTCGGCCAGTCGCTCGGCCACCGGCCTGCTCATCGGCTCGAGGACGTAGTCGGCCGGGTCCTGCCGGCCGGGCGGGCGGCCGATGCCGATGCGCACCCGTGGGAAGTCGCCCGTGCCGAGCGACTCCGAAAGCGAGCGTAGGCCGTTGTGCCCGCCATGGCCGCCGCCGCGCTTGACCCGCACCGACTCCTCGGGCAGGTCGAGGTCGTCGTGCACGATGATGATGTCCGCGGGATCGACCTCGTAGGCTGCAGCGAGTTTGGCGATAGCGTTGCCCGAGAGGTTCATGTAGGTCTGCGGCTTCACGAGCACGAGGTCGTCCTCGCCAAGACGGACGAGGCCGACTTTCGGCGCCGGCCTCGTCCTTCCAGTAGCTGACGCGCAGGTTCTCGGCCAGCAGATCGACCACCATGAACCCTGCGTTGTGTCGCGTGTTCACGTACTCGGCGCCCGGGTTTCCGAGCCCCACCACGATGCGTGTCATGGGGTGCGGTCTACTCCTCGGCTTCCTCGGTCTCCTTGCCCACCTCGGGCACCTCGGCCATCTCGCCGACCTCGGCAACGACCTCTTCCTCAACCGTCGGCGGCATGCACGATGCGATGACCGTCTCGGGCTCGTCAAGCAGCGTGACTCCCTTGGGCGCAACGAGGTCGGCCACCGTGAAGGAGTCGCCGATGTTGAGCGCCGAGACATCGACCTCGACGTGCTCGGGCAGGTCCTTCGGGCGCGCCTCGATCTTCAGCTCGCGGAGCGAGTGCATGACCACGCCACCGGCCTTCTCGCCTTCTGCGCTTCCGATGAAGTCGATGGCGACCGTGGTCTGCAGCGTGTGACCCATATCGACGGCCCAGAAGTCGATGTGCTGGACCGCGCCCTTGATCTCCTCGTGACGCACTTCCTTGATGATGACGTCGAGCGCCTTGTCCTCGCCTTCGATGGTGAGGTCGACGAGCGTGGAGCCCACCGAAGCGTAGTGCATCAGGTGCTCGAATTCACGACGATCGATTGAGAGCGACTTCGCCTCGACCTTCGGCCCGTAGACTACCGCCGGGATGAGACCTTCAGCGGCCATCTTGACGCTCGTCTTGCCCGTAGCCTCACGGACCTTGGCGCTTAGTTTGACCTCGTTTGTCATGTGGTGCTCCCTCCGTGGTTGCGGGCGGCGTGGGCACGCCACCCGGGCGCTCTGCTAGAGCTGGAAATCAGGATCGAACAACTCTGAGACCGAGTCGTCGTTGTACACGTTCTGGATGGCGCGGGCGAACAACGGTGCGACCGACAGCACGCGGATCTTGCCGTGGAGCCGGTCCTCCGGAATGGGCAACGTATTGGTGATGACGACCTCTTCGATTGGCGCCGTCTCGATCCGCTCGAAGGCCGGCGGCGAGAACAGACCGTGGGTCGCGGTGACCCAGACCCTGGCGGCCCCCTTCTGGATCAGCGCCTTGGCGCCTTCGGTCACCGAGCCGGCGGTGTCGATCATGTCGTCGGCCACGATGCAGTTCTTGCCGGCCACCTCGCCGATGACGTGCGTGATCTCGGCGATGTTGTGCTCGGGACGGCCCTTGTGCAGGATCGCGAGCCCCGCACCGAGCATGTCAGCCATCTTCTTGGCCGCCTTCACGCGACCGACGTCCGGCGAAACGACCACGAGGTTGTCGAGGTTCAGCCCTTCGAAGTAGTCGGCGAGGATCGGTAGCGCGGTCAGGTGGTTCACCGGCTGGTTGAAGAAGCCCTGGATCTGCCCCTGGTGCAGGTCCATCGCGATCACGCGCTCGGCCCCCGCAACGGTGAGCAGGTCGGCGACCAGCTTCGCCGTGATGGGCTCGCGCGCAGCCGACTTCTTGTCCTGACGGGCGTAGGCGTAGTGCGGGATGACCGCGGTGATGCAGCGGGCACTCGCGCGCTTGGCTGCATCGATCATGATGAGCAGCTCCATGAGCGCGGCGTTCACCGGCTGACACATCGACTGCACCAAGAAGATGTCCGCACCGCGCACGCTCTCGAGATAGCGCACGTAGATCTCGCCGTTGGCGAACTTGGAGATCTTGATATTCCCCAGCTCGACGCCGAGATGCCGGGCGATGTCCTCCGACAACTCGTGGTTGTGCGTGCCGGAGAAGACCGCCATGCGCTTGCCTGATGTGGAGATCATCGTGCCCGCCGCTCCTTACCCGTCGCCCTGCGTACTCTCGCGCTTGCGCGCCGCCCACTCCTCGATCGTGCGCTGCTCGGTACGCTCCACCGCCAGCGCACGGGCCGGCACGTCGTGCGCGATGGCGCTGCCCGCGCCCGTGAACGCGCCCTCCCCGATCTCGACGGGCGCCACCAGCATGGTATCCGAACCGATGAAGGCACCATCGCCGATCACGGTCCGGTGCTTGTTCGCGCCGTCGTAGTTACAGGTTATCGTACCCGCACCGATGTTGACCCCACGGCCTACCTCGGCATCGCCGATGTACGACAGATGCGGGACTTTCGAGCCCTCGCCGATGCGCGAGTTCTTGATCTCGACGCTCGCGCCGGCCTTCGAGTCGTCGGCCATTACGGTGCCCGGCCGCAGGTAGGCACGCGGACCGACGCTCACGCGGTCGCCGAGCGTGCAACCGAGCACGATCGACGAGTCGATGGTGCAGCACGCGCCAATGGTCGAATCGGTGATTCGCGCATCCGGGCCGAGGACGCACCCGTCGCCGATGACCGTCTCGCCCATGAGCCGCGTCATCGGCTCGATCATCACGTCCCGGCCAAGCCGCACGCGTGGCCCGATCCACACGAGGTCGGGATCGGTCATCGTCACGCCCGCAAGCATGTGCCGCTCGTTGATACGGTGCTGGAGCACCCGGCCTGCCTCGGCAAGCTGCACGCGCGTGTTGATGCCGAGCGTCTCGGTCGCTTCCGGCGCTTCGACGGCCGCGACCTCCAGCCCTTCGGCACGAAGCACCGCGATCATGTCCGTGAGGTAGTACTCGCCCTGCGCGTTGCTGCTCTCGAGCCGCCGCAGGTGGCCGAAGAGCGACTGAGCATCGAAGCAGTAGGTGCTCGTGTTGATCTCCGTGATGGCGCGCTGCTCCGGCGTGAGGTCGCGGTCCTCGACGATGCGGGTGACGCCGCCCAGACCGCCGCGGATGATGCGTCCGTATCCCGAAGGATCCGCCAGACGCGTGGTGAGCACGACAGCTGCGGCGCCGGCCCGTTCGCGCTCGGCGATGAGCGCCGCGAGCGTCTCGGGCGTGAAGAGCGGACAGTCGCCCGCCAGTACGAGCAGCGAGCCCTCGGTGGCGCCCAGCAGCGGCTCGGCGCACAGGACCGCGTGTCCCGTCCCGTGCTGGACGTCCTGGCGCACGAACTCGACGCCGGCGCCGGAGAGCAGCGACTCGACGACCTCGGCTCCGTGCCCGGTCACCACCGCGACGCGCTCCACGCCGGCCGCGCGAACCGCATCCACGACGTGGCACACCATAGGCACGCCGAGCACCTCGTGCGCCACCTTGGGGAGTGCGGACTTCATGCGAGTGCCCTCGCCCGCAGCGAGAATGAGGGCAGTCGTGCTCATCGGAATCCCTTCGTCGTACGGACGTGGTTCCCGTCTGATTGCAGTGGCTGGGGCGGTAGGATTCGAACCTACGGATGGCGGATCCAAAGTCCGCTGCCTTGCCGCTTGGCTACGCCCCAACGCCCCGGTGAAACGGCCTTCAAGCGTCGCTTCACGAGCGCAGGGAGTATACCACAGGGGCACGGGTCCCCCGGGCGTCTGGAAGGTGGCTGTGGCCCTAGACCGCGAGCTCGGCGGCCGCGGCTTCGAACGCGCCGATCCCACCTTCGGACTCGAACTCAGTGAGCACGGCGTCCTGGATCTGCTGCCGCGCGTCGGAGTTGATGGGATGGCAGATATCGCGGAACTCGCCGCTCGGCAACTTCCGAGACGGCATCGCCACGAAGAGGCCTTTGTCACCGTTGACCACGCGCAGGTCGTGGATCACGAACACGTCATCGATGACGATGCTCGCAATCGCGCAGACCTTGTTCATCGCGACCGGACGGAGTGTGACCTTCGTTATGTCCATGCATGCCCCCATGCTTTGCACTGCCCCATTGCTCCCGTTGTTCGACAGAAGAGCAGGCTTCCCTGCCCGTAAGGCGAGTTCAGGATGCTTCAACCACGCAGCCATCCGGCTGGGTGCGGGTGGCAGACGGCCCACAGCCCCGCGGCGCGTGCTGCGGCAGCACAGTCTTCGGCTGAGGCGGTGCTCCGCGCAGATGCCGAAGACGGCCGAACCGCTGCCGGCCATCGCCGCTCCGAGGACGCCGGCGCTGCCAGCAACGTGTGCGAGCGCTTCGGCGACGTCAGGTACGAGACCCGACAGACGCGGGCGTCATCGCGTTGTAGAGAAGGCGCCGCCACCGCTCGAACGTCATCCGCTTCGAGCGCCGCGATGAGCGGATCGGGCGACACCGGGGCCGGAATGCCGAGCGCGTCGAACGCCGCGTACGCAGCGCCCGTGGGCACGCCCGTCTCTGGCTTGACGAGCACGATGGGAGCGTCGAGCGCGCGGAGGCGACGGGCGAGCACGTCACCGCGCCCGGTGAAGAGCGCCGCGCCGCCCTCGAGGAAGAACGGCACATCGGCACCGAGCGAGCGGGCGATGTCGACCAGCCTGCGATCCCCGACCTCAGCGCCCCATAGTGTCGCCAGCCCGACGAGGACAGCAGCAGCATCCGCGCTTGCGCCGCCGAGCCCGGCGCCCGCAGGCACCCGCTTTTCGACCACGAGCGCCACGTCGAGCGGGTGGTCGAACTCCTCGGCCATCGCACGGGCCGCGCGCCACGCGAGATTCTCGTCAGCCGACAGGCCTAGGTCCGGCGTGCACGAGAAGCCCGGGCCGCCGGGTGTGATGGTCACCGTGTCGCCGAACGCGAGCGTCTGGAGGACCGTGTCTACGGGGTGATAGCCGTCAGGCGCGAGCTGACCGACGGCGAGGTGTAGGTTCATCTTGGCCGGAGCGGCGATGCGAAGTGCCATGGATGTCGTGCACCCCCCAGGATATGCGACACGCGGGGCACAGGGCCCCGCGTGCGGTGTTACGAGTCAGTGCCGGCTTTCGGCTAGTTGAGCCACGGGAAGATGCACTCGCCCGTTTCGCAGTGGGTCAATTCCACCGTTCCGGTGAGGATATCCACGTAGCTGTAGGACACGCGCGCGGTGCGACCGCGCTTCTCGTCGATCTTGAGAACGAACAGGCTCGGGTGCGTCTGCTCGAGAACGCCTTCCCGCTCCAGGACCTTCGAGCGACCCATATTCGCCTTGAGCTTCATGCGGGAGCCCATCATGGACTCGAGATCGGAACGAATACGCCCGACGACCTGAACCTGATTCATGGTGTCCATGCATCATCCTCCTCGAAGAGCGTTAGTATACAGAAACTGGGCCTGGATTACAAACTATGAGCTGCGGCTTTGCAGCACTCTCCCGAGCTCGATGTACTGCTCGACTTCGAGATTCTCGGCACGCAGCGACCCGTCGATGCCCGCCTCTTCGAGCATGGCCGACGCCTCTGACACCGCGATGCCAAGACCCGCTGCCAGCGAGTTGCGGAGCGTCTTGCGACGCTGCGTGAACGCGGCATCCGCAGCCCGCGCAGCCGACGATGAGGAGTCCCTCAGGCAGCCCTCGCTCGGCACGATCGAGTCGGATGACCGTAGAGTCCACGCGCGGCGGAGGCAGGAAGCACGAGCGGGGCGCGGCGAATCGCGCGCCGGCGGTGGCACGGAGTGCGAGCTTGACGGTGTAGGCGCCGTACGCCTTGCTCCCCGGGTCGGCCGCCATCCGATCGGCCACCTCGGCCTGAACCATCACGACCGCGCGCTCGAGCGCGGGCAGCTCCTCGAAGAACCGCAACACGACCGTGGCCGCGACGGCGTACGGGAGGTTCGCCACGAGCGCCCGGACTGCTCCTGCGGGCGTCACGAGCCGGTCCGCGGGCACCGACACCGCATCGGCATGCACGACCGAAAGCGAGCCGGTACTCGGCCTCCAGCGCGGCCAACACGGGCAACAGCCGGGTGTCGTACTCGACCGCCACAACGCTGGCACCGGCCGACAACAGCGCGTCGGTAAGCGTGCCGATACCCGGTCCGATCTCGAGCACAGGCTCGCCCGGCTCGATGGCAGCGGTCTCGACGATGCGCCCCACGATGTTGTCGTCGATGAGGAAGTGCTGCCCGAGCGACTTGCGGGTGTAGAGCCCGTGGCGCTTGAGCACGCCGATGGTAGCCGAGGGACTGGCCAGCCGGGAGTGAGGCATGTCGGGCCTGGGCTACTCGACGATGGTGATGGTCACCGAGCGGCGGCCCCACATGCGCGAGGCGGTCCGGGCCGGCGTCTCGCCACCGGTCCAGTAGCAGACGTCGATCTTGGCGCCCTTGATGGCGCCGCCGGTGTCGGCCGCGATGGCGTAGCCGTAGCCGGGCACGTAGAGCTTTGTGCCGAGCGGGATGACCGAGGGGTCGACGGCCACGATGCCCCAGTTCTCGGGGATCTTGTACGACTTGAGCTTGCGCTCGATCACGTTGATGCCGCCGCAGCCGGCGTCCCATGGCGTGTACGCGGTGGCGGTCACTTCGAGCGTGGTCCCGGACGCGGGGGCTCCGGCCTTGGGATCGGCGCCTGGGCGCAGATACGTGCTCCCACGCGCGGTCGGCACGCGCGTGCCGACCTTGATGACCTTGGGCACGGATGCCACGAGGACTTCCTCCGCCTTGAGGGTGCGGGTGGTCTCGGCGGAACCCACCATGAGGACCTCCCACACGCGGATACCCGAGCCGGGTGCACCCTCCTGCGCCACGCGGGTCTTGCCGGCCAACATCGTTGGGTCTTCCTCGATGACCGTCTCGCACGGGATCTCGCCGTCCTCGCGCACGATGCGCGTGAACACGTCGGTGGCGGTGATCGTCATGTCCTCGGAGAGCTCGGCTTCCACCGAAGGTGTGACCTGCATGCCGATCGACGGGTCTATGCCCGCAGCCACGAGCGCGTCGGCGACCGTGGAGCCGATGACGGACACCTCGATCGTGGAGCCGTTGCACTCGATCGTCACAGGGACCGCCTGGCGAACGACGATCTCGGTGCCGTCGATCACGGGCGTCTCCGGGACCGGGCTCACGATATCGCCCTCCTCGAGGACGATGTCGACCTCCTCGAGGACCTCGGAGACGGTCTCGGCTTCGGTGGTGTGATAGGCGGTCTTGCCGTCAACGACGACCGTGACGCCCTTCTTGGCCCACATGAGTCCGGATACGGTAAGTGGTATGACTAGGGCTGCGACGACGAGTACGACGATGTGCGAGGTCCTCAAGTGGCGGGCCGGATGCACCGGCTTACGCATATCAGCCTCTCGACTGGTTACCGTTCAGTGTCAGAGTGCGACCGCCGAAGTATAGCCCAACGATGCGCCGCAGACCACGCGAACGCCGCTCGAAACCGACGAACGGCTGTGCCCGGGCGACGGCCCGCCGGCGAGGTGAGGACGGACGGTGCTATCGCTGGCGGATGCGCCGCGCGGCCTCAACGGCCACCTGCGCGCCGAGCGCGCGGGCCTCTGCGATCGACCCGGGATGGGCCTCCACGTCGCCCGGTTCGTCCACACCGACGGCGCGCACGACGCCGAGAACATCGATGTCGAGCACCGCAAGCACGCTGCGCACGCTGGCCTCGGCGTGCTCGGACCCGTACGGGTCGCCGCCGCCACGCGCGAGCAGGACCGCACCCGGCCGTCGCTTGGGCCGCGGCCGCTTGAGGACGTACGTGCGCGCCCAGTACGGCTGCATGCGGTCGAGAAGCGCCTTGAGCACGCTCGGCACGCCCGCGAAGTAGACCGGACTTGCAACGATGATGGCGTCGGCGGCGTCGATCGACTCGTAGACCGCCGGTCCCCCGTCGTGCTGGATGCACTCGCCCGTGAGCGAACACGCGTTGCAGCCGAGGCAGTGCTTGAGCGCGACGTCGGCGGCCACGAGCGTGCGGACCTCGGCGCCCGCCTCGCGCGCACCAGCGAGCGCGGCCTCGAGCAGCCGGTCGCTGTTGCCGTGACGGCGGGGGCTGCCCGCGATGCCGAGGACGAGCGGCGCGCGGCTCATCGCACGTGCTCCCGCGCGAAGAGCGCGCGTGCGTTGGCGAGCGCGGCGGTGGCCACCTCGGCAGGCTCGATGCCCTTGGCGGCGGCCACGGCCGCCGCGTTGAGCACCGCGAACGCGGGCTCGTTGCGGCGCCCGCGATAGGGTGCGGCGCGAGGAACGGGCAGTCGGTCTCCACGAGTAGCCGGTCGAGCGGCACGATGCGTGCCGCCTCGCGAAGCGCGTCCGCCTTCTTGAAGGTCACGGGACCGGCGAACGAGATGAAGCAGCCGAGCTCCAGGAAGCGCTCGGCGAGCTCCGGGCCCTCGGTGAAGCAGTGGATCACGCAGCCGGCGGGCGGCGCGCCCAGCTCGGCGAGGAGCGCGAGCCCCTCGTCGTGCGCCTCGCGCAGGTGGATCTCCACCGGCAGGCCCGACCTCGTGCGCGAGCTCGAGGTGCCGCCGGAACCACGCGCGCTGGTCGTCGCGCGGCGAGTGGTCGTAGTGGAAGTCGAGGCCGAGCTCGCCGAAGGCGCCCACGCGCGGGTCGGCCGCGAGCTCGCGCAGGCGCGCGAGCATCGCCTCGTCGCCCTCCTTCGCGTTGTGCGGGTGCCAGCCGACGATCAGGCGCACCTCGGGCGCGGCGAGTGCCCTCGGGCGCCAGCAGCTGCGCCCGCGGAGGCGAGCCAGCCGCCGAGACCGTCGAGCGTCGTCTCGGGGCTCTCGGAGAGGTCGACCACGGTGGCCACGAGCGCGATGCCCGCCTGCGCCGCACGCACGAGCGCGGCCACGGGATCGTCGAGCATGTCGAGATGGGCGTGCGCGTCGACGCTCGGCGCGCCGAGGTCCGGGAGTGTCGGCAGCGTCTCGACCATGCGCCCACTCGCGGCGCGCGGTGCGCCTACTCCTCTTCGTAGATGCGCGGGAAGAGCGCCTCGCCCTTGGTGACGCGGCGAACCCGCGGGCAGGCCGCCCCACTCGGCAGCAGCAAGGACGTCGGTGACCTGCGTGATGTCGCCCAGTCCCAGACGGCGCCAGACCTCGGCCGAGGTGTTGGGCATCACCGGCGCGGTGAAGAGCGCAGCGATGCGCACCGCCTCGAGCGCGTTGTAGAGCACCGCGGCGAGGCGCGCGGTGTCGCCCTCCTTGGCGAGCGTCCACGGCGCGGCGTTCTCGATGTAGCGGTTCGCGTACTTGATGAGCTCCCAGGCGCTCTCGAGCGCGGCCGAGTAGTCGAGGCGCCGCATGTGGTCCTCGTAGCGTCTCGGGAAGCGAGCCCGGCGATGCGCGCGCATCGTCTCGTCCTCGTCGGTCTCGTTCTCCAGATCGGGCGCGGCCGGCGCGAGGCCCTCGAAGTACTTCTCGGTCATGTTGAAGAGGCGCGAGCACAGGTTGCCCCAGTCGTTTGCGAGGTCGCCGTTGTAGCGCTGGACCATCGCCTCCATCGAGATCGAGCCGTCGTGGCCGAACGCCACATCGCGCAGGAAGTAGTAGCGGTACGCATCCACGCCGAAGCGCTCCACGAGGCTCGCGGGCGTCTGCGCGTTGCCCTTGGACTTGCGACATCTTCTCGCCCTTGGTGAGCAGGAAGCCGTGCGCGAAGACGCTCTTGGGCGGCTCGATGCCGGCCGCCATGAGCATCGCCGGCCAGATCACGCAGTGGAACCGGATGATGTCCTTGCCCACGAAGTGGTAGTCGGCCGGCCAGTAGCGCGCGAACCGCTCCGCGTCGGCCGGGTCGTCACTCGCCGTAGCCGAGCGCGGTGATGTAGTTGAGCAGCGCGTCGATCCACACGTAGGTCACGTGGCCATCGGCGAACGGGAGCGGCACGCCCCAGGTGAAGTTGGTGCGCGAGATCGAGAGGTCCTTGAGTCCGCCGGTCACGAAGGAGACGACCTCGTTCCGGCGCGTCTCCGGCTGCACGAACTCGGGGTTGGCCGCGTAGAACTCGAGCAGCCGGTCGCCGAACTCCGAGAGCTTGAAGAACCAGTTGTCCTCGCGGATGAGCTGCACGTCGCGGCCGCACTGCGGGCACTTGCCGTCCTCGAGCTGCTCCTCGGTCCAGAAGGTCTCGTCGGGCACGCAGTACCAGCCCTCGTAGTGGCCCTGGTAGAGCCAACCCTCGTCGTGGAGCTTCGTCCAGAAGGCAGCCACGCCGCGCTTGTGGCGCTCTTCGGTGGTGCGGATGAAGTCGTCGTAGGAGATGCCGAGCATCTCCCATGCGTCGGTGAACTTGGGCGCGATCGAGTCCACCCACGCCTGCGGGGCCATGCCGTGCTCTTCGGCGGCCTGCGCGATCTTCTGGCCGTGCTCGTCGAGTCCGGTGAGGAAGCAGCACGTCGTGGCCGGTCATGCGCCGGTACCGCGCGATGGCGTCCGCGGCGATGGTCGTGTACGCCGTGCCGAGGTGCGGTTCGGCGTTCACGTAGTAGATGGGAGTGGTGACGTAGAAGGGCGCCTTGCTCACCGGTTGGTTACCTCGTCTTCAGGATGGGTATTTATGGAAGCGAAGCGCACGCTTCAGCGTTGCCATGATAGCGCACCGTGCGGCGCAAGCCGCTTCCCGAGGAGATGAGCACATGAACGACACCGGCATCGTCCGCCGCGTGGACGACCTCGGCCGCATCGTCATCCCGATGGAGCTCAGACGCACGCTCGGCATCCACGTGAAGGACCCGATCTCCATCTCGGTCGACGGCGAGAAGATCGTCCTCGAGAAGTACCGCGAATCCTGCGTGATCTGCGGCGGCGAAGACGACGTGCGCAAGGTCAAGGACCGGCCGGTGTGCGCCGGGTGCATCGCGGAGATCAAGAAGCGGTCTGAGCCGGCGCGCCGCCGGGTCACTTACTCCGCGCAGTGACACCCGGTAGACATCCAGTTGCGCGCACGCCTACTCCCCTGTGAACCCGGTACACGTCGTTGCGGGGCAGGCCGAGCTCCGCGGCGACTTCCCGCACCGCGTCGCGCCTGGACAACCCCTCGGCGCGCAGCGCCTGGAGCCGCTCACGGATCGCGTCCTCATCGAGGGTCGAGCTGCTCCTGCGCGATCGGCGGCCCGACCAGCAGCACGACCTCGCCCTTGAGCACACGCTCGGCGAACCGCTGCGCCAGCTCGCCCACCTCGGCACGCGCGACTTCCTCGTGGAGCTTGGTGAGCTCGCGTGCGAGAGCAGCCTGGCGACCGGGAAACGCCTCGGCGAGCGACGCGAGCGTTGCGGCGGTTCGACCCGGCGACTCGTAGAAGATGAGGGTGGCGTCGAGCTGAGCGAGCGCCTCGAGCGCCGTCGCGCGCTCGCCGGCCTTGCGCGGCAGGAAGCCGCCGAAGTAGAACGCGTGCGTGGGCAGCCCGCTTGCCACGAGCGCAGTGACGATCGCCGAGGCGCCGGGCAGCACCTCCACGCGCACGCCCGCCTCGAGGCAGGCGTCCACAAGGTGCTCGCCCGGGTCCGAGATGCCCGGCGTACCTGCGTCCGAGACGAGCGCGATGCGCTCACCCCGCTCGATGCGCGCCACCAGCTCGGGCGTGCGGACCGCCCGGTTGTGCTCGTGATACGGCTCGAGCGGGGTGTGGATCTCGTAGCGCGACAAGCAGCTTGCGCGTGACGCGCGTGTCCTCCGCCTGGATGATGTCTGCGGTCCGCAGAGCGTCCAGCACGCGCAACGTCACGTCGCCCAGATTGCCGATGGGCGTGGCGCACACGAGCAGGACGCCAGCGGCCTCAGACATCGGCAGGCGGCACCTCGTCGGCGGGCGGGGCGTCGGTGCGGGCGTCCGCGCTCTCGGATACTGCGAGCCGGCCGACGGCGACGGCGGCTCGGGAGCCTCCACGAGCGGTGGCGCTTCCTCGGCGGTCGGCTCGGGTGCTGTCTCCGCTGCCCAGGTGGTGACGGGCGCGGGCTCGACGTCCACGATGGGCGCCTCAGCCACAGGCGCGGAGGCTTCCGCGGCCGGCGGCAGCGGCACCTCGACCGCAGGGGCGAACGGGGCCACGGGCGCGGCGTACGTGGGAGGCGCAGCCGGCCGCGAGCTGGTCTTCGGCTCCTTGCCGGTCATCTGGCGGAAGAACACCGTCCAAGCGCTCGAGACGAACGTGCCGTAGATGGCCGTGGGCAGCATCATGCACCAGGCCCATCAGCACGAGCAGAGCACCGCCCGATCACGTACTGCTCGCCCACGAACAGCGCGATCGCGGGCAGCATGAACGGAAGCATGAAGAGCAGCATGACCATGCTGACGGCAAAGCCGGGAAGCAGCATCACGAGCCACATCATGAACGCGCCACGCTTGGCCCACAGGTCCTCCCAGCCGCGCTTGATGGCCTGGCCGAAGGTCACGTCGTCGAGCACGCCGTAGCGCAGCAGCGAGCTGGTAGACGATGCCGATGCACGACACCCATGACCGCGATGAGCACGATGAAGAGCGGCAGTACGAAACACAGACCGCCGGCGAGCGCCACGCCTGCGGCCTCGTCACCCGAGGCAGCGCCGCCACCGATCATCACGCACGAGCAAGACGGTCATGACGATCGCCACCGCGGCGACCGGCAGCCCGAGCATGAACCCGATCATGAAGGTGCGGCCCCACTTGCTGAAGCCCACGCCCCATGAATCGCGCAGCGATGGCTTTCGGCCTTCGGCACCCTCGTTGGCGCCGTGGACCAGACCGCCCTGCGCCGCGATGGAAAGCACCCAGAACGCGATGCCGATCACCACGAGCACGCCGGCCACGATCGCGATCAGGAGGACGTTGTCGCCGACCCACTGCGTGAACTGGTCAGCGCTGGCAGACGAGACGTCGCTGCTGCTCTGCTGGTAGCTGCTGGCACTGTTGCCGCCACCTGAGCCCGTCCCCGCGAACAGACCGAGGACCCAGAGCGCCTTGTACTTCCAGGTGATGTTCCACGCCTTCTTGAGAATCCCGAAGTAGTCCACTGAGTGCTCCTGTCCGGGCGGCGGCGCAAGCCGCCTAGTCGACCGTCACCAACTCGTAGTGCCTTGTACCCAAACCCATCTTCTCGGCATACGCGATGGCGCGCGTGCCGTCCACCCCTGTGATCGCCGTGAACTTGTCCTGCGCCTGCGCCCATGCCTTCACCGAGCGACCCGGCCAGGCCCGCGGCCTGCGTGACGAGGTCGTAGGCGGCCTGCTCGATCGCCACGATGTCGGTGGAGGCGAGCACGCCGAGGTCGGGGACGATCGGCGCGTCCGAGAAGCTCCAGCAGTCGCAGTCGGGCGAGACGGCGGTCACGAACGAGAGGTACACGACCTTGCCGTCCTTGCCCGCCAGCGCTCCGGCGACGTGCTCGACGATCTTCTCCTGCAGCATCGACGCGTCGGTCTTCCACTGCGTCGCGATCGCCCCGTACGGGCAGGCGGCCACACACTCGCCGCAGCCGTAGCAGATCGCATAGTCCACCTCGGCCACCCGGTCCGGCCCGATCGCGATTGCGCTCACCGGGCACCACTTCACGCAGCGCCCGCATGCGGTGCACGTTGCCGCTGTGACCTCGGGCTTGAAGTCGGCGTGCATGCGCTGCTTGGCCGAGCGGCAGCCGAGCCCCATGCCCACGTTCTTGAGCGCCCCGCCGAAGCCGGTGGCCTCGTGGCCCTTCACGTGCGTCACGACCACCATCGCATCGGCATGCACCGCTGCGGCGCCGATGCGCACGCTCTCGAAATGGCGACCGGACACCGGCACGTCCACCGCGTCGCGACCATCGAGGCCGTCGGCGATGATGAGCGGCGCCTCCACGGTGGCGTACGCGAAGCCGTTGTGGATGGCGCACGCGAGGTGGTCGACCGCGTTCGCACGCTGACCGCGATAGAGGGTGTTGGCGTCGGTGAGGAAGGGCTTGCCGCCCGCCTCGCGGATGCGCTTCACGATCTCGCGGAGGTAGATCGGGTGGACGAAGCCCGTGTTTCCCTGCTCGCCGAAGTGCAGCTTCACCGCGACGAGGTCGCCTGCGGTGATCGCGTCGGCCAGGCCGGCGCGCGCGAGCAAGCCGCCCGCCCGCCCGACCATGCTGCGCTTCATCTGCGAGCGCATCGGGGCGTAGTAGACGGTGGCGCTCACCGGTGCAGTCCCTCCCTCGAGTCGTGCTCGTCGAACGCAAGGGCCGCCGCACCCAGCACACCGGCGTCGTTACCGAGCTCGGCCTGCACGACGCGGACATCACGCCGTCCCGCGAGCGCGTGCTCGCCGATGACCTCGGCAGCGCGCTCGACCAGGAAGCCACACGACTCGCCGATGCCGCCGCCGACCACGATCAGCCGGGGATTGAGCAGGTTCACGATGCCCACCAGCGCCTGCCCGAGGACCTCGCCCGCGTCGAGCAGAATGGTACGGGCAATCTCATCGCCTTTGAGCGCCGCATTGATCACGTTCTCGGCGCTCACGGCACTCGCCTCGCCGCCCGCCTCGTCGCGGATCGCCGTGCCCTTGTATTCGGCAGCTGCCTCTCGCCCCTTCGCAGCGATGGCCGGCCGACCCAGGTACGACTCGATATGACCGTTGCCGCCGCACGGACACAGCGGCCCGTCGAGCTGCACGACCATGTGACCCAGTTCGCCGCCCAGTCCGCGCGACCCGCGGTACGGCTCCCCATCGAGGAAGAGCGCGCCGCCCACGCCGGTGCCGAGCGTGATCATCACGAAGTCGCGGACGCCCTTGGCGGCGCCGAACCGGCTCTCGCCGATGCCGGCGCAGTTGCCGTCGTTATCGATGGTGACCGAGTGCTTCACGCGCGACATGATGAGCGAGCGCATGTCCACGCCAGCGAGCGGCAGGTTCGTGCAGAACTCGACCGTCTGCTTGAGGAAGTCGATCTGTGCGGGAAGCCCCACGCCGATCCCGGCGATCTCGCCGGGATGCACGGTGGTGGCGACGTCCTCGATGAGCTCGATGATCGTGTCCACGACTGCGAACGGGCCAGCATCGCGGGGCGTCAGCTCGCGTACCTCTTTCAGGCTGCGACCCTTGCGTTCGATCAGGCCCGCGGCGATCCGCGTACCCCCCACATCGACACCGATGGCATACGACGTGCGCACCGAAGACCTCCCGACCGCAGTTCCCGCGCAAGCTGCGCCTCGATGATACCAGGAGCGCCGACACCCACCGGTCAGTACTCCCAGATGACGCCCTTGCTCTTGATGATGCCGAGATCGCGCATGGCCTCGAACATGCGCAGCTCCGTCACGCCGAAAAGGCCCGCCAGGTAGCGGTAGTCGTTGAACCACTTCTGCGCCTGATCGCGCACCATGAACTCGGGCGTCTCGAACTCCGCCGAGATGAAGTCGGCGGCCCCATGCTCGCGCTCCGCGTCACGCGGGTAGTGCGCGCCGGGGGTGCCCATCACGATGAGTATGTGCCCGAGCAGGTGGCCGAGGCCCGCGCGCTTGATCGCGAGCGGTCGCGTGCTGTTCAGCAGGATCGCGGGCATACCGTCCTCGTAGATGAGTGCCGCGGTGAACCACAGCGGCAGCCCGTGCTCGAGGATCGGCACGCCGAGATGCGCGGCGACCGCATGCATCGATACCGGCGGCTCCGCGAATCCGGCGGCGCGCAGCTCGTCTTCCACCAGACGACGGTAGCGCTTTTCGTCTTGAATCGGCACAAGACCCTTCTGGTTGCGTCTGAAGCGATTAGGATATAGGTACGCAGGAAGTATCGGCTGTTCCACTTCTAGTGTGCAGCCGTCCGGCACATCGGACAATGCCGATATACCCGTTGGAGCCTCAACGGTGAGAGGAGCGGTGGTGGATCGTACGCGCGGCGGGGTCGCCGCGATCGCCGAAGACCTGCTCCGGCTACTGGCTGCGGCGATGAACGCCGTACGCCTCTACCCCGAGGCGAGTCCTCTGCGTACCGATGCGATCACGCGCTTCACGAGCGAAGCGCGTGCCGCCACCATGGCCGGCCCCCTGCAACTCCGGGTGGACCGCGGCCGCTTCATCGTCGGCGAGATCGCCATCGGCGAAGGACTCCCGCAGGTCGCCGCGCTCGCCGAGACGCTGCATGCGCTTCAGATCGGTCAGCTCATCATCGCGCCGAGTCTGAGCGCGGCCGAATCCGCAAGCTTCCTCGACGTCATCGGCAGCGATGCGCACGCCGTGCGAGCGGGCGGCGGGGTTCGCTCGGCACTGCTCGGCGCAGGCGTCGCGAACATCGCCGTCATCGAGGTCTCGCTCAAGGCGTCCTCAGAAGAGGGGCTTCTTGGCCTCGACCTCACGACCGCACCGGTCGAGGACATCGCGCGCGAGCTCGCGGGTGCTGTGGAGTCGTGGATCGAGCAGTCCGCCACCGACCCCGACGCCCCCGACCTTATCGAAGAGGCGATCGAGCGGCTCGAACCTGCGGCGCGCGACCTGGCGATGCGCCGGTGCGCCGAGGCGCTCATGCTGCTCGATGAACAGACGCGGGAGCGCATGCTGTCCTCGGCGATGGCGTCCGGCGTGAGCGAGTCGGCGATGGACGGACTGCTCGAGGTCGTGGCCCACATGCCGCCCGCCGCTCTCGCTCGCCTACTCCGTCTCACCGCCGACAGCCGGGGCACCGACACCAGCGAGATCATCGGCGCGATCGAGTTCCCGCCGGAACTGGCCGCTGAGCTGGCACTGCTCCTCAAGCCATCGCCGCAGACCGAGTCGGAGCGCGGCGTGCCTGCCGAAGCCGACGTGGACGGCATCGTGAGCGAGGTCGCCGCGGCCGACGAGCAGGACATGGCGCACATCACCACGCTGATCCAGGCGACGACCGCCCGCTCGGCTGCGGCCCGTGGACTCACCACCACCGTCCAGATGGCGACGGACCGGCCGTCCGAGGACGCTGTAAAATCGGTCGCCGAGGCGATCAAGCCGGCCGCGCAGCAGGGTGCACTCGATGAGCTCGCCCGGGCGGCCGAACTCGTGCGGACCCTCGCGGACGATCCCGGGCTGACATCGGCCGCCCAGGCTGCGCGCTCCGCGCTGGCCGACCCGGCGCTCCTCGAGACCTGCGCCCGGCGCCTCGCCGATGAACCCACCGCGCAGGCCCCCCGCACGCTGCTTGCGCACGCGGGCACACCGGGGGCCGAAGCCCTCGTCGGAACCTACCTCGGCGCGAGCGAACTGCAACGCGCGAACCTGATGCCGGCCGCAGCCGAGATGATCGAGAGCGTGGCGCCGATCACGGGTCGCGTGTTGCGCTCAGGCGACGCCTCGTCGGCCTCGGCGGTCCTGCGCCTGCTCGGCTCGATGCATTCGCGCCGGCTCGCGCCCACGATCGCCGCGGGGCTCGAGCATCTGGACGTGGGCGTGCGCGAGGCCGCCATCGTGGCGCTCGCCGGGAGCCCAAGCCCGGAGAGCACGCAGCTGCTTGCCAAGGCGCTTGCGCACTGGGACCCCGAGACGCGACGGATCGCGGCGCGCGAGATCGGGCGAGCGGGCAACGCCGATGCCGTTCCGGCACTTCTCAAGGTGATCGCCGAAGTGAGCATGTTTGAGAGGAATTACGAGCTGAAGAAAGAAGTACTTAAGAGCCTGGAGACGCTGCGGTCGCCCCAGGCTGTTCCTGCACTGAAGCGAATGGCAAAGCGGGGCTTCGTGCTGGGAAAGAGAAACCGCGAACTGCGCTACCTGGCCCAAAGAGTCCTCGAATCGCTCGAATGACACAAGGACGTGACTGAAGGGGGACCTGGAGTGACCGACAACCCCGCCAATGAGGATCGACTGGAGACTGCGGAGGAGCTAGCCACCCTCGCAGGACCGGCCGCCCGCGCGCCTTTTGCGACAGCGAAGCGGCTGGATGCGGCACGAAGCGTGGCGCGCGCCCTGGCCGTGGCGCAGAACAACGCCGCACTCTACCCTGCCAGCCATCCGCTCGTGGTTCAGTCGATGCAGGAGTTCGCCGACGCCGTGTCCGCCGTCATGGAACTCGGCTTCGAAGACGTGACCGTCAACGTCTACAAGGCGACGCTGTTCATCGAGAACCAGGTGCTTCCCGAGGAGAGCGTCACCTACCGCAAGCTCGTCGAGGACCTGCTTGCGCGCGGCGTCTCCGCGCTCACGTTGTCCTTTGGCTTCACGCCGACCGACGCCTTGGCGATCGCGGCCATGATCAACGCCACCGACATCACGTCGATCGGCCAGGCGCGTGCCTTCCTCGCGAACCTCGGCGCGGCCAACGTTGCGGTGGCCGAGACGACCGACCTCGACGACGCAGTGCGCGAGGCGGAAGAGCGGGAGAACAAGGCGCACGGACGCGAGGCGTACGACCAGGGCGTCGGGCTCATGCGCGACGTCGAGACCCAGGCCAAGCTCGGCAAGGTGTTCGAGGTCGAGCCGCTGCAGCACATGGTGAGCGCGCTGCTCGACACGCTCTTCAAGGACCCCGCCGCCGATCCTCGGCCTGACGGCCATCAAGAGCCACGACGACTACACGCTCAACCACTCGCTCAACGTCTGCATCCTCTCGATCTCGCTCGGCGCGTCTCTCGGCCTGGACAGCGAGACGCTCAAGTCGCTCGGCCTCTCGGCGCTGCTGTACGACCTCGGCAAGGTGCGCATCCCCGAGGAGATCCTCAACAAGGAGGGCCCGCTCACCGCGGACGAGTGGCAGATCGTGAAGAGCCACGCCACCGAGGGCGCCGACTTGCTCAAGCGCATCCAGCTCGTGGACCAGATGCCGATGGTCGTGGCGTACGAGCACCACCAGCGGCACGACCTGCAGGGCTATCCCGCGCCGGCCACGCCGCAGGAGCAGCACCTGTTCTCGAAGGTCGTCGCGCTCTGCGACGCGTACGACGCGATGACCACGCGGCGGCCGTTCCGCCGCGAGATCCGGCCGGACAAGGCACTCGCGGTGCTCATGCAGGGTCGTGCGAAGGCGTACGACCCGAGCGTCACCAAGGCGCTTGTGGCGATGCTCGGCATCTACCCGATGGGCGCGGTCGTGACCCTCGACGACAAGACGACCGCCGTCGTGTTCCGCGTGAACAAGGACGACCTGCTGCGCCCGCGCGTGAAGCGCATCATCGACGCGGCGGGACGCTGGCTCACCGAGCCGGAAACGGTCGACCTGCGCCTCATCAACCCGGAGACCGGAACGTACGATCGGACGATCGAGGAGTGCATCCCGGCAAGCGACGCCGGCATCGACGACGTCTGGCAGTACCTGTAGGAACAATCGGATGCAAGACAGGGGCGCCTCCCGGATGGGGGGCGCCCCTGTGTGTCTTCTGCGTTCGTGCCGCTGCCGCTACTGCAGCGCACCCTCGATCGCGCCGAAGTCCGTATCATCCGGGAGCACCATGGCATCAAGCTCCCGCTGGATCGCTTCGAGCTCGGCCTGAAGCGCGTCCTCTTCGGCGGTGCCGCTCACCGAGGTTGTGTGCCTGCCGTGCCGACCCGGCCTCACCGCTGCGCTCTCGGGAACGCGCCGCCGTGGCCTCGACCGTGGCCGACGAGACGACCTCGCTGAGGTCGCCCCGTCAGTGCTGTCGGAGCTGTTGCATCCGGTCATCGCGACCCACACGAGGGCGAGGGCGAGAACCGCGGCCAACCATCGCGTCACGCGTCGTCATCCTCTTCAGGTCGTCGGCGATCTCCTTGAGCATCTGCGCGGCCTCGCGCAGCTGGACGCGCGCCTGGTTCAGGGTCTGCACGGCGGTGCGCGCCTGGATCCTCGCCTGCAGGAATGCGCCGCGCCGGTCGCCGGCGTCCGGCACACTGCGGAACATCTGTGCCGCGACCTGCTCCTGCTCACGTGCCTGAACGAGCAGGCGCTCGCACTCCTGGAGCTTGGTACGAACCGGTTCTACGTCGCCGCCGGCCTGCTCCACGAGGCCGCGAGCTCCATGATGCGCTCCTGCCGCTGCTCCATGGTCTGGGCGGCCTTCTCGAAGCGCTGTGCGCGCCTCTGCAGCGCCTCGACAACACGCGAGCGCAGAACGTCGCTGCCGGCGGCACCCGTCCCGGCGTGCCCGTCCCGGCGGCCTGACCGCCGGCGTAACCGGCCGTCGAACCCGAACCGGCGAACGCCACCGGCGGCAGTACGAGCGCTGCGATAAGCAACGCCACGAGTCCGATCACCACCAGCTTGGTCGTGTTCCTGACCATCTCACTCACCCCATCGATAGTAGCGCGATGCGCTCTTTGTCGTGCGAACTTTGCATCTTCACTATCGGCCGCAGGAGTTGATGCTCGATGGAGCCGCGGTTGAGATAGCGTTAAGGCGCCTCCGCCTCCGGCCTCGAGTGCGACGACGAAGCATGCACCGCCCAGTTCGGAGCCCTCTACCCGTATCGGCCCGCCCATCGCCTCGACAAGACGCCGGCAGATCGCGAGGCCGAGCCCAAAGCCGCCGGACGCGGAGGTCCGACTCTCGTCGAGCCGGGCGAAGCGCTCGAAGATCCGCTCACGTTCAGCAACCGGCACGCCAGGACCGGAGTCGCATACGCGCAGTTCCCACTGCCGATCGGCAAGCTCCGCGCTCACGCGCACATGCCCGCCTGCCGGCGTGTAGGCAAGCGCGTTTCCCACGAGCGCGGACGCCACCTGCAGCACGCGCCACTCGTCGGCAAGCGGCCGCGCCTCGACGCCCAGATCGCCGATCTCGAGCGCGACCGCTGCCTGCGAGGCGGGTCTGTCATGGCGTGTGTGAAGCGCCTCGACGAGCGCGGCGGTATCGACCGGCTCACGCGCTATCGCAACGCGCCCCGAATCGAGGTCGGCAAGCTCGAGCATGGTCCCGGTGAGTTCCATCAGTCGGGCCGACTCCTGCTTGATGATCCGTAGGTACCGCTCGCGCTGGTCCTCTGTCGCCGCCATGCCGTCCAGAAGCGCGCCCGCAAAGCCCTGGATGGACGTGATGGGCGTGCGAAGCTCGTGCGACACGTCGCCAACGAATGCGCGCTGCGCGTTGTAGGCGGCCTCGACCCGGGAGCTCATCGCGTTGAACGATTCGGCCAGCGCAGCCACCTCCTCGTCCCCGTCGACGGGGACCTGATGCCCCCACGCTCCGGCGGCGATAGCCTCGGCACCCCCGCGGAGTCGCACCAGCGGGGCGGTGGTCCGACGAGCGACCATGCCGCCGGCGAGCCACGCGACGATGAGTGACACGAACGCCACTCCGAGGACCACGAGCGCGCCGGTGCGCTGGAGCGACGCGAGTTCGGTCAGCGGCTGGATGCCGAGCAGATAGCCGTCCTGCGGACTGCCCTGCACGGGCGCCACGACGAGGATCACGCGTCCGATGCCGGAGAGCGACCTGACACCCGTTCGCAGGCCACGGTCGTCCGGCTCGCCGGTCAGCCCCTCGAGGTCGTACGTCTCGATAGTGCCCCCGGTGCTGGACGACTGGACTACGTTCCCGTCGGCATCGGTCAGGACGAGGCGCGCGCCGATGAGGCCCGCCTCAACCTCGAAGAGCTGCTGCCGCAGGCCCGTGAGCGGAGACTCGGCCGAGAAGTCGACCGCGCCTCCCGCCGGCATTCCCTCGGCCATGGCGTAGACCTGCCGGGCGAGCTCGTCGGTCCGAACCGCTACCGTCGCCTGCAGCCAGACTGCATAGAGCAGGCCGACCGCCAGGGCTATCGAGGCCGCCGCGACCCCGAGTGCCGCCAGGCGGGTCCGCCGGGTCACCGTCATGCCCCGTGGTCGCAGGACACTCACGACCCGTTCGCCCGCAATGCGCGGTAGCCCACCCCGCGCAGCGTCTCGATGAACCGAGGTTCGTTTGCGTCGTCCCCGAGCTTCTCGCGGATGTGGCGGATGTGGACGTCCACGCCGCGCTCGTCCACGAAGTCGCTGAAGCCCCATGCCGCTTCGAGAAGCTGCTGCCGCGTCATCACCACGCCCGGCTCGCGCACGAGCGCGTGCAACAGGTCGAACTCCTTGGCGGTGAGCGTGACCGGAGCGCCGTCCACGGCGACCTCGCGCGTGGCCGGATCGAGCGAGAGCGGGCCGAGCGTGATCGGGCCCCTGCCGCCGCCGCCTGTCGTGCGCCGGAGGATCGCCCGAACGCGGGCCACCAGCTCGGGCGGACTGAACGGCTTGGTCACGTAGTCGTCGGCGCCGATCTCGAGCGCGCTCACGATCTCGAGGTCGCTGTCCCGCGCCGTGAGCATGATGATCGGCACTGCGGAGCACTCCCGGATCTTGCGGCACGCCTCGACACCGCTGAGCGAGGGCAGCATCACGTCGAGGATCACGATGTCGAACCCCCCGTCGCACGCAAGGGTAACTGCCTCGGCACCGTCGGCGCACTGCACGACCGAGTACCCGGCCCCCTCGAGATACAGCCCCACGAGTTCACGGATGTTCGCTTCGTCGTCCACCACCAGCGCACGCGGCATGGCGTCTCCTCTCCGTGCGACCAGTGTACCCACTGCCGGAAACGTGCGCGCGGCCGGGCGCGATACGTGATTGCGAGCCTACTGCATCTCTCGGCGGAGGCGGCCGCAGCTTGCGCCCGAGTCCGCGTCCCACGCGGTAGGCGATCTCAGGACCGAATGCGCGAGGCGGTTGCGCCTCGGCTGGGAGCGAGGCGTCGTACGACCTGCGAGCAGTGGGGTTCGATAGTGTCTCGTATGCGGCGTTGAGCCGCTTCGCGCGCTCGGCATCGCCGCCGCGGTCGGGATGAGCGTCTTTCATCAGCCGCCGATACGCCGCGG
The DNA here is from genome assembly GCA_963700295.1 of uncultured Actinomycetes bacterium. GTDB lineage: Bacteria > Actinomycetota > Coriobacteriia > Anaerosomatales > Anaerosomataceae > UBA6100. Next base: position 69,027 of record CAVOWY010000004.1, on the reverse strand, counting down.
AGATGACCTCCGGAGAGGCGTCGCGGCGCACCTGCAGCAACTGATAGTGATCGGTCACGTTGCGGGCCGTCTTCCTGGTCGGATGAGCCGGGCTAGCGCCGGCGCGCGTCATCATATCCTTGCAGAATCATACGCATCGTGCGCGCATGGGTCTCTTCGCGCTACTCTGCCATGCGATGCTGCACTCATCGAGGCGTGTCGGGAATGAGTGTAGACGAGGGCGTTCCGACGATTCCTGAGACCAAGACGGAGGCGAGGGCGGCGTGAGCAAGCGCGTGTTGGTGTGCTATGCGACCAAGACCGGCACGACCACAGGCGTGGCCCAGGCGATCGGCGAAGTGCTGTCCGAGCGCGGGTACACGGTGGACGTGAAGCCGACCAACGAGCGGCCGGACGTCTCTGGCTACGACGCGGTGCTCCTCGGCAGCGCGGTGAACGGCGGGAAGTGGCTGCCCGAGGCCGTGGAGTTCGCCGAGCGAAATGCCGCTGCGCTCGGGACGGTGCCCACTTCGATCTTCAGCGTTCACATCATGAACCTCGGTGATGACGAGAAGGCCACCCGGAAGCGTCAAGCCTACACGACCGCGGTGCGGGCCGTCGTCTCCCCTGTCGCCGAGGCGTTCTTCGCCGGCAAAGGGCCCGAGGCCGCCGAGTCGTCGCTCATCGCGCGCTGGGCCTTCAAGGCGTTCGGCGGCGGTGGCGAGGGCGACTGCCGCGACTGGGACGCGATCAAGGGCTGGGCGCGTCAGGTCGACCTCGAGAAGACGGCCTGACGCGCCTGAACCCGTCTAGGACGTGAGCGCGGCGATCAGGTAGCCCACGAACATGAGCGCGTTGGTTGACAGCACGGCGATGACGTTCGCGCCCTGCGCGGCCACGGTCTTCTCGAAGCTCTCGTAGTCCGTGAGCGCGCCCTTGATGGCCCGCGCGGCGAAGATCGCTCCGCCGAGTCCGAGCAGCGCCCAGGGCGTGAGCACGCCAGCCACGACGCCCGCGACGATCGCCACGTAGGCGCCCACCTCGACGGCCGCGTACAGCCAGCGCGCGCCCTTCTTGCCGAGGATGGTGACCATGTGCGTGCGGCCGCCGGCCTTGTCGGCCTCGACGTCCGGGAACTCGTTCAAGAGCAGCAGATTGTACGTGAGGCAGAATGCCGGGATGCCGGAGATCCAGGCGACGGCATCGAAGCGCCCGGTGAGCAGGAAGTACGCGCCCACCACGGGGAACAGCCCGAGGCCGAGGCCGGCGAAGATCTCACCGAGTCCCAGCTTGTTGAACACCGGGGTGTACAGCACGATCATGAGCGCGCCGGCAGCACCGATCGCGAGCAGCTGCCATCCGGCCACCCACGCCAGGTAGAGACCGATCGCGCAGCCCGCAACGAGTGTCACGACGCCCACGAGGAGCGCCTGCTGGGCAGTGATCTTGCCGGCGGGGATAAGGCCGCTGCCACCGGAGAACGGCGTGCGCGGAGTCTGTTTGTCGATTCCCGTCTTCGACCAGTCATGCCAGTCGTTCAGCGCGTTCACGCTACCGTGCATCAGCACGAGCGCGATACCCGCGAGTATGGCATGCAGCCAGTTAAACGATCCCTGCCACGCCGCAAGCGCCGAAGCGTGCGCCACGAGCAGCACGGCGAGCAACAGGAACTGCGGGCGGGTCTCCTGGACCCACGGCGTCTTCGACACGTTATCTCCCTTTACGCGGTCTCCGGCGAGCGCCTCAGGCGGCGCTGTGGCAGCCATTGTGACGATTCGGCCCGAGTCGCGCCAGCCCTCCGCGCCCCCCCGGCATGGCCTAGCTCACCGAGACCAGCGATCCGACCGCCATGAGCACGAGAGCGAGCAGGCACAGCGAGAGCATCGCTGGGCTTCCCCACCGCCCGAGCTCCCACGCAGGGTCGCTCACCGCCCCCTCCTTGCGCGCGGCACGGTACATCGGCAGGGTGATCAGCGCGACCACGATGGCCGTCGCCCCCGCTGCAAGCCGCAGCCACTCGAGAAACTCAAGAGCGCCGAGCCACAGCACCAGCAGCGACGGCAATGTGGCGAGAAGCCATGCGAGCCGCGGGCTGATGCCGGTGCGTTCGCGCAGGATGTCGGTAAGGGCGAGCGAGACCGACCAGTAGCTCGTGACGAGCGCTGCGACGATGAGGAGCGATCCCGCAACGCCGGCCCACGGGCCGATCGCTTCGGCGATGCCGATCACCGCCACTTCGGTCACCTCGGCGGACACACCGAGCGCGATGAGGGCGACAGCAAGCGTGAGCGCACCGTTGATGGCGAGGCCCACCTGGATCGCGCGGGCAGCGCCGCGCCGGTCTTCGCCGAGCCCCTGCACCACCTGCGGGACGCTGTAGAAGGTCCAGTACGCGTACATCACCATGCCGTAGAGCGCGAGCCAGCTGGTCGCGGGGGCCGAGGACGCCACCGGGAGCCGGAACGGCTCGCCCAACGCGCCCACGCCGATGGCGGCTACGAAGCCCACGAGCACGACCGCCCCGAAGCGTTCGGCGATGCCCACAGCCTTGAGACCGAAGAACACGACGCCTGCCGAGACGACGTACACGAGCACCTCGGCAAGGCGCTGATGGAGACCGGTGAGGTCGGCGACGATCTCACCCGCACCCGACACGTACGCGGCCAGATTGGCGAGGAACGCGAGGCTCAACAGCGCGAACACACTCCACAGCACCGCCTGCCCGACCCGGCCCCGGAGGACGTAGAGACGCATGAGCTCCACGATCTGCATGTCGCGTCCGGTGCGGAAGAGCACCTCGGCGAGCATGAGATGCACGAGCGCGCTCGCCGCCCAGGCGACCGGCAGGATGAGCGCAAGACCGATCAGACCGACCTCCCGCGCCAGGTACGGCACCGCCATGACGCCGGCGCCCACCCCCGCGCCCACCATGAGCGACGTGGCCTCCCAGCGCGTGAGCCGATGCCCCTCCATGCACTCTCCCCTCGCCCTGCCTCAGAGCGTCGCCACCTCCACGTAGGGTAGCCGACGATCGAGCACCTTGGCAGGATCGACGCTCAACGAGAGCGCATACACATCGCTGTGGTAGGTGATGTGCGGCCAGTGAAGCGCGACTTGCATCAGCGGATCGGTGTCCGCGAAGCCGAGCATGAGATAGGCCTTCCCGAGTCCTGCCGCACGCTCGCACGCGGCGTGCACGAGCGCGTGCATCACCTCAGGGTCCTCTTCGGCAACCGACATGCAGGCGCCGAATGCGAGCGGGATCGCCTCTCCAGGCGGCGTCAGCGGATGCGCGCCGAGAAGCCGAGCCCCCGCGTTGTACGCCGGTCGCATGCGCGCAAGACGCGGACCGTAGCTGTCCACGATGTCCTGCTTGTACTCGTGCTGGTCCCACACGGCTAGCACGCCGAGGATGCGGTCGCCCCGATGCGCAACGAGGACATCTTCGGCAGCGAGTCCGCGGAGCGCGGTCCCACCAGTGAAGTCCTCGAGCGTGTAGGCAGGGAAGAAGTTCCGCTTGGCTCCATGCCCTTGCAGGAATGTGACCACCTGGGGGAGCAGGGACGCATGTGCGGTCCCGACAGTCAGGCCCGCCGTCGAGCGCACTTTGCGCTGCGGTCGCCGCCTGAGGATGATCGCGCAGGTCGTGAGACCAGACAGGCGCTTGGCGTGCAGGCCCGCCGGGGGACGTCGCTCGATCAGCGCCGCACGCGCCCGAGGGTTCTCGTGCGAGATCACGCCCAGGTAGATGAGGCCCTTCGGACTGCGATCGCGCACGATGCGCGCGCCACGCTGGATGAGCCAGTTGCCGCGGAACTCCTCGGCGATGCGGATCTGCCCGATGTAGCCGGTGGTGGTCTCCTCGCCGTTCAGGAACGACCGCCGCTCGGCACGGCACGCGATGCCCGCGAGCTGCCCGTCCAGCCGGTGTCGCGCCACGAGCACGTCGCACGGGTCGCCCATGATGGTCGTGCCGAGGAAGTAGTCGGGTTCGCGGGCGAAGCGGACCGACACGTCGCCGGGCATCGCCACCGACCCGACGAGAGCCCGAATGTCGGGCTCGTCGGCCGGCTGCGCCAGCCCGATGTCGAAGGTGCCGCTCACGGCTGTGTTCCGAGATGCATGCTTTGCTTCCGATACGTCTCGCGTCGGAACAACGGGTTATACGCACAGTACAGCGCAAATCGCGCTGGCGTGGCGAGGTTCGTGTGCGGCTCGAGCGCCCGCTTCACGATCGACGGCAGGCTGCTCCAGCGGCGCCGGCACTCCCACCCTACCTCGGTGAGTTCATCGGCGCTCATGCGTGCGGGCTTGAACGCCGCGTGGTTGAAGCGGTACTCGGGATGAAGCCACCAGCGACCGTCGTAGAGCAGCCGGCCCTCCTCGGCAAGGCGCGCGTAGAGCGGGGTGTTCGGGTACGGCATCAGCACATTGAAGGCCGCGAACGTGAAGCGGTTGCCGATCGCCCAGTCGCACATCGCGCGGAGCGAGTCCACGGTGTCGTGGTCGTAGCCGAGGACGAGCGCTGCCCACGTCTGCAGGTGACGGCGCCGGAGTTCGGCCACCTCAACGGCATAGGCGTCTGCGCTTCGCAGGTTGGGCGCCTTGTGCATCTGCCGGAGACAATCGGCATCGAGACTTTCGAAGCCGATGACATTGCCGAGGCATCCACTGGCCACCATGAGGTCCAGCAGCTCCGGATCGTTCACGTGGTCGAGGGAGACCTGCGAGACCCATCGGATCTTGAGCGGCACAAGCGCCCGGAAGAGCTCCTTGGCCACCTCGTGATCGGCCACGAGATTGTCGTCCACGAAGAACAGGTCGCGCAGACCCTGACTCTCGATCTCGTGCACCACCTCGGCGACCGGTCGCGCGTAGTGGCGATGTCCGAAGTACTCCGTGACCGCGCAGTACTCGCAGCGGTTGGTGCATCCACGCCCGAACTGCAGCAGTGAGAGCGGGAGGTAGCCCTTGCCCGCGTACAGGTCCCTGCGAGGCACGCTGCCCGGTTGCGGTGTGCCGAACGCGCCGTGATAACGAGGCTGCAGGCGCCCCTCGTGCGCGTCGCCGACCACCTCGGCCCACACGCTTTCCGCGTCGCCGGTCACGATCGCATCGGCATGTTCGGCCACCTCATCGGGCAGCAGCGTCGCGTGCATGCCGCCCATCACCACCGGCACGCCGCGCGCACGGTACTCGGCGGCGATCTCGTACGCGCGCCTCGCAGTGAACGTCTCGACGGTGATCGCCACGAGGTCAGTGGGTTCGTCGTAGTCGATCGTGTCGATGCGATCGTCGACGAGGCGCAGGTCCACGCCTGCGGGCGTGAGACCGGCGAGCACGCCGAGCGGCAACGGCTCCATGCGCGCGTCGTCGATGAATCGGTCGCCGCGCTCCGTCCGGCCGAGCGTCGGCTTGATGAGCGTCACCTGCACCGCGTCGCCCCCGCTCGGCCGAGGAGCCTCGCGCGCCCGAGGTGTCTCACAGCAGGTCCTTGAGCGCGGCGATGAGCCGCACCCGTCCCGGTGACGTCGCCACGATGCTGCTCTCGCCGTCTGCGACGTAGAGCACCACGTCGGCTCCTTCGGCCAGGTCCGGGTCCACCACCTCGGCGGTGAACGTCTCGTCCAGGTCCGCCACACTGATGGAGGCCATGTTCCCGCCGATGCTTTCCACACGGCCGATGTGGTAGTGCCCGAGCACCATCGAGGCCGAGAGAGCTCCGACGCCGACGACCACAAGGATCGCGAGCCCCGCGATCAGGAACCCTCGCCACGTGCGCCTTCCGCCCGCCGAAACCCCGCTGTCATCACGCATGCGACTCACCGTCCGCATCCGGGTCCATGCAGTCGTCCCACCGCTGTGGGCCGACTGGCCCTCGTACGTATATGCCCGACGGCGGCGGTAGCCGCCTCCACGCGCCGCCTGCCGGGCACGGAAACGCATGTTCACGATGGTCCGCAACAGGGGGATACTAGATTGGTACGGCATGACAACGTGCGGGCGATCGATGGAGTGAACATGAACGTTATCGAGACCTCGAAGCTGACCAAGTACTACGGCAAGTCGCGAGGCATCGTCGACCTCGACATGACCGTTGCCGAAGGCGAGATATACGGGTTCATCGGCCCGAACGGTGCGGGCAAGTCCACCACCGTCCGCACGCTCCTCGGCCTCATCCATCCCACCGGTGGCTCGGCGACGGTGTTCGGGAAGGACATCCTCACCTCCGGCCCGGAGATCCGCCAGGAAGTGGGCTACCTACCCTCCGAGGTCTTCTACTACGACGACATGCGGGCGATCGACCTGCTGCGCTACTCGGCAAGCTTCTACAACAAGGACATCAAGGCCACCGAGAAGCGCGCCCAGGAACTCGCCGAGCGGTTCGACCTGGACCTCAAGAAGAAGATCGACGACCTTTCCTACGGCAACAAGAAGAAGGTCGGCATCATCCAGGGGCTCGCGCACAAGCCGAAGCTCATCATCCTCGACGAGCCCACCGGCGGCCTCGACCCGCTCATCCAGCAGGAGTTCTTCCACCTGCTCAAGGAAGAGAATGCCGAGGGTGCGACGGTGCTGTTCAGCTCGCACATCCTCTCCGAGGTGCAGAAGCTCTGCGACCGCGTGGCGATCATCAAAGAGGGTTCGATCATCCGTGTCGACCAGATCAAGACGCTCCTGGAGAACGCCACCAAGCGCCTGACGCTCGAGCTCGCGACACAGGCCGATCAGTCGGTGTTCGCCCTTGAGGGCGTAAGCGACCTCGCGGTCACGAACCACACCGTGAGCTTTCTGTTCCGAGGGCACGTGAACGACCTGACCGGGCTGCTCGCCAAGCTCGACCTGCTGGACCTCCAGGTCGTGGAGCCGGACCTCGAGGAGATCTTCCTGCACTACTACCAGAAGGAGGACGTGCAGTGAACGTCTTCCTGCACGAGCTTCGTGCCTACCGGAAGTCGACGATCATCTGGGCGCTCTCGCTGTGTGGCCTCATCCTCATGTTCATGTCGCTCTACCCTGCGTTCACTCAGGACGTCGAGGCCACCAAGGAGGTATTCAACGGCTTCCCGGAAGCGCTCAGGGCGGCCCTCAACATCTCGCTCGGCAACTTCTTCACCATCTACGGCTTCTACGGATACCTGCTCGGGTTCGCGATCCTCACCGGCGCCGTGCAGGCGATGAACCTCGGCACCGGCGTGATCTCCAAGGAAGTGGCCGGCAAGACCGCCGACTTCCTGCTCTCCAAGCCGATCACCCGCACGCGCGTGGTAACGGCGAAGCTGGCCGCAGCGCTTACGGCGCTCGTCATCACCAACATCGTGTTCATCGCGGTCTCGTATCTTGTGGCGCTCAGCGTGGCCGAGGAGTCCTTCGACGCGCAGACGTTCCTCGTGATGGCGTCGACGCTCTTCCTCGTGCAGCTGATGTTCCTCGCGCTCGGCGCGCTCTTCTCAGTGATCATCCCGAAGATCAAGTCGGTCATCTCGGTCTCGCTGCCGACCGTGTTCGGCCTCTACATCGTGGGAATGGTCGGCGAGGTGCTCGAGAACGAGTCGTTCCGCTACATCACGCCGTTCAAGTACTACGACATCACCTACATGATCGAGCACGCGGGACTCGAGGGCCGCTTCCTCGCACTCGAAGCTGCGTTCGTCGTGTTGGCGATAGCGGCATGCTACGTGATCTATCTGAAGAAGGACGTCCGCGCCTCGGCATAGGTGGCTGAAATGAACATCTTTCTACGCGAACTGAAGGCACATCGCTGGGGGCTTCTCTTCTGGTCCATCGGCATCGTGTTCATGGTGAGCGCCGGTATGGCCAAGTACGCCGCGTTCGAGACGGCCGGGCAGTCGGTTACCGACATGCTCAGCCAGATTCCCCAGGGCGTGCAGGCGGTCTTCGGCATGACCGGGTTCGACCTCAGTACCGCGAGCGGGTTCTACGGCATGCTCTATCTCTACGTTGTCGTGATGGGCACGATCCATGCGGCGCTGCTGGGCGCGAACCTGATCTCCAAGGAAGAGCGCGACCGGACCTCCGAGTTCCTGTACGCGAAGCCCATCTCGCGCAGCCAGGCGGTCACCTTCAAGCTGCTTGCCGGCCTGGTGAACGTGATCGCGCTCAACCTCGTGACGCTCGTATCATCGCTCTACTTCGTGGACTACTTCAGCAAGGAGCAGGCGATCACCGAGGACATACTGCTGCTCATGGCGGGCATGTTCTTCCTCCAGCTGATCTTCTTCTCGATCGGCGCGCTGATGGCGGGGATGCTCCGGAGGTCGAAGGCCGCCGCCTCGATGGCCACGACCGTGATGTTTGTCGCGTTCTTGCTCTCCTACCTCGTGAACATGAACGAGAACTTGGAGTTCCTGAAGTACATCACGCCGTTCAAGTACTTTGACGCAGCGCTGCTGATGTCCAACGGTGGACTGGACTTCGGCTACGTGGCGATCTCGGCAGTGATCATCATTGCCGCCATCGTCGGGACCTACCGCTTCTACTCGGCGAGGGACCTGAGCATCTAGGCGCGAAGTGGCCGGCTCCCCTGCGGGGCCGGCCCTTCGTGTTCGATGGTAGCCAGGGACGGGCTTAAATCGCCGACACGCGGATTCTCGGACTACGGAACAACCGCATCCGCGCTGATGATGTAGCGGTCCGGGGCGCTTCCAACGTAGTTGAACGGGTAACAGGTGCTCAGCGTCAGGACTGCGTGGTCCGTGGGCACGATCACCGTTCGATCATCCTTGTCGACGATCCGGACACCGCTGATCTCATAGGTGAACGTGCCGGCCGACGTCTGGACGATCAACTGATCGCCGATCTTCAGCGCCTCCAGGCCCGAGAAGTGCGTGTCGCGATGCGCCGAAAGAACGCAGTTGTCCCGTTCCCCGGGTAGCACGCTTTGGGCATAGTGCCCCACGCCCTCTTTCAGTTCGTCGTCGCCGGTCCCCTCGAAGATCGGCAGCGTCTGGTCGAGAGCCGGAATCAGGAGCGTTCCAACGGGGTCGCCCTCGGCGGGACGCACGGGATAGAGAACCTGCGGGACGGGCGCGCTGGAGGGGACGACCGAATCGGCATCCCCTCCTTGTGGTCTCTCCTGCGCCACCGCGGGGCTGGAATCCAGGCCAGCGTCAGCCACATCGGGACGCATCAACTGCGTCCCGATGTTCAGCCCCGCCCAGACCATGCCTGCGATTCCGAGAACCATGCATCCGAGAGACAGGATGACGCCGAGCGAAGGGTTGACTCGCGTGCGCTCAGTCTCGGTCATTGGTCTCTCTGGTGGCTCTCGACAGGCCTACTGCCCCGAGCAGCATCACAGCAATGCTCACAAAGAACACGTTGTACCAGGGGGTGGCGGTCCTTGGGAGTTGTCCGCCCGTGACGGTCCTCGGACCGATGGACACGGTGTAGGTGGCTGTAGCTGTGACTGCCGTAACGGGGGTCCCCGTGGTGCTGCCCGTGGCGGTGGCGATGTTCGTGGTGGTCGCGGTGAGGTTCGCCGTCGCGGTGTAGACCCACGTCTCTCCAGGCTGGAGCAGCGTGTCCCCGTTCGTATCACCTGAGACGTAGATCACGGGACTGATCTTGTCGTCCGTGACGACTATGTTGCTCAGTACGACTGTGCCAGGGTTGGTCACGAGATACGTGTAGGTAACGGGGCCCGCCGCGGACAGCGCGACGAAATTCGCGCTCTTCGCGATGCTGATCGCCTGCGAGCTGGCGCACCAGTCGTTTGCGACGACGTTGTTTATCAGTGTGACGGAACCGTCATGTGCGAGCAGCTGCCCTTCCACGGAAGCGCCGTCCTCGAGCGAGATGCTGGTGACCGCGAGGATGTGCCCCACGAAGGTCGCGTTCGCTCCGAGGGTCGCGGAACTCGCGACCGGCCAGAAGACCCGGCAGAACCGGGCGCCGTTGATGAGGCGAACGACGCTGCCTGATCCGATGGTCAGGCCGGAGTCGCTCTTGAGGATGAAGACGGCCTCGGGGTCGCCCTGAGCGTCGAGTGTGAGCGTACCCGTGAGCGCGAGCGCGCCGCCCGAGCTGTAGACGCCGGGAGTCAGCGTAAGTCCGCTGAGCTCGGGGCTCGCCAGGGTTGTAGTGACCGGTCGCGCAACGGCGTTGTTGTACGCGGTGGTCCAGTCGGTCTGGGCCTGGATCGCGAGGGCGTCGTTCGAGTGCGTCGTCCCAGACACCACGCCCGGCGGGAACCCGTCGATCGCAGAACCCGGTGAGACTCCGACGTCTCCTGTGATCACGCTGTTTCCGGTGTTGGTGATGGTCTGCCCGGCCAGAATGGCGAAGTCCTGGGTCGCCCCAAGCGGCACAGTCGGCTCGGCGGCCATGCCCACCGAAGGCACGGCCAGCATGGCTACAAGCGATAGTGTCAGTAGTAACGAAATCGAGCGTGTTCTGCTCAGCGTGTTCATGATCCCACCCGCTTATCGAAACGTTGAATGATCGGCCGTTGTCTCCGAGCGCATCGGGACACCCCGCCCGCTACTGTGCGGCCGTTGTATCGTCTTGCTTCACAACCCGCTCTACGGTCTGCGATTGCTCTCGCGGGCTCACGGCACGAATGAGCGCAACCAGTCCCCACGCCACCAGGGCGTACACGGCGATGGCAACAAGCGCGCTCCATTCGAAGACGGCCCCACCGGCCTCCTGGGTGTTGAACAGCGCGGCGAACGGAGCCACGAAGACCCCGGACACTCCGTAGATCAGCTTCGCGAAACCGGCCTCGGCGTTGGCGCTCAGCAGCATGAGAACGAAGCGAATCCCAATGAGCACCTCGATGACGCCGAAGACGAACATGATGACGCGCGACACGACTGTCTCTATCGGTGAACGGACTTCCGTGTGGACTTGGCTGTGACGATCCGTCGAGACTGCATTTGCGTTAACCATGGCACTTCACTTCCCTTTGTAGGTGGCGGGACGCCTTGACTCCGGACGACCCGCCGGTCTTGCCCTTGGTCGCAGAGCTCAGGTACTCGCTCTTCGTGCGGACTACGACCGGCGGCCTGTGATCAGGTTGTATACGAGTACGACGAGTGCGATCACCAGCAGTATGTGGATGAGGCTACCGCCGATCTCGAAGCTGAACCCCAGCAGCCAGAGGACTACTAGGATGGCGAAGATGGTCCACAGCATTTCTCTCCCCTCCTTGCGACGCGTACGCGATTGATGGGGGCCCGCTCACTCAGGGCCTACCCGTGTCTGGTCACTTCTGGCCGTCGCCTCCCTCGTGCTGGCGAACGTCCTCCGCCAACGTGATGATCCTGTCCGCCGTCTCCGGCGACATGGAGTACTTGAAGATGCCTGCATCAACGAAGTGCCTCGCCTCGAACGGCCAACTGCTCATGGAGTAGCGACCGCGAACGCGCTTCTCGAACGGGCCAAGCGAGGCGGCCACCTGGCGCGCCGTCAGGCCGGAGACGAGGGAGATGTCCTTGATGGTGATCCATCCGGGAGAACCCTCGGCTATGGCGAGAAGGATCTGCCTCATCGCGGATGACGATTCGATGAACATCCGATCGATCATCGATGGGGTCCAGACCTCCGAGTGACTGTCCCCGATGACATGGTGCTCGGCTGATGGCCTGAACGGCTCTCGTGAAAGCAGCTCGTAGACTTCCTGGACACGATCGGCCGGAACCGGGACGCTCACGAACTCAGGCACTGGCCTCACCCTTCCTTGGTTGCTCCACGTTCTTACCCGTAGTTACCTATGGCTAACCATAGTTGTACCACTCGGGTCCATGTGGCTGCGAGCAGTGCGCACGTAGAAGAGCCGCCCCAATGGGACGGCTCTTCGATCATCACTATGGTGGCCAGAGACGGACTTGAACCGCCGACACGGGGATTTTCAGTCCCCTGCTCTACCAACTGAGCTACCTGGCCGTGGTCGTGCTGCAAGAGAGTACCCAACGGCCGAAGCGAACGCAAGCGACCGCAGGAGTCCCGGATCGCGCCCCGTGCTACTCGGCGAGCAGGTTCGCTACCATCGCGAGCAGGCCGTCGGCATCCACCGGCTTGGTGACGAACTCGTCGCACCCGGCATCGCGCGCCCGCTCCTCGTCCCGCTCCATCGAATGCGCGGTGAGCGCCACGAGCGGGATGGCCCGGAACCGTTCATCGGCCTTGATGCGGCGCGTGGCCTCGTAGCCGTCGATCCGCGGCAGCTGCATGTCCATCAAGATGAGGTCCGGCACGTCTCGCTCGAGCATCTCGAGCGCCTCGGCGCCGTCCTCGGCCACCAGGAGCTCGTAGCCCTGCTGCTCGAGCAGGAACGACATCAGGTAGCGGTTCTGCGGATTGTCCTCAACGATGAGAATGCGCTTGGCCACAGCAATCCCTTCAGCCGCCTGTCTCTTTCATTGTACCCACCCCGCCGCGCCCGGCGCTCGCCGAGCCCGCGCTCACGTGCCGAGAAGCCGTTCGGCATTCCCGCCGAGGATGCCGTCGAGCTCCGCGGCGTCCAGCCCGAGCCGCCTGAGATGCGCGATCTCGACAGCCGCGTCGGTCCACGGCCCGTCCGAGCCGAAGAGCACCTTCTCGGCCCCGTGATCGCGGATGAGCGCGAGGAACTCGTCGTCGGGCAGGTGGCGCGGCACGTACGCCGTGTCGAAGTACGCGTCGCGCCCGAGCAGGTGCTCACGCACCTCGGCCCAGCACTGGTAGCCGCCCATGTGCGCGAGGATGCACGTAAGCGCCGGGAAGTCGTCGAGCACCCGGGCGAACGAGGCCGGCCGCGCCTCCACGCCCATCTCGACCACGAACCCGCCGGCGTGGAACAAGATGACCATGCCGAGGTCGATTGCCGCCTCGTAGATCGGGGCGAGGCGTGCCTCCTCCGGCGAGAAGTCCTGGTTCTGCGAGTGGAGCTTGATGCCACGCACGCCGAGGGAGACGAGCCGCGCCATTTCGGCTGCGGGTTCCGGGAAGTCGGGGTGCATCGCGCCGAACGGGATGATCCGCGTGCGGTCGAGCGATGCGACCCAGTCGTTGATGGTCACCACCTGCGAAGGCTTGGTCGCGACAGGCGCCACCAGCGAGCGGTCCACGCCGGTGCGGTCCATAGCCGCAACCAGGCCGTCGACGGTGCCGTCGTAGTAGGCGGTGACCCCGCCGAACTCGATGAGCGAGCTGACGGCCGCCGGCGCGACCGCGTCGGTGAAGGCATGCGTATGGACGTCGATGATGCTCAGTGTCGTCTCCTGTGGGTTTGCAGCGCGGTGGTGGCACCCGGCCAGTCTAGCGCACTGGGCGCGACGGGCGCTTGCGGCTACCTCGTATTGCCTGGTACTGTCTATTGCATAGTATTCCTGGGGGACGGGACCACCGTGGCCAAGCGGCCGACACAGAGCGCACCCGACGACTTCGATTCGTGGGCCACCCAGCTGCGTAAGGGCATCATCGAGCTCATGATCTTGAGCCTCGTGAGCCGTGAGCAGTTGTACGGCTACGCTATCGTCCGCGAGCTCAAAGAGCGCGGCGGGCTGGTCGCAGGCGAGGGAACCGTCTACCCCGTGCTGCGCCGCCTCGAGTCGGACGGACTCGTCACCGCCGCGTGGTCGGACGAGGGCCCGGCGGGTCCGCGCAAGTACTACCGCATCACGAGCGCAGGCCGTGCGTTCCTCGAGCGCGCCTGGGCGGAGTGGGGCGTCGTTTCCTCCGCGCTCGACGGACTGAGGGGCGAGTAGATGACCAAGCAGGAACACCGCGACGTGCAGGTGTATCTCGCCGAGGTGCGCCGCGCGTTGCGCGGGCTGCCGAAGGCGGATGCGGACGACACGGTCGAGGAGATCCGCACGCACCTGTTCGAGGAGATCGGCGAGCGCGGCGACGCACAGGCCGTTCTCGCGGACTTTGGCGACGCCGTCGCAGTGGCCTCGGCGATCGTGGAGCGACGGGTGCGACCCGAGGACGGTCCGCCCGTGGCGCAGGCATCGCTCGGGCGGCGGTACAGCGCCTGGGCTACCGACGTGGTGGTCGGGTTCGGCCCGATGCTGCTGGTGCCGACGGTGTTCACCTTCCTCTCGCTTGCGGTGTTCGGGCTCGGCGACTCGGTGTTCGCGCCGGTGTGGATCCAGCTCGCCGAACACGTGGCGTACTGGTGGCTCACGGCGCTCGGCTACACCGGCCTGATCGTCCCGCAGCCGGTGCCGGTGTGGCATCTGGTCATGGGCGGCCTCCTCCTGGGCTGGGCGGCGTTCTACTGGCTCGTGCTCCGCCGGGGGCTCTCGAAGAGCCTCGGCATGTGGATGACAGGCCTACGCGGCATCCGCCTCAACGATGACCGCATCGTCGTGCGCGAGCGCGACATCGCCCAACACCCCGAACCGCTCGGCGCCGGCCGGAACCGTTGGTGGATCCTCGTGCCCGCGATCCCCGTCGGTTGCCTATGCATCGTACTGCTGCTCTACTACCTGTGGATGTGCATCGGCCCGTTCCTGCCTCCGCGCATCCTCGGCTGACAGCCCCCCCGAAGGGAGCTCCCATGAGTGACGGAATGCCCGCAGTGGAACGCACGCTTGCGGTGATCGGGAATCTCACGCGCGTAGGCCGCTTCATGGGATTCGGCTCCAAGACCTACTCGCTCGTGCTCACCGACCGGCGCATGATCTTCGCCGAGCTGACGAAGGAACGGATCACCTCGATGGTGAACGAGGCGCGAGAGACCGCGAAGGCGCAGGGGAAGGGCTTCATGGGGCAGTGGGGCGCGCAGCTCGGCACGTCGTTCGCCTACCACGAGGTGTACTGGCAGATGGGGCCCGATGCGGTGCTCGCCGAGACGCCGGGCAACTACGCGATCGAGCGTTCGGCGTTCAAGGATGCGAAGTTCAAGACCGGCTTCATGGATGACGATGGCCGCAACACACCCGACGAGCTCATCATCAAGACGACGGAGGGCAAGCACACGTTCATCGTGAACGGCTCGCTCCCCTCCGTGAGAGACGCGTTCCGCCAGGCGGGGCTCGTCTAGGGTGTCCGCCGCGCCCCTGATCGAACTCCGCGATGCCGAGGTCGTGCGTGACGGGCGAACGATTCTCCGGGTGGACTCGCTCTCCTTCCGCGAGGGCGAGCACGTAGCGGTGCTCGGACCCAACGGCGCCGGCAAGTCCACGCTCATCGGCCTGGTGACGCGCGATGTCCGGCCGCTCGCACGCGATGCCGCACCCGTGATGCTCCGCGGGCAGGCCCGCTGGGACCTCTTCGAGGCCCGGCGTGTGTTCGGCGTGGTGTCCGATCTTCTGCAGGACGACTACCGCAAGGCGGTCACCGTGCGCGACGTGGTCCTGTCGGGCTTCTTCGGCTCGGTCGGACTCTATCGCCGTGCCGAGGTGACCCCCGCGATGGCCGCGCGTGCCGACGAGCTGCTCGACTATCTCGAGATCCGGACGCTGGCCGCGCGAACGATGGAGACGCTCTCGACCGGCGAGGCCCGGCGCGCGCTGATCGGCCGTGCGCTGGTGCACAACCCCGCGCTCCTCGTGCTCGACGAGCCCACGCACGGACTCGACCCGGCCGGCACCTACCACTTCCTGCAACTGGTGCGGCGCATCGCCGAGACCACCGCGCTCGTGATCGTCACCCACCACGTGGCCGACATCGTGCCCGAGGTCGAGCGGGTCGTGATGCTGAAGGATGGCCGCGTGTTTCGCGACGGGCCCAAAGCCGACCTGCTCACGGGCGAGGCGCTCACGGACCTCTACGGCGTGCCGGCGACAGTCGAGGAGCGCGACGGCTGGTACCGGCTGTGGTAGGAACTCCTCTTTCAGTCGGTATCCACCGGCGTGGGATGTGCGATATGGAATCCCTGCGCATGGTCGACCCCGAATGAGCGCAGGAGCTCGAGTATCTCAGCACTCTCAACGCACTCAGCGGTGGTGGCGATCCCGAGTCCACGGGCAAGCTCAACGATTGAACGCACGACGTGCCTGTCACGGTGGTTCTCGACAAGCTCCCGCACGAAGCTGCCGTCGATCTTGAGAGTGTCGATCGGTAGATTGCGCAGGTAGTAGAAGGACGAGAAGCCGGAACCGAAATCATCCAGCGACACGCGGACGCCGAGCCGCTTCACCGTCTCGATGAATGCGCGTGCCTTGATCATGTCGATGACTGCAGCTGTCTCAGTGATCTCTATTCCGAGCCTCGAAGGGTCAACGTCCGATCGCTCGAGTTCATCCGCAAGGAGAACCGGCAGGTCCGGAGACGAGAGGGCCTTGCCCGATAGGTTCACGTCCACGCGTACACCGTCATCAGGGTGTTTGGTAAGCAGTGCGATCGCACGTCGAATCATGTACTTGTCGATTTCACTGATCAGGCCAAGGCGCTCGGCAACTGGAAGGAACGAGCCGGGCGGTACGACCGACCCATCCTCGGCCTGCATGCGGACAAGCAGTTCGTAGCGATCGATCTCGCCCGTCGCGAGATCGAGGATCGGCTGCCAATGCACCACGAGCCGCCCATCCCGAAGTGCCGATTCGATGGCTACGGCCCAATCGAATCGCGTTCTCAACTCCTGCTCCCAGTCCTCATCGGGCCGGTAGACGCATACTTGGTTTCGCCCGTATTCCTTAGCCCGGTACATGGCCAGGTCGGCTCGGGCCAGCGCCTCCTCCGATGTGGTCGCATGGTCCGGGAGTATGACCACCCCGATGCTCGGCGTCAGCCGGACTGTTCCTTCGGAAGTCACGAACTGAATCGTACGGATCTCCTCGAGCACGCGATGCGCCAGCATCTCAATCTCGTCGCGGCCGACTTCGGGCATGAGCACGCCGAACTCGTCGCCGCCGAGGCGCGCCACGATGCTGTCGGCTCGCAGCCGGCGCGATAACTCGACTGCCATGGCGACGAGGATGTCGTCCCCAGCCCTGTGGCCGAGACTGTCGTTGACCTCCTTGAAGTTGTCGAGGTCCAGCCACAGGAGCGCTGCCACACTTCCCGTGCGCCTGACGCTGGCAAGGCGCCCCTCGAGTTCCTCCTCGAACCGCATCCGGTTGAAGAGTCCTGTCAAATGGTCGTGTGTCGCGAGATGCACGAGCTCATGCTCGAAGCGCTTCCTCTCGGCCACGTCCCGCGCGACCCACTGCATGCGGGGAAGCGCATCAGGTGACTCCCGATACCAGGACACACCGATCTCGACTGGCACCTGGTCACCGCGATCGTCCAGGAGCGTCGCTTCCCATGTGCTCGAGCCATCGCGGTCGCGATCGATAGCCTCGACGATGTGTGCCGCGGAGTCCGGCGTCATGATGTCGCGGTAGTGACTACCCACGAGCTGCCCTGGGGTCCGCCCGGTCAAACGCGACGCGCGTGGGTTGACGAGGAACAGGATGCCGTCCGCATCGACTCCGAAGACCGCATCGGCCATGCTGTCGACCAGTGCCCGGTATCGCGCCTCAGCTACTCGCACTCCCCGCTCGGCGACTACTCGCGCGTCCATCGCGTTCATCGCCCGCCGTACGGCACTCTGGATCACGGTTGTGGACACGAGACCTAGCAGGGCCAAAGCGACCCCGAGCAGACTCACCGCCCGGCGCCCTTCATGCATGACGTCTCTGGGCAACAGGGCCCGCAGACTGATGGCCGGGGCCCCGCTCCAGTCCTCAAGTACGAGCGTCGCGAGAAGCGTTTCCTGATCACGCACGGCAACGGCGCTGCCGCCGGCGTGCAGTATCTCGCTGTCGGTTGCCGAGGGGGGTGCACCCGATAGCTCGATCTGCGTTGCGCTGGCAATCTCGCCGACCAGAACGTCGTCGAGCCGACGGCCCACGAGCAGCATCCCGTTCGGTGGCTGGTCCTGCAGGCTGGTTGTGATCGGTTGTGCCGCGAACATGAGCGGCCCGGCATCTGTTGGGATGATGCCGCTGAGTGAATCATCCACCGAAGTGCCTGGCGCCAGGTCGGGACTGCCGTTGAGTCCGGAGAGACGATCGCGGATCGCCTCTCCCGTGGTGCCGCTTTCAGGGCTCAAGGCGAGATGAACGAGGTGCCCCTCCTGATCGAAGAAGGCCATCACATCGACGTCCAGGTTCTCCAGCACCCCGGGAGACAGGTTGCTCTCAACGTACTCCGGGTTCCCACTGACGACGAAGTCGTACGTGTCGTCCCACGGCGCCCAGTCTCCTGTGATGATCTCGAGCGCCTCTAGCCTGTTCTCGTACGCACGCTCGATCCTGGCTACATCGTGGTTCGCCGCATCGCGCTCAAGCTCGCCGAAACTCTCGAATGCGACTGCACGCACAGCGATGTAGAGGACCATGATGAGCAGAACCATGGTGAGGCCGACAGTCGCCTGCACTGTCCAGCGCGGGGTATTCCGATTGCGGACCGCTCCAGTCACAAGACGTTTCCCGCCTACCGCTCGACCGCGCGTGCAATCAAGCCATCTGCCCGATTATCGGCTCCGCGCTGCTGGATGGCGAAGACTTGCCGCCAGACGGCAGGATAGGGGTGACGTACGGCACTTCGAAGCGGCGCGCGCGCGGATCACCCCTTCTTCGGCGGCAGCGGCACGAACACGCTCGTGCGCGCCGCGTATTCGGCCCAGCCCGGCTTCTCGGCCATCTATCTTCTCGAGCATCGGCACGCCCGAGACGAACAGCAGCAGCATAGCGGAAGTCCTCGGCCTTGCCGCGGTTGCGCGAGTACACGTGCATTGCGAGTCGCACGCCCCAGGCGAGCACGAGCGCTGCTACGAGCCCGAGGCGCGGCGAGACGGGCACCTGCCCCAGGAGCGCGAGGACCGCGATCATGATGAAGCCGAGGCCCCAGGCGGTGTCGGCAAGGTCGTTGCGCTTGCGAACGAGCGCGATCAGGTACCAGACCGTCATGTAGCCGAGGACGGCCGCTGCCGCGAGCAGATACGCCTGCGCAATCGCCTGCATCCCGCACCTCCCGTCGTCGGTGTTGCCCTGAAAATGCCCGCACGCCGCTGTGGGGTAACATCATCACCAGATGCCGGCCGTCACCGGGGGGAACCATGGGCAGCACGCGGAAGTTCACCATCTTGCACTCCAACGACATGCACGGCGACTTCTTCGCCGAGCAGGCCGCGGGAGGGGGCCCGCTCACCGGGGGCCTGCCACTGCTCTCGGGCTACCTCAACAAGGTCCGTGCCGAAGAGAAGAACGTCATCTACTGCATCTCGGGCGACATGCTGCAGGGATCGATCATCGATTCGGACTTCAAGGGCGTCTCGACGATCGAGGTCATGAACTACCTCGCGCCGGACATCGTCGGCCTCGGCAACCACGAGGTGGACTACGGCGTGCCGCACCTGCTCTTCCTCGAGAAGATCGCCAACTTCCCCATCGTGAACGCGAACATCTACATCAAGCCGTTCAACAAACGGATGATGATGCCCCACTACGTGATGGAGAAGGACGGCTTCGAGATCCTGTTCACCGGCATCTTGACCGAGAAGGCGCTCGACGCGATCAAGCTCGACGAACTCATCGGCACATTCGTGGACATCCACGAGGCGGCCGACGAGGTGGGTCGCATCACCAACGCGTACAAGAACGACGACATCGACCTCACGATCCTGCTCACCCACATCGGCTTCGAGAGCGACAAGGAACTTGCCGAGCACCTCGACCCGGCGTGGGGCGTGGACATGATCATCGGCGGGCACTCGCACACGATCCTGAGCGAGCCCGCGCAGGTCAACGGCGCGCTCATCGTGCAGGCGGGCACCGGAACGAACCAGATCGGCCGCTTCGATATCGAGGTAGACGACGACACCAACTCCATCGTGAACTGGAAGTGGCAGCTTATCCCGATCGACGACAAGATCGCGGAACCGGACTTGAAGCTCACCGAGTTCATCGATTCGTTCAAGGACATCGTGGACCGCAAGTACGGCGTGGTGATCTGCAAGTTCACCGACAAGCTCACGCACCCGCTGCGCGAGGAGGAAAGCGCGCTCGGCAACCTGCTTGCCGACGCGCTCGCCGAGTCCCTCGGCCTCGACGTGATGTTCCTGGGCGCCGGCTCGGTGCGCGTGAAGGAGCTCGGCCCCACCGTGACGCTCATGGACTTCATGGGCTGCTTCCCGTACGACGACAGCGTGACCCGCTACACGATGACCGGGAAGACGCTCAAGACGATGTTCGCGCGGTGGATGCGGACCGAGAACCGCCTCTCCGGCGAGGGCGAGTGCTACCAGGTGAACGGCGCCGTGCGGGCGCGCTACCGCGACGCCGGCGAGACGCTCGTCTCGCTCGAGCTGGGCGGCGCGCCGGTGGCCGACGACGCCGTCTACACGGTCGGACTCCAGGGCTACCACGCCGCCAACTGCGAGGCGTATCTCGACGTGACCGCCGCCGAACTCGTGGCTGCGGGCGACTCGAAGGTCGTGTCGACCTCGGCACAGCAGGTGCTCGAAGAGTGGCTGCGCACCCACCCGAACGTGGGTCGCACCGTAGAGGGCCGCCTGGTCTACGAGTAGCGGGTGCCGCCAACTGGAGGCGGTCGGTCAGCCTCGGCCGAAGAGTCGGCCGGGCTGCTCGGCGAGATCTCGCAGCGGGACGGCCTCAACGTTGTCCGCGAGCGGGTACCGAAGCGTACCGGGGTAGACGATCGCGACACGCTGCAGTGAGAGATCCTGGAGCGCGATTCGAATGGACGGGGTGATTCGCGGCGCGTCGGTCCGCTTGCACTCCACACCCAGCAGTTCGCCGTCCCGGTGCAAGATCAGGTCCGTCTCGGCGCCCTGGTGGGTGGCCCAGAACGAGGCGTCATCATAGCGCTCGGATGCGAGCACCTGCTCGATGGCGAAGCCCTCCCACGAAGCGCCCACCCGTGGGTGCTCCAACAGCGCCTTCTGACCGTCGACGCCCAGCAGCCGATGGAGAATGCCGCTGTCGCGTACGTAGACTTTGGGCGACTTGACCTGTCGCTTCTTGAGATTCGCGTGATATGGCTGAAGCTGCCGCACCATGTACGCATCGGTGAGCAGATCGAGATACCGGCGAACGGTCGACTCACTGACTCCCAGTGCGCGTGCCGGCTCGGCGGCATTCCAGGTCTGTCCATGATAGTGAGCGAGCATGGCCCAGAAGCGCTGCAGGGCAACAGCCGGCACGCGCACGCCCCACTGCGGCAGATCGCGCTCCAGCAGAAGCTGGATGAACTCGCCACGCCACGCGATGCTGTCTGCCGATGTGTCCGCAAGGAACGACAGCGGGAACCCGCCCCGCAGCCAGAGGCGATTGGTCGCCTCGGCTCCAACCTCCTCAAGCGAGAATCCGCCGATGGTTATGCGTTCGATGCGGCCCGCGAGGCTCTCCGAACTCTGGCGCAGTAGATCGCCCGACGCACTTCCGAGAATCAGGAACCTGGCGGGCAGCGGTCGGCGGTCGGCGAGCACCCGCAACACCGGAAAGAGCTCTGGTCTCCGCTGCACCTCATCGACGACCACGAGTCCCTCGAGTGGCTCCAACGAGGTCATGGGCTCTGCCAGGCGCGCGAAGCTTCTCGGGTCCTCAAGATCGAAGTAGTTGACCGAATCGGGCGCAAGAAACTCGCGCGCCAGTGTTGTCTTCCCGCACTGGCGTGGGCCGGACAGCACGACGACCGGGGTGCGGTCGAGCGCTGTGCGGATTCGCTTGCGGATGCCGGGTCTGTCGATCATACCTGTCATATACCATGAAATTCCATCACTAGACAACTGATTTTCATGGTATTTGGCACCGAGGATGCCCAGAAGCTGCCAGCCAACCCGTGCGAACCGGGCTACCGTCGGATGATCCGCCCCAGCAGCGGCGTCTTCACCTCGATGGCCCGTTCCGGGCACATCTCCTGGCAGCAGTAGCAGCGGATGCAGCGCTCGTAGTCGTGCGCGGGCGGCACGCTCCGGTCGCCGCCGACCCAGTCCACGGCCTTCGGATCGACCGGGCACACCTGCACGCAGGTGCCGCAGCGCGTGCAGCGGTCGTGGACGATGAACGGACGCGGTGTGATGAGGCGCTTCACGGTCGAGCTGCTCATCCGCCCGCCGGTCGTGGAGACATGGCTGCGGTTCACGACGTAGTCCTCGAGCACCGGCAGCTCATCACCGAGAAGCTCGATGTCGGTCGCGGTTCCGAGGCCCCAGCGCTCGCCGTAGACACCGTGTCCACGAGCGCGCGGTCGAGCGCCATGATCCGTGCAGCCGAGCGCATCGAGCGCCACCAGGTCGTCGGAGAGCAGCAGCACGCCGACCTGCCGCGGGTCGCCGTTGCGCGGCCCGTTGCCCTCCATAGCCACGATGGCGTCCATCACGGCCAGACGGGGTCGCAGCAAGCGGTTGAGGTCCACCAGCATCTGGCTGAAGTGCTCGATGTCCGGCATGCGCGAGTGGAACTCGTTCTTGAGCAGCCCGGGAATGCACCCGAACTGGTTCTTGATCGCGCCGGTCATCCGCGTGAGCGCGTGGGTCTTGAGCTTCGGGAGCGAGACGAGCCCGTCGGCCGAGGCGACCCCCTCGGCGATCGTGAACTGCTTGATGAGCCGCCCGTCGGGAAACGACAGCATCCGCCCGTGCTCGAAGTCCGCCATGGGCACGCCGAGCGTCTCGGCGGCCTCGACGATCCCGGCGCGCTTGCCCGCGCCTGCCGTGGTGCCGAATCCGGGCGAGTCGCCCCACGCGAGTCGCGCGCCGGCTGCGGCTAGTTCGCGCGCGACCGCCGAGAAGACCGCGGGGTGCGTGGTGACCGCCTTGTCGGCGCCGCTCGGCACCAGCAGGTTCGGCTTGAGGACGATGCGCTCGCCCGCGCGCACGAACGCCTCTGCGCCGCCGAGCAGCTCAAGGCCGCGGGATACCGCCTCCTGGACGGCTGGAGTATCGTAGGTATCACACCTGATGACGGCCACACGAGCCTTCGGCATGCCGTTTCCTTTCGGCGGTTGTGAGCAATTGTGACACGAGTGCGCGCTACGCCGGGCGCGAGTGCACGCGAGAGGAGCGCCTCATGGGCGAGCAGGGCAGCGAGCGGTACGACGTGGTGGTGATCGGCGCCGGTCCGGCAGGACTCACCGCCGGGATGTACACGTCGCGCCAAGGCCTCAAGACCGCGATCGTGGGCGGCGAGGTCGGCGGGCAGGCGCTGTGGGCCGGCGAGGTGGAGAACTACCTCGGCTGGCGGCTCGTGACCGGCAAGGAGCTCGTGCAGAACTTCCGCGACCACGTGGCGCAGTTCGGCGTGAAGTGCCTTGAGGGGCAGCTCGTGAACGCGATCGTGCCCGCCGACGACGGGTACGAGGTCTACACCCGAGAGGGCAGCGTGCTGCCCACCCGCGCGATCATCATCGCCACGGGCAAGGCGCCGAACCGGCTCGCAGTACCCGGCGAGCAGGAGTTCGTGGGCCGCGGCGTATCGTACTGCGCCACCTGCGACGCGGCGTTCTTCAAAGACGCCGATGTGGCTGTGGTCGGCCCCGGCGAGTCGGCCGCCGACGCCGCGCTCGAGCTCGCCACGCTCGGTGCCCGCGTCACCCTCATCTCGCTCCAGACGCCCAAGGTGCCCGAGGCGATGATGGCGCGCGTGACCTCGGCGCCGAACATCGTGCTGCTTACCGGCTTCAAGGTCACCGAGATCGTGGGCGACACCCGGGTGACCGGCGCGAAGGTGATGAACCCCAAGGAGGGAACCGAACAGATGGTCCCCGTAACCGGCATCTTCATCGAGAGCGGTTCGATAGCGGTCTCCGAGTTCACCGCCGGGCTCGTGGAGATGAACGAGAAGGGCGAGATCGTCATCGACAACCGTGGCGCCACGAGCGCACCCGGGATCTACGCGGCCGGCGACGTGACCGACACGCCGGGGAAGCAGATCATCATCGCGGCGGGCGAAGGCGCCCGGGCGGCGATGGCGCTCTCGCGCGACCTCAAGCGCCGCTAGGGACTCGCAGGGCTAGGAGCGGAGAATCGGCAACGGCGGCGATGCGGTGAGCAGCGAGTGCACGCCGGCGCGGTCGTGCGTATGCGTGAGGATGAAGGTGGCGGTCGTATCGGCGATCCACTGCTCCATGGCCCGTGCGGCATACCGCTCGCGGTGCTGGATCGACGTGCGGGCGTAGGCGTCGTAACCGTCGGCCGCGAGCGAGACCACCTGGAGGCGCCGCAACTCCGCGAGGATCACCTCCACCTGCTCGCCCGACCCGTACGACCGGCTGCCGCCGAGGTCCACCTGCGAGGGCGGCAGTGCCACAGGCCCCGCCGCGCGGTACTCGGGCGAGGCCTGGCCGACGAACGCGGGGGTGGTGGTCTCCACGAAGGCGTACCGCGTGCCCCGGAAGTTCGCGCCGTCGCTCGCGACACCGAGCGCCACGTGACGCTGCGTGGGGAAGACCCACAGCACGGTCTCGTAGCCCTCGTGGACGAGCAGGCTCGCAAGCAGCAGGCTCTTGTCGGTGCACACGCCGCGGTCCCGAGCGAGCAGCTCGGCGGCGAGCATCGTCTCGTCATCCGGGTCGCCGTACGGGATCGCCTGCACGGCCGCCACCATCAGCTCGAGGTACTCGTCGGAGTCGAGCGAGCGCTCGGCGCGGATGCGCCGGAACTCGGCCACCAGACGCTCGACCACCGGACTCGTGGACTGCGCGCGCACGACCTCGGCGACGTAGCGCTCGCGCAGCCACCCGTCCGAGCCGAAGATCGCCGATGTCGGCACCCGGTCGGCCGCGGCGAGTTCGGCCTCGTCGACCTCCACGCTCACCATGCAGCGGCTCTCCTGGAAGGGGAAGCTCCACGCGCACTCCACGGTGCGGCCGGTCGGCTGCGAGGCCAGACTGGCGTCAAGCGCGGCGCGGAAGGCGAGGAAGCGTGCGTACCCGCCGAGGTTGGCGACGAGAAGCGCGGCCACGAGCAGGCCGCACGCTACCCCGAGCCCGTAGCGGATCGGGCTGCGGCGCGCACGTGTCGCGAGCGTTGATGCCATGACAACCTGCCGGGTGAGGTGACACCGGACACCTCAGCGTATACCCGCCCGGCAGGGGTCGTGCAACTAGCGAGCCAGCGTGCCGTTGTACGGGCTGCTCAGGATCTGCACCATCGCCTCGTCGATCGAGTCGGTGATGCGCATTAGATCGATATCGGCCGGCGTGATCGTTCCCTCGGCCACCATGCGCTGCTGGAAGAAGTCCACCATCGGGCCCCAGAAGTCCGCGCCGAGCGCGATGACCGGGAAGTCGTCGATCTTGTCGGTCTGCATGAGCACGAGCGTCTCGAAGATCTCATCGAGCGTGCCGAAGCCTCCGGGGCACACAACGAAGGCCGAGGAGTACTTCACCATGATCACCTTGCGCACGAAGAAGTGCTCGAACTCCATGAAGCGGTCGATGTACGGATTGGGATCCTGCTCGTGCGGCAGGCGGATGTTGGCGCCGATCGAGAGGCCGCCCGCCTCTTTGCAGCCGCGGTTGGCCGCCTCCATGATCCCCGGCCCGCCGCCGGTCATCACGCCGAAGCCGGCCTCGCCGAGCGCGCGGCCCATCTCGCGGGCCTGCTCGTAGTAGCGGTCGCCTTCGCGGAAGCGTGCCGAACCGAAGACGGTCACGATCGGCCGGTCGCTCTGCATGAACTCGAACCCGCGCAGGATCTCGAGGAAGATGCGCACGGCGCCTTCGACATCACCGTACCGCCCATGCTTGCCGGCGAGGAAGTCAGCCTCGGCGCCGCGGACCATCTCAAGCAGCGAGTCGTCGTACGCCCGGTTGTTGCCTGGTTCGTCTGTCACTGATGCCTCCCGGCGAGATGGCTGGTTCGGGCGCGCGCTGCAAGCGCAGTCGCGATGTTGGACGCGAGACGGACATTCGACCACACCAGCGCCTTGTTCGCCGCCTCGCTCGCTCCTCCTGTGAGCTCGTGGATCCGGGCGAGCAGGACCGGGGTGATCGCCTTGCCCCGTACGCCGCTTTCGCGCGCCTCGGCGAGCGCCGCATCGATGATCTCCTCGATCTCCACCGGGTCGAGCGCGTATTCCTCGGGGATCGGGTTGGCCACGAGCACCCCGCCATGCAGGCCGGTCTCCCACTTGGCCTGCAGCACGGACGCGATGTCGTCGGGCGTTTCGAAGCGCGCGTCCACCGGATAGCCGCTGTCACGAGTGTAAAACGCCGGGAACGCATCGGTCTGGTAGCCGAGCACCGGCACGCCACGCGTCTCGAGATACTCGAGCGTGAGCCCGATGTCGAGCACCGCCTTGGCGCCGGCCGAGACCACCGCGAGGCTCGTGCGCTTGAGCTCCTCGAGGTCCGCCGAGACGTCGAACGAGCGCTCGGCACCCCGGTGGACGCCACCGATACCGCCGGTGGCGAACACGCTGATGCCCGCCATCGCCGCGACCGCCATCGTGCCGGCCACGGTGGTCGCTCCGTCCGAGCCGGTCGCAAGGAGCATCGGCAGGTCGCGACGGCTCGCCTTTGGCGTGTCGCGATTGGAGCCGAGCCGCTCGATCTCGCCTTCGCTCAGCCCGACGGCGAGCTGGCCCCCGATGACGCCGATCGTCGCCGGCACCACGCCCTCTTCGCGGGCGATGCGCTCGCACTCCCGTGCAGACTCGACGTTTGCCGGGTACGGAAAGCCGTGCGAGATGATCGTGGACTCGAGCGCGATGACCGGGCGACCGGCATCGAGCGCGTCTTTCACTTCGTCGGTGATCCTGAGATGCGGCCTCATCGGGAACCCGCCTCCATCCGTACGCGCACCGCTTCCGCGGTCATTTCCTCACTCACGGTCCGCTCGCTTTCCAGGGCGATCGCCGACATCGCGCTCGCCCACTCGGCGGTCTGCCGTAGCGTCATGCTTGTCGCAAGCCCCCACGCTACGCCCGCCGTGAAGGCGTCGCCTGCGCCCGTGGCGTTAGCCACGTTCGCGGGCAAGGCGGAAACGGCGAACGACCCCGAGGCCGAGGCGCACCACACGCCCCCCGCCCCCATCGTCACGAAGACGCGCTCCGCGCCGGTCAACAGAAGCCGGTTGGCAGCCCCCTCGGCTCCGGCAGCGCCGGAGAGCTCCTCGGCCTCCCGCATGTTGCCCTTGAAGGCAGCGAGTCTGCCGAGCACGGGGATGGTCTTGGGCGCTTTGGCGGTAGAAACGGGATCGAGCACGAGCGGGATATCGCCCGTCAGCTCGGCGATGCGGGCGATGGTCGAGCCGTGGAGGTTGGTGTCGAACACCACGGCGTCGGCCCCCTCGAACGCGGCCGGGTCGAGCGCATCCGGCGTCAGCACGTCGAGCGCGCGCATGTCGTTCACGGCGGCGGCCAGGTCGCCGGCGCCGTCGAGCACGGCCACGTACCGGCAGCCCGGTATCCCCGCGGCCTGAACGCTGAACGAGGTGTCCATGCCGTCGGCCTCGCACTCGGCCACCAGCCACGCGGCCTCCTCGTCATTGCCGAACGCGGTCACGAGCCGCACCTCGGCGCCGATGCGGGCGAGGTTCTCCGCCACGTTGCGCCCCACCCCGCCCGGGCTGCGCCGGACGTGACCGGGGTTGGAGTCGCGCAGGGCGAAGCGCCCTTCAGGAATGCCGACGATGTCGACGTTCGCGCCGCCGACGACCGTGATGAGCGGTCTGCGCGCGGGAGTGGTCATGTGCGCAGCGTCGCCAGCAGGCGCCGGGGATCGGCGAGCAGCTGCAGCGCGACCTCGATCGAGGGCACGATAACGTCGGCCGCTTCGAGTGCTGCTCGCGAGGCGCCCTCCGGCCCGATCACGCAGATGCCGACTGCGGATGCCTTCAACACGAGCGCGTCGTTCGCGCCGTTGCCGACGGCCACGACAGAGTCGGCCCCGAGTTCCTGCACGAGCGCGAGCTTGTCGCCCGCCTCCCAGCCCGAGGCGACGATGTGAACGTCGATGCCGAGACGCTCGCCGAGGGCCTTCGCCGTGCCCTGGGTGTCGGCCGTGATCGCGACCGGGTGCAGCACCCCGGCAAGCGCAGCGAGTCCTTCGGCCACGCCGGGCAGCAGCTCGCCGCCGCCCGCGATGGTGCCGTTCACGTCGAGCACGAGGTGCTCGAGGGCGAGCGCTCCATAGCCGGGGATATCCAGTGCGAGCATGCGCGCTCCTCTCGGCCAGCCGTCATCTGCGTGTCTGCAGATAAGGGTACCCGAAGACGGGTCAGGGGAGCGCCGACGAGCAGCACCGCGACGACCGCTATCGCAACGCCGACCTTCTGCCACGCGTGCAGCCGTTCGCCGAGGAAGACCCGGGCGAGGGTCACCACCACCACGGGGAACAACGAGCCGAGCACAGAGGCGATCGCAAGCGGTCCGAGGCGGATGGCGGTGAGCATGGTGATGTTGGCGAGCACGTCGGTGAGCCCCGCGCCGAGCGTGGGCGCGAGCGCGGTGCGGTCCACCGGGAACCCGCGTCCGAAGCGCAGCGCAAGCAGCACTGAGACGACGATGGACACCACGCGCGCCGCGAGCACCGGCGTGAGGCCGCTCTCGGCAGCCGTGAACGAGAATGCGATGAACGCGCCGGAGAAGCCCACACCCGAGAGCATCGCAAGCCCGAGCGCGCGCCTCGGACGGTACTCGTGCGCGGGTTCGTGCAGCTGCTCGTCGGGAGCGATGCTCACGATCACGATCGCCACGAGCGCAAGCGCGATACCGGTGATCGTGAGCGGAGAGAGCGAGGTCCCTGTCGCGAGGTCGTAGATCGCCGGCAGCGACGCCGAGAGCGCCGCCGAGACCGGCGCGACGATGCTCATGCGCCCAACGGCGAGCGCGCCGAAGAGCGAGATCACCCCCACCACGCCCGCCAGGCCCGAGACGGCCCCCCACGCAAGGTCGGCCGTGGTGGGTGCGGAGTGGGCAGCAGCAGCACGGCCACGGTCATCAGCACGATCGAGAGGAGGTGCGAGGTGCCGGTGACCGCGTACGCCGAATCGCGCCGCGTAGCGACACCGCCGAGGAAGTCGCCCACACCGAAAAGCAACGAGGTCGAGAGCGCGAGGATGATGGTCGTGGTCATGCCAGCCAGCATAGCGCAGGCGCGGCGCCATCCAAGTGGCCGGGTTGCTCAGGCTCCGCGCGGGGCCGGCTCGGTGGACCCGGCCCGCCTCACGCCCGTCGTGAGACCATGGTCCTCCCAAGCCCTGCCATCACACCCACGAACCCACGGTGCTTCCTGACCACCTGTTCGAACGACTCGAGCAGGTGATCGACCTCGGCGTCCGACACGATGAGGGGCGGTTCGAGGCGGATCACATTGGGGTTGTTGAGCGTGTACGCCGTGATGATGCCGTGGTCCTGCAGCAGCAGCGCGGCGATCGACGCGGCCAGGTACTCCGCGCTCAGCTTCTTGGCCACGCGCGGTTCGTAGAACTCGACACCGATCATCAGGCCGCGTCCGCGCACCTCCTTGATGAGACCGCTGTCGGAGGCGATGCGCTCAAGCCCGGCCTTCAGCCGCTCTCCCTTGACGCGCGCTGCCGAGGAGAGGTCGTCGCGCACGAGGATCTCGATCGACTTGAGCCCGGCCGCCATCGTCCGCGCGTTTCCGCCGAAGGTCGACGTGTGTAGCGTGCACTTCTCGGTGCCGCCGAATCCTTTGTCCCAGACCGCCGCCGTTGCCGAGAAAGCGCCGGCCGGCATCACGCCGCCGCCAAGACTCTTGGCTGTAGCCACGATGTCGGGTCTGAGGTCGTCGTACTCTGACGCGAATACCGCGCCGGTCCTGCCGAAGCCGGTCTGAATCTCATCGACGATGAGCAGCGCCCCGACCGCGTGGCACGCTGCCTCGGCCGCACTAAGGTAGCCGTCCGGCGGAACGACGATGCCACCCTCGCCCTGGATCGGCTCGATGATGAACGCGGCACACTCGTGCGCGGCGAGCGTCGCCTCGAGCGCCTCGATGTCGCCGTAGCCGACCATGTGGCAGCCGGGCACCAGTGGCTCGAACGGCGCCTGGTACTTCTTGCGGCCGGTGACCGAGAGGGCGCCGAACGACTTGCCGTGGAACGAGCCTTCCGCATACACGAAGTCAGTTCGCCCCGTAGCGATGCGAGCCAGCTTGAGCGCGCCTTCCACCGCCTCGGCCCCGCTGTTGCAGAAGAAACTCCTGCTCACCTCACCGGGGAGGATCGCGGCGAGACTGGCGCCGAGCGGCCCCACCAGGCACCCGATCGCTGCCTGCAATATGTTCGGCATGGCCTCCACCCGTCGCACCGCCTTGATGATCTCCGGGTGGTTGTGTCCGAAGTTGAGCGCTCCGTACCCGCCAAGGAAGTCGAGATACTCTCTCCCATGGTCGTCGCGTACCGTCATGCCCTGAGCCTCGACAAAGCGCCGGTCGAAACCGATGATTCCGAGCAGGGCGCACAACCCCGGATTCACATGGCGCTTGTAGAGCGTCACGCTGTCGTTGCGCTCGAGCCCGAGCGCCTCCTCGAGTGTGATGATCTCCGCCTTGCCATCCATCACGTCCTCCTCCCGCATGCGTCCGGCGCCGCAGCCTACAGACGCACGACCTTTCCTCGTCGGAGTTCAACCCGTACATGCTCGATTCCCGGATCGCGCCCAGCGCGCCGGACGTTATAGCGCAGGAACGGCCGGAACACCGGCCAGTCGATCGGACAGTCGATCGCAGCCTCCGGACACACCTCGGCGCAGGTGAGGCACAACACGCAATCCCGACCCCAGACAGGGAGTTGTCCCCGCTCCCATGCGATGTTGTGGCTCGGGCAGATGTGCGCGCACTTGCCACAGCGTGTGCACCGGATCGCGTCGAGACGGAAGAACCGCGAGTACAGGTGACGGGCCAGCCACGGCGAGACGAGTGCGCGCTCCACGGCATACATCCAGTGCGTCGGCTGATCGTGCGGCACCGCGGACACGGGCTCCCCGCGTTGTGCCGCCCTATGCGCGGCGGGAAGAGCACGCCCGAACTCGTACGCAGCGCTGAGATCGGCGTCGTCCGGATGCCCCGGAGAGAACTGGTAGCCGAGGCGCGTATAGCCGAGGAATCGGCCTTCCCCGCGACAGGCGAATACCCCGATCTCGCGAGCGCACGCGCGGCGCAGCGCCGAACGCGCCCTGTCGAGTCCCGCACCACGATACGTCCCGCTGAGCACGAATACGAATGCCGAACGCCCAGAGAGGCCGCCGAGAGCCGATAGAGCATCACGCACGGGGGTCGGCATCCGGTACCAGTGAACGGGGAATCCGACGCCGATGATGTCGAACTCCGCGGCATCGGGCGGTCGACCCTCCCGCAGGTCGTGCTCGAGCACGTCGAGACCCGAGACCCGAAGCCCCTCAGCGATGCTCCCGGAGACTCGCCGGGTGGTGCCGGTGACGGAGTAGAAGATGACCAGCGCACGCATGTGTCTGCCCCCGGCGACAACGACAAGAGCGTTGCCGCTAACAGGGCCTATACCCACTGATCGCCGCACGCACCTGGCCCGTCGGTCAGCCGTCTTCGCTTGTGGGCAGGATTCGGAGGGAGCGCTTGACCCTCACGTAACGTGAGGGTCTATGCTCCGCTGCGGAGGTGATCGGTATGACGAGAATGACGGGTGTCTCCACGGACGAAGTCCTCACAGTCAGCGAGGTCTCTCGCCTGGCGGGTGTGAGCGTCCGCGCACTGCACCACTACGACGAGATCGGGCTGCTCTTGCCCTCGGCGCGCACCGAGGCGGGCTACCGCCTCTACAGCCGCGAAGACCTCGACCGCCTGCAGGAGATCCTGCTCTTCCGCGAGCTCGAGATCCCGCTTGACGACATCGCGGTGTTACTCGCAGGTGGTGCGTTCGACCGCCGGGCCGCGCTCGAGCTGCAGCGAGAGATGCTCACGCAGAAGATCGCCCGTACCGAGGCGCTCATCACCTCGGTGGAGCGGGCCATCAACGCTGAAAGGACAGGTGTACGCATGACGAAGGAAGAGACGTTCGAGGTCTTCGGCGATTTCGATCCGGCCGAGTACGAGGACGAGGTGAAGCGAGCGCTGGGGCGACACCGACGCCTACAAGGAGTCGGCGCGGCGCACGGCGCGCTACACCAAGGCCGACTGGGAGCGCTTCAAGGCCGAGAGCCAGCAGATCGGCACGGACACCGCGGCGCTCATGGACGCGGACGTGCCGGCAAGCGACCCGCGCGCGATGGACCTCGCCGAGGCTGCGCGGTTGCAGATCGACACCTGGTTCTACCCGTGCTCGCACGAGATGCACGTGAACCTCGCCGAGATGTACATCGCCGACCCGCGCTTCACGGCGACCTACGAGAAGATACGCGCGGGCATGGCGCATACTGGCACGACGCGATCCTTGCGAACGCCGCGCGGCAGTAGCCTCGCGACACGCTGCGGCCTTCGGGCGGGTGCTCCTAGAGTGCCCGCCCAAGCGCGTAGCCAGCTGCGACGCCTGCGAGCGCAGCACCCACGCTGCCGAGCACATACCCCGCTGCCGGCCCCCAAGAACCGTGCTGGGCGAGTGAGAGCGCTTCAAACGAGAACGTCGAGAAGGTGGTGAAGCCGCCGAGCACACCCACGCCGAGGAAGAGCCGCCACTGCTCGGCTGCGTCGCCTTCGGGTAGCAGAGCCATCAGCAGCCCAAGGGCGAAGGCGCCGACCACGTTCACGCCGAGCGTGTGCCAGGGGAAGGCCCCGGACTCAGATCGCGCAAACAGCAGGGTCGCCCCGTAGCGCAGCGATGCGCCGATGGCTCCGCCCGCCGCAACCCCGATCCATCCGTTCATCGCCAGCTCCTCTCAAGGCCGCGTCCACGCTAGCACACGACACACCCCCTGAGACAAGAAGAGCGGCCCCTATTGGGGCCGCTCCCTGTGGTGTCATGTTGAGCCGAAGGCTAGATCTTGCGAACGTTGCTCGCCTGCATCTTGCCGTTCTGGCCTGCGGTGACGTCGAACTCGACAGCCGCGCCCTCGTCGAGGGTCTTGAAGCCGTCGCCCTGGATCTCGGAGAAGTGGACGAACAGATCGTCGCCATCCTCACGCGAGATAAAGCCATAGCCCTTGTCCGGATTGAACCACTTGACGGTACCCTGTGCCATGAAACCCATCCTCTCGCCCCGTAGGGCAAAACAATTGCGACGCGACTCGTCCCCCGCGAGCCCGCGGGTGTCACGCCGCAGATCCAAAGGGCCTCCTCTGGCCCCGCCAAAAAGTGTACGCGACGATTCGGCAACGCGCTAGTGTGGGGCTAGCACGCTGCCCCGGCACGTCCTCTGCTATCATCCCACCTCGTGCGTCACCGTCCGGCAGCGGCGACCGCGATGCCCGCGATCACTGACACGAAAGGCCCTGCCGCATGTCTGCCCTGGCCCGTCGCGCGCTGCGTGTCCTGAACTCCCGCTGGTTCGTGAAGGGCGCGTTCCTCGCCCTCTTCGTCTGGCTCGCATCCCGCTTGTTGGCCTTCGCCGCATGGGCCCGGGGCGAAGGGCCCTACGTGCCGAGGCCGGAAGCGGTTGCGGGCATCCTCCCCGTTGGCCACTTCACGAGCTTCTTCGGCTGGATCAAGGGCGGCGGCTGGGACACGCTGCTGCCTGCGGGACTCGTGATCATCCTCGGCGCGCTTGCGACCTCGCTCCTGTTCAAGCGCGGCTTCTGCGGTTGGGTCTGCCCCGTGGGCACGGTGTGGGAGAGCGCCGCTGCGATCGGCCGGAAGCTCCTCGGCGGCAAGAACGTCCCGCCGCCGAAGTGGCTCGACCTCGCCGGCCGGGGCCTGCGCTACCTTATCGGCTTCGGCTTCTTCGCGTTCGTGGGGCTGGTGTCCGTCTCGGAGGCGATCGGCTTCCGCGAGCTGCCCTACATGTGGGTGGCGGACATCAAGATCATCGAAGGGTTCGGCCACCCGCTCTTCATCATCGTGGGGCTGCTGGCCTTCGTGCTGTCCATGCTGTTCGGACCGGCGTGGTGCCGCTACGCCTGCCCGCTGGGCGCGCTCTACTCGGTCGTGGGCATGGCATCGCCGTGCGCCGTCACGCGCAACGCTGACACGTGCATCAGCTGTGCCCGCTGCAACGGGAGCTGCCACGCGCGCGTGGACGTGCAGGGTGCGACGACCGTCCGCGCGCCCGAGTGCGACGGCTGCATGGACTGCGTGAAGGTGTGCCCGGTCGAAGGCTGTCTTGAGGCCAAGGCGGCCGGCCGAGTGCGCATCGCGCCGTGGATCTGGCCGCTTCTGGTGGTGCTACTGTGGTTCGGGATCATCGGCGCGGCGAAGCTTACCGGCAACTGGGACACGACGATCCCGGATGACGTGTTCAGGCAGGTCATCGGCTCGGGCCTGCTCGAGCAGGAAACGCCGATGTTCCAGGAGGCACCGTGACGGTTCGGGCGCACGTGATCGTGAGCGGACGGGTCCAGGGAGTCTACTTCCGGGCAAGCGCCGCCGAGGAGGCCCGCGCGCTCGGCCTCGCCGGGTGGGTGCGCAACGCCGGCCATGACGTAGAGGCCGTCTTCGAGGGACCGCACCCGGCGGTGGAGCGCATGATCGAGTGGTGCCACGAGGGTCCACCGCGCGCGAACGTGGCGCGCGTCGAGGTGCAGTGGGGCGAGCCCGAGGGGCTCGCCGGATTTGGCGTGCGCCACTAGCGACGCAACCGGCTTCCTACCTCTGCCGCACCAGGAAGCACTGGTGGATTCGCGGCGTGCGTGCGAAGTCCGGTGGGATGGTCGCCGGGGTGACATCCTCGATCGCCAGGTCCGCAAGCGACGCAGAGTCGAGCTTGAACGTCCGCAGGTTCGTTGAGAACACGAGCACCCCGTCGTCTGCGAGCAGCGCTGCTGCATCGGTCACAAGCGGCACGTGGTCGCGCTGAACGTCGAACGTCCCCTGCGTCATCTTCTTGCTCGATGAGTACGTGGGCGGATCGCAGAAGACGACCCCGTACGGCTCGGCGAGGCCGCCCTCGACTCGCCGCCGCTCCTCGGCAAGCCACCGGAGCGCGTCGGTCGCGAAGAAGCGCACGCCCGTGGCCTCGGCATAGCCGTTGAGCGCCATGTTGCGCCTCGCCCACTCGACGTACGTCTCCGAGAGGTCCACGGTGTGGACCGCCGAGGCGCCGCCGGCCGCCGCGTACACGCTCGCGGCACCGGTGTACGCGAAGAGGTTGCAGAAGCGCTTTCCCGCAGCCAGCTCGCGCACCATCGCACGCGCCGGACGGTGATCGAGGAAGAGCCCCGTATCGAGGTAGTCGTGCAGGTTCACCCGGAAGCGCAGTCCGCCCTCAGCGACCTCCACGAACTCGCTGTGTTCGGCGAGCTTCTCGTACTGCGAGGTGCCGCGCTGGCGGCGCCGTACCTTCACGGCCATGTCCGCGGGCGCGACCTCGAGCACAGAGGAGGCCACCTCGATCGCCTCGGCCAGACGCGCCTCGGCCATCGCTGCGTCGATCTCCGACGGCGGCGCGTACTCGGCCAGATGCGCGAAGCGTCGGCCCGCGTCGGGGCCCGCGCCCTCGTAGAGGTCGATCGCCACCGCGTACTCGGGCAAGTCGGCGTCGTAGACGCGGTAGCACGTCACGCCCTCGCGCCGCGCCCACTTGCCGAGGTGGCGGACGTTCTTGCGCAGTCGATTCTCGAGGATCTGGGCACCCGCCGAGCGAGCCTCCGGCGCGCGACGCACCTCGGCACGCACCTGCGTGCGCGCGACCTCGAAGCGGTAGAGCTTCGTCTCGATCGTGCCGTTATAGAGGATGTGCGCCGCCGAGCTCCGCAGGCCGGTCGCACGCGCAAGCGACTCCTCGCTCGTGAGGATGGCGGCCTGCCACCCGTCGAACTCCACCAGCAGCCGCTCGCCGAGCGTGGCGTACAGCGGCACCAGCGCTTCGCTCTCGCCGAGACGGACGCCGTACGGCGGGTTTGTCACGAGGAGCCCCGTCCGTGCGCCGGCGGGCGCCCTGAGCGACGTGAGTCCACGCTGCTGCACGGTGATGGCGCTGCCAAAGCCCGCACGCTTCGCGCATGCGAGCGCAAGCGCAACCGCGCTCGCGTCCTCGTCGAAGCCGGCGATCACCGGCAGCCGGTCGCGGCCGGCCTCGGCACGGTCGTCGGCCTCGTCGAGCAGCGCGTGCCACACGTCGGCGTCATGGCCGAGCCAGCCCGTGAATCCCCAGTGCTCACGCAGGAGCCCCGGCGCCTGGTCGGCGGCCATGAGCGCGCCTTCCACGAGAAGCGTGCCGGAACCGCACATCGGGTCCACGAGCGCGCCGCCGGCAGCGGCGACTTCCGGCCAGCCGGCGCGCACGAGCACTGCCGCCGCCAGGTTCTCCTTGAGCGGCGCCTCGGCCTGCTCGCCCGGCGTGCGATAGCCGCGCTCGTGGAGCGGTTCGCCCGAGAGGTCGATCGAGAGGATCGCGCGGTCACGCGCCAGACGCAGATTCACGCGCAGGTCCGGTCGCTCGAACTCCACGGAGGGTCGGTTCCCGGTCCGTTCTCGCAGCCGGTCGACGATCGCATCCTTGGCCTTCTGCGCCGTGAAGCGTGTGTGCGTAAGCCCGGAGGTCGTGCCGACGACGTCGATCGCGAGCGTCCCGTCGGCGGCAAGGTGCTGCTCCCACGGAAGGGCCGCAACCCCCGCGTACAGCTCGTCCGCGGTGGCTGCGGGGAACTCGGCGAGGTTGATGAGCACCCGGGCGGCGAGCCTCGACCAGAGGCACGCCCGGTAGCCGGCCTCCGCAGGACCCGCAAAGGTCACCGCCGCGCGCGTCTCGCGCACCTCGGCGAAACCGAGTGCGCGCAGCTCGGCCGCAAGAAGCGGTTCGACGCTCTTGGGGCAGGTAGCCGCGTATCGGAAGGTGGTGGTCATGCGGGCACCGTAGCACGAGCGGCGCTTCGAACACAGGCAGATGGCGCCCGTGGACACCGCATCTGGCCCGGCCGGATTCCTCTTCACTCTCATGAGTAGTGCAAAACTTGCCGAACATGAAGAGAGTGGCGCAAGGGGGTGTGAGCAGCATGGGCATTCTGTACGACTACGCAGAGAAGATCGAGCACCACATACAGAGCAACCACCTCGACGTCTTCAAGACCCGGGGTGCGATTGCCATGAGGTCAGGATTCATCATCTCCCTCATCAAGCCCGACGACCCCGACGACTCTACGAAGATCGAGTTGCTGCGGAAGGCCGCCGAGGAGGTCCTCGGCATCAGACTGTAGCGCGCGGCCGGGCGCCGCGGCGAGCAGAGGATGCTCCGCGCAGGCGCGCTGGCAATCGAGCGCAGATCCGAACGACCAGGAAGGGGGCAACGCCGCATGAAGAATCTCTCCATCCGTACCCGCATACTTGCGAGCGTGGTCATCGTCAACCTGCTCGGCGCCGTGGTGCTGATGATGTTCCTTCACCAGTCCTACGCCGACAGTCTCACGGAGTCCGCCAGCGGGACCGCCGCCCAGGGGCTCGTCGCCTGGGAGCAGTTCTCACCACCGGACGGATTCCACCCGCTCGCAGAGCCCTCGCGCGCGCAACAGGTGCTCAAGGAGATGAAGTCGGTCACGGGTGTCGAGTACGCCCTGTTCGTGTACGAGGACGCCGTTGATGAAGGCGCGTACATCCATGCGCGGGAGTCGATCGACCAGCCTTCGCTGTGGGACGAAGACAGCGCCTATGCGCTCCTGGCGAACACCGATTCCGCAGTGACCGCCGACATGCAGTTCGATGCCGCCCCGTCCGATCTGACCGACGAAGGCGCGCTCATCGGCATGACGAACGGTGCCTGCTGGAGCGCGTGCCACAGCGGCGCACCGGAAGACAGTGCCTACTGGGGAATCCGCTCGGACGACGGTGGCTGGAGCTCAGCACACGCGGCGTTTCCGGTCTATGCCGGCGGCTCCGAGCCCATCGGCATCGTCTACGCGGTCAAGGACCTCTCCGTTCAGGCCGATCAGTCCGCAACCGCGCTCGCGCGGACGCTCCTGGCAGTGGCCCTGACGCTCGTCGCGGCCGCACTGACCATCGGCGCCCTCATCGACGCCCTTGTGCTGAAGCGCCTGGCGCGCATGACCAAGCACATGCAGGACATCTCGGTGCGCCTGGCCGGCGGCGACTTCGAAGCCGTCTTCCAGCCAGATGGGACGACCGATGAGATCGGATCGTTCGAGACGTTCTTCGCGAACTTCATCTCGCTCGTGTCGGTAACACTCAAGCAACTCTCCAACAGGGACTGACCGGACAAGGGCCGCGGCGACCATCTCGCCGCAGACTGCACGAACAGGAGGATCCACCATGAGTCACAAGCGCTGGATGACCGCCCTTCTGGCCGCAGTCCTCGTGCTCGGCCTGGTGGCCGTGCCGGGGTGCGCCACTGACGAGCCGGCGGTCGAGGAAGAGGTCGCCGAGGAGACCACCGCGAGCGAGCCGTCCGCCGACATGCGAGCCGCCATGATCGAGGCGGCGAACGAGTACTTCAAGAACGAGCCGGTGCCCACCATCGCGGGAGCCGACCTGCTGAAGGTCGTGAACGACAAGGATCCGAACTACCAGATCGTCGACATCCGCACGGCCGAGCACTACGCCCTCGGCCACATAGAAGGCTCGATCAATATCCCGTTCAAGACGACCGCGGATGACGAGAGCCTCGCGAAGCTCGATGACGCCAAGAAGATCGTCGTCGTGTGCTACACGGGTCACACCGCCTCGATGACGAACATGGTTTGGAACATGCTCGGCTATGACGCCGTCACGCTGAAGTTCGGCATGGCTGGCTGGGTAGCCGACAAGGCCATCGTCGGCCAGGACATCCCCGGTAAGGCCGGCGCGGGCTATCCCACCGTCAGCACGCCCACCGAGGCTGCCGGCCCGTTCGAGGCGCCGGAGCTCGAGGACGAGTACGCCGACGTGGCCGGGGCCATCAAGGGTCAGGCCAGGGCGTACTTTGCCAGGGATGTTGCTCCGACCATCGCGGCCGCGGACGTGCTCACCGTGGTGCAGACCAAGGACCCGGGCTATCAGATCATCTCGGTGCGCAAGCCCGAGGACTACGCCAAGGGCCACATCGATGGAGCCATCAACATCTGGTGGATGGACATCGCCGACAACCTCGACAAGGTCGATCCCAGCAAGAAGATCGTCATCTACTGCTACACCGGCCACACCGGTGGAGAAGCCACCATGTTTCTGAACCTCATGGGCTACGACGCCCAGAACATGAAGTTCGGCATGAGCGGCTGGACCAACGACACCGCGATGGGAGGCCTCACCGGCTTCGACCCGGCCACGGTTCCCGGGTATCCGACCGTCAAGTAGCACGACGATCCGAGCACAGTGCCCAGCAGGGGCCCCGCGCGATGCGGGGCCCCTGCTCGTGTTCCTGCCATTCCTGAGACGCGGATCGCATCCTACGGCTCGCTCTCGCCGAGCAGCAGTCTGAGCGCCATGTGCGCCTGCGCGGCCGCAGCCACCATCACGCGCGTGGCGTACAGCGGCAGACCGGCGTTCACGTCGCTGGTGAGATCACCCACGAGGTAGAGTCTCTCGGCGAGGCGCTCGGTGACGATGGTGTTCGCCGAACCGCACCCCGCGATCCCCGACGCGGTCACCAGCGGCATGAGCGGCAGGTGGTCCATGAAGGCGGCTGTGATGGTCGCCTTGGTGTCGGCAGCATCGACCGCCTCGACCGCAACATCGGCATCGCGAATGGCGGGCACGAGCGTTGTGACCGTCAGCAACTCAGAGCGGAGCACGAGTTCGACATCCGGACGGATACGGCGGAGGTTCGCCGCAAGCGCATCCGTTTTGAGCATGCCCACCTGGTCAGCGAAGAAGAACTGGCGGTTGAGGTTGGACTCGGCCACGGTGTCGAAGTCAATCAGCACGAGGTGATCCACCCCGGCGCGCACGAGCATCCCGGCCACGTTGCTGCCGAGGCCGCCGCAGCCGATGATCGCCACGCGCTTGTCCGCAAGGCGCGGATCGGTGTCCCACTCAGGCATCGCACTAACCTCCGGCTACAGGCGGGAAGATCGCAAGTCGGTCTCCCTCATGGAGCTCCTGGTCTTCCGGCGCATGGCGGCTGTTCACGAAGACCACGCGGGGCTCGTCAGGCAAGCCTATCATCTCCACGACCTCGGCGATGGCGGTTCCTTCCGGCAGGTCGAAGGTGCGCGAGTGCCGGCCCCCTTTGCCGTCGGGCTGGAAGGTGGCCAGATGGGCGAAGAGCACCACGTCGACCCTCACGCGAACCTCCCCGGCGCGAACGCGCCCCGTGACACCGCTGGACTCACGATGCCACGGAGCGCGTGCTTACGCCACACGTGCCTACTTGATGCCGAGCTGTGCCGCAACCTCCGGCACGAATGCGAACACGCTGTCGAGATCCGCATCCGAGACCGTGAACACCGCGTCGTGCGGTGCAAGCGGCTCCTCGTAGAAGAACTTCGGCAGGCGATCGTCGGCAGCCGTGAAACCTGCGTGCTCGTTGAACAGCCGCTCGTAGGTGAGCGTCTCCTTGCCGAGCTGCATAAGCGCATCGACGTCCCACTTGTCGCCGGTGTGCGCCTCGGCCATCTCGTAGATCGCGTCGAGTGCCTCGGGCATGTCGAGCACCGCGAACGCCACGAAGATGCACAGACCCATCGCGTCGAGCATGCCGGTCGCAATCTGCAGCCCCTGCGAGAGCGCGGCCTGTCCATCCGGCTTCAGCGGATCGACCGTGCCGCCGACGGCGAGCACGTTGGACGTGATCGAGTAGCCGGCCGTGTGGTCGGCGCCCTGCGTCGAGGTCGCATAGGTGACCCCGATACCCATGATCGGGCGCGGGTCGTAGGCAGGGAGCGCCTGGTGCTTCACGACCGGGATGTTCGCGACACCGAACGCCTTGCCTGTGGCCTCTGCGCCGTCACCCAGTGTCTTGCCCAGGTCCGTGCGCGCGCCGATCTCCTTGATCGCCGCGAGTGCTGCGGCGCCATCGCCGAAGGCGATCTTGCCGGAAGCCATGTATACGGCGAGCGTCGCGCCCATCTCGATGGTGTCGAGACCCAGGTCGCTGCACGCACGGTCGAGAGCGGCGATCGCGTCCAGGTCATCGATGCCACAGTCGGCACCAAGCGACCAGACGTTCTCGTACTCCATGCCCTTGGTGACGTACTTGCCGTCCTTGTCCACCCAGTACCGCGAGCACTGGATGACGCATCCGGTGTGGCACCCGTGCTTGACGTTGCCACCGCGCTCAAGCGTGACCTCGCGCATCGTCTCGCCCGAGATGTTCTCCACGCCCTCGAACTGACCAGCCGAGAAGTTGCGTGTGGGATAGCCGCCCGCCTCGTTGATGATGTTGGCGAGGACGTTGGTGCCATAGGTCGGCAGCGCCTGGCTCGTCACCGCGTGGGTGTTCAGGGCGTTTGCGAACTTCCTCACCGCAGCGGTGAAGGCGTCCTTGTCGGCATGCTCTGTGTTGCTCAGGCCCTTGTCCGAGATGACGATGGCCTTGAGGCCCTTGCTTCCCATGACCGCGCCGAGGCCACCACGGCCGGCGAACCGGTTCGGGTAATTCTTCATGTCGGACACGCAGACACCGGCGGCCTTGAGCATCATCTCGCCTGCGGGGCCGTTCGTGATGGTCGCGTACCGGTCATCGGCCGGACGGGTCGCCTTGATGGCGTCAGCCAGGTCGTAGTTGCCCTTGCCGGCCCATGCGTCCACGCGCTCGAGCTTCATGGCGCCGTCCGCTTCGATCACGAGCATGAAGCGCGCCGACGGATCTGCCGGCTTGCCCTCCACGACGATCGCCGCGATGCCCAGCTTACCCAGCGCGTGTGCCGCCTGGCCACCTGCATTCGCCTCTTTGAGGCCTCCCGTCAGCGGGCTCTTGGCGCCCACCGAGAGACGCCCGCCATTGGGCGCCGAGGTGCCGCCGAACAGACCGGGCGCGAAGACGAGCTTGTTGTCCGGCCCGAGTGCATCCGCGTCGGCCGGTACCTCCTTGAACACCAACGCGGAGGTCAGCGCCCGGCCACCGTACCGCGACCATGCAGCAGGCAGTGGCTCCTTGCCGATGGCTCCGGTGGCCATGTTGACACGCACGATCTCACGCATATGCCGCTCCCTTCGATTGTCACGACGCCGCTCACTGGCCGGAGAGCAGTGCGTCGTGGTGGTCCACCATGCAGATACTTCCCCCGATCGGATGCAGTCACCGCGCCGTCGCCGCAGCAATCACTCGGCGGGCGGAGTCCCTACTCGGCGGCATCCTCCTTTCCGGCCGCATACAGGCCGAGGAAGAGACGATGCGGACCCGGCGTTCCCTTGGGCACGAACGCCACGCGGTCGCCGGGCATGATGTGATGGCGAATCGGATACACGGTGCGATTGCAGAAGACGCCCTCGATCATGTCGAGGGGGAGATCGAGCGACTCGGCCAGAGCGGTCCCGGTGAGACCCTCGGCAGGTACGGGAACCTCGGCCGTCGTGGGCAGTCCACGCTCCTTGCGAAGCGTGTGCAGGCAGCCGAACATGCGGACGATCACGGTGGGATCGGGCACAGCGTTTCTCCTCGCGTCAGAATGCTCATACCCGTTGGGGAGCACGGTTCTGCATGCTTCCGCGGGTCGAACGCATATTGGTCCCGATAGCTCGCGCGCCGTCCCGGATTCGCTTTTCGCGCCGTGAGCAGCTATAATCCGCTCCTGTAACGCGCTCGCCCCGATGTGGGCGCTCAAACCAAGACTCGGTCGTCCTTCGCTTTCCTCGTGAACTGTCAGGACAACTGCGTCTGCCGCAGTGCGACCTGACATGGCGCACGAGGAAGGAGCTCATACTTGAGTTTCGACAATCTGGGTCTTTCGCCACGCCTTCTCGAGGCCGTGGTGGCCATGGGCTACACCAGCCCGACCCCAATCCAGCGCGACGCCATCCCGATGGTGCTCGAAGGCCGTGACGTCGTGGGCTGCGCCCAGACGGGCACCGGCAAGACCGCCGCGTTCGTTCTGCCGCTCCTGCAGCGTCTCGAGAGCAAGCCCGGCGGGCCCCGCGCGCTCGTGGTCACCCCCACGCGCGAACTCGCACAGCAGATCGAAGAAGTCGCCATACAGGTGACCAAGTTCACGAAGCATCGTGTCGCGGTCGTGTACGGCGGCGTCGGCTACGAGCCGCAGACCAAGGCGCTCAAGCGCGGCGTGGACCTGCTCGTGGCCACCCCGGGCCGCCTGCTCGACCTCATGGAGCGCAGGATCGCGAACCTCTCCAACGTGGAGATCCTCGTGCTCGACGAGGCCGACCGGATGCTCGACATGGGCTTCTGGCCGCAGGTGCGCAAGATCATCGCGACCATCCCGCCCGAGCGGCAGAACCTGCTCTTCTCGGCCACGATGTCCTCTGACGTCATGCGCATCGTGAGCTCGACTCTGCACGACCCGATCCGCGTGGAGGTCGCCCCTTCGGCGACGCCCATCGAGCTTATCGACCAGCGTGTGTACCCGGTCGGTGGCCAGCAGAAGGGTCAGCTCCTGGTGCATCTCATCAACGAGCAGAACCTCGACCGCGTGATCGTCTTCACGCGCACCAAGCACCGTGCCGACCGCGTCGCGAAGGTGCTGCACCAGGCGGGCATCAAGAGCGCGGCCATCCACGGCGACCGCTCCCAGAGCCAGCGCCAGAGCGCGCTCGACAACCTCAAGAGCGGCCGCTGCCGCGTGCTCGTGGCCACCGACGTGGTCGCCCGCGGCATCGACATCGACGACGTGAGCCACGTGGTGAACTACGACATCCCGAACTCGCCGGACGACTACGTCCACCGCATCGGCAGGACCGCGCGCGCGGGAAAGAGCGGGACAGCTGTCTCGCTCCTCGCCCCCGAGGAGCACGAGCAGCTCCGCGATATCGAGGTGAAGATCGGCACCGTGCTCGACACGCACGACGCCGAGGGCTTCGACTACTCGCAGCAGCGGCTCGTCCCCAACCCGGAGCGCGCCGCCACGCGCGCGGTCCGCACGGTGTACAGCTCGAGCCGGAGCCGCGGACGCCGGCGCCGGTAGGCACGCGAGGACTCCCGAACTCACCGAGGGCGCCGCATCTGCGGCGCCCTCGCCCGTTCCGCTCGGCGACCCCTAGGTCAGCCGGCGGACGACATCGGCGATGAACGCGGCGGTCTTCGCGACGAGCGCGGGGTCCGCAAGCGTCAAGCGCGTCGCGCTCGGTGTGCGCGTAGTTCGCCATGAACGACATCATCTCGGCCGAGGCGATCGCGATGGCCGGACGCCCGTAGATGCCGAGGATGGCGTGGTCGCCCTGGAACCACTGCGGCCCTTCGGCGATCTCGGAGTACGGCTCCATGGCCGAACGCACCGCACCCTCGACCCCTTCCGGGCAGCCGTAGAACGAGACGTGATTGACCGCACCATGCTGACTTGAATCGTCGATGTTGATGCCGAGCACGATCTCGTCGAAGCGGCCGTCGTTCTCTGCGATCCATTGCAGCTCGCCGGGGTTGGCGTAGTCGTCCTCGCCGTTGAACGGCACGAACTCGACGGTGGCCGCGCCGGCGTAGTCCTGCGACAGCAGCCGCGCGACCTCGAGCAGCGTGGCCACCCCGGTGGCGTTGTCGAGCGCGCCGGGCGAACCGCGCCGGCTGTCGATGTGAGCGGTGA
Organism: uncultured Actinomycetes bacterium; assembly: GCA_963700295.1. GTDB lineage: Bacteria > Actinomycetota > Coriobacteriia > Anaerosomatales > Anaerosomataceae > UBA6100. The sequence continues at coordinate 24,505 of CAVOWY010000004.1, read as the reverse complement.
CTACGATGCGGCCGTTCCCGGTGCCCGGGAGCGTGGCCACCACGTGCTCGGCCAGTGGCCGGCAGCCGCTGCGATGCGATGCGCAGCCGGGCACGAGTGGCGCCGAGAGCGACCAGCTGCGCGCCCTCGACGTCGGTGATGTAGGCGTTCGGTATGTCCAGGTCGCCGTCCTCGAACAGCGGGAACGGGTACTGGCTCCCCACCATCTCAGGATCACGGCCTGTCGCGGCCACGATCGGCGCCGGCGCAAAGGTGTCGAGCGCGCGGTAGACGCGCCGATGGCTCTCGGGGTTGTAGAACGTGAAGTTGCGCGGCATCACCTGGCCGGCCGCGATCGCCCCGTGGAGCAGCACCACAGCGCCGCGCACGGCCTCGCTCTCCAGCTCCTCGATGCTCGAGACCGCCACGAGCGGCGCTTCGAGGTCGCACGGCAGCGAGTACGGCCCGACATGCACGGCAGATGCTCGACCGCCGACCTCGAGCGACGCAGAGCCCGGCACCCACTCGACGCACGCCATCGGGACGCGCCGCACGTGCGAGTCCGAGCGACGCCATCTCCTCGGCAAAGAGCGACGTGGCCGCACGATTGCCCTCGCCGCCCACGTGGCGATCGGGAAACGTCGTGAGCAGCCGCAGGTGCTCCGCCACCCGGGCGAGTTGCGTCGCGGGCAGGTCGTCCATCAGCTACGCTCCTTTCTGCCTCCACGTGCTCACCGTGACCGACAGCGTGACCGCCACCGGCTCGCCGAGTGCGGCCAGCCGTCGGACGGTCTCGTCGGGATCGAGGTGGTGCGCGCTCGGCCCCATGAACGCCGCGGCGAGCGCGTCATCTCGCGAGAGCTGCAGTTCGCGCACGACGAGCGTGCCCTCCGCGCGGCGGAAGTGCCCGCCGAGCGTCGCCTCCAGCCGCTCCTCCTTGCGCTCATCCACGCTCACCATGCCGAGCGGGCCGACGAGCCCGGCAAGATGCTCGGGGTTCGGTGCGGCCACGATGAGAGCACCGTTGGGCGCGAGAACCCGCGCGAACTCGGCAGCGTTGCGAGGCGAGAACACGCTCATCACCGCTGCGGCGACCCCGTCGCGCAGCGGCAGCGCCGCCCACGCGTCGCAGACCACCGCGCCGATGCGGTCGTGCGCCCTGGCGGCCCGCCGCGCTGCGTGCTTCGAGATGTCGAGCGCCAGACCCGTGCGCTCCGGCAGCCGCTCGAGCACGGCCGCGAGGTGCTCGCCCGTCCCGGCTCCCACATCCACGACGCAGCCCACGACGTCGGCAGCAGCCCGCGCGGCCGCCTCGGCGAGCGCCTCGTCGAGCGCCGCGAAGTGGCCCGCGCGCGAGGAAGTCCACGCGGGCGGCCACCATCTCCGGGGTATCGGCGGTGTCCGCCCGGGCTCCACCGGGCAGCAGGTTCACGTAGCCCTGCCGGGCGATGTCGAACGAGTGGCCCTGCGCGCAGACGAGTGCGCCGCCCGTCTCGGCAAGGGCCTCACCGCAGTGCGGGCAGGCGAGCAGTGCGTGCCACTCGGCCATCAGTACGGCACCCGGTCGGGGTCGGCCGCCCACTCGCGAAACACCTCGATGGCCTCGCCGGCGAGCAGACGCGCCATCGGCAATGAGCGCTCGCCGGGCGGGAGCGCGAGCTCGTGGTAGAGCCGCGCATCGTCGAAGCCGATCGATGCGGCATCATCGGCGGTATTGGCGTAGTAGACAGAGTCGATGTGCGCCCAGTGGATCGCCGAAAGACACATCGGGCACGGCTCGCAGCTCGTGTAGATCACGCAGCCCTCGAGTGAGAAGGTGTCGAGCGCGCGACATGCCTCGCGTATCGCGACGATCTCGGCGTGTGCGGTCGGGTCGTTGTGGCCCGTGACCTGGTTCCACCCCTCGCCGATGATCGCGCCGTCGCGCACGACGACGGCCGCGAACGGCCCGCCCTCGTCCTCGCGCATCTTCTCGCGGCTGAGCGCGATGGCCCGCCGCATATACTCCTCGTGCATTCTCGACCCCCGATACTCGGCGTCCCCTCGAGTATGTCCCCACAGCGGCACCGGCGCACCCTGCAGTCGGACTACAATGAAGCGCCCCGAACGGAAGGACGGCCATGGCTCCAGAGGTACGCGCCGCGCAGAACATCAGCCGCATGTGCATGGTGTGCGGCACCGAGAACGCGGCCGGGCTGCACGCCCGATTCTTCGAGCTCGACAACGGGGAGCTCGTGGGGGTCTTCAGGCCCCGCACCGAACATCAGGGCTATCCCGGCAGACTCCACGGCGGGCTCGCTTCCACCATCCTCGACGAGGCGATCGGACGCGCTATCAACCTGACCGACGCCAGCGCCTGGGGCGTCACCGTCGAACTCACCGTCCGCTATCGCAAGCCTGTGCCGCTCGACGGCGACGTGGTGGCGCACGCCCGCATCACCAAGGACTCGGGACGCCTGTTCGAGGGCACCGGCGAGATCCTGCTCGACGACGGCACCGTCGCAGTCGAGGCGCGCGGGCGCTACCTGCGCCTGCCGATCGACCGTATCGCCGAGGGCGACTTCGAAGACGAGTGGTTCGCCGACGACCGCCCTCTGCCCGAGACGATCGGGTAGCGCGCCCGTCCGACGCACGCCGAAGGGCCGCCCGATCCGGGCGGCCCTTCGCGGTCCGCAGACCCGCGTGGCTGGCTACCCGATGATGACCACGTTCGGGTCGTCCGGGTCGACCTTCACCGGCCACGTGGAGCCGGGCTGGTACATCGGCAACGCCGACATCTGCACCACGCGCGTGATGGTCACTGGATAGGTGTCCTTGCCGGGCACCGTCACATCGAGGTCGATCTCGAACTGCGGCTGCATGTTGATCTGCACGCCCGTGTCGCGCAGGGCCTTCAGCACACCCTGCCCCACGATGCCCACAGTCATCAGCCGCGTCATCAGCGCCTGCTCCTGCTGAACCTGCTGCATGAGCGTATTGGCCTCGGCGACGCTCTGGTTCATCACACTGAACGGGTTGTTCGTGCCGTACTTCTCCTTCTGCATCTCCTTGCCGGTCTGGGTGAGATCGTTGAGGTTCTTCGCCGTGTCACGCATGTCCTTGAAGATGCCCATCGCCCCTCCTCCCGTGCGCCCGCACGTCCGCGCGGGCGCTCTTCCTCACTGTCAGAGGGTGTACCCGCTTGCGAGCGGCGGGCAACGACCGGCTGTCGCCTCGCGTCCAAGAAACACGCGCGGCATCGCGGTGGGCGCCCGGGCTATCGGCCCTGCCAGCGCTCCAGCCACCAGGCGACCGACCGGTTCATCTCATCCATGTAGGCAGGCGTGAACTTGCGCCGGTACACCGCCTGCGGATAGCTCATGACGCCGGGAGGAAGCCCGTGAGGCGCGTGGAGGCGCTCCAGGTCCGTTGCTACCTCGGCGAGCTCCAACGCCTCCAGGCGTCGATAGCGGTCCTGGTGCACGAGGTGCCCGCCGAAGTGCTCGATCGGCTCCTGAGCCTTGAGCGGCCGCCCGAAGCACACCATCGCGATGGGCAGCGTGTACGCCGGCAGGCCGAGCAGTTCGGCGTGGATCTCGCCGTTCTCCAGAACGTCGCCGATGTAGCACGACCCGATGCCGAGTGACTCGGCGGCGATCACGGCCGTCTGCGCGGCGATGAGCGCGTCGGAACACGCGAGCAGCAGGTCGCCCGGACCCGGCGCCATGCGCGGCGCGATGTCGTCGATCTCGAAGCACCCGCTCGCCTCGAACAGGTCGATCCACTTCTGGTAGTCGGCGACGAAGACGAGAACCATCGGAGCCTTGGCGATGAACGGCTGATCGTCGCAGGTGACCGCCAGGCGGTCTTTCAGCGGCTGGTCCTCCACCTCGATGATCGTGTAGAGCACCATGCCACCGGCTGTGGGCGCCCGCAGTGCGGCGTGCAGGATGGCCTCGCGCTCCTCGGCGGTAAGCGGCGTGGGGTCGTACACGCGCGTGGAACGACGCCGCTCGATGAGCTCGAGCGTGGGGTTCAGCATGGTTCCTCCGATCGGCCGGAGCGCTATCGCTTCTCGGGCATCGTCACGAGCACCTGCGCGGAGTCGAGCGCCGTGAAGCCGGTCGCCTCGTCGCCGGCGGCGACGCTGAAGAGCGCCACGAAGCCGACCTCGGGCGACAGGATGTAGTACTGCGTGCCCTCCATCGCGCCCTCGGCAAGCGGCGTGTAGTCGAAGCGCACGAGGTAGGCCTCATCGATCGTGCCGGCCGGGGTCGTAACGGCGTTCTGGGCGAGCACGGTAGCGTTGATGCCGAAGCTGCCGGTGTCCGAGACCACGAAGGTCTCCCCCACCTCGAAGTCGACCGGCCAGAACTTGAGCGGGTTGGCGTAGGGCTCGGCCGTGGCCTGGTCGCCGGTCAGGGTGATCTTGCCGAGCTGGAGCATCCACTCGTCGGTCACCTGCCGCGGGTAGAAGTAGGTCGCAGTGGCGTCGGAGGCCTTCACCACGTAGTCGTAGTCGGTGAAGGCGTCGATGCCGTCCACGTCTGCGGGATCCACGATCTCGGTGGTGCTCACCGCCCAGTCGGCGCCCACCTCGAGCGTCCAGGGGCCCGCCACGGGAAGCGCGACCGGCAGGGTGCCGCCACCGGGGTACATGGCGATATCCCAGGCGTAGCCCGGCTCCATCGGAAGCGTCGAGGCCCACCCGCCGGCGGGCTGCTCGTCGGGCTCCGCCTCGGCGCCGGTGGTCTCTGTCTCATCCGAAGTGGTCTCGTCAGTACAGCCCGCGAGCGCGGCCGCCACAACGAGCACGATCAGGAGCACACCAAGAATCCGCTTCACCCGCATCACGTTCCCCTTTCGGGCGCCCGCCCTCGCGCGGCCGCATGCGTTACGCCTGCTTGATCTCGATCTCGACCCCGTCGGGGTCGTTGAAGAACAGGAGCCGCCAGTCTGGCGGGATCTCGAGGATGGCCGCCTCTGCGGGCAGTACGCCCGCCGAGCGGAGTTCCGCGAACGCCGCGTCGATGTCGTGCGTCTCGAGCGCAAGGTGTTTGAAGCCGAGGACCCGCGAAGGCACCTCGGCAGCCGGCACCGGCTCACGGTAGCAGAAGAGCTCCAACTGGATCGCGCCGAGCCGGAGGAACGAGAGCGTCTTGTCCTCGCCCACGCGCTCGGCGGCCTGCTCGAAGCCGAGCGTGCGGTAGAACGCCTTCGAGCGCTCGAGGTCGCTCACGACGATGCCGATATGGTGCGGCGTGAGGTCCATGGCGCTCAGCCCAGCTTCGATCCGGCGACGCGCGCCAGCTCGGCCTTGTCGCAGTTGCCGCCGCATTCGGCGGCGGCCGCGGCGATGACCCGGCCCATATCGCGCTTCTCGGTGAAGCCGCCGTCGGCGATCACGCGCTCCACGATCTGGGCGAGCGCGTCGCCGGTCACCTGCGCCGGCAGGTAGCCCTCGAGCATCGCCACCTGCCCGGTGAGCAGCGCCGTCCGCGCGTCGTCGGTGCCGACCTTGATCGAACCTTCGAGCGTCTCGCCGGTCTGCTTGAGCACCTTCTTGAGCGCGGCGACGACCTCCTCATCGGTGACGTCTCGCTGCGACTCCTTCTCCTTGATGTCGATCTCGTTCTTCACCTGACGCAGGATCGACAGCCGCGGCTTGTCGTGTGCGCGCATCGCGGCGGTGATCTCCGAGACGATGAGATCCTTGTTCATGTGCTCCGCCCCCTTCACCTGATCGGGCCACGTCCGAGTGTAGCGCACCCCGCCGCTCGCGAGACCCTTGCATTCGACGTTCGGGTGCATTAGATTAGCGACCTAACCATTAGGCTGCTAATCTTTCGGACGCTAACAATCACCGCAAGGAAGTGACCCCGTGACCCACCCTGTGTTCGAGTTCGGCCCTGAAGAGGTGGACGCCACCACGATGGAAGCGTTCCGCGCGTTCAAGCGCGCGATGATGCTCCACCGGCGCCTGCTGATGTCGACCTTCGCCGAGGAGAGCATGCATCCGGCCCAGGCGGGCTGCCTGCAGGCGCTCGCCCACCGCGACGGCATGAGCCAGAGCGACCTGGCGGAGATGCTGCACGTCTCCCGGCCGACGGTGACCACCATGCTGCAGCGGATGGAGGGCGCCGAGGTGATCGAGCGCCGGCCGGATGAAGCCGACTCGCGCGTCACACGCGTGTACCTCACCGAGGCGGGCCGCGCGCTCGCTGACAGGATGCACGCGGGCTTCGTGGACATGCTGAACGTCAGCATGGGCTCGATGCCCGATGCCGATAAGCGGGAGTTCGCGCGCATCCTCGGCACGGTGAACGATCATGTGGAGGCGGTTCTCAAGCAGCGTGGCGTGGGCGCCTGGGTCCACCCCGTACACGGAGAGGAGGGGCCGCGATGATGCGCCTCTTCCGCTATCTCAAGCCCTACTGGAAGCAGATCGCCCTGGTCTCGACGCTCGTGCTCATCCAGGCGATCGCGAACCTCTACCTGCCCGATCTGAACGCGAACATCATCAACGACGGCGTGGCCAAGGGCGACACGGACTTCATCCTGCGCGAGGGCGCGATCATGTTGGCCGTTACGCTCGTGCTCGGCGTCGTCTCGATCGTCTCGGTCTATTGGGGCTCTCGCACCGCGATGGCCTTCGGACGCGACCTGCGCCACGCGGTCTTCCACAAGGTGCAGAGCTTCTCTCTCGCCGAACTGAACGTCTTCGGCGCGCCGTCGCTCATCACCCGCACGACCAACGACGTGCAGCAGATCCAGATGCTCGTGGCAATCGGCCTGAACGTCATGATCATGGCGCCGTTCATGGCCATCGGCGGCATCATCATGGCCGTTCGCCAGGATGCACCGCTGTCGCTGCTCATCGTGGTCGTGATCCCCGTGCTCGCCCTCATGCTCGGCTTCATCATGCGCAACGCCATGCCGATGTTCAGAAGCATGCAGTCGCGCATCGACCGGGTGAACCAGGTGATGCGCGAGAAGCTCTCGGGCATCCGGGTGATCCGCGCGTTCGTGCGAAGCGACTTCGAGGAGGCCCGTTTCGACGGCGCCAACCGCGAGCTCTCGGAGACCATGCTCGGAGTCGGCCGGCTGTTCGCGATGGTCATGCCCGCGGTGATGGCGATCTTCAACCTCACGCTGGTTGCCACGATGTGGTTCGGCGGCCTGCGCATCGACAGCGGCGCGATGCCCATCGGCAACCTCACCGCATTCCTCACGTACATCATGCAGATCCTCATGTCGGTCATGATGGCCGCGATCATGTTCGTCATGGTGCCTCGCGCGCAGGCATCGGCCGACCGCATCAACGAGGTGCTCGACACCGAGCCGAAGATCTGCGACCCGACCGAGCCGGTCACGCCGGCCGAGACCCGGGGCGTGGTGGACTTCCGCGACGTGGAGTTCCGCTACCCGGGCGCCGAGGACCCTGTGCTCTGCAGCATCTCCTTCACCGCTCAGCCGGGACAGACCACGGCGATCGTCGGCAGCACGGGCAGCGGCAAGTCCACGCTGATCAACCTCATCCCGCGCTTCTACGACGTCACCGGCGGCACGCTGCTCGTTGACGGTGTAGACGTGCGCGACATGACCCAGGCCGAGCTGTGGAGCCGGGTCGGCTTCATCCCGCAGAAAGCGTTCCTGTTCAGCGGCACGGTCGCGAGCAACCTGCGCTACGGACGCGAGGAGGCCACCGACGACGAGCTGTGGCATGCACTCGAGGTCGCACAGGGCCGTGCGTTCGTCTCGGCGATGGAAGACGGACTCGAGTCGCCGATCACTCAGGGCGGCAGCAACGTCTCGGGCGGCCAGCGCCAGCGCCTGGCCATCGCCCGCGCACTCGTGAAGCGCCCCGAGATCTACGTCTTCGACGACAGCTTCTCGGCGCTCGACTTCAAGACCGACGCGGCACTGCGCGCAGCGCTCGCGCACGACACCGCCGACGCGACCGTGATCATCGTCGCGCAGCGCGTGAGCACCATCATGCAGGCCGACCGGATCGTCGTGCTCGATGAGGGCACCATCGTCGGCATGGGCACGCACGCCGAGCTCATGGCGACCTGCCCGACGTACCTGGAGATCGTCCGAAGCCAGCTGACCGAGGAGGAGGTCGCATGAGCGAGAACACGAAGACGAACGCGGCGCCTGCTCCCGCAGCCGGTCCCGGTCGCGGACCGGGCGGCGGCGGCCCGATGATGGGCCCGGGCGGCCATGGTGGCCTCATGACGGCCGGCGCCAAGACGAAGGACTTCAAGGGCTCGCTGAAGCGGCTCGGCGGCTATCTCAAGCCGCACACCACCATGCTCGTGATCGTGCTCCTGCTCACCACGGCAAGCGTGGCCTGCAGCGTGGCGGGACCGCGGATACTCGGCACGGCCACGAACGTGCTGTTCGAAGGCGTGATCGGCAAGGCCATGGCCGAACAGCTGCCACCGGGCACCACGCAGGACCAGGCGGTCGAGATGCTGCGCGCCGCAGGCGAGGAGAACCTTGCCGACATGATCGCGGGCATGTCGATCACGATCGGCGAGGGCGTGGACTTCGACCTCGTGGCCAAGTGGTTGCTCCTGCTCGCGGGAATCTACCTGCTCTCGGCCCTCTTCAGCTGGGGCCAGGGGTATCTGATGGCGGGCATCACGCAGAAGACCATCTATGGTCTGCGCAAAGAGGTCGACGAGAAGCTCGCGCGCCTGCCGCTCAAGTACTTCGACGACAACTCGCGCGGCGACACGTTGTCCCGTGTGACCAACGACATCGACAACATCGCGCAGACGCTCCAGCAGCAGGCGGCCCAGATCGTCACCTCGGTGCTGACCATCATCGGCGTGCTCGGCATGATGTTGTGGATCAGCCCGCTTCTCGCCGGACTGTCACTGCTGGTGATCCCGTTCTCGGTGGTGGTGACCATGTTCATCGCTAAGCGTTCGCAGAAGCAGTTTGCGGCGCAGTGGGAGCGCACCGGCACCCTGAACGGCCACGTTGAGGAGATGTTCTCCGGCCACGGCGTGGTGAAGGTCTTCGGCCGTCAGGCGGAGGCCGTGGAGGTGTTCGACCGCGAGAACGAGCGCCTGTACCAGGCGTCGTTCCGGGCACAGTTCATCTCCGGCACGATCCAGCCGTCGCTCCAGTTCCTCAACAACCTCAACTACGTGGGGGTGGCCGTGATCGGTGGCCTCAAGGTCGCAAACGGCACGCTCAGCCTCGGCGACGTGCAGGCGTTCATCCAGTACTCGCGTCAGTTCACCCAGCCGATCGTGCAGACCGCTTCGGCAGCAAACGTCTTGCAGTCGGCAGTGGCATCCGCCGAGCGCGTCTTCGAGCTGCTCGACGCACCCGAGGAGATCGCCGAGACCGCGACGCCGGTCCACCTGACCGAGCCGGAGGGCCACGTTGAGTTCAAGCACGTGAAGTTCAGCTACTCGGCAGACAAGCCGCTCATCGAGGACCTGAGCCTGGAGGCGCTCCCCGGCCAGACGGTCGCGATCGTCGGCCCCACCGGTGCCGGCAAGACCACGCTCGTGAACCTGCTCATGCGCTTCTACGAGCTCGACGGCGGCGCGATCCTGATCGACGGCGTGGACACGCGCGACATGACCCGTGACGAGCTCAGGCACACCTTCGGCATGGTGCTACAGGACACGTGGCTGTTCAAGGGCACGATCCGCGAGAACCTCGCCTACGGCCGCGAAGACGCGACCGACGAGGAGATCATGACGGCCGCGCGCGCGGCGCACGTGGACCACTTCGTGCGCACGCTCACCGAGGGCTACGAGACCGAACTGAACGACGATAGCTCGAACATCTCGCAGGGACAGCGGCAGTTGCTCACGATCGCACGCGCGTTCGTGGCCGACCCGCCGATCCTCATCCTCGACGAGGCGACCAGCTCGGTCGACACGCGTACCGAGTCGCTGATCCAGGCGGCGATGACGCGGCTCATGCAGGGCCGCACGAGCTTCGTGATCGCGCATCGCCTTTCGACCATCCGCGACGCAGGTCTCATCCTGGTGATGGACGAGGGCGCGATCGTCGAGCAGGGCACGCACGACGAACTCATGGCAGCCAGCGGATTCTACGCCGACCTGTACAACAGCCAGTTCTCGGAGGCGTTCGACGAGGCGGTGTAGGCCTCTACGCGATGTCACCCCGGAATCTCAGCAGACCGTCGGCCATCGCTTCGGCGAGCGCCTCGACGACGTTGCCGTCGAACTGGGTGCCGCTGCAGGCCACCATCTCGGCGACCGCCACTGCCGGACGCATCGCCTTGCGGTACGGGCGCTCGGTCGTCATCGCGTCGAACGCATCGGCTACCGCAAGGACGCGGGCCGACAGCGGGATCTCGTCACCGGCGATCCCGTCCGGATATCCCGAGCCGTCCAGGTGCTCGTGATGGTGGCGAACGATGGGGACGATATCGGCCAGGAACGGGATCATGGTGATGATCTCCGCGCCGACGGCCGAGTGTTCCTTGACTGAGGCGTACTCCTCCCGCGTGAGTGCCGCCGGTTTCGCCAGTAGCGTTTCGGGGACGCCGATCTTGCCCACGTCGTGCAGCAGCCCCGCTCGTTCGAGCCGCGGAACCAGGTCGCCTCGGCCCATGCGCGTGGCGACCGCGACCGCGTAGTCGGCGACGTTCAAGGAATGGCGCGCGGTGTAGCTGTCCTTGGCGTCGACCGCCGCCACGAGCGCCTGGAGCGTGCCTACGCTATGCTGCTCTGCTTCACGCAACGAGGCACTCAGCCGCTGACTGAGCACATCGATACGCCGCACCTGGATATCGATCTCCTGCTCTGCCCTCCGGATGAAGAGCCTCAGCAGGGTGTAGGTGAGCATGGCGCCTGCGAGCACCACCACCGCGATGGCCGCCGAGACGCCGTTCATGAACGGCCCGATGAGCGAGTAAGGACGCGCCCCGATGACCGCACCGTACGGCTCAGCATCAGGTGTCAGCCGAAGCGGTGCGACGACCAGAAGCGCGTCGACCTCCTCGTGCACGATGGCGTTGTACGGGGCATCCTTGGCGAGCACCCGGTCGACCTCGGCAAGCCCGCGCTCGGTGAGCGGACACCCCTCCTCGGCGGTGGTCGCATACACTTCTCCGTCGACCGAGACCAGCGTGATGCAGAGGAAGGAGCCCTGGTCCACGAGCGAGCGAAAGTTGGTTTCGAAGTGCTCGTGCACTTCCGGGTCGGTGATCGAGTCGCCCTGACCCATGCTGGCGACACCGATTCCGTTCAGGCCTGACGCGATCATGCGGCCATAACTCATGATCTGGACCTGCCGGATGCCGACCACGACCACAACGGCCACGATAAGCGCGGGCACCATGACCAAGACGAGCCCGAGGCGCTTGAACCGCTCGAGCAGTTGGGCACGCGATGGATCCACGAACGGCTCCCCTCGCCTGCAGCTGCGCCCCTCTGCACCTTAATGGATATTACCCGCAACAGCCCGGGAAGAGCGAGAGCGAGTTCATGCACGGCCGCACGAGCTTCGTGATCGCGCATCGCCTCTCGACGATTCGGGATGCGGGCCTCATCCTGGTGATGAACGAGGGTGCGATCGTCGAGCAGGGCACGCACGACGAGCTCATGGCCGCAGGCGGATGGAAGGACGAGTGGTCGGGCATGATGTACCTCGCTGCGGTCGGAGGATTCGTGCTGCTGTTCGGCGGCGGCGAGTTCCTCGTCCGCGGCGCGGTCACTGTCTCCCGCCGTTTCGGGCTCTCACCGCTGCTCATCGGCATGACCGTGGTGGCCTGGTGCACCTCGGCACCCGAACTCGTGGTGAGCCTGGGCGCCGCGCTCAAGGGCAGCTCGGACATCGCCGTGGGCAACATCGTGGGCAGCAACATCTTCAACATCCTCGGCGTGCTTGGCGCCTCGGCGATTATCGCGCCGATCGTGGTCAAGCCGAAGGCGCTCCGCCGCGACACGGGCGTCATGCTCGCTGCCGCCCTCGCACTGGCGCTCATCGCGCTCACCGGCGAGATCGGCCGCGTCGCGGGCGCGGTGCTGCTCGTGGCGCTTCTGGCATTCGTCACCTACTCCTACCGCACCGAGCTCTCCAGGACGTATCCTTCGGCGGAGCTTCACGAGCATGAGGCCGAGGAGTTCGCCGGGCCGGGTTCGATCGGTGCCGGAATCGGCTACCTCGCGCTCGGGCTCGGAGCGCTCGTCATCGGCTCGCAGTTGCTCATCACCGGCGCGACGGATATCGCCCGCACCTACGGCGTGTCCGAGGCGATCATCGGGCTGTCGCTCGTTGCGGTCGGCACATCGCTGCCCGAGCTCGCGACGAGCGTGATGGCCGCGGCGCGCGGACACGCGGATGTGGCGGTCGGCAACGTCGTGGGCAGCAACATCTTCAACATCCTCGGCATCCTCGGTCTCACGGCGCTCGTGCGTCCCATCGGCGTGGCCGCGCATATGGCCTCGCTCGACGTATGGGTGATGCTCGGCGTGGCGGTGGCGCTCGCCCCATTGCTGCTCATCCGCGGACGGATCGGGCGCATCGAAGGCGGCGTCTTCCTCGCGCTCTACGCGGGCTACATGGTCCTGCTCTTCAGCTGAGACGTCGGCCGAGGGGTCGTGCAGTGTGGCCTCGGCGGGTGAGAGGTACTAGCATGGGTACCCACACCTCGGTTGGCGGGGACACCCGCCTCGGCTTTCAGGAGCTACGCATGCACGTCGTCATCGGAGGGTACGGGCGCGTCGGACGGTATCTCGCATCGATGCTCGAGGAGCGCGGCCACTCGGTCGCGGTCATCGACCGGAGCGAGAGGTCGTTCTCCGTCGCAGGGGCCGACATCCGCGGGCGACGCATCGCGGGCGAGGTCTTCGACCGCGACACGCTGGTGAAGGCAGGCATCGAGAAGGCCGACGCCTACGCGGCGGTCACGAGCGGCGACAACTCCAACATCGTGAGCGCACGCATCGCGCGCGAGCGCTTCGACGTGCCGTGCGTGGTGGCGCGCATCTACGACCCCCGGCGCGCGGTCATCTACAAGCGCTTCGGCATCCCCACGATCTCGAGCGTGAACTGGTCGAGCAACATGCTGCTCGCGAGCATCCTCGAGCCGGACCTCAAGACCGTGGCGACCTTCGGCGGCGGCGAGGTAGTGGTCATCACTGCCGAGGCCACCACGCACCTCACCGGTCGCACCATCAACGACGTGGCCTACCCCGGCAAGTTCCACGTGACCACGCTCGTCCGCGACGGCGTGGCCATGCTGCCCGAGCCGCGGACCGAGCTTCACAAGGGCGACCGGCTGAAGATCACCGTGACCCGCGACGCGCTCCCGGAGCTCAAGAAGCTCCTGGGGCTGGAATAGGAGGCCGAAGATGAAGGTCGTCATCGTCGGCGGCGGCAAGACCGGAGAGTACCTCGCCGAGCGGCTGCACAAGAAGCACGCGGTCACGCTGATCGAACAGCGCGCCGAGCGGGTCGAGTACCTGCGCGCGGCGCTGCCCGAAGTGGAGACCCTGACCGGCGACGCGTGCGAGCCCTCGGTGCTCGAGAGCGCGGGGACCGGCGATGCCGACATGGTCATCGCGGTCACCGGAGATGACGAGGACAACCTCGTGGTGGCCATGCTCACCAAGGTGCTCGAGGGCGGCACGGTCTACGCGCGGGTGAACCACCCGCGCAACGAGTGGCTCTTCGACAAGGCGTGGGGCGTGGACGTTGCCGTCTCATCCCCCGCGATGCTCTACGGCCTCATCGGCCGCGACCTGGTCTTCGGCGACGTGATCCCGCTCCTCGACCTGCGCGCCGACGATGTGGCGGTCGACGAGGTGCGCCTGCCCGCCGACGCGACAGCGGTGGGACGGACGCTTGCCGAGGTTGCGCTGCCCACGAACATCACCGTGATGGCGGTGCTTGCCGCCGAAGGTGGCGTGCGCGCGGCGCGCGGCGAGACGGTGCTCGAGGCTGGCGACCAGCTGCTGCTGCTCGCCCAGGGAGCGCTCGATGACGCTGCGGTGCTGAGCGCGCTGGGGATCAAGCGCGAGGCCGAGGCGGACGAGGAGCCGGCGCAGCACTAGGGTGGGACTGGCGCGGGGGTGCGGAGTCCCGCGCTGCGTAGTCCTCGGAAGTGCGCCTCGCCTACTCCTGCCTCGGCAGCGGGCAGCTCGCCCCGCCCGGCGTGCACGGCTCGTTGATGTGGTACGGCACGTCGGTCATGATCACGCCCGGCTCGCCGAAGAGCTGCTGCTTCAAGATGAACGATGTCTGGTCGTGCAGCAGCGCGTCGCCGACGTTCTCCGGCGCGTACTCGGGCAGGACGACCGTCACCACGTGATCGTTCGTGGGCCGTGGCACCGCACGGATGAAGTCAATGATCGGTGCGATGATCTCGCGGTACGGCGACTCCACCACGGTGAGCCGCACGCCGAAGCCGGCTTTGTCCCAGCGACGCTCGAAGGCGCCGGCGTTCCCCGTGATGTCGACGTACACCGCCTCGAGCTTGTCGGCCTCGAGTGACTTGGCGTAGCGCAGGGCGCGGATGAGCCTGCGGTCGATGTCCTTCACGAGCACGATCACGTGGTTGTGCATCCGGTTGTATGACTGCCAGTCGAGGTCGGCGAACTCCTCGGGGCGGATCGCCAGTTCGCGGCGCACGCGATCGTACTGGCGGCGGACCCAGATGAAGTACGCCACGATGACCGGGATGAGGATGAGCACGATCCACGCGCCGTGCGTGAACTTGGCGATCGCGATCACAGCGGTCACGAGGCCGGTGGTGATCGCGCCCGCGGCGTTGATCACCATCGAGCGCTGCCACCCCTCCTCGCGGATGCGCAGGTGGTGCACCACCATGCCGGCCTGCGAGAGCGTAAAGGAGCTGAACACGCCCACCGCGTAGAGCGGGATGAGCTTGGTGGTGATGCCGCCGAAGCCCAACGAGAGGCCGATCGCCGCAAACGTGAGCAGGATGATGCCGTTGCTGTAGACGAGCCGGTGGCCGCGGTCCCGCAGCTGGTGCGGCAGGAAGTCGTCGGCCGCCACGAACGACGACAGCCTCGGGAAGTCGGCGTACGCGGTGTTCGCTGCGAGCACGAGGATCGCAGCCACGCTCGCGGAGATCACGTAGTAGAGCCACCCCGTGCCGAACATCTCGCGCGAGAGTTGGCTGATGACCGTCTCGGTCTCGGAGGGCTGCACGCCGGCGAGCGTGGAGAGCAGCGCCACGCCGACGAACAGGAAGAGCAGGATGCCCGCCATCCAGGTGAGCGTCCTGAGGCGTTCTCAGCCTCGGGCACCTTGAAGGCCTGGACGCCGTTGGCGATCGCCTCCACGCCGGTCATGGCGGTGCATCCCGAAGCGAACGCCTTGAGCACCAGGAACAGCGTCGAGCGACTGTATCGCCTCGATCGGCTCGTGCGGGACCGGAACGCTGAAGCCGTTGCCGGTGGCGAAGCGTGCGAGCCCCACGACCACCATGAAGCCGATCAGCAGGATGAAGAAGAACGTGGGGCCCGCGAAGATCGCGCCCGATTCCTTCACGCCCCGCAGGTTCGCGATCGCGAGCAGCACCACGAACCCGATCGCCATCGGCACGGTGTACTTGAGAGCTGCGGTTGCGCCGAGGTGATGGCGGCGACCGCCGCCGAGATAGACACCGCCACGGTGAGGATGTAGTCCACCAGCAGCGACGCGCCCGCCACCAGGCCCGGGTATCGTGCCGAGGTTCTCCTTGGCCACGATGTACGAGCCGCCGCCGCCCGGGTACTCGCGGATCGTCTGCCGGTAGGACAGCACCACCACGATCAGCAGCACGCCGATGGCGATCGCGATCGGCAGCGTCAGGCTCAGCGCAGCCGTGCCGGCGAGCGCCAGCATGAGCATGATCTCGCCGGGTGCGTAGGCCACCGACGAGAGCGCGTCACTCGAGAACACCGCAAGTGCGACGGGATTGCTCAGGCGCTGGTGCATGGCCTCCCGGTTGTGCAGCGGATCGCCGAGCAGGAAGGTCTTGAGGTTGCGTGCCATCGGGCTCCTTGTGCATGACGTGTCGGGTCGTCGGCTCCAGGGTACTCCAAGCCGCCGCGCGGCTCACAACGGGTGGCGATGCAGCTCCGCCCTGCGCGCACGCCACGCGGGCACGTAGCGCGCGACCTCCGCGTAGAAGGCGGCGTTGTGGCCGCGAACGCGCATGTGGCAGAGCTCGTGGAATATCACGTAGTCCAGGCACTCCACGGGCGTCCTCACGAGGAACGCGTTGATCGTCACCGAGCCTGAGGCGGTGAGACTCCCCCATCTCGAGCGCATGGCGCGGACGCGCAGCTGCGGCCGGTGCTCGCCCGGCTGCGCGAAGGCGCGCCAGCACACCTCGTAGCGCTCGGCGAAGAGCATCCGGGCCTCGGCGAGCTCGTCGGCGGTGAGTGGGCCGGCCGAGCGCGCGGCGCGCTCGGCAGCCTCGGCCTGCTTGCGCACGATCCACCCGGCGCGGTCGCTCACGAACCGGACGACGTCGCGGTCCGGCAGCCACCGGGGAGCCCGCACGCGAACCTGACCGCTTGGAGAGACGGTCACGGCAATGCTGCGGCGGTCGCTTCTGAGAACCGAATACGGGATGCTGCGGTCCCCGACGACGAGGGTGCGCTCGGCGGTCATCGGCAGAGCATACCAGCCTTCGGGCGCCCAGAGAGAGCAACACCCCGGCCGTCCGAGACGGACGACCGGGGTGTGTGTGCGAATCGGTGATGCTGCTTACGCGCCGGTGCCCTTCAGGCCGGCGAGGCGTGCCTCGATCTCGGCGTCGGACTCGGCGTCCTCGAGGTCCTCGAACTGCGCGTCGAGGGAGGATTCGGCCAGCTCGGCGGCACCGCGCACCTTGGCCTCCTCGCGACGGATCTTATCCTCGAAGCGGCCCAGCTCACTCGTGGGGTCGGTGATGTCGATCGACTTGATCGCGTCCTGCACCTGGCCCTGGGCGTCGGCGATGCGCGCACGCGAGACGAGCTCATCGCGCTTGGCCTTCAGCTCGTCGAGCTTGCCCTTCATGCTGTCGAGGCCGGCCTTGAGCTTGTCCACGACCTCGGTCTGCGACACGATCGTGGGCTTGAGTGTGGCGACCTCGCCCTCGAAGTCGATCTGCTTCTTGAGCGCCACGCGCGCGAGGTTGTCGAACTTGTCGGCGTCGGCGGCAGCACCCGCGGCCCGCATCTCATCGGCCTTGGCGCTCGCGGCCTTGGCCTTGCCGCCCCACTCGGCAGCTGCGGCCTCGTCCTCGCGCACGTCGTCTTCCATCATCCGCAGCCCGCCGATGGTCTGCGCCACGGCGGCCTCGGCCTCGGCGATGCCGTTGGTGTAGTCGCGGATCATCTGGTCGAGCATGACCTGCGGGTCCTCGGCCGAATCGATGAGCGCGTTGATGTTCGCCTTCGCAAGCTGCGCGATCCTGCCGAGAATGGACTGCTGTGATCCCATCTTCGTCCTCCCTTTCGCTCAATGGTCGCGGGGCGATGCCCCGTTGACTCCCGTCCTAGAAGCGCCCGCCGCCTCCGCGGCGACCGCCTGACGACCTACTGCTGCTACTGCTGCTACTGCTCCGCCGCGAGCTCGACGAGCTCGACGACGACCGGCTGGAGCTCGAGCTCGAGAAGCTGCTCCCGCTGCTCCTGCGCGACGAGCCGCCGAAGCCGCTCGATGACGAGCTGCCCCACGATGAGGGGGAGCCGCCGCCGGATGCAGCCGAAGAACCACCCGAGTAGGTCGGGCCCGGAACGATCACCGGCATCCCGCCGCCGCCCGATGGCGCGGCATCTCCCTGTGCGTAGCGGAGCGCCGATTCGGCGTACTGCTGCGCCGCCTGCGCTTCGGCAAGCGCCGCTGCGGGATCGGTGGCGAGCAGCTGCTCGCCCTTCTGGAGACGGCCCCGTGCTTCGGCGAGGCTCGAGCGCGCCTGCGTGCCCACGGCGCCGCCGCGAGTCGCGATGTACGACTCGGCCGACTGGATGCGGTCGCGCGCGGTGGTGAACGCCGCCTGCGCGGATGCGCGTGCCGCCTCGGCCTTCTGCGCCGCATCGCGCGCTTCCGCGAGCGCTGCGTCGAGCTGGCCGGCAACCTCGCGAACCTTGGCGAGGTGAGCGAGCGGGTCGAACGGCGGTGAGCCGAGCGCGCCGCGTGCTGCCGCCACTGCCGAGCGGGCCGCTGCCACGATCGCGGCATAGCGGGCGGCATCGGCCGCCTCCGCGCCAGCAGCCGCGCCCTCGAGCCGCGTGCTCTCGTCGCCGAGTGCGGCCTCTGCGGACTTCAGGCTCTCGCCGGCCGCCGCAACAGCCGCGAGCAGCTGCTCCGCAGTCACGGTGGCGTTTTCCGCCGAGCGGGCAGCAAGCGCTGCGGCGTTGCGGTCGCCCTTTGCGCTCGCATCGGCGCCCTCGCCCGCCGCCTTGCGGGCCGCTTCGACGAGCGCCGCGGCCTCGGTGTCGTCATCGGCCACATCGCCGAGGGCGCTCTCCAGGTACCGGGTCTTGAGCTGCGCGAGCTTGTCCTTCGCTTCGGGCAGCCCGGCCTCGACCTTCGCGAGCCGGTCCCCGACCGCAGTGATGACTTCATCGGCGCGTCCCGCCAGGTCGCGCAGGTCCGAGAAGCCGCTGGCCTTCTCATCGAGACGGGCATCTGCTGCACCCGCGAGCGCGATGATCTTCTGCAGCATGCCGCGACGCGTGGCCTCGTCCTCCGGCTCGGCATCGAAGACCTGCTGCTGGATGCGGAACGCCTCGGCGACCTCCGTCTTGGATTCGTCGAGCGCCGCGCGATACTCCTTGATCGCGGCATCACCGAATTCGGCCTCGGCAAAGCCGAGCTCCTGCTCGGAGGCGCGGAGTGCCTCATCAACGTCCACGAGCAGCTTGCCGGCGGTGGTCTCGAGCTCCTTGGTGCTGGGCTCGCCCTGCGCGCCGCCCGTGCCTGCGCCCTTGCCGCCCTTCTTGCGCTTGAAGAAGAACGCGGCGGCTGCAGCGAGCGCTGCCGCCAGACCGCCCGGAAGCAGGCAGCACCACAGCGAGCCGCCACTGTCGCCATCGGTGGTGGTCGTCACCACGCCATCGTCGGCGGTCTGCGCATCGAGCGCATCCGCGTACCCCTCGGCTGCGGCGATCGCCGCACCGGCCCAATCGTCGTCGCTGAGAGCCGGTTCGATGTCGTCGGCAGCCACCTCGTCGAGCTCGCTATCGCTCAGCGGGAAGTTCCCGGCGACCGACCATGCGTACTCACGGTCCACGACCGCCACGGCGAGAAGGACGTCGTTCAGGCCGAGGCCGTTGATCTCCGCGGTCTCGTTCGCCCAGTCCTGGGCGTCGTAGGAGTCGAACGTCTCGACAAAGACCACGAACAGCTGAACGCCGTGGTCGCTCTCCAGCTGCTCGAGCGCCGCCTCAACGCTCTCGGCAGAATCGCCGAGCACGCGCGCGTCGTCGGTGAGAAGACCCGCGTCGAGCTTGAGCGGCGGCGCCGCGAGCGCCACCGTGGCCGTTGCCAGCCACACCACCAGGAACATGCAGGTCGTGCTACCAGGAAGCGCTGTCGTTGCCGCAAGCCGGACCACCTCCACCGCCGGGGACTACGCGCGATCGTGCAGTGCGTGTTGCTCGGTTGGTACCCATCGGCGCCGTGGCCGGAACGGCGCGGACGCACTAGCCCTTGAGCATCCCGATAAGATCGGTGACCGGCATGGCCGGGAGCGTCTCGATCCGGATCGAGCCACGCGCTCCCAGCTCGAGCGATGCACGCGTCACGGTCTCGGTATCCGGGGCCTCGACGATGTTCACGAAGTCGACGCGCCCCAGTGTAGCGAACTGCTGGACGACCTTCACGCCCATGGCTGCGAGCTCGTCGTTCACTTCGAGGATGTGCCCCGGGTGCTCCTTCACCGTCCGCGCACCCTGGTCGGTCAGGCGCGACAGCATGATGTAGGTTGCCATACCACATCTCCCCCCTCGTTCACGGATGCCGTTCTCACTCAGATGGGTACCCGAGCGTCGGTCCGCCGAATCGGACGGCGACTGGTGCGGGCCGGTTGCGGGTAGAGGACTACCATCGTGTACGACCGCGGGAGGAGAGACGTGAGCATCACGAGAGCATCAGTGAGCGCCGCGCTGCTGGCATCGGCGCTGCTCTGCGTCGCAGTTGCGGGGTGCTCGCCGGACACGGAGCCGGAACCAGCCACAACTGAAGCCGACCAAGAGTCAGCAGAGAGCCCGGCGGAGCTCGCGACCGGGGATGCCGAGGCCGCGTTCACGGTCTCGTCGGCCGCCTTCGGCGACGGCGAGACGATTCCCGCGAAGTACTGCCTCGAGGCCGTGGGCGGCGGCACCAACACCTCGATCCCGCTTGCGTGGTCGGGCGCGCCGGACGGCACCGCGTCGTTCGTGGTGAGCATGATCGACACGCACGCGGTGGCGAACGACTGGGTGCACTGGATCGTCATCGACCTCCCGGCCTCGACGAGTTCGCTGCCGGAAGACGCGTCGGGCTCGGCGATACCCGATGACGCAGACGAACTCGACTCGAGCTTCGGCGAGGACCGCTACGGCGGGCCGGCGCCGCCGCCGGGCTCGGGCGACCACGCGTACGTGGTGACCGTCTACGCGCTCGACACCGCGGCGGTCGTCATACCCGACCAGCCGTCGGCCGCTGACATCGAGGCGGCGCTCGAGGGACACGTGCTCGCCTCGGCAAGTATCACGGGCGTCTTCGGCAGGTAGCAGCACTACGCGCGGTAGCCACAGCGGCAGTGACCCGCCCGCCCGTTCGGGTATCGTCTAGGCGGGTCCATATCGAGGGGGGATACGATGTCCAGGTACATGAACACGCTCAACACGGGACACCCGGCGGATGAGGCGCAGCGCATCATCACCGAGTACCTCACCAGCGAGGGCTTGGAGTACCGCGACGAACGCGGCGAGATGGTCTGGCGCAAGGGCACCGGCGCGCTGACGTCTCCGCAGTTCATCAAGACCGAGATCCTCCCCGATGGCAACGTGCACATCGAGGCCTGGATGGCGGGGGCCGCGCTGATGCCCGGCGTGTACGGCGGAGAGCTCGACCCGATGGAGGGCGTCTACGGGTTCGCCATCAAGGCGGCGCTGAAGTAGCGCGTCCGCGAACTCGAGAGCCGGCTCGGTGGGACGCCGGTCGCATACACGCCACCCAGCAGCCGGCGTGCCGGCCGGGTGGTACGCGGATCCCGTCGGGCGGCACGAACAGCGCTACTGGGACGGGACCCGCTGGACCGGCGACGTTTCCGACGGCGGCACCGCGTCCGTCGACGCAGAGGGCATCGCATAGCCCGTCTTTGTGCCATCGAGTGTGAACACGCGTCGGGCATGAGGTCCGGCGCCTTTGAGAGGAGTCTGCGTGTTCTGGGAAATCGCGGTTCCGGTCGTGCTCACCATCATCGGCATCCTGCTCTCCGGCCTGCGCATCGCAAATGAGTACGAGCGGGCGGTCGTGTTCCGGCTCGGGCGGCTCAAGGGGCTGAAAGGTCCGGGCCTGTACTGGCTGATACCGCTCGGCATCGAGAACCAGCGCAAGGTCGACCTGCGCACCAACACGGTGGACGTGGAGCGCCAGGAGACGATCACCAAAGACTCGGTGACCATCAAGGTCAACGCGGTGCTGTGGTTCAAGATCATGGACCCGGTGCTCTCCGTGACCGCGGTCGCCAACTACTACGCCGCCACGTACCAGATCGCACTGACGAGCCTGCGCAACATAATCGGCCAGCACGACCTGGATGAGATCCTCAAGGAGCGCGACAAGATCTCGGAGATCCTGCAGCAGGTCGTGGACAAGGCCACCGACCCGTGGGGCATCAAAGTCGAGATGGTCGAGATGAAGGACGTGGAGCTGCCCGAGGGCATGCAGCGGGCGATGGCGCAGGAAGCGCAGGCCATGCGCGAGAAGCGTGCGCGCCTGATCAAAGCCGACGCCGAGTTCGAAGCGTCGAAGAAGCTCGGTGAGGCCTCGGCACTGCTGGCCGCCAACCCGATGTCGCTCGAACTCCGCCGCATGCAGATGATCACCGAGGTGGGCGCCGAGCAGAACACCACGACGATCATCATGATGCCGAGCGAGTTCGTGACGCTCGCCGAGGCCCTGACCAACAAGTTCAAGCAGCAGCCCGAGTAGCGCTCGATGTCCACGATGAGAGCAATCGTCAAGACCGCCGCGGCACCGGGGGTCGCACTCGTCGAGGTGCCCGTGCCGCGTGTGGGGCCGGGCGAACTCAAGATCGCCGTCGAGAAGGTGGCGATCTGCGGCACCGACGTGCACATCTACGAGTGGAACGCGTGGGCGCAGAAGACGATCCACCCGCCGCAGATCCTCGGACACGAGTTCGTGGGCCACATCGCCGAGATCGGCGACGGCGTGAGCGGCTTTGCGCTCGGTGAGCGCGTCTCGGGCGAGGGCCATATCGTCTGCGGCGTGTGCCGCAGCTGCCGCGCGGGCAGGCGTCACCTATGCACCAACACGGTGGGCGTGGGCGTGAATCGCGACGGCTGCTTCGCCGAGTACCTGGTGATCCCGGCCGCGAACGCATGGCACGTGGCCGATTGCATCCCGTCGCGCATCGCGGCGATCTTCGACCCGTTCGGCAACGCCACGCACGCCACGCTCTCGTTCGACCTCGTGGGCGAGGACGTGCTCATCACCGGCGCCGGCCCCATCGGCATCATCGCGGTGGCGATCGCGCGACATGTGGGCGCACGCAACATCGTGATCAGCGATGTGAACGACTACCGGCTCGCGCTCGCGGCGAAGATGGGTGCCACGCGCACGGTGAACGTCACGCGCGAGTCGATCCCCGACGCCATGCGGGAACTCGGCATGGTCGGCTTCGACGTCGGATTCGAGATGAGCGGCAACGGCGAGGCTTTCGAGTCGATGCTCGAGAGCATGTACAACGGCGGGCGCATCGCGCTCCTCGGCATCGCGCCCGGGCCGGTGCAGCATCGATTGGGACGAGGTGGTCTTCCGCGGCCTCACGATCAAGGGCATCTACGGGCGGGAGATCTGGGAGACCTGGTACAAGATGCAGACGATGCTGCAGAGCGGCCTCGACATCGCACCCGTCATCACGCACGAACTGCCCTTCGAGGAGTATGAGACGGGCTTCGCGGCCATGATCAGCGGCGAGAGCGGCAAGGTGGTCCTCGAAGTGGCGCCAGGCGCCGACGACGGGGAGTGCTGAAGACACCCGGACCGGGAGGCACACGATGTTCGGTGCGATGCGCGAAGCGCTGCAGGCCGAGATCGCGGGACTGCACGACGCGAGCCTCTACAAGACCGAGCGGGTGATCGTCTCACCGCAGGGGCCCGTGATCCGGGTCGCAATGCCCGGCGAGAACGAGCCGCTCGAGGTGGTCAACTTCTGCGCCAACAACTACCTCGGGCTCGCCAACGACCCCCGCGTGGTGGCCGCCGCGCACGCAGCGCTCGACCGCTGGGGCTTCGGCACGAGTTCGGTGCGCTTCATCTGCGGCACCTTCGCGATACACAAGGAGCTCGAGTACCGCATCTCGCAGTTCCTCGGCGCGGAGGACACGATCCTCTACTCGTCATGCTTCGATGCCAACGGCGGCTACTTCGAGCCGTTCTTCGGACCCGAGGACGCGATCCTTGCCGATGCGCTCAACCACGCGTCGGTCATCGACGGTGTGCGGCTCACCAAGGCGCGGCGGCTCATCTACCAGCACTCGGACATGGCGGATCTCGAGGCGAAGCTCGCCGAGGCGCGAGACGCGCGCTATCGCGTGATCGCCACCGACGGCGTGTTCTCGATGGACGGCGACATCGCCGATCTCGCGGCCGTCTGCGACCTGGCCGAGCGCTACGACGCGCTCGTGATGGTGGACGACTCCCACGCCACCGGGTTCGTCGGACCCACCGGACGCGGCACGCCCGAGCTTTGCGGCGTGGCCGACCGCGTGGACGTGATCACCACCACCTTCGGCAAGGCGCTCGGCGGGGCGTCAGGCGGCTGCGTGAGCGGACGCGCCGAGATCGTGGAGTGGCTTCGGCAGAAGAGCCGCCCCTACCTGTTCTCCAACACGCTGGCGCCGGTAGTCGCGGCCACCACGGTGGCGGTGGTCGGGCTCCTCTCCGAGACCACGGAGCTCCGCGATCGGCTCGAGCGGAGTGTGCGCATGTTCCGCGCACGGATGACCGAGGCCGGCTTCGACATCCGGCCCGGCGAGCACCCGATCGTACCGGTGATGCTCTACGACGAGGCGCTGGCTCATCAGATGGCCGACGCGCTCCTCGACGAGGGCATCTACGTGATCGGCTTCAGCTACCCGGTCGTGCCGAAGGGCGCCGCGCGCATCCGCGTGCAGGTCTCGGCCGCACACACCGACGCGCAGCTCGACGCTGCGGTGGAGGCCTTCATACGCGTGGGGACAAAGATGGGCGTGATAGGCGCGTGAGCCGACGGTGGACGATCGCGATCGCGCTCGGTCTCGCCGCGGCCGTGGCAACCGAAGCGGCGAGCCGGTTCATCGCGCTCGGGTTCCCCGATCGTCCGTCC
>CAVOWY010000003.1:0-422696 GCA_963700295.1 uncultured Actinomycetes bacterium | reverse complement strand
CATCGATGACGCGCGACTCGAGACGCTCACCGAGGAACATGTGGAGGTCCTTCACGCGGCGAAGGTCCACGAGCGAGGCAGGAAGGAAGCCACGCAGGCCGATGTCCAGGATGAGACCGCCCTTGACGACCTCGATGACCTCGCCCTCAACCGTCTCGCCGGCTTCGAACTTCTTCTCGATGTCGTTCCACGCGCGCTCGTAAGCGGCACGCTTCTTGGAGAGGATCAGGCGGCCGTCCTTGTCTTCCTTCTGGAGGACGAGGGCTTCGATCTCATCGCCGAGGCTCACGATGTCGGCAGGATTGGCATCCTTGCGGATCGAGAGCTCGCACGCCGATGACGCCTTCGGACTTGTAGCCGATGTCGAGAAGGACCTCGTCCCGCTCGACCTGGACAACGGTACCGGTCACCAGGTCACCGTCGTCAAAGTCGGTGATGGTGCCATCGATGAGGGCGTGCATCTCCTCGTCGGTGTACTCGTGGTCGTCGTGCTCGATGTAGCTGTCGTTCTCGTCTACCACTGTGGTGGCCCCTTTCGTGCTTCGGGGGCCCCGGGTGCTAACGTCTCGGTCGCTTTGTTTTCCGGTCGGTCATGCTCTCGGGGGCCTACAGGACTGTTCGCTTCGCGCATGTGCGCACAAGCTTACGGATAATACCACCCGGCACCGTGTGTTGGGTAGTCGAGGCAGCCGCCGCTACTTCGCTCCGGCCCAGTTCAGGCCCCGATCCCACGCCCACCTCAAGCGGCACGTGGAGCGACGCAACGCCCTCCATCACCTCGCGCACCATCGCCGAGAGCCGTTCGAGCTCGGCCGGCGGCGCTTCGAAGACGAGTTCGTCGTGCACCTGCAACACCATACGCGCCTCGAAGCCCTCGCGCAGCCGCCGGTCCACCTCGATCATCGCGAGCTTCATGAGATCGGCGGCCGTGCCTTGCATCGGGTGGTTCATCGCCGTGCGTTCGCCGAATGAGCTTAGGTTGTAGTTGCTGCTGCGGAGCTCGGGATCGGCCGGCGACGGCCATAGAGCGTCTCCGCATAGCCCCATCTTGTGGGCCTCCGCGATCGTCTCGTCGAGGTACGCGCGCACGCGGGGATACGCGGCAAAGTAACGATCGATGGTGAGTTGCGCCTCGGCGTATCCGATGCCGAGCGAGTCGCCGAGTCCATGCGCCGAGATGCCGTACACGATGCCGAAGTTGACCGCCTTGGCCTTGCGGCGCATCTCCGCGTCCACCGCCTCAGGCTCCACGCCGAAGACGCGCGCAGCAGTGGCGGCGTGGAAGTCGGCCCCCGAAGTGAACGCCTCGATCAGTCCCGGGTCCCCGGACAGGTGCGCGAGGATGCGGAGCTCGATCTGCGAGTAGTCCGCGCCCACCATCAGGTCGCCCGGCACGCGCGGGCACGAACGCCGCCCGGATGCGGCGCCCGAGCTCGGTGCGTACGGGGATGTTCTGCAGGTTGGGGCTCGACGACGAGAGCCGTCCGGTGGCCGCGACCGTCTGGTTGAAGGTGGTGTGCAGCCGCCCGTCCTCGCCGAGCAGACGCGGCAGCGCGTCGATGTAGGTGCTCGTGAGCTTCGTGAGCTCGCGGTACGCCACGATCTTCTGCGCGATCGGGTGGAGCGGCGCCAGCGCAGCGAGCACGCTCGCGTCGGTGGAGTAGCCGGTCTTCGTCTTCTTCTGGGTGGGCAGCTGCAGCTTGTCGAACAGCACCTCGCCGAGCTGCTTGGGCGAGTCGATGGTGAACTCGCAGCCGGCAAGCTCGTGGATCTCGGCCGCAAGCGTGCCGATCTCCGCATGCGTCTCGGCCGAGAGCGCGTCAAGCACCGCGCGATCGAGCCCCACGCCCAGCTCCTCCATGCGCACGAGTACCGGCACGAGCGGCATCTCGATCTCGTCGAAGCAGCGCGTCGCTCCCCACGCCTCGAGCTTCTCGCGCAGCACGGGCGCGAGGTCGGCAGCAGCCTGTGCTTCGGCAACCAGATCGCCCGGCTCGAGCGAACGGCCGAGGTGCTCGGCGGCGACCGAAGCGATGCTGAAGTCGGAGCGGTTGGCGGCAAGCAGATAGGCCGGCGATGCCGCAGTCGAACAGGCGCGCCGGGTCGATCGAGTGCGGCCGCGCTCGGTCCGGCAGTCGACGTCGATCCGGGCGGGCAGAAGCCCTCGGCGAGCGCCTTGGTGTCGTCGGCGCTCCAGCGGCCGCTCGCCACGAGCGCCTGCCAGATCCCGGCCGCGGTAGCGCCACGCAGCACGGCGGCGCACCCGCCGCTTGCGAGTGCGAGCGCGCGCTCCTCGGCGAACAGACACGCTTCGTCCCCCGCGCCTGCGGCCACACCCACGAAGGAGCGGCGGCGGGCCGCCACAAGCTCGCGCGCCCAGACCTCGCCCTCGGCGCCCTCGAGCATGCGGCATCCTGCGGCGGGCGCAAGCTCGGCAGGCTCCTCGGCCGTCTGCGCTCCCGCTCGCCCGGCCCGCAACCGCGGGATGAGCGAGGTCATCGCAAGGTCGGTGAGTGCGCCGAGCGCCGCCTGGTCGTCCCAGACGCCCCACGCTATCGTCCCCAGGTCGATATCCACCGGCACGTCACGCCGGATGGTGGCCACCACACGGCTCGCAAGCGCCGCCTCGGTGTTGGCGCGGATGTTCTCGCCGAGCTTGCCCTTGATCTCCTCGGCGTGCTCGAGCACCGCGTCGAGCGTCCCGTACTCCTGCAGCAGCTTGGCCGCGGTCTTCTCCCCCACCCCCGGAATGCCCGGGATGTTGTCCGACGTATCGCCCTTGAGGCCGAGGAAGTCGGCCACCTGTTCGGGAGTCACGCCGTAGCGTTCGACGACTGCATCGCTGTCGTAGACGACGATGTCGGTGATGCCCTTCTTGGTGCTCACGACCGCGCACGTTCTCGTCCACGAGCTGCAGCGCGTCCTTGTCGCCGGTTACCAGCAGCACGCGCATCCCTTCGGCGGAACCGCGTGCCGCAAGCGTGCCGAGGACGTCGTCGCCCTCCCACCCCTCGGCCTCCACGATCGGGATCGCGAGCGCGCCGAGGAGGTCCTTGATCATCGGGAACTGCGCCTTGAGCTCGGGATCGGTGGGCGGGCGCTGGATCTTGTACTGCGCGAGCGCCTCGGTACGAAACGCCGGCTTGCCGCGATCGAACGCGACGACCACGGCGTCGGGGGCGAGGTCGGCCACCATCTTGAAGAGCATCGACATGAAGCCGAAGACGGCGTTGGTGGGCCGGCCGTCGGGTGCGGTCATCGAGGGCGGCAGCCCGTGGAACGCGCGATGCAGAAGGCTGTTGCCGTCGATGACGGCGATGGTGCGCTGGGGCATGAGCTGCCTTTCGGGTACGTACTCGGCAGGTGCGCCGCGGCAGACCGCGGCACGTGTATCGATTCTACCCGAGGGGCGTGACGTGGGCTTCTTCAACTGGGCAGCACCGTGGGTGCGGCGCTACGGCGACCGCTTCTCCGCCGAAGACGTGGCGAGCATCGCCGAATGGCTGCGTCCGGCGGTGGAGCCGGGCGGGCATGTGCTCGATGTGGGCGGCGGCGCGGGCCAGCTCGCCGTGCTGCTCGCGGACGCACTCCACGCGCGCGTGACCGTGCTCGATCCCACCGCCGAGATGGTCGCACACGTTCCCTCGAGCGACCGGATCGCCGCCGTTCAGGGTACCGCCGAGGCGATGCCGCTGCCTGATGATGAGTTCGACGCGATCGTGGTGACCGACGCCTTCCACCACTTCCGCGACCAGCCGGCGGCCGTGGCCGAATTCGTGCGCGTGGTTCGTCACGGCGGGCTCGTACTCGTGCTCGACCTGGACCCGAGACCGTTCTCGATGCGGCTCATCGCACTGGCCGAGCGCCTCGTGGGAGAACCCGCGACCTTCATGACGCCCGAGCAGATGTGCGCGTTCATGGCCGCGCACGACATCACCGGCGAATGCACGCCCGAGAAGGATGCGAGCTACCGGTTCCTCGGCCGCGTGGTCAGCAAGACCGTCCGGTCGTGCGTAGCGCTACCCGCGCGCGGTCGCGCGCTACCATGCGACGACCACGGAATGTCGCATCGTGCGTACTAACCACCCTTGGCTGACACGGAGTTGCGTATGCCGTCGCCAGCGCACCGGCGCGGGAATGGCGAGGCTCGCTCGCCCCTCGGGCGGTGTATGTCATCGTGAGCCGAGCGCGGGGATCGAAACGGTTGCGAGATGCCCTTCACGATGCGCACCGCCGAAAGAACGTGATCTGTCAGCGACGCATCCCTCGCGGGCGTCCGATGCGCACACCTTCCGAACGAGCCTCGCCGGCGAGCCTTCTACTGCGCGGTCACATGACGGTCGGATGCTGCGACTCTTCGGCGCCGCCAGCCGTGAGCTGCGCCTCGCCGCGGCACTCCGCCAGGATGCGTGACGGGCGCCGCTGCGCGAGCCAGCTTGCTTGCCCCCGAAGTTCATACTTTCGAGTTCGACGACTACGTCGGCCAGGTATCGCTGTTGAGGGTACTGCCGCCCGTACCGAGCGTGAGCGCCTACGTTTCGAATCCGACGGAGTCTCTCCCGCACCGACGGCAACAGCGTCATCCGGGGTGTCTACGGAGGCATCTACGTGCTGGAAGTACGGCGTCGGATCCATGGTCTGTGCTGGTTTCATCGCCCGCTGCAAGGACGACTCATGCGCGGCATCGCCGCCCTCAAGCAGCGCGATGTCGAACACTGCGGTGGCGTTCGGCTCGGTGAGGAGACACCGTCATCGTGACGTGTCGCCCAAGGTGGAAAGCGAGCCGGGCTGCGACCCGCCGGTCACAACGGCAGTCATGGCGATGGCGGCGAGCGTGAACGCGATCAGCAGGTGCCAGGGGCGGAGCTTCACTGGGTCTCCTCGTGGGCGGCGACAGTGACGCTGCCAAAAGCACGTCGCGTGCCGAACGCCCTACCGACGCCAGAGATACCCGACGTTGCGCACCGTTTCGAGCCGGCGCGCCACCTCCGGTCCAAGCTTCGCCCGAATGCGGCGGATGTGGACATCCACCGTGCGCGCTCCGCCGAAGTAATCGGTGCCCCACACGCGGCTCAGCAGCACCTCGCGACTGTAGACGCGGTTCGGGTGCGTGATGAGGAAGGCGAACAACGCGTACTCGAGGTAGGTGAACTCGACCGGCACCGGTCCGACGTACGCCTGGTAGGTGGCAAGGTTGAGCACGAGGTCGTCCACGCGGATGATGTCGTCCGAGCTGACTTCCTCCCCCGGCCACAGAAGCATCCGGACGCGCGCGCCCAGCTCCTGCGCCGACGCCGCTCGCGCCACGAAGTCCGACGGGCAACGCACGGGCAGCCGAAGCCGCTCGAAGGCATCGTGCTCGACGATGAGCATGAGCCGGACATCCGACCCCGCGGCCGAAGCGGTCTCGGCGAGAGCGACCGCCTCATCGGGAGCGTGGCCCGCCTCGACGACCATGAGGTCGCCCGGGGCGCTCGCAAGACGGTTCGCGAAGTCGGCGGTCGTGCAGTAGTCGATCGCCACGTCGAGCGCACCGATCGCCGATTCGATCCAGGCCCTGGTGTACAGGTCGTCCGCGACGACCACCACGTGCTTCACATGCACGGCCACACCTCCTCTCGAGTCCGCCGAACGGCAGCGCCGGGCGGAGAATACCGCCCGGCGCCATTGCCGTCGTTCTACTGCGCCGGGACGAAACCCGTTGCAGCTAAAGGTACTACAGGATCGACAGGTACTTGTCCTGCTCCCACGGAGTGACGTACGCCACGTACTCGCCCCACTCGGCCTTCTTGTTGGCCACGAAGAAGCTGTGGATGTGCTCGCCGAGGACTTCCTTCATGAGCTCGGACTCCTCGAACAGCGCGATCGCCTCGCCGAGGTCCTTCGGCAGCGTCTTGATGCCGGCGGCGTCAAGCTCCTCATCGGACATGTGGAAGATGTTGTTCGTCGCCTCGGGCGCGAGCGTCAGACCCTCTTCGATACCCTTGAGGCCGGCGCCCAGCATGACCGCGAAGGCCAGGTACGGGTTGGCCGTGGGGTCGGGCATGCGCAGCTCCACGCGGGTCGCGACTTCCTTGCCCGGCTTGTACATCGGCACGCGGACCATGGCCGAGCGGTTGCGGCGGGCCCAGCACACGTACACCGGAGCCTCGTAGCCCGGAACCAGACGCTTGTAGGAGTTCACGAACTGGTTGGTAACGGCGCAGAACTCAGGCGCGTACTTCAGCAGGCCGGCGATATAGCTCTTGCCGACGGCCGAGAGGTGAAAGCCCTCAGGGTCGTTCGCGTCGAACATCGCGTTGCCGGTCTCGGTGAACAGCGACTGGTGCACGTGCATGCCCGAGCCGTTCTGGCCCTGGATGGGCTTCGGCATGAAGGTCGCGTAGACGCCGTTGGCGTGCGCGATCTCCTTGACGGTGAGGCGGTAGGTCATGACGTTGTCGGCCATGGTGAGCGCATCGGCGTAGCGAAGGTCGATCTCGTGCTGCGACGGAGCCACCTCGTGGTGCGAGTACTCGACCGGGATGCCGAGCTTCTCGAGCGCAAGCACGGTCTCGCGGCGCAGGTCGCTCGCCACGTCGAGCGGCGTGAGGTCGAAGTAACCGCCCTGGTCGAGCGTCTCGGTACCCTTGCTGTCGGCGAAGTAGAAGAACTCGAGCTCGGGACCCACGTACATCGTGTAGCCCATGTCCGAGGCCTTCTTGAGCACGCGCTTGAGCGCATAGCGGGGATCGCCCTCGAACGGGGTGCCGTCGGGGTTCTGCACGTCGCAGAACATGCGGCCGGTGCCACTACCGTCGCCGCCGTTGCTGCGCCACGGGAGCATCTGGAACGTCGACGGGTCCGGGAACGCGACCATGTCGGACTCCTCGATGCGGGTGAAGCCGTCGATCGAGGAGCCGTCGAAGCCCATGCCCTCCTCGAATGCGCCTTCGAGCTCGCTGTCGGTCACCGCGAACGACTTGAGGAAGCCGAGCACGTCGGTGAACCAGAAGCGGATGAAGCGCGTACCACGCTCCTCAATACTCTTGAGTACGAAGTCCTTGTCCATCGTCTTGCTCATGAGCTGACTCCTTATCGGTCTGCCAGGGTTCTAGTGCAGCGTACGGAACGAATGTTTCGCGCATGTTTCAGAACCGCGAACGGCGCGAGAAACTTCCCACCTCCCCGCCGTTGTGCAAGAGTGGCTGTCAACATCTGGAGAACGGAGGCCGCGATGATCCGCGGTGCGAGCATCTACCTCACACGCTTCGACAGGGCCAACGCCGAGACGCTGCGCGGCTGGATCAACGACCCGGTCGTGAACGAGTGGCTCATCTCGAGCCAGCTCCCGTACTCCAGCGATCAGGAGCTCGCCTTCTTCGACCTCACCGAGCGCGAGTGGAGCGCCGGCACCGCATACCGCTTCCAGATCCACGTCGCCGAGGACGACCGCCTCGTCGGCATAGTCGGGCTGGACGGCGTGAGCCTGCTCCACCGTCGCGCCGAAGTGGGCATCTTCATCGGCTTGGCTCCCGACCAGAACCGCGGCTTCGGCCGGGATGCCATCGTGACGCTCCTGCGCTTCGGCTTCGACCGCCTCGGCCTGCACTCGATCGGCATCAAGGCGAACACCGAGAACGAGCGCGCGGTGCATCTCTACAGCTCGGTCGGGTTCGTCCAGACCGGTCGCGAGCGCGAGTGCGCGTTCATGCGCGGCCGCTTCCGCGACCACGTGTGCTTCGACATCCTCGAGTCGGAGTTCCATGAGCGCTACGGCCGCGAGGAGTAGCTACATCGAGGCGTAGAGCTTCGCGTACGGCCGGTGGCTCATCGGCGCGATGCGCGTGAACGGCTGCGACAGTATCTCGGCGGCATCCATGCCCATGGCCTTCGCGTAGTCCTCGATGACCGGCCTGAGCTCGGCCAGATCGTCCTCCGAGGCCTCGGTGATGCCCACCTCGGCGCCGCACTGCCACGGCTCCACGGTGCCGCGCAGGTAGATGACTCCGCCGTGCATGCCCGCGCCGAGGAACGACCCGGCGATCGGCTGGGCCGCGTCGCGCGTGTTCATGCCGAGCAGCACGAGCATCCCGCCGGCCATGTACTCGCCGAAGAAGTCACGCGCCTTGCCGCCGCAGACGAGCACCGGCACGAGCTTCTCGTATGCCTTCATGTGGATACCGACGCGGTAGCCCACATCGCCCTTGATGTAGACGCGACCGCCACGCATGCCGTAGCCGAGCACGTCGCCGGCGTCGCCATGCACCACGACGCGGCCGTTGCTCATGGTGTTGCCCACGCCGTCCTGCGCATTGCCGAAGACCTCGATCTCGGTGCCGTCGCCGAACATGGCCATGTCGTTGCCGGCGCACCCCTGGACGTCGATCTTCACGCCGGAGACGCGCAGGCCGCAGCCGATGTAGCGCTGACCGTTCACGCCGGAGAGCGTGATCGTCTTCGCGCCTGCCGCGATCTCCTCGCGGACGGCGTCGTTGAGCTGCTGGTAGTAGACGCTCGTGGCGTCGATCGTCACCGCGTCGCCGTTGCGCTCGATGGGCGGCGCCACGTAGCGGTAGCCCTCGATCACGCCGGCGGGCGGTGCAACGCTTGCTGGCTTCATCATCATCTTCGGCACTCCCCTACAGTCCGGCCGGCTTGACGCCGAGGATGCGGCACGTCTGCTCGTCGAGCCCCACCGAGCGCAGCCGCTCGCGGCTTCCGCGAAGGCTCTCGACGGCGTTCACGCCGAGCGCGCCGAGGATCTCCTGCAGCTCGTGGCTCCACGCATGGATGAGGTTCGTGAGGCGCTCTGCCCCCCACTCGGGATCGATGCGGCGCGTGAGCTCGGGCTTCTGCGTGGTGATGCCCCACGAGCACTTGCCCGTGTGGCAGCTCTGGCACAGGTGGCAGCCGAGCGCGAGCAGCGTGGCGGTTCCGATCGCCACCACGTCGGCACCGAGTGCGATGGCCTTGGCCGCATCCGCCGAGGAGCGGATCGAGCCGGCCGCGATGATCGAGGTCTGGTTGCGGATGCCCTCGTCGCGCAGCCGCTGATCCACCGCCGCCAACGCGATCTCGATCGGGATGCCGATGTGGTCGCGGATGACCTGCGGCGCGGCGCCGGTGCCGCCCTTGAAGCCGTCGAGGTAGATGTAGTCGGCACCCGCGCGAACGATGCCCGAGGCGATGGCCGCCACGTTGTGCACGGCTGCGATCTTCACGCCGACCGTCTTGTAGCCGCTTGCTTCTTTGAGCGCGTAGATGAGCTGGCGCAGGTCCTCGATCGAGTAGATGTCGTGATGCGGCGCCGGGCTGATGGCGTCGGAACCCTGCGGGATCATGCGTGTGGATGAGACCTCGCGGTCGATCTTCTCGCCCGGCAGGTGACCGCCGATGCCTGGCTTGGCGCCCTGGCCGATCTTGATCTCGATGGCCGCGCCGCGCTGCAGGTACTCGGGGCTCACGCCGAAGCGACCCGAGGCCACCTGGACGATCACGTTGTCCTGGTAGGGGTAGAGGTCCTCGTGCAGACCGCCTTCACCGGTGTTCATCAGGATGCCGCAGCGCTCGGCGGCCATCGCGAGCGACCGATGCACGTTGAGCGACACGGAGCCATAGCTCATCGGCGCGAAGATGATCGGCGTGTCGAGCTTCACGTTGCGCTCGAGCCCGGTGCTCCCGGCGAGCTTGAAGCCGCCCTTGCCGTCGGGCTCAACCGCCACACTGTCGGACTTGCGGCCGAGGTACGTGCGGAGCTCCATCGGCTCGCGGAGCGGGTCGATGGACGGGTTGGTCACCTGGCACGCGTCGAGCACGAGCTTGTCGAAGATGCGCTCGTACGGGCGCGGGTTGCCCATCGAGGTCAGCAACACGCCGCCGGTCTCGGCCTGCTTCCAGACCGCCTTGCGGGCGTCGGTGGACCAGTTGTCGTTGTCGCGGAACGCAAGCGTGTTCTTCTCGATGGTGATGCAGTGCGCGGGACAGTACGTCACGCAACGGTGGCACGCACGGCACTTCTCGTCGTGCGGGATCGGGCGCTCGTTGAAGTCGTAGACGCCCCAGCCGCACTGCTGCACGCAGCGCCCGCACTTGTGGCACTTGTCGTAGTCGATCTTGACCCGGAACTCGGGCTGCACGAAGGTCTGCTGCATGCTAGACCGCCACCTCCTCTATCTCACAGGCGGTCTCCACCGCGGTCACGGCGCACGATATCTCGGCCGGGCTGGCGTGAAGCTGGCTATGGAACGGCAGGTCCATGCCCTTCACGCGCGCGATGACCGGCTCGCCGGCCTTGGGCGTCCACAGGTCGTCGGGCTCCGGCATGATCGTGCGGATCGCGCTCTCTTCCGAGGCGACCATGAGCCTGCTCCCGGTCCTCGCCGCCACGAGCGGGCGGAGCTTGATGCGGTCGTTCAGCGCGACCATACCGCCGTTGAAGCCGAGCACGATGGCGAAGGGGCCGTTGAGCATCCCCGGTCCGTACACCGCGCGAAGCGAACTCATCAGCGCGGCCTGCTCGGGATCCATGCGATCGATCTCAGTCCATAGCGCAGGCGCAAGCGCCTTGCACGCGAGCTCAAGCGGGAGCTTGTGCCGACGCAGCAGCAGGTCGAACAGGTACGCCGCCACCTCGGTATCGGTGCCGAGCGAGCACGTGTAGCCGAACTGCTCGAGGTAGCGGCTGTTGATGCCGTAGCTCGAGATCTCGCCGTTGTGCACGATCGACCAGTCGAGCAGCGTGAACGGGTGCGCCCCGCCCCACCAGCCCGGCGTGTTCGTGGGGAAACGGTTGTGGCCGACCCAGGTGTGGCCGGCGTACTCCTCGAGGCGGAAGTAGTGGCCGATCTCCTCGGGGTAGCCCACGCCCTTGAACGCGCCCATGTTCTTGCCCGAAGACGCCACGAACGCGCCGTCCACGCGGGCGTTCACGAGCATGACCACGCTCACGACGTAGTCCTCGGCGGTGACCTCCCGCTCCTCGAGCAGGTGCGCGTGCGGGGTCATGAAGTAGCGCCACAGCAGCGGCGCGTCGGTGATGCCCTTCACGGGACGCGTGGGCATCGGCTCGGCGACCTCGATCAGGAAGTGCTGGTCGAGGATCGCTTCGGCCTCCTCTTTGGCCCTGAGGTCGTGATACATCATGTGGAAGCAGAAGTGGTCCGGGAACTCGGGGTAGATGCCGTAGCCGGCAAATCCGCCGCCGAGGCCGTTACCGCGATCGCGCTGCACGGCCATCGCGAGGATCGGCTCCTCGCCGCTCATGAGCGCACCGCTCTCGTCGCAGATGCCCATGAGGCCGCAGCCGCCATGGATCTTGAACGGCGACTCCTCGCGGTAGTTCGCGGGTGCGAAGTTGTCGTATCGGCTCAGGTCGTAAGGCATGTCATTCACTCCTTCTCCGCGGAAAGCGGGGACGGCTCGTTCGCACCCAGCAGGCGGGCGATCGCATCGCCGCCGCCTTCGGGCAGGGGCTCGAGTCCGAGCTTCTTGCGCGCGCCCTCGCGAGGCTTGCCGAGCGCGCCCGTCTTGAGGAACTCAGCGTAGGCCGCAGCCACCGACTCCGGGCCGTGCCCGCCCTCGAGCGAGAGCTCCTTCAGCTGGCGGAAGACGTCGGCCATGCCGATGCGGCTGTGGCACATCTCCTGGCACGTGTAGCACTCGAGGCACTTCCACAGCTGCCCGTCGGCGACGATGGCGTCGAGGTTGCCGGCGAGCAGCGCGGCGATGATGTCGTTCGGCTGGAAGGTGGGATCGACCTTGCAGACCGGGCAGTCGTCCTTGCACGCCTGGCACGAGTCGCACTTGGCGAGCAGCGCCACATCGAAGTGCTCGGCAAGCCGCTGTTTGTCGCCGGTGCGCGCCTCCCACTTGGCGAGGAAGCTGTCCACCGGCACGCGATGCATGTCGAGGCCGAGCTCTTCGGGGGCGTGCCCCATCGCGAGCGCGATGAGCTCCGAGAGGTAGAAGACCGGCACGTGCACGTCTTCGTTCGCACGCTGGAGCGCCGCCTGGTTGAGGTCGAACTGCTGGAAGCAACTCGGGCAGACCACCACGAGCGCGTCGGCGCCTTCGTTCTGCACGTCGTAGAGCTTGCGCCGCGCGAAGGCGAGCGAGCCCTCGCGCTCTCCCACGCGGTCGAGCGCGCCGCCGCAGCACTGCATCTTGGTGGTGTAGTCCACGACCTTCGCGCCGAGGGCCGCGACGAGCTCCTCGACCTTGGTCGGGTTGAGCGGATCGTCCCAGCGCACCGCGGGCTGCGGGCGCAGCAGGTGGCAGCCGTAGTGCACGGCGACCTTCATGCCCCAGAGCGGCTTCGTGACCTTCGCGCCGAGCGACCCGATGCCGACGGTGTCGGCCAGCCACTCGGCAAAGTGCACGATGTCGAGCTCGCCCGTGTAGTGCAGCTCCTCGGTGGCGAGACGCTCGTTGATGCGCTCCCGGCTGCGCCAGTCGCTGCGCAGGTGGCTTGCGGCCTCCTTGAAAGTCGAGTAGCAGCCGTTGCACGGCGTGACCACGCCGAGCTCCGCCTTCTCGACGATCGCCAGGTTGCGCGCGGCCGCCGTGTAGAACGCGTCCTCGTCGTTGGCCTTCACGAGCGTGCCCTCGGGGCAGCAGGTGTGACCCGCGAGTTCGTGTACGGTCGCGCCGAGGTCCTCGAAGACCACGCGCGTCGACTTCTCGATGAAGGGGAACCTTGCGGGGATCGTGCATCCCCAGAACACCGCGAACTCCCTCATGCGTGCCGCCTCTCATTGCCAGACAAACGAAAACGCCCACCCGGACCACCTTGGGTCCGCTGTGAGCGTCGTTGCTCTCGTCTTGGATTCGGCTCGCCGTTGAGCCGTGCAAGGGATTCTAGCAGGCGCCGGGCCAAGTGGGAAGATGCGCGCGTAACGCGGAGGAAACCCCGAGCGAGCCGCGCGAGCGCCTACCCCTCGGCGTCGGCAGCGAGTACCACGGCCTCTGCGACCTGCTTGAGGGACATCCGCTTGTCCATGGCGAGCTTCTGCAGCCGGCGGAACGCCTCGGGCTCGGTCATCCCCTTGGTCATGAGCACGCCCTTGGCGCGATCGAGGGCCTTGCGCGTCTCAAGCCGCTCGGTGAGGTCGTCCACCTCGGCCTCGAGCGCACGAGCCTCGGCGAAACGCGAGACCGCAACGGTCATCGCAGGCACGATGTCGCGCTTGGAGAACGGTTTGATGAGGTAGGCCATGGCGCCCGCGGCAGTGGCCTCGTCCACGTACGACTGCTGGGAGAACGCGGTCACCATCACCACGGGCGCGATGCGCTCCTCACCGATGGCGCGCGCTGCCTCCAGGCCGCCGGTGCCGGGCATCTTCACGTCCATGAAGATGATGTCGGGGCGCAGCTCGCGGGCGAGCGCGATCGCTTCGGCGCCGTTACGCGCCTCGCCGACGACCTCGTGGCCCTCTTCGGCAAGCATCTCGCGCAGGTCCATGCGGATGATGGCTTCGTCTTCTGCGATGAGCACGCGCACGGGCCAGATCACCTACGTCCGTTCGGGGACGGGTACGCGCACCGACACGAGCGTGCCGGCCGCGGTGCCGAATGAGAGTGTACCGCGCAGGTCGTCCTCCACGATGGTGCGGACGATCGCCAGGCCGAGGTTGGCCGAGACGCTGACCGAGAAGCCGTCCGGCAGGCCGCGCCCGGTGTCTTGCACGGTGAGCGAGACCTCCGAGGCGGTGCCTCGCATGGTCACGGTGACCGCACCCGATCCCGACGCGCCGATTCCGTGCTGGATCGCGTTGTGCACGAGCTCGACGGCGACGAGCGCGAGCGAGGTGGCGACCGGCGCGGGCACGAGTCCCGTCTCTCCGTCGACCACGAGCCTGATGTCCGCTCCCGGACCGATGAGGCTGCGCCCGACCATGTCTACGACGGTCCGCACCACCGCCGACAGGTCCACCGACTCCTCGGCGGACTCGGCGAGCATCTCATGCACGACCGCCATCGACGACACGCGTTCGACCGCCTCGCCGAGCGCCTGCGCGGCCTCCTCGGTGGACGAGCGGCGTGCCTGGATGCGCAGCAGACTGGCGATCGTCTGCAGGTTGTTCTTCACGCGATGGTGCACCTCGCGGATGGTGGCCTCCTTGACGCGCAACTCCTGCTCGCGCCGCCGCGCATCGGTGACGTCCTCCACGAGCACCAGCGCACCCTCGGCAAGTGCGATCGTCCGGTAGCGGAGCGAGCGGCCGCGAACCTCGATCGTCATCTCGCGCGCGGAGCCCGTGCCGAGCACCGGCGTCACGGCGGAGGCGCCGCCCGGGAGCTGCCGAAGCGGGGCTCCCCACGAGCGCGCCTTCGGCGCCGGCAAGCCGCATGATGTTCACCGCGTTCGGACTCGCGTAAGTGACGTCGCCGCTCCCGGTGACCTCGATGACGCCGTCGCCCGCAAGTCGTGTCGTGGAGTACGGCGCATCGGCGTCGAGGTCCGTGATCGGTCCGGCCTGCAGCCGCTCAAGCACGAGGGCCGCCAGCCGCATGAACGCGACCTCCATCTTGCCGGGCGCCTCGGCCACGCTCTGGCCGACATGGCGGACCACCACTGCGTACGGATGTTCCGCAGGTCCGACGGGATAGCCCGTGGAGGTGAACGCGATACCGCGGCGGATGCGGCGATGCGTGCCGCACGCGACGACGCCGCCTTCGAGTGCGTCGTACGCCTCCGGCTCGTCGGCGCGCACCACCGACTCGCCCACCCGCGTGACCGGCACCGCCGCCGCCGCGGTCATCGGACGGGCGTCCGCGAACACGCGCAGATCGCCGCCCTCGGCAGCAACGAGCAGCGCCACATCCCCGTAACCGAGGTCGGCGGCCAATTGCAGGTTCGCGGCCACGTTGGTGATGTGGTCGCGTTCGGCGGGAGCGAGCCCCGACAGCGGGGCGCGCGAGGATGATGGTGTGCTCATGCCGAGGATTATACGCATGCGGAGGCGGGACCGGAGCGGCTGGAGGAGTCGCATGGGAACGGCCTCCGAGTCACCGTCATGTCCGACGCCCGCACATCCGATGTATCAGGTAGAATCCATCTTGAATCTGATCGCGGGGAGGGACGAGATGTCGTTCGGCACGTCATCGACCTACATCTACGCGTACGTCGCGTTCGCTGCGGTCTATCTCGTCGCCAGCTTCACCTTCGTCGCGGCAGCACTCCGTGTGAGCACGGGACTCTCGCGAGCCCGCCAGGCGGCGCCCGCCGAGATCGCTGCAGCGCCCTCCTCTTCGGCGGGCAGCCTCATCGATCACGGCCAGAAGATCGTCGACTACACGCAGCTCGCCACGCTGCTTCCGCTGGTCTACATCGTGGGGAGCCTGTTCCTCGGCTCGGTGATCGTCCGCGACGCCGGACTCGCCCGGCTGGTCAACGTAGGCTGGGTGGTCTTCACCCTCCTGTGTGCGGCGGCAAGTGTCGGTCTCGCCGCCCTCGGCATCCGCGAGTCGAGCGCCATCAGCCGCACACCCACGCTCGCGGAGGACCTCGCCGGACGCGCATCCGACGCGCTTCAGCGCATCGGCACGCGCCTCGGCGTGAGTGCGGCCCTGCTGCTTCTGGTGGCGGTGTTCACGCTGCTGAATCTGTGGTCGATCGTGAGCAGTCTCGACATACTGAGAGCGGCCGACTTCCTCTTGTAGGCTTCAGGCGCGTTACTATGGTGCGTGCGCGCATCCCCCTGCCCGGGTGGCGGAATTGGCAGACGCGGAGGTCTCAAAAGCCTCTGGCCGAAAGGTCGTGCGGGTTCGATTCCCGCCCCGGGCACCATCACCCCTCGGCATACGAGTCCTCGGGCGTCACGTCCCCGTCCCGCGCCCCGCGGTAGAGCGGTACCGCAAGCAGCAGCATCGCCCCGCCCGCGAGCCAGGCCACCGGGATCGAGACGGCCCGGGACAGCCAGCCCAGGCCCAGCTGCCCGCCGGACGCGCCGCCGTCGGCGAAGAACGCGTCGAGCGAGAGCACGGTCGCGCGCTGTGCCGACGGGATCTGGCGGTTGAGAAACGCCTGGCGAACCGGGGTCTGCACGCCGAGGATCACGCCCAGGACGACGTAGAGTCCTGCAGCCAGCAGGAAGACGGGGACACCGTACGACCCGGCGGGTACCACGATGCCGACGAGACCGATAGCGAGCACGATGAGCGCCTGCCCGAATGCCGCAACCGCCAGCACGTTGCCTGCGTTGCGCCGCCTCGTGCCCTCGCGCATGACGCGCCCCACCAGTGCGCTGCCGAGGATCCCTGAGAGCGCGAATGCGGCCGTCACCACCCCGTTCACCCACACCAACTCCCGGGCGAGCAGGTCGAGGAAGTACCGCTGCCAGGAGTAGAAGCCGAAGATGAAGAACACGCCCTGCGCGGCCGATGCGAAGAACAGAAGGCGCACGACGCGATTGCGCCACCCGAATTCGGTCCCCGCGCGCAGTATGCTGCGCGTCTCCTCGCCGAATCGCCGCCATTCAAGAGGCCGAGGCTGGAAGCCCACGTCACGCATGGCGACCGCTACGAAGGCGAACGCCAGCAGAAGCACGACGCTCCGCACGTAGTACGGCAACGCCAGGTCGATCTGCCCGAGGAACCCTCCTCCGAGCGTGCCCACGAGCGTGGCCGCGCCGAACACGATCTGCCCTCGGGAGAACACGCCGTCGAGCGGACGAGCATACCCCGTGTACGCGAGAGCATCGACCAGCCACGCGTCCATCGCCCCCGTCTGACAGGTGAAGCCGAATCCGATCAGGACCGAGGCGAGGACGAACATGCCGATTCCGAGGCCCAACTGAGCCGTCAGCACGTAGAGCACCGTCGCAACGGCCAGCGCCCCGATGCCGAGCAGGAACGACGCCTTGCGGCCGATCGTGTCGGCCACCACGCCGGTAGGCACCTCGAACACGAGCTGTCCCACGGTGAAGCTCGCGTTGACCACCATCACCGTGAAGATGTCGAGGCCCGCATCCAGCAGGAAGAGGGTGTTCACGGCCCAGATGAGCGATGCCGCCAGGGTGAAGAGGCCGTTGGCCGTCAGGTACGTCCTGATGACACGCAATGAGTCTGCCGCAACTGGCACTGGTCCCCCGTTACCGAAGGGGCATAATCCATCCAGGACTCTGTTCCCTTCATCCTGCGGGGAGGCACATGTGACGCCTGACGTGAGAGCATTCGCCCTCGGACTTCCCAAGGCCGAACTCCATCTGCATCTGGAGGGCACGCTCGAGCCGGAGATGATGTTCGCGCTTGCCGCACGCAACAACGTCAGCCTCCCGTACTCCTCCGTCAATGCGGCCCGTGCCGCGTACGACTTCTCGGACCTGCAGTCGTTCCTCGACCTGTACTACGCCGGGTGCGCGGTCCTGGTGACCGAGGACGACTTCTACGACCTCACCTGGGCCTACCTGGTCCGTGCCGCGCAAGAGAACATCACGCATGTCGAGCCGTTCTTCGATCCGCAGACGCACACCGATCGGGGCGTGCTGTTCGGAACGGTCGTGGCCGGGATCCTCACCGCGCTCGAGGACGGTGAGGACCAGTTCGGGATCTCCTACCGCCTCATCATGTCGTTCCTGCGCGACCAGCCGACCAAGAGCGCGCTCGGCACCCTCGAGCACGCGAAGCTCTACGGACATCGCATCGCCGGCGTCGGGCTCGATTCGGCGGAGCTGGGACACCCGCCGGAGGACTTCGCCGAGGTCTTCGAAGTCGCTCGCGACCGCGGGTACCGCGTTGTGGCGCACGCAGGCGAGGAGGGTCCGCCGTCCTACATCACCGGCGCTCTCGATGTGCTCGGCGCCGAACGAATCGACCACGGCGGCAGTTGTCTGCAAAGCCCGGTGTTGATGGAGCGTCTTGCCCGGGACCGCGTGCCGCTCACGGTCTGCCCGCTGTCGAACGTCCGCCTGCGCGTCGTTGACTCCATGGCGGCGCATCCGCTCAAGCGCATGATGGACGCGGGACTCATGGTGACCGTCAATTCGGACGATCCCGCGTACTTCGGCGGCTACCTCACCGACAACTACGTCGCGGTCGCCGAGGCGCTCGGTTTGGGACTCTCCGACCTCGCCACGCTCGCCGAAGCGTCGTTCGAGGCATCGTTCCTCGATCAAGACGCCAAGGATGCGCGCATCGCCGAGGTGCGTGCGTACGCTGCATCGCACGGCGTGGAGTAATCGAACACACGTTCGCTTTCTCGCTCATTCGATGCTAGCATCGGGACAGCACTCCCCCGTACGCCGGAGGTCCCGATGGCTGCTCTCCTCCCACGCACCGACGATGCTCAGCAGGCCGGCGCCCCGGTGCTCCGCGGCCTGAACGACGCGCAGCGCGCCGCGGCGTCGCACGGCAGCGGGCCGCTCCTGATCGTGGCTGGCGCAGGCACCGGCAAGACCGCCACCCTCGCCCATCGCGTCGCCCACCTCGTCGCCGAAGGCATGCCGCCGGGTCGCATCCTTCTGCTCACCTTCACGCGGCGTGCCGCCGAGGAGATGCTTCGCCGCGTGGACGGCCTGCTGCGGAGCGCCGCCAGCGCCGGCGACCTGCACGCATCGCTCTCTGGCGCCCGCGTCTGGGGTGGCACGTTCCACGCGGTTGCCACGCGCCTGCTGCGCATCCACGGCGAGTCGATCGGCCTGCCGCCGGGATTCACCATCCTCGACCGCTCGGACGCCGAAGACCTGATGCACGCCGTGCGGACGTCGCTCGACCTCGGCAGCAAGGGCAAGCGCTTCCCGCAGAAGGCGACATGCCTCGACATCTACTCGCGCTGCGTGAACGCCGCCGAGCCGCTCGACCATGTGCTGCAAACGCGCTACCCGTGGTGCAAGGACGACGCGGAGGACCTGAAGAGCCTGTTCGCGGCGTACGTGGACCGCAAGGAAGCGAGCCACGTGCTCGACTACGACGACCTGCTGCTGTTCTGGCGGGGCATGCTCGCCGACCCGGCGCTTGGCGAGGTCGTGCGCGGGCACTTCGACGCCGTGCTGGTGGACGAGTACCAGGACACCAATGCGCTGCAAGCCGACATCGTGGCGCTGCTGCGCCCCGACGGGACCGGCATCACGGCGGTGGGCGATGACGCGCAGGCGATCTACGGCTTCCGCGCCGCGACCGTGCGCAACATCCTCGACTTCCCCACGCGCTTCGCCGGCGCCACCGTGCTCACCCTCGAGCAGAACTACCGCAGCACGGCGCCGATCC
This sequence comes from uncultured Actinomycetes bacterium, assembly GCA_963700295.1. Lineage (GTDB taxonomy): Bacteria > Actinomycetota > Coriobacteriia > Anaerosomatales > Anaerosomataceae > UBA6100. Next base: position 403,511 of record CAVOWY010000003.1, on the reverse strand, counting down.
TCTCGGCCACCAACGCGATCATCGCCGAGGCGGCCGAGCGCTACGACAAGGCGCTGTGGACGGTCCGCGAGGGCGGCGCGCAACCGGCGCTCGTGACGTGCCGCGACGAGCGTGAGCAGACCGACTACGTGATCGAGCGCATCCTCGGCCACCGCGAGGAGGGCACGCCGCTCAAGGAGCAGGCGGTGCTCTTCCGCGCGATGCACCACTCGATGGAACTCGAGCTCGAACTGCAGCGGCGCAACATCCCCTTCGTGAAGTACGGCGGCCTCAAGTTCGTCGAGATGGCGCACGTGAAGGACTACGTCGCGTTCCTGCGCCTGGCGGAGAACCCGAACGACGAGGTGGCGGCGCTGCGCGTGCTCGGCCTGCTCCCCGGCGTGGGTCCGCGCACCGCCGCATCCCTCGCGAGCGATCTCGCAGCCGCCGGCGGCGATTTCGAGTCCTGGGTCGGGCACGCCGTCCCCACGGCCACAGCCGTGCTCTGGCCGGGCTTCGTGACGCTCATGCGCACGCTCGCAAGCGCACCGTCGGAGGATGTGGCTGCACAACTCGCGGCCGCACGCGCGTTCTATGCGCCACTCGCCGAGCAGCGCTACGACAACGCGCCCGCGCGCCTTGCCGACCTCGAGCAGATCGAGATGCTCGGCTCGCGGTTCGCCGACCGGACCGCGTTCCTCACCGACCTCACGCTCGACGCTCCCCAGTGGACGGGCGACTTCGCGGGTCCTCCCCTGCTCGACGAGGACTACCTCATCCTCTCGACGATGCACTCGGCCAAGGGCCTCGAGTTCGACGTGGTGTACGTCATCCACGCCGCCGACGGCAACATCCCCTCGGACATGTCCACCGGCAGCGTCGAGGAGATCGAGGAGGAGCGCCGGCTGTTCTACGTGGCCTGCACGCGCGCCCGCGACGCGCTCTACGTCACGCACCCGCTGCGCTACTACGCGGTCGGGCGCGGACGCTCGGACGCCTACGGGTACGCCCAGCGCACGCGTTTCGTCCCCGACCGGATGCGCGCGCTCTTTGCCGAGAGCCAGGCTCGTCCCGAGTCGGCGGCCGCCGAACGTGCCCCGGTCGTCGCCACGACCGCCAGCATCCGGGCGGGCGTGCGCTCCATGTGGGAGTGACCCGGCGCCGCAGCCGAACTACCCACCCCGGGGGGTACCCGCCCCCACGCCGATGTGTCACGATGCTGTCTCGTGAGCAACGAACGGGGGAGTTGCGTGGCGAACGCTGTCGAGGCTGTCAGCCTCACGCGAGAGTACATCATGGGCGGCGAACCGCTGACCGTCTTGCGAGGGGTCGACCTTTCGGTCAACCACGGCGAGATCGTGTGCGTCATGGGCCCGTCGGGCTCCGGCAAGTCCACGCTGCTCAACATCGTGGGCGGGCTCGACCGGCCCACGGCGGGGTCGGTGATCATCGACGGCGAGGACCTGGCCGCGATGGACGACGAGCGCCTCGCGGTCTATCGCCGTCAGCAGGTTGGCTTCGTCTTCCAGTCGTTCAACCTCATCCCCACCATGACCGCGCGCCGCAATGTGGAACTCCCACTCGTGTTCGCCGGCATCTCGCCGGAGCTGCGGGGCGAGCGGGCTGCGGCGGCACTCGAGTCGGTCGGCCTCGGCCACCGCATCGATCACCGCCCCACCGAACTCTCGGGCGGCGAGCAGCAGCGTGTTGCTGTGGCGCGCGCCGTGGTGAACGAACCCTCGATCATGCTTGCCGACGAGCCCACCGGCAATCTCGACACCCGCACGGGGCTTGAGATCCTCGAGCTGATGCGCCAGATGAACCTGGCGGGTCGCACTCTCCTAATCACCACGCACGACCGGGCCATCGCCGAGGCGGTAGCCGATCGCATCGTCACCATCGTTGATGGTTCCATTGAGAGCATCGAACAAGGAGGCACTTCGTGACGCACGTACGGGTAGCACGCATCGCGGCGCTGGCACTCGCGCTCACCCTGCTCGCCGCTCCGGTGGGCGCGTACGCCGACAACGAGTCGGATGTGCCCACCGACACCGTGATCCCCACCGGAGCGCCCACCGCGGGAACCCCGGTGGCCGTGACGCCCACACCGGCACCCGTGGTGATCGTCCGCTCGTATGTGACTGCGCCGTCGCGCGTAACGGTGGGCACCGAGTTCGACCTCACGCTCACGCTCTACAACGCCACGCCGCGCCGTGCCGACAACGTGGTGGTGTCGCTCGGGCAGTCCACGGCCGCGCCGGCCGCAGGTGCCGCAGCAGCCGGGGGCCTCACGGTGCTCGGCACCGGTAACGCCAAGTATCTCGGCCTGCTGAAGGGTAAGACCGAGGACACCGTCACCTTCCGCGTGATCGCACCCCCAGGCACCGCGCCTGGCGCGATCACGGTGCCGGTGACGGTGAGCTTCGAGCACCAGAATGCTCGCATGGAGGTCGCCTACACCCTCGGGATCCTCGTTGAGCGCGATGCGGCGCTCTCGCTCGTCACGGCCGAGCTAACCGACACGGTGATGCTCGGTGAGTCGTTCGACGCGAGCTTCGAGGTGGCCAACGCGAGCAGCTACGCGCTGTCGGGAGTGACCCTCAGCGTGGAGGCCAGCGGTGCCGATGTGACCGACGGCACCTACTTCCTCGGCACGATGGACGCGGCAACCACCGAGAGTCTCGACGTGATGGTCACCCCGCAGGAGCCCGGCGACCTGGAGATCGTCTTCGTAGTCTCATATCGCGATGACTTCGGCCGGCCGCAGGAGTTCCGCGAGGCGCGGACCGTGACCGTGGAGGAGACCCTCGAGCCCGAGACCGGCGAGATCGACGGCGAGGTGCCCGAGGAGGGGTCCGAGGACAACTGGTTCGTGGCGTTCATCAAGGCGCTCTTCGGGCTGGGCTCATAGCCGATGCGCTTCCGCGACCTCGCATTCCTGGTCGTCTCCAACCTGCGGCGGATGAAGCTCAGGTTGGCCCTGACGTCACTTGGCGTGGTCATCGGCACCTCGGCGATCGTGCTGATGGTGTCGCTCGGCATCGGTCTGCAGGCCAACCTCACCGCGCAGCTCGGCGACCTGGGCGCTGCCACGCACATCACCGTGTTCGGCGGTGGCGGCATGCCTGGCGCCGAGGCGGTCATGCTCTCCGATGAGGTGGTGGAGGGCTTTGAGACGATCGAGCACGTGGAGGCCGTGTTGCCGAGCGTGCCGGTCATGACCGAGGGCATGACGTACAAGAAGTACGTGAACTACACGATGCCCTACGGCGTGGACATGGAGAGCTTCGAGAAGTTCGGCTACGAGCTCGAATCCGGCCGCCTCCCGCGCAACGACAGCGAGATCCTGCTGGGCGCCACGGTGCCCGCATCGTTCTCGCCCGCCTCCGATGACTCGATGATGATGATGGGCCCGGTGAGCGGGAACGCACCGGAGCTCGACGTGCTGGGCAAGCGGCTGGTGCTCACTGCCACCATCTACCCCACCGAGGCCGAGTACGCGGCCGACCCGAACGCACAGCCCACGCAGAGCAAGAAGAAGTTCACGGTGGTGGGCATCATCGCGCCCACCGACATGATGACCGACTCCTCGGCATACATCACGATGGATGCGGCGCTCGACATCAACGGCTCAGACCGCCGGAGCCTCACCTACGATCAGCTCATCGTGAAGGCCGATTCGGTCAACTCGGTCACGGATATCGAGAGCTACGATCATCGAGCAGGGCTTCTACGCGTATTCGGCGCAGTCCACGCTGAAGGCGCTCAAGGGCACGTTCCTCATCATCCAGGGCGTGCTCGGCGCGCTCGGCGGTATCGCGATGCTCGTGGCCGCGCTCGGCATCGCCAACACCATGACCATGTCGATCTACGAACGCACGCGCGAGATCGGCATCATGAAGGCAGTGGGCGCCTCCAACCGCCAGATCAAGCGGGTGTTCCTCGGCGAAGCCGCCATCATCGGCGTGCTGGGCGGACTCGGTGGCCTGCTGTTCTCGGCAGCCGGCGCCGCGCTCGCGAACCTGTTCGTCCAGGCGCTCATCGCGGCCGACACCACCACGAGCGGCATGGCGGGCACCGCGACCACGTCGTTCTTCCAGATTCCGGTGTGGCTCGCGGTGTTCGCCATCGCGTTCGCCGCGGGCATCGGCCTGCTCTCCGGCGTGCTGCCGGCGGTACGCGCGGCCAATCTCGACCCGTTGACCGCACTTCGACACGAGTGACGAAGGAGTCGCCATGCGTTCGTTCGCGCACATCCTGACCGGCCTGTTCCGCCCCGGCAAAGCACTCGAGCGGGCGGGCGACGCGGTGAAGTGGCTCTGGATCCCCCTGGCGATCCTGCTGCTCGCCTCCGTGCTGTTCAAGACCGCGGTCTCCACGCCCATGAAGCTCGAGGCGCAGACCGCCGAGGCGCAGGCGATGTTCGACGAGCAGATCGAGTCGATGCCGGAAGCCGAGCGCGCCGACTACGAGAAGATGAACGCCGAGGCCGAGGCCTCGGGCGAGATGACCGAGGATGAGGCGCTCAATACCGCGATGCAGGTGACCTCGATCGCCGACATCGTGTTCAGCGCGCTCGGTGCGTTGATGGCGATCGGGTACACCGCAACATTCTTCTTCGTCGCCGCCAAGACCTGGGCAAGCCCGGTGAAGTTCCCCACGATGCTCACCGTGGCTGCCCTCTCGCTCCTGCCGCAATGCCATCCGCAACGTGATCCAGGGCATCTCGATGGCCTCAACCGGCACGTGGCTGCGCTACAGCGGGCTCGGTGCGCTCGTTGCGCCGAGCGACCCGACGCAGGCGCCGGGAGCGGCCTATGCCGTGCTTTCGCAGATCGACCTGTTCGTGGTGTGGGGTCTGGCCATCCTGTTCGGCGCACTGGTCTCTAAGGCGCTCGGCATCGAGAAGAAGCGTGCGGTCCCGGCGATGCTGGTGTTCATCGTGGTGACCGGCCTCGTGAAGGCGGTCCCCACTATCGTGAGCGGGATGTTCGCTGGCGCGGTGATGTAGCGCAGGCTCGCTACCTGCCGAGCAGTTCGAGGATCGTCGCGCTCGCCTCAAGCACGCTCACGTGCATGAACGCCTCGTCGAGCGAGGCGCCCCGCGCGAACGGTCCGTGCGTCCGCAGGACAGCGATGGGCGCTCCGCGTAGCGCTTCGGCAAGCACCTCGGCAGCCTCGGGAGAGGCTATCGTCTGCGCGGCCGTCACGACCGGCACCTCGCCGAGTACGTAGAGGCCCTCCGAGTCCGCGGGCGCGATGACGTCTGCCGAGAAGCTGCGCGCCACCGTGTGCGGCGGATGCGCGTGCACGATCGCGCGCGCGTCGGTAGCGGCGTAGATGGCGCGATGCACCACCAGTTCGCGGCTGCAGCGCTCGTCCGCGGCGCACGGCTCGATGCCGGTCTCGATGAGATCGTCGTCGGTGAGCCTGCCGAGCATTGAGCCACGCCGCGTGATGATCACCCGGCCGCCGTCGCGCACGCTCATGTTCCCGCCGTGGCTCGTGGTGAGCCCGGCGACGAACAGGTCGCGGCCGACCTCGCGGAAGATACGGATGAGCTCGCGATCGATCATGCGTCGCCCTTGTCTTCAGAGAGCATCCCTTGGTACTCGAGCGCCCGGGCGAGCTTGTAGAAGTCGCTCTCACGGTCGATGAAACGCACTTTCGTCTTCATCGTCTCGTCGTCGATGAGCAGGTCGAACGGCACGTACTTGAGGGAGAGCTGGTCCTCCACGCTCACCATGACCCCGGTGAGACCCTTCTCCACGAGCGCACGGTACGCGCCCACGCCGAGCTGCGTGCCGAGCAGCACGTCGAAGGCACTCGGCTCGGCGCAGCGCGCCTCGTAGCCGATCTGCTTCGCGCGCACCTTGATCGTGATGCCCGGTCCGCTCGAGGTAGACGCGCTCCATCTCCCTCGCGAGCACGCGCCCCACCTGGGCGTCGCCGAGCTTGAGGTTGCCGTGCTCGTCGGTCGTCTGCGGACGCAAGTCGTCGGGCAGGTGGTCGGCGAGCCCCTCGGCGATGCAGATGATGCCGTAGCGCCTGCCGTCGCTCTCGCGCCGCTGCATGAGGTCCACGAGTCCCTCGGCCTCGATCCGCGCGTCGAACGTGTCGTCGTAGTCCTCGACGGAGATCATCTTGGTCGCCTCGCCGGCGATGCCCGAGGCGTAGGTGAGCCAGCCGGCCTTGCGGCCCATGATCTCAAGCACGTACCACACCTGCGTGGAGCGCGCGTCGGCGCCGAGGTTGCGGATCTCGCTCGCAGCGAAGTGCGCTGCCGAGAAGAAGCCGAACGTCCAGTCGATGCCGTAGTAGTCGTTGTCGATCGTCTTCGGCAGGTGGACGATGCGGATCGGCCGTAGATCGGCCACCACGTTCTGGAGCTCCTTGAGGTAGTTCGCGGTCTTGAGGGTATCGTCGCCGCCGATCGAGACGAGCGCGTCGATCTCGTAGGCCTCGAGCGCCGCGTACACGTTGCGGAGTTTCTGGTTGCGCCGGTCGTCGGCGAGGTCATCGCGCTGCCCCACCGGCTTGCCGGGGTTCGCGCGCGAGGTGCGAAGGATGATGTCCTTGCGGTTGCGGATGGCGGACACGTCATCGCGCGTGAGCCGGATGAAGTGGCGCCCCTCCACGAGCGGATGCCCTTCCGAGTAGTTCTCGAGGTTCTCGTAGCCGTCGTAGAAGCCGATGACTTCGATGCCGCTGTTGAGGAACGAGATCGCCGCGGCGGAGATGACTGCGTTGGCCGCCGGCGCCGGTCCGCCGCTGAACAGCATGCCTACACGCTTGATATTGGTCGCAGGACTCACGATCACTCCCCCCAGGTCGGTTGACGGTACCGTCGGCGGGCGCTACCCTGCGCCTTCTGCGAACTCCCCTATCGCACGCAGCCGCGCGTACCGGCGCTCGGCGAGCGCCGCGGGATCCTCGGCCGATAGCTCTCAAGTGCAGCCGAGACGCGCGCGCCTACCTCGGCAAGCACGGCGGCCGGGTCGCGATGCGCCCCGCCGAGCGGCTCGGGCACGATCTCATCGGCGATGCCGAGGCGCACGAGGTCCTCGGCCGTCAGCGTGAGCGCCGAGGCGGTCTCGGGCGCACGGGTCGCGTCCTTGTGCAGGATGACCGCGCACATCTCGGGCGAGATGACCGAGTAGTACGCATTCTCGAGCATGATGAGGCGATCGCCGAAGCCGATCGCGAGCGCGCCCCCGCTGCCGCCCTCGCCGATGCCGACCACCACGACGGGCACCGGCAGGTCGGAGAGCGTTGCAAGACAACTGGCGATGGCCCACGCCTGGCCGCGCTCCTCGTCCTCGAGGCCCGGAGAAGCGCCAGCGGTATCGAGGAGCGTCACCACCGGCAGCCCGAACTTGCCCGCGAGGCGCATGGCGCGCTCCGCCTTGCGGAAGCCCTCGGGATGCGGCGAGCCGAAGTTGCGTGCGATGTTCTCCTTGGTCGTGCGGCCCTTGCGGTGGCCGATCACGACGACGCGTCGGCCGTCGATCGTCGCAAGCGCGGCCAGGATGGCCTCGTCATCGGCGAAGGCGCGATCGCCCTTGAGTTCGACGACATCGGCGAACAGCCCGTTCAAGTAGTCGTCGGTCTTGGGCCGCTCCGGATGACGGCTGACCTGCACCTTTTCCCAGGGCGAGAGCGCCGAGTAGAGCGTCTGCCGAAGTCGCTCGACCTCGCGCTCGAGATCGGTGATCTCGGCAGCCAGGTCTGGCATCGCCGCCATGTCGAGCCGACTGAGCTCGGCAAGCTTCTCCTCGAGTTCGACGAGCGGCCGCTCGAACTCCATCACGAAACGGGCCACTACGCCCCACCCCCCGCGGTCGCTGCGGCGGGGGATCCCGGCAGCAGGTAGGCGAGCACGGTGGCGACTCGCTCACGCTGCTCGCCTCGCGGCACCACACCGTCGATCATCCCGTGCTCGACGAGCGATGCGGCGCTCTGGAAGCCCTTCGGCAGCGAACGCCGGATCGTCTGCTCCACCAGGCGCGGCCCGGCGAATCCGATCAGCGCGCCGGGCTCAGCAAAGATGACGTCGGCGAGCGTTGCGAAACTCGCGGTCACGCCGCCGTACGTGGGATCGACGAGAACCGCGATATACGGGAGGCCGGCCTTCGCCAGACGCTCGGCAGCCGCGGCGGTCTTGGCCATCTGCATGAGCGAGAGCATGCCCTCTTGCATACGCGCGCCGCCGGAGGCCACGATGATGATGACCGCCATGCGCTCGGCTAGCGCGAGCTCGAAGAGCCGTGTGATCTTCTCGCCGACCGCCGAGCCCATCGAAGCGCCCACGAAACGGAAGTCGAGCGCGCCGATTGCTACGGGCAGACCGTCCACGGTGGCGCGGCCGGTGACTGCGGCTTCGGAGAGTCCCGTCGTTTCGCGAGCCTTCTCGAGCGTGGCGGCGTAGGGCTTGGCCGCCGAGAACCGGAGCGGGTCGAGCGAAGTGACATCGGCGTCGCTCTCGACGAAGGTGCCCTCGTCGATGAGCACGTCGATGCGATCGCGGGCGATGAGCTCGAAGTGGTGGCCGCAGTGCTGGCAGACCGAGTGACGATCGGCTACATCGCCCTGGTAGAGGGTCTTGTTGCAGTCGGGGCACTTGCGCCAGACGCCGTCGGGAAGCCCTTCGGCCGACGGCGCACCGGCGGAGACCGTGTAACGACGGCTCTCCCGCTGTTTGAACCAGTCGTTGATGGACATGCTGCTCCGCGGCTCGAGGCTGAACGTTCAGGTGGTAATGATAACGCGGCACCGCCCCCGAGGCGATGCCGCGTCAGTGTGACTTCGATGAGCGGCGCCTACAGGCGGAAGTCCTTCTGGCCGTTGAACACCGCAAGCGCGTCGGCAACGCTCCAGTCGCCGAGCGTGATGGCGCTGATCGCCTTGGTCAGGCGCACGGCCTCGTCGAGCGAGCGCTGGTGGATATTGCGACCGGTTGCGTTGCCGGACGCGCCGCCCACGTGGATCTGCTCCCACAGCTGGGTGAGGAAGGTCTGCGCGTCCACGGTCGAGCCGCCGGCGCACACCAGGCCGGTCCGGCCAGCTGCCGCGGCGGCCTCCTTGAGCTTGTCCGCTGAAGACGCGGCCTCATCGCCCTTGGGCGGGTTGACCTTCACGAAGTCCGAGCCGAGACAGCACGCAGCGCCCGCAGCGCCCGCGATCAGGTGCGCGTTCGTCTCGTCGAGCACTGCACGGCCGCGCGGGTAGATCCACAGCACCACGAGGAGGCCTATCGAGTGCGCGTCGGCGATAAGCTGCCCGGCCTCCATCATCATCTGCGACTCGTACTCGCTGCCGAGGTAGATCGTGTAGCCGACGCCGACCACGTTCACGCCGTTGTCACGCAGATCGAGCGCGGTCTGGATGTCGTAGAGCTGCGGCGAGTACGGGTCGTCCTGGTGCTTGGCGGGATCCTTCGCCGAGGTCTTCACCAGGTGCGTCTTGGAGTTCATCTTCACGAGGTAGTTGATCTCCGGATAGTCGGCTGCGTACTGCGCGATGAGGCCGCGCTGGCCGGCGAGCACGCCGCAGATGCCCTGGCTGCCGATCCGGAAGAGGTGCTCGGGCTCGGCGTCGGCCAGGTCGATGCCCTCGCCGTAAAAGTCGTCGTTCAGGTGCTCGACCTTCTGGTCGCAGGCGTACAGCATGAGGCGCCCGGTGTCACGGGTCGCCTTGAGGTAGTTGTCGATGTAGGTATCGCGTGCCGCCGCGGGAACGTCGGCGGGTACATGGACCTGATCACGGGTGATGCTCGGCATGGACTCCTCCTAAAGGGTCGATTCGATAACGCAGCAATACGCGGGCGCCCGTGGGCGCACCCCGTCTGTTAGGTTATGCCACAGATCGGCCGAACGCTAGCGGCCCGGGCGCTTCTCCATCCGGACGTGCGGCACGCCGGTCCGACCCGACGGGAAGACGCCGCTCACCGTGGCGTAGCCAAGGCGCTGGTAGAACGGCTCGGCGGTCACGCGGGCGTTCAGCCACAGCAGCCGTAGGCCGCGATGCACCGCCTCCGCCTCGGCCTCGAGCATGAGCGCGCGCCCCACGCCTGAGCGCTGTAGCGCGGGCCAAACGCTCACCTGACGGAGATGACCGCCGCCCTCGGCGTCGAGCAACAGACACGCGTAGCCCACGACCTCGCCATCGACCAGCGCCACGAGATGGCACCGGTCCTCGCCCGCATCGTCCCAGCGGTCGTCGCGCGAGAAGCCGAAGGGGGCGAAGAGCGCCTCGTGGCGCAACGCGTGCACCTGAGCCATCCGGGGGTCGTCCGCCTCGATCCAGACGAGCTCGACGGGGATCACTCGGCGCCCCGATACAGGTTCGTGATGGGCATGCGCCGATCGCGGCCGAAAGCCTTGTGCGTGACGCGCGTGCCCGGTGCGGCCTGGCGACGCTTGTACTCGGCGGCGTCCACCATCCGAATCACGCGCTCGACCACCTCACGGTCGAAGCCCGCGTCCACGATCTCGTCAGCGCACCGGTCCTGCTCGACGTAGGCGCGCAGCACGCCGTCGAGCACGTCGTAGGGCGGCAGCGTGTCCTGGTCGGTCTGACCGGGGCGCAGCTCGGCCGAAGGTGGCTTGGCGATGGTGGCTTCCGGAATCACCGGCCCCTGCTCGTTGCGCCAGCGGGCCAGGTCCCAAACGCGCGTCTTGAAGACGTCCTTGATGGGCGCGAAGCCGCCCACCATGTCGCCATAAAGCGTCGAGTAGCCGACTGAGATCTCGCTCTTGTTGCCGGTCGCAAGCACGAGCCACCGAAGCTTGTTCGAAAGCGCCATCAGCAGCGTGCCGCGTACCCGCGCCTGCAGGTTCTCCTCGGTCACATCCTCGGGCAGCTCGCCGAAGGCCGGCTCCAGCGTGTCGAGGAGCGACTCGAACGACTCCCCGATCGGCAGGGTGAGCGCGTCGATGCCGAGGTTGCCGGAGAGCACGAGGGCGTCGTCCACGCTTCCCACGCTCGAATACGGCCCGGGCATCAGCACGCCGTGCACATGCTCGACGCCGAGTGCATCGGACGCGAGCGCCGCCACGAGCGCCGAATCGATCCCGCCTGAGAGCCCCACGACCACGTCGGTGAAGCCGTTCTTTCGCGTGTAGTCGGCCAGGCCGAGTTTGAGGGCCTGATAGACCTCCGCCAGCTCCCTCCGGAGTGGCACTGATCGCGCCAGGCGCGAGGTCCCTGCCCGCTGTGGCGATCGAGGCCTGCTTTCCAACCTCGGCGACGATGGTGCCCTCCGCGAAGGCCGGGGCCCGCGCGACCAGGCGACCGCCGGGCGCCACCACCACCGAACGGCCGTCGAAGACGAGCTCGTCCTGCCCGCCCACAAGGTTGCAGTACGCCACCCACACCGGGCTTTCGGTCGTGCGCGCACGCAGCATGGCCTCGCGCTCACCGCCCTTGCCGGCATGGAACGGCGACGCCGAAAGGTTCAGCACGACATCTGCGCCGGCCTCGGCAAGCCGCACCGTGGTCTCGGGCACCCAGATGTCCTCGCAGATGGTGATCGCGCAGCGCTCGCCAGCGACCGTCACCAGCAGGTCGCACGTGCCCGGCTCGAAGTAGCGCTCCTCGTCGAAGACGCCGTAGTTCGGCAGCAGACGCTTGTGGTAGACCGCCTCGATCGTGCCGTCGCGCACCAGCGCCGCAGCGTTGCCGAGACCGCGGTCGGTGCGGTCAACGAACCCGATGAGCGCGGGGACCTTCGCCGCAGCGGCGAACTCGCGCAACGCGTCGAGGGTACGGTCCACGAAGTCCGGCCGCGCGAGCAGGTCCTCCGGCGGATAGCCGGTAAGCGCGAGCTCGGGCAGGATCACGAGGTCGGTCCTCACGGCGGCGGCGACCGCGGTGAGACATCGGTCGAGATTGCCCTCGATGTCCCCCACGGTGGCGTTGATCTGTGCGAGTGCGATGCGCATGCGCCGAGTCTATCATCACGTCGGCGTGCATTCCGAGACCGCGCTCGGCCAGCACGTCGTTCGGGGTACACTAGTCCCGGGGCCAACGGAAGGAGCGCGATGCGCCACGTGACCAGACTCGCAACATTCCTCGCCCTGCTCGCACTCGCAGTCGCGCTCACCGCCTGCTCGACCACCGAGACGGGGACGGCAACATTCACTCCTGACGAGAGCTCCCGTGCCTGACGGCCTGCCGGTCATGTACGAGTTCTACACCGAGAGTTGACCGAGCTGCCTGAAGATGGCGCCCGTCGTGGACGGGCTCATTCCCGAGTACGAAGGCACCGTGGCGATCCGTAAGTACAACGTGGAGGAAAGCGACGAGGGCGCGGCCCTCGCCAACGAGTACGGCATCCAGTACGTGCCGTCGTTCGTGTTCGTGTCGTCGTCCGGCGAGCATGTGGACACGATCATCGGCGAAGTGCCCGAGGACACGCTCACGGGAGCGCTGAATGGACTTCTTGGGATGTCCAGCAGCGAGACAAGTGCTGCTGTCGACAACAAGCCGGACACCATGACGGTGTTGGCCATTGTGGCCGTCGGTGCCCTGGTAGTCATCGCTGTCACCTCCGTCGTCAGAGCACGCAGAGACCGCAAGGCGACCGAGAACATCTAGTTCGGACGCGGGCCGGGGGGCCCGCCGGGCAGGCGGAGCACAGGGGGGTTGCGGTGGCGATCGAGACGCCGAACGGCGCCGAGTTCTCCATAGGCGCGAAGACGTATCTGTGCGCCGCTGCGCTCGCTCCGGGCGCCGGCATCTCCCGGGGCTATCCTTCGCCGGCAGGCCCGCTCGTGGACTACCACCAGCTCGCCATCGGCGTCCTCGCGTCAACGCTCGACTGGCTGCAAACCGGCGGCTACGCGCAGGTATGGGTCGGTGTGCCGGAAACGAGCCGCTCGCGCAAGCCGATGCTCATGATGCGCGCGGTCTACTCGGGCGCCCCCGGGCTCTCGGGCAGGATGCTCGAAGCCACCGAATGGAAGGACGCAACCGTGCTCGGCGTGATGATGGCGCTCCTGCCGTTCGCCGAGTTCCCGTTCGTGTCCTTTCTCGATGACGTGTCCGCCGAGTTCGCATCGGCCGGCATCCTCACGCGTGGCGGCTACGCGGCGCACGGCAACGTGTGGAGCGCCGAGTGGCTGTCCTATCTCTCGCAGGCATGGCTTCCTGAGACCGCCGAGTCGTGGCAGCGCACGCATGCGCGCCCCGACTGGCAGCTTCTCGAACGCGTCATCCTGAGTGCGAAACAGGCACGACTCGACCGCGACGACAGCTGGAGCGACTGAGGGCTGGACGACCGGTGCGCATGCGCACCCGAAGGAGGAACGGCCATGGCCATCGAGACACCCAACGGGATCGAATTCTCCGTGGCGGCAAAGGCGTACCTGTGCGCGGGACGCTATCTGCCGGCCGCGGGCATGATGTTCGGGTATCCCTCGCCTCAGGGACCGAAGGTGGACGTCCGCACGCTCAGCAAAGGCATCTTCGGCCTCACCGTCGACTGGCTCCAGAACAGCGGCTATGCGCAGATCTGGCAGGGTGAGGCCAAGTTCGGCTTCCAGAAGCCGCCCGCACTGTTCGTGCGTGCGACCTACAGCGAAGGACCCGGCTTCACCGGACGGTTCCTCAAGGCCACGCACTGGGAGGACACGTCTCTCATCGACATCGCCATGCGGCTCCTGCGCCGCACCGAAGCCCCGTTCATCGACTTGATGGACGATGTCTCCAGGGAGTTCGTAGCTGCCGGGATCTTGACACGCGGCGGATACGCCGCGCATGGCAACGTCTGGAACGCCGAGTGGCTTGCCTACCTGCAAGAGGCATGGCTTCCCGAGGTCTGGGAGACCTGGCAGCGCGTGCATGCACGCCCCGACTGGCAGATCATCGAGCGCAATGTGATGCTCGCGGTGGCGGCCGAGCAGCACTCCGACGACAGCGACAGTCCCTGGAACGACTGATGGACGCGCCCCGCTACCTGCGCGAGCCGCCCGACCTCCACCCCGCGGTCGTCGGCTGCCTCGAGCACCGCGGGCGGATCGGGGAGGCGGAGATCCAGGCGAGCCTCCTGCTCCTCGTCGCCGACGGTGCGCTCGAGCAGCGGGCGAGCGTCCGGCGGGTCACGACGATCGCGCGGGCGCACGATATCGCCGTGACCGAGCTCAGGCCGGTGGCCGAGCGCTGGGACGCGCTCGACATCCTCGACAAGGAGCTCGTCTCGTTCCTGTGGGAGACGCTCGGCGGCGCGGGCGCGCTGTCGCTTGCGGACCTGCAGGCGGGAGCGCGCAGCCACCCGGGCACGTTCAGCACCGGGCTGCTTCGGTGGCAGCAGAGCGTGAACGCCAGGGCCGAGCAGCTCGGGCTCATGAGCGGCGGATCGCGCACCGACGCCGGCAAGGCCGAGCGCGAACGGCTGCAGGCGTTCGAGCGCTACCTGCAGGACTTCGGCACGCTTGAGGACGAACCGCCGATCGCAGTGGAGTTGTGGGGCCCCTACCTCGCCTACGCGGTCGTCTTCGGCCTGGGCGATCGCGTCGCGCGCGAACTCGGCCTCGACACGCCGAGCGTGGCGGGCGACCCCAACCTCGCTGTCTGGAAGACCTGGTTCGGGCTGGACTAGCCCGACACCGCCTCCGACAGCTGGTGCACGAACCGTTCGACCTGGTCGGGGTCTTTCTGACGCTTCACGATGGCGCTCCCCACGATCACCCCGTCGGCGATCGCCGCCACCTGCGCGGCCTGCTCGGGCGTGCTCACGCCGAACCCCACGGCGACCGGCAGGGTCGTGTGGGCGCGGATGCGCTCGACCTGGTCGGCCAGCCCGAGCGCGAGCGTGTCCCGCTCGCCGGTGATCCCGGTGGCGCTCACGCAGTACACGAAGCCTTCGGACGCAGCCGCCACGATCGCCAGGCGTTCGTCGGTGGACGTCGGTGCCGTCAGGAACACCGTGTCGATGCCCGCCGACACGCGCTTCCAGAGCGCAGCCGCTTCCGGCGGCATGTCGGGCACGATCACGCCCGCGATGCCGGCGTCACGCATCCGCTCGGCCGCTGCCGGGAGCCCGAGCCGCATGAGTGGGTTGAGGTAGGTCATCACGACCACAGGCGGCGCTTCCTCAACGCCCGGATCGGCCCCGAACGCCTCGGCCACCTGGAGCGCGTGCACGAGTCCGAAGCCGCCCTCCTGCTCGCGCGCGACCTTCGCGGCCTCCGCGATCACGGGGCCGTCGGCGAGCGGATCGCCGTACGGCACGCCGAGCTCGATCACGTCGGCACCCCCGCGCGCTGCGGCGCGAAGCGACTCGAGCGACGTGTCGCGGTCGGGATAGCCCGCCATGAGGTAGACGATGAGGGCTGGTCTTCCCTTCCCGAAGGCATCCATGAGGCGGGACTCGTGGGGCGACGGACTCGCCGCGTTCTCGAGCGAAGCCTCCGCAGCCGGGGAGGACGCCGAAGGCGTCGGGGCCCCCGGCGAGGACAGCGAGCGAGGGGACGCGGCGTGGTCGGCGCTAGCCACCGAGGCCAGCCTCCCGGACGATGTCCATGTCCTTGTCGCCGCGGCCGGAGACCGTCACGACAACGACCGCGTCCGGTCCAAGCTCGGCGGCCAAACGCGGCAGCAGGGCCAGCGCGTGACTGCTCTCGATCGCCGGGATGATGCCCTCGGTGCGCGTGAGCAGCGCAAACGCCTCGAGCGCCTCGGCATCGGTGACGCTCTCGTAGCGCACGAGGCCCTCATCTTTCAGGAAGCTGTGCTCCGGACCGACACCGGGATAGTCGAGCCCGGCCGAGATCGAGTACGCCTCGAGCGGATTGCCCGCGTCGTCTTGCAGCAGGTAGCTGTAGAAGCCGTGCAGCACGCCCGGCGAGCCCTTGGTGAGCGCAGCGCCGTGCTTGTCGGTCTCGATGCCGAGACCGGCCGCCTCCGCCCCGATCATGAGCGGCCGTCCGTCTGCAGGCACATCGCGCAGGAACGGGTGGAACGTGCCGATGGCGTTGCTGCCGCCACCCACACACGCGATCACCGCGTCCACGTGGTCGATGCTCTTCTCGGCGAGCTGACCGATGATCTCCGAGCCGATCACGCTCTGGAAGTCGCGCACCATCCTCGGGTACGGATGCGGGCCGACCGCCGAGCCGATGACGTAGAACGTGTCCTCCACGCGCTCCACCCAGTGGCGCAGCGCGGCGGTGACCGCATCGGCGAGCGTGCCGGTGCCCTCGGCGACCGGCACGACCTCGGCGCCAAGGAGGCGCATCTTGTAGACGTTCAATGCCTGACGGCGGATGTCCTCGGTGCCCATGAAGACCGCGCACTCAAGGCCCATGAGCGCCGCAGTCGTGGCCGTGGCCACGCCGTGCTGGCCCGCGCCCGTCTCGGCGATCACGCGCTGCTTGCCCATGCGCTTGGCGAGCAAACACTGGCCGATCGTATTGTTGATCTTGTGCGCGCCGGTGTGGTTCAAGTCCTCACGCTTGAGGTAGACCGCGCCGAGGCCCACGGCCGCGGCGAGCCGGTCCGCGCGGTAGAGCGGCGACGGCCGGCCCACGTAGTCGCGCAGGAGGTACACGAGCTCCTCGAGGAAGGCAGGGTCGGCGAGCGCCGCCTCGTATGCCGCAGCAAGCTCGGTCAGGGCCGGTATGACGGTCTCGGGCACGAACGTGCCGCCGTAGGGGCCGTAGAAGCCCTGAGCGTCAGGCGTCGAATACGCCATCTCGGCCGAGGGGAGCAACACGTCGGACATGCGAGAACCTCCAGGTCAGGGGCGTTCGGCAAGCAGGGGCAAGAGCGCTTCGTCCAGCGCATCGTAAGCAGCGTCGCTCAGATGCGAATCGTCGGAAGACACAGCATAGCGGTCGCGAAGCGCACCATCCGAGTCGGCGAGCACCGCGTTCAGGTCGAGCACCACCACATCCTGGCCGGCGGAGCGCCGGTCGGCGGCGAACTCCTCAACGCGCTGGCCGAACTCGCGATGTTCCGCGACCAGCTCGTCGGTGGTCTCGCCAGGGACCTTGGGCAATGCCGTGCCGAGGATGAGTCGCACGCCGCGCGAATCCGCGGCGTCAGCCACCTCGGCCACGTACTCGAGGTAAGCGTCCAACTCCTCAGCGTAGTCACCACCGCTGAAGTCCACGAAGCAGAACTTGAAGAGCACCGTGGACCCGGCGGGCGCCTCCGCTATCGCGCTGGCGGCACTTGTGCCGATGCCGGGCGGGCCTTCGATCTCCCGGAAGGTGATCGTGTAGCCCTCCCACTCGGCCGGCATCGAACCATCGCCGCCCCAGTGCGACATCCACCCGGTCATCACCGAGCGGCCGAGCACGAGCACCTGCGCCGATGCGTCGCCGGCGGCTGGCGAGGAGGACTCGTCCTCCGCGGACCCGCCCGACGATGATCCGCCCCCGTTGCACCCGGCCAGAGCCGCTGCCAGGAGCAGCGCTGCGATCAGGACTCCCGTACGTCTCATACGTCTCGCGCCTCCCCATCAGTGGCACGCACGGCCGCGACGAACTCCTCGATAAGGCGGTGGTCCTTCACTCCGGGCGCCGACTCGACGCCCGAGGAGACATCCACCGCGTACGGCCGAAGCGCGCGCACCGCCTCGGCCACGTTCTCCGGACCCAGCCCGCCCGCGAGCACCACCGGCGCCCACCCGGGGAGACGCCCCGCGACGGCGTACCAGTCGAAGGCGACGCCGGTACCGCCAGCCTCGCCGGCCACGAGCGTGTCGAGCAGCAGCGCCGAGACCACGCCGCGGTACGCATCGGCTGAAGCGGCGCCGAAACCCGGGCCCACACGCAAGGCCTTGATCACCCGCACAGGCGCCATCTCGCATGTCTCCGGCGCCTCATCGCCGTGGAACTGCACGGCAGTGAGCTCCAACCTTGAGACGGCCTCCCACACGTCGTCTGCATGCGCGTCAACGAAGACACCCACGCGCGCCACGAACGGCGGCACTGCGGCGAACACCTCGGCCGCCTGGTCGAGGGTCACCTGCCGCTTGGACGGAGCGAGCACGACGCCGACCGCGTCCGCACCTGCGGCGACCGCGGCGGCGGCGTCCTCCGGCCTTGTGAGGCCGCATATCTTGATGCGTGTTCGGGACACGCGCTACTCGTTCTCGCAGAGCGTCGCGCCTGCAGCGAAGTCGTAGTCTTGAAGCTCACCCGCGTTGTACGCGGCATACGCGGCCAGGTCGAAATGCCCGTGACCCGACAGGTTGAACAGGATGACCTTGTCCTCGCCTGCCGCCTGGGCCGCCTGGGCCTCGTTGATGGCAGCGAGGATCGCGTGGCTGCTCTCGGGGGCTGGCAGGATGCCTTCGGCACGAGCGAACTGCACAGCGGCTTTGAAGCATGCGGTCTGATCGACGGCAACGGCCTCGGCTTCGCCCTCGTGCACGAGCTGCGAAACGAGCGGCGAGTCGCCGTGGTAGCGCAGTCCGCCGGCGTGGATGCCGGCAGGCACGAAGTCGTGGCCGAGCGTGTACATGAGCATCTGCGGCGTCATGCCGGCCTCGTCACCGAGGTCGTAACGGTACTCGCCTGCCGTGAGCGTGGGGCAGGCCTTCGGCTCGACTGCGAGCAGGCGTGCGTTGCTCTTGCCCTCGAGCTTGCGGTGGTAGTAGGGAAACGCGATGCCGGCGAAGTTGGAGCCGCCACCGACACACCCGATGACCACGTCGGGCTCCTCCTCGGCAAGCGCCATCTGCTCGATGGCCTCCTGGCCGATGATGGTCTGGTGTAGGCAGACGTGGTTGAGCACGCTGCCGAGCGAGTAGTGCGTAGCCGGGTCCTTGAGGGCGACCTCGACGGCCTCGGAGATCGCGATGCCGAGCGAGCCGGTGGAGTCCGGGTCCATGGACAGCACGTGGCGGCCGGCGTCGGTGAGATTGGTGGGCGAGGCGTGCACCGTGCCGCCGTACGTCTCCATGAGGATGCGGCGATAGGGCTTCTGCTCGTAGCTCACCTTGACCATGAAGACCTCGACGTCGATGCCGTAGAGGGCACCCGCGATCGACAGCGCGCTGCCCCACTGGCCTGCGCCCGTCTCGGTGGAGATCTTGGTGATGCCTTCCTGCTTGTTGTAGTACGCCTGCGGGATGGCGGTGTTGGGCTTGTGCGAGCCGGCGGGGCTCACGCCCTCGTACTTGTAGAAGATCTTGACGCCCGCCGGCAGGCCGAGGTCACGCTCGAGCTGCCGCGCGCGCAAGAGCGGCGAGGGGCGATAGGTCTTGTAGACGTCGATGACGGCGCCGGGGATGTCGATCCAGCGATCCGGCGACATCTCCTGCTTGATGCACTCCATCGGGAAGATCATGGCAAGCCGCTCGCCGATCTGGTCCATCGTGAGCTCGGTGCCGTCGGGCGCGAACGCCTTCGGCGGCGCCGGCGGGTTCTTGAGATCGGGGATGATGTTGTACCAGGCCTCCGGGATCCTGGTCTCATCGAGCCCGAACCTCGTCTTGTCACTGCCCATCTCGTGCTCCTTTCCGTACGCCGGTCAGTTCTCTCACTACGTCTTCAGGAATCGGCGCGCGCATGAGCGTCGTGCCGACAAGTACCGCATCTGCGCCTGCCGCGGCGGCTTCCTCCACATCGGCGCGGGTCGTGATCCCGCTCGCAGCGATCACGAAATGATCACCGCAGCAGGCAGCCTCCTCCACCACCCGCAACTGCTGTTCACGATCGACCTTGAGGGTCTTGAAGTCGCGGGCGTTCACCGCGATCACGGCGGCGCCGAGACCGCACGCGATATCCAACTCGTCGAGGTCGGCCACCTCCACCACCCGCCCAAGCCGCAGCTTCGCGGCGAGGTCCATGAACTCGGGCAGCCTGTTCCCGAGAACGCTCACCATCAGCAGTACAGCGTCCGCACCGCTCGCACGGGCGATGTAGATCTGCGCCGGATCCACGATGAAGTCCTTGCACATCACGGGCAACTCGACCGCGTCGACGACATCCGAGAGGTCCGCGAACGACCCGCCGAAGTAGTCGGGCTCAGTGAGCACGGAGATGGCCGCCGCACCACCGGCGCGATAGCGCAGCGCCTGGGCCGCCGCAGAGCACTCCGGAGCGATCGGCCCTTCGCTCGGCGACGCCTTCTTGACTTCCGCGATGACGATGACGTCCTCGCGCTCGCGCATGACATGGAGGTCCGCGCAGACGAGCACCTCCCTGCCGCACCCCACGACGGCCTCGAGTTCAGCCTGCGTGAGCCAGCCGAAGTCGGCGCGCACGCGCTCCTGGCGACGCTCGATGATGGTTTCCAGGAAGCTCACGATGCCACCTCCGCCAGCCGCTTGCTCGTGGCTATCAGCCGGTCGAGCACCTCAAGCGCCTTACCCGAGTCGATCGACTCTCGGCCCCGCACAACGCCCTCGGCGAGATCGGATACCTCGCCCGCCGCAAGCAGCGCCGCGGCAGCGTTCATGAGCACCACGTCACGCCGGGGGCCATGCTCGCCCTCGAGGACCGCGCGCACGAGGAGTGCGTTTGCCGCCCCGTCGCCACCCGCGATATCCGCGAGCGTCGAGCGTGCGATGCCGACCTCCTCGGGCGTGATCGTGTACGTGCGCACCCCGCCGGCCTCGGCATCGAACTCGGCGACCGTCGTCGGACCGCTTGCGGACACCTCGTCCATACCCGGATGGCCGTTCACCACAAGCGTCCGTTCGGCGCCGAGTCTGCCCGAGACCTCGGCCATCACAGGCGCGAGCCGCGCGTCGTAGACGCCGAGGAGCTGCCGCTTGGCGCCCGCCGGATTGGTGAGCGGGCCGAGGATATTGAAGACGGTACGGATGCCGATCTCGCGGCGCGTGGGGCCCGCGTGACGCATCGACGCGTGGAGCGCCTGTGCGAAGAGAAAGCCCACGCCGCACTCGTCGATGCAGCGCGCCACCTCGGCGGGGCCGAGCGTGATATCCACGCCGAGCGCCTCGAGCACGTCGGCCGAGCCGGCGCTGGAGGAGACCGCGCGGTTGCCGTGCTTGGCCACCGCCACGCCCGCGCCCGCCACCACGAACGTGGTCGTCGTGGACACGTTGAAGGTGTGGAGACCGTCCCCGCCCGTGCCGCAGGTGTCGATGTAGCGCGCGGCTGTCGGACGCACCGGCGTGGCGCGATCGCGCATCGCACGGGCGAAGCCGGTGATCTCGTCGACCGTCTCGCCCTTCATGCGCATCGCCACGATGAGCGCCGAGATCTGCGACGGCGTCGCCTCGCCGTCCATGATGATGCCCATCACGCGCTCGGCCTCGTCTTCAGCAAGCGAATCGCCGCTGCTCACGCGCGAGATCGCGCCGCCCACGCTCGTGACCTCGGCAAGCCTGCGCCGAGGAGCGCGCCGTACCGCCTGCCGCCGCGATGGCCGCCGGGGCCTCGGACGCCGAGCGCTCAAGCGGTACCTCGCCGCACACGTCGAGGAAGTTCGCGAGGATCTTCGCTCCTTCGGGCGTGAGGACGCTCTCGGGATGGAACTGCACGCCGAAGACCGGCTTCGTCGCGTGGCGGATCGCCTGGATCACGCCGTCTGAGGTGGTCGCCTGAACCTGCAGCGGCGCGGCGATGCTGTCGGCCTCCACCGCGAGCGAGTGGTAGCGCGTGGCCGTGAACGGGTTCGGCACGCCCGCGAACAGCGCCTGCCCGTCGTGCGCGATCTCGTCGGTCTTGCCGTGCACCGGCTTGGGCGCGCGACACACCACACCGCCGAAGACCTCGGCGATCACCTGATGGCCGAGGCATACGCCGAGTACCGGCACGCCCGTCTCGGCTGCCGCGCGGACCACGTCTGCGGAGATGCCCGCCTCGGCCGGCGTGCCCGGCCCGGGCGAGATGACCACGCCCGCGGGGCCGAGCGCGAGCGCGTCAGCGGCTGAGATGGCGTCGTTGCGCTCCACGCGCACCTCCGCGCCGAGCGCGGAGAGCAGCTGCACGAGGTTGTAGGTGAAGCTGTCGTAGTTGTCGACGACGAGGATCATCGGGCGGCCCCCGGTCCGTCGGAGACGCTGCGCTCGTAGTCTTCCCCGGGGGCCCTCGGCGCCTGCGGACGCGTTGCTCCTCGGCGCCTCCCCCCGAGTGACTCCCCCCCCACCGCGAGTTCGAGCGCGTGGTGGAGCGCGCGCGCCTTGTGCAGGCACTCGTCGTACTCGCGCGCCGGGTCGCTGTCGGCCACGATTCCCGCACCGCTCTGCAGGTAGGCCCTGCCGCCGGTGAGCACGAACGTGCGGATCGTGATGCACATGTCCATGGCCCCATCGAGGCCGAAGTAGCCGACGGTGCCCGCGTACGGGCCGCGCGCCGCCGGCTCGAGGCCGGCGATGAGCTCCATCGCGCGCACCTTCGGCGCGCCGGAGACGGTGCCGGCCGGAAACGTCGCACGCAGGGCGTCGAACGCGTCCTTGTCCTCGGCAAGCGTGCCCGTCACGTTGCTCACGATGTGCATCACGTGGCTGTAGTACTCAACCTCCATGAGCTCGTCCACGGTCACGGTGCCCGGCGCGCTCACGCGGCCGAGGTCGTTGCGGCCGAGGTCCACGAGCATCACGTGCTCGGCGCGCTCCTTCTCATCCGCGAGCAGGTCGGCGCGCAGGCGGCCGTCTTCGGCGGCGTCGAGCCCACGCGGGCGCGTGCCGGCGAGCGGACGGGTGAGCACGCTGTCGCCCTCCACGCGCACGAGCGGCTCCGGGCTCGAGCCCACGAGCGTCACGTCGCGGGTGCGGACGTAGAACATGTAGGGGCTCGGATTGACCGCGCGGAGCACGCGGTACAGGTCGAGGCCGTCGCCCTCATAGGGGGCGCTGAAACGCTGGGAGAGCACGATCTGGAAGATGTCGCCGGCGGCGATGTGCTCCTTGCCGGCTTCCACGGACGCCATGTACTCCTCGCGCGTGCTGTGCTCCTTGAGCGGCACCTCGCGCGTGACCCCCACGGCACCCAGCTCGGCCCCGCGCGGGCCCTCGTCGATCCTGCGCAGACACGCGTCGATGCGCTTGAGCGCGGCCTCGTAGGCGAGCTCGGGGGCGCCGCCCGGACGCACGGGCGCGATCACCTGCAGCACGCGCCGCGCGTGGTCGAAGGCCACCACCATGTCGGCGGTCATGAACACCATGTCGGGAACGCCGAGTTCGTCGTTGCCGTGACGCGGCACCCGCTCGAAACCGGTGGCTGCCTCGTAGCCCACAAAGCCCACCGCGCCGCCCACGAACAGCGGCAGCCCCGGCACGCGCGCCACGCGTCCGGCCGAGAGGCGGTCGGCCACAACCGTCAGCGGGTCGTCGGCACGCATCCCGTGCACGCCGCCGTTCTCCACGACCACTTCGCTGCCGCGCGCCGTGATGACCTCGCTATCGCCCACGCCGAGGAAGCTGTAGCGGCCGAGCCGCTCGCCGCCGATCACGCTCTCCAGCAGAAATGCGTGCTCCGCGCCCTCGGCAAGCGCCATGAACGCCGAGATCGGCGTGGCGAGGTCTGCGTACACTTCGCGCGCGACGGGGACCACGTCGTGGTCCGCTGCCAGCCTCACGAACTCGTCTCTGCCCGGTAGGATCATCGGTAAGAGCGCTCCTTTCGGTACCCGGGAATACAAAAAGCCCTCGTCCTCTAAGGGACGAGAGCAATGCTCCCGCGGTACCACCCTCGTTGCCGAGACTCGCGTCTTCGGCCACTCGTCCTGCAGTACTCGGCCAAGCTTGCGGCCTTCATACCCGGTCCCTGGTATCGGTGGGCGTCCGTCGGAACTAGTGGGCGATTGCTCGCTGTTGCTCCGAAGCCTCGAAGGTCCATTCCTGCCGGTCGCTCACGTCGGGTTCACACCATCCCCGACTCTCTGGGCTTACGCGATCCGGAGTACTACTCCCCGTCACAGGCTGTGTATGCGGTTGCCGAGCACTCTAGCAGCCGAGGCGGGCGGGGTGCAACCCTCCTTGGTTGGGAATCACGGCTCGTTGCCGATCAGCAGCACGTCGGGGTAGGCGCCGTGCGCGCGTTCATCCGCGCTCGCAAGCGTGGCGCCCAGAAGCGACGCGCACGCCGGCGCGAGTGAGTCGTGAAACGAGCAACCGAGCGCCTCGCACTGGCGGACAGCTTCAACGATCACCTCGTCGGACAGCGGGACGATCGTGACACCGGATGCCTTGATGACCTCCCAAGCAGCCAGTACGGCCCCGGCTCGCTTCTCACGCTTCACCGTGGCCAGCACTTCATGCACGAAGTGCGTAGGAGCGGCCAACTGAATCTCACCTTGCGCCGACTGGCGCTGCAGGGCCCGGGCAGCGGCCGAGCCCCACTCCTCCCTGAACCACTTCACCCCCACCGAGGCGTCCAAGACGTACGTCGTGGGTGCGCTCACTTGTCGCGCTCCGGCACGCCGCGCAGCGGTGCCGAGTCATCCGTCTCGCGGATTTCCCGCAGGATCTCGAGCGTGGGCCGATCGTCGTAGATGGTCGGATGCCGGTCCTCGAACGTCCGCATCCCCTCGAGCGCCCACAGCATCCGCGCACGCCGCGCGTCGGCCTGACGCTCGTCTGCGGTCTTGCCGAGGTAGGTGGCGAGCGACTCCTGGACGAGCTCGCTTCGGGCCACGCCGAGCTCCCGCGCCTCGGCATCTAGGCGGCTCAACAGGTCGTCCGGAAGCGAGATGGTGACCTTCGCGGTCATGGCGTGACTCCTTTGGTCATACCGGCGTTCGTACTGATGGTATGACCGCATGCAGGGCGAGTCAAGGGACGCGCGACCGCGCGGCTAGATCGTGTACATGTGACTCACCTGGGTGCTGGCGCGATTACTCAATTGCCTGAGCTCGTTTACTCAAAGCGTTGAGTATCTGCAGACATGCCCGGTTGCCTGCATTCACTTCCGTCTCGGTCAGAAGATCGTCTGGGGAGCACGTGTAGCTCGTGGTGGCGTCCCTCGGGTTGGTGGCCATGGATCCGGCGGCATGTGGACTGATGGACTACTTTCCGCTCTTGCGGCGCCCGACGAACTTGGCAACCGCGCCCAACGCCAGCCCCGAAATCACGGTTCCTACGCCCGACCACACCAAATGGGATGCAGATACGTCGGGGTTCACCATACGGATCGCCAGCACCGATACACCCAGAATCAGCGCACAGCCGACAACGAATTTCAACTCCTGCCCAGGACCGTTGCGTATCACCATCGCAACTGACGCAACCCCCACAATCACGATGGCAAAGAACCCTAGCAGCTGCAGCATGGTCGTGTTCACTACTGTGCAATCCTCTCCTTCAGGTGATCGAAGTCGAAGTAGTAGTCCGCATCCGCCTGAAGCCGCGCATATGCTGCAGGCAGACTGTAACCGATTCGGAACGTGTCAGACATCGCACTGGTCAACGGGTCAGGCATGCCACCGGAGTACTTGCCTGACTCCCAAACGGCCCGCTCTGCGTTGGCCTGAGATCGGCAGCCGCCGGTGTTGGCGTCCCAAACGCTGTCTGCATACGCGTCCAAACCCGCGGTCAGAAGGCCAAGGGCCTTCGAGCCGTAGACAAGACCCGGGTTTCCCGTACCGACACCCACGATGAGAAGCGCTGCAGCGCAACCAGTCCAGAGTAGGACCGTCGTATCCATGGCGTACTGCAGGCCGCCCTCGATCGAATAGGCCAGCACCTCCTCGTTATACATCCCGCTCGGATCCACCCGGTTCACCGGGTCCCCACCACAGTACAGGTACGGGTTCATCGTCACGGGGTCGGAAAGCTCGCCGGGGTAGATGTCGCGCGTGAGGAACCGCGCGAGCTCAGGCGCATAGTAGCGGTTCCAGCAGTAGTAGAGACCGGTGGCCGAATCGAAGCGGTATGACGCGTAGCGGTAGGGGTTGGCGACGGTCTCGGAGGCGCTGAGCGGCCGTCCCCACGGGTCGTAGGTGTAGGTGTTGACGACGGCGCCCGTGCTATCGGAGAGCGCCACCACGTCGCCGCGGGCGTTTGTGTGGTAGTAGTAGGTCTCCCCTGCCCGCGTCATCGAGAAGAGCTGCCCCGCGTCGTCGTAGGTGAAAGTCGTGGTGGGCACGCCGAACGTCTGCTCGGCGATCACGCGGGCAGACGCCCCGTCGTAGTGGTAGTAGGTGCGGTTGAGATCCCCCAGACCGCTTGACGTGCGCCGGTTGAACGCGTCGTAGGTGTAGGTCGCGATCGTGGTCTCGGTGGAGGCATCAGCGACCGCGACCAGGCGGCCTGCCGCGTCGTAGGTGAAGAGGCGCTCGCCGTCACTGGTGAGGTTGCCCGCGTCGTCGTAGGTGAAGCCGGGACTCGTGATGCGGTCGGCGGCATCGTAGGCGAAGCTCGCGGTCGCGCTGCCGTCGACACTCGCGCCGGTGAGGTTGTAGGCGTCGTCGTAGGTGTAGGTGGTGACGGTGTCGTCCGGCGCGGTCCAGGTGGTGAGGCGCCCGGCGTCGTCGTAGGCGTAGGCGCCGCTCGAGTCTTGCGCGACGCGTCCTGCCGCATCACGCGTGTAGCTCTCGGCAATCACCCCTGATGCGGCTGTCGTGACGATGCTCTCGATCCTGCCCGCCGGGTCGTAGCTGTACGAGGTGAGCGCGCCGTTGGGGAGGCTCGCGCCCGTGCGGGCACCAGTGGCGTCTGAGGTGAAGGTCGCGACCGCACCTGAAGCTTCGAGCGAGGTGAGGCGCCCTGCGAGGTCGTAGGCGTAGGCGACCACAGGCGCGGCATCGCTGTCGAGCGAGGTCACCCTACCCGCCGCATCATAGGTGAATGTCGTGTCGAAGCCGCCCAAAGACGTCCCGAAACCGTCATGCGTCGAAAGCAGCCAGCCGACAGGGTTGTAGGCGAAGGACTCGGCGGCGTTGCTGCCACTGACCGAGGCGAGCCGGTGGGTGGGTGTGTAGGAGAAAGCGTAGGTTTCGCCGGTGGAATAGGTGCTCGTGGCGAGGAGGTCGTCTGCCGTGTAGGTGCGGGTCACGGTCTCACCTGTCGGGTACTCGCTCTCAAGCGTGTTGCCCACCGCGTCGTGCGTGAAGGCCCACGTGTGCCCGAGCGCGTCTTCCGTCTCGATCAGCAGGTCGTCTGCCGAGTAGGTGTAGCTCGTGGTGGCGTCTTTCGGGTTGGTCACGGTTGCGAGGTTGTAGTTCTCATCGTAGGTGTAGGCCCAGGTATTCGAAAGCGGGTCGGTCACGCCGGAGAGCTTGTCGAGCACGTCGTAGCTGAAGAGCGTGACCTTGCCGAGCTGGTCGGTCGCAGACGTGCGGTTGCCGTTGAGGTCGTAGGCGAAGCTCACAATCTCATCTGCCGGGTCGGTGGCGGTGAGCACCCGGCCGGCCGCATCATAGGTGAAGCTCGCACTTCGGCCCATCGCATCGGTGGTGCCCGTCACGTTGCCCGCGGTGTCGTAGGCGACGGTCGAGGTCGCGCCAAGCGAGTCGGTCACGCTCGTGAGGCGGCCCGCGGCATCGTAGCCGAAGTGCGTGGTCGCGCCCGCGAGCGTCACGTCAGAGACGAGACCGTTGGTGTAGTGCCCGTAGAGGATCTCGTAGACGGGGTTGGTGACCCGCTCGAGGTAGGTGCCGGTGGCGTCGTAGGCGTAGGTGGTGCGGACGTCTTCGGCGTCCTCGCTCCAGAGCAGGTTGTTGTTTGCAGGATCGTAGGCCGCCTCGGTCGCGTGCCCGGCCCCGTCGGTCGCACTCGTGGTGTTGCCGTTGCCGTCGTAGGTGAAGCTCGAGGTGTGGTCGTTGGCGTCGGTCACGGTCGCGAGCAAGCCCGCGGCATTGTAGGTGCGCGTGGAGACGTCGCCCGCGCCGTCGGTCTCGGCGGTGAGGCGGTACTCGCTGTCGAACTGGTGGACCTGCGTGTAGCCGCGGTTGTTCGTGATCGTGGTCGCACCCTCGACGTAGGAGAGCGTTCCGGTGTTGCCGTAGCCGTCGTGCTGCACGTCCACGCGGTTCTCGGCGTCGTACGTGTGGCTCACGAAGGGCTCGGTCGGGTGCTCCGCCGAGGCGACCGCGGTCACGCGGTGGCTGCTGTCCGACGTGTAGGTGGTGACCGCGCCGGTCACGTCGGTCACGGTATGCAGATCGCCCGCGGTGCTGTAAGCGTAGGTCACCTGGCGCCCGGCGTTGTCGGCGACTTTCGTGAGGAGATCGCCGGTGTAGGTGAACGCCGCGTACCGGCCGCCTGTGCCCTCGATCCGCGTGATCGCGCCCGAAGTGTTGCGCGTGTAGAGGACGAGGTTGCCGTAGCGGTCGGCCACGACAAGCAGCGTGCCCGAGGAACCGTAGGTGTTCACGGTGCGGTCGGGCGAGGTGAGCGTCCAGCCGCCGGTCGCGGTCGCTGCAAGCGTGTCGAGCGTGCCAGCAGGTGCGACATACCCGCCGCTACCGTTGGGAGTGAACGTCTTGCGCGCACCGCCCGGGTAGACCACGAGCGCCGACCCGTCCGCTTGCGGCTGCACGAAAGAGTCCGCGTCGAGCGTCCACCCGTAGCCGAGCACGGTCCGCGACCCGGCGTCCTGATGGTTGTAGGTGCGGCCGACCGCAATCGACGGACCAACCCCGGGAAGCACGAGGTCGGAAGCCTCGTAGTAGAAGTTGCCGGTTGCTGTGTTGACGGGCTCGCCCCAGATTCCGCACCAGGTCCTGCCGCCGAGAACCTGGGCGCTCTTCGGCGTCTTGAACGAGTACCACAGCCACGGCTCGCACTGCGCGTAGGTGTGTTCGACCGCGCGCGGGCCGGATGTGCGGCCCCAGTAGTTGTATCGCGCGTCGATGCCGCTGCCGACAGGTGCGTAGAGGTTCTCGGTGCCGTGGGAGCCGTTGTTGTAGATGTCGCTCCAGTTGATGACGGGATCTGCACCGGTGCCCGAGGACACGTACACGCCGGTGCCGTTGTTGCCGGTGATGGTCGCATTGGTGATCGTCGGCGCACCTGAGTCGATGCGAACACCGGAACTCGCGCTTCTTGCGACGGTCACCGACTCGATGGTCGGCGAGGAGCCGTCGACTTGGATGCCTGCGTGGCCAGACCAGCCGGCGTAGAGGACCTCTGCGTGCGCGAGGCTGCTGCCAGCAGCGGTCGATTCGAACGTGATGCCCGACCAGTGGCCGGGATTCGGGCTGCTCGCACTCCCGTCGTTGTTGGTGTCACCGCCGTGGGCGTCGTCCTGTAGCTCGGTGAATACGACCGGCTGCTCTGCGGTGCCATTGACATGCAACGTACCGTCGACCACGAATCGGGCCGAGATCCCAGCCATCTTCACAACAACACCCGGATCGACAGACAGCGTGACTCCCGGGCAGATTCCTGCGATGGAGACGCCAGGACTGCACACGTACGGGAACTCCTGCTTTGTCAGAGTCCATGATGCTGAGCGCCTCTCGAGGGTGATTCGGTGGTTGTAGCCACTGCCCGTGTTGTTCGAGAGGACCGGTGTGGCAGCGCCTTCGACGAGGATGGCGCTGCCCGCGCACCGCCCCACGAACACGTTCTCCTGGATCGTGGGACTGCCACCCCACACACGAATACCGTCGCGAGCGATTGCGGAGAACTCGCACCCCTCGATGCGGGGACAGCCACTCGATGAACTGACGGTCACGCCGGTGCTGCAGTTGGTGATGCGGCTGTCCGTGATGACCGGGGCACCTGCGTCGACTCGCACGCCGTAGCTCGAGCTGTTGCTGATAAGCATCGGACCGAGCACCGGCGAAGAGCCGACGATGCGCACGGCGCCGTTGTAGTTGTACCCAGCATACAGAACCTCGACGTGCGACAGCGTGTTGCCGCTCGCGGTCGACTCGAACACGACGCCGCCCCAGCCGCCGGCCGTGGGACTCGTGGCAGACCCATCGTTGTTCGTATCACCGCCGTGCGTGTCGTCCTTGATCGTCGTGAACACGACGGGGTCCTCGAGGGTGCCGTTGGACACCAGCGTGCCCCCAACGCTTAGCGCACTCGATGTGCTGAGCATCTTGAGCACCACGCCGGGCTCGATGGCGAGGGTACAGCCGGGGTTGACGGTCAACCCGCTTGAGATCGAGCTGGTCGAGGCCACATAGGGGAACGGTTGCTTCGTCAGGGTCCACGACGCCGAGCGCCCCGTTGAACCCAGGAGGATGCGGTGGTTGTAGCCACTGCCCGTGTTGTTGTCGAGCCTGGGTGTTGCGGCCGAAGCGACCGAGATGGCGCTTGCGCACGGACCGGAGAAGTGGTTCGACGCGAGTTCGGGCGAGCCACCCTGCACGTCGATGCCGGTGGTACTCACGGAGGTGAACTCGCACGATTCGACGCGAGCCGCAGGGCCGCAGGATGAGACCTGCACGCCGATCGTGCAGTTGCTGATCGTAGAGTCCGTGAGACTCGGCTCCCCTGAAGAGACCCTGACGCCGAACTTGTGACTCCGGTCCACTAGCAGCGAGTCGAACGACGGCGACGAGCCGCTCACGATGACCGAAGCGCTCAAGTAGTAGCCGCCGTAGAGGACCTCCGTGTGCTGGAGGCTGCTGGCGCTGGCCGCCGATCCGAGCGTGATGTTGGACCAGTTGCCCGGAGCCGGTGAGGTGGCGCTCCCGTCCCCGTTCGTGTCGCCGCCGTGGGCATCGTCCTTGATCGACGTGAAGACGACCGGCTGCGCCTCGGTACCTGCGGAGACCAGCGTGCCGTTCACGCTCAAGTACGCCGAGGTCTTCCCCATCTTCACCACCACGCCCGGCTCGATGGTGAGCGTGACACCGGAGTTGACCGTGACGGAGGAACTGATCACGTACGGGCTCTCCGCCGCCGTCCACGTGGTGTTCGAGGAGATCGTTCCGGAGACGTAGGTTGGACCGCCGAGCACCGCAAGCGCCTGTGATCCCACGAAGAGCTGCCCGCGTGAGATGTCAGCAAGCGTCGGCTGAACGAAGAGCACGACTGCGGTCAGCGCAGCGGTC
This sequence comes from uncultured Actinomycetes bacterium, assembly GCA_963700295.1. Lineage (GTDB taxonomy): Bacteria > Actinomycetota > Coriobacteriia > Anaerosomatales > Anaerosomataceae > UBA6100. The sequence continues at coordinate 372,656 of CAVOWY010000003.1, read as the reverse complement.
GCGCAGAACGCCCCCCCTTTGCGCATCCGACCAGACCAGCCTCTACGCGAAGTCCCCCAACTCATGGCGCCCCCCACTCATCCGATCCCCCGGTGATTGCGACACGCATACAGACTCGGTCATCATACGCGATTCCTGCTCGGGCGAGCCAATAGTCTCTACTATGCGCATATTCGCGCAGCCGTCAGCGAATCGCCTATGGCACCTCGGGCATCGTGACCGGCTGGTACGCAGGATCCCCGAGGCAGTAGAAGTTGCCGTCGCGCGAGCCCACGTAGATCCGCCCCTGCCACACGATCGGCGTGGACTCGAAGCTGCCCGCGGCGAAGCTCGCCACCTTGGTGACGCCGACCGTCCACTGCCCGTCCCGACCGGTCGGTGAGCGGAACCCCGCCTTCGGCGCTGTAGTCGATCTTGTAGACGTTCACGGCCGCCGCCGTAGCCGGCCTGGATGATGTAGTCGTCCACCATGATCGGCGTGGAGATGCCGCCGCCCACGTTCTCCTTGAAGACGAGCTTGGGCATGGGCACGGTGCCGCCCTGCGGGCTTGTGGCGGTGCCTTCGATCTCGTCTTGCGAGATCACGTAGAGGTTGCCGTCGATCGCCGTGAACGCCGCGAGCGCCGGGCGCGCGAGCCCCGAGCCGTACTCGTCGTTCACGCGACACCGACCCGATCACCCCGCCCTGCCAGTCGGCGAACGTGCGGTTGCCCGTGGGGAAGTACCACACGTGGCCTCGGCGGGCGGCTTGCGCGGATCGAGCTTGAGCACGCCGCCGTTGGCCGAGATGTACTGCTTCTCCACCGCCTGCAGGATGTAGCCGTCCTCGGTGGTGATCGGCGACCCGTCGAGGTCCGAGCCGATCCAGTAGTCCCAGACGACGCTCATGTCCGCCATGGACAGTCCGTACACGTCCCCTGCGCCCGAGGAGATGTAGATCGTCTCGCCGATGACCGAGGGCGAGCTTTCCAGCACGAGGTTGCCGCCGTGACCCGACGCGTTCGAGCCGAGGAGCAGCTGCTGCGCCTTGATGACCGGCCACCTGTGACCCCCGCGCTCCTCGGTTTCGTGGGATCGACCGCGTAGAAGTAGCCGGTCTCGATGGCAACGAAGAGCGTGTCGCCGATCATGATCGGGCTCGAATCGGCATCGCGGCTGTAGCTCTTCGACGTGGGCGACGTCATCCGCCAGAGTTCCTCGCCCGTCTCGAAGTCCACGCAGCGGATCGGGGCGATGCTCGGGTCGCTCATCGCGCGCGGGAAGCCGCGCCGAGAGCCGCACACCACGGCGAGCTTGCCCGTATCCGGCATCCGGAAGACGGTCGGGCTGCCCTTGATGACGTCGTCGAACGCGTACGACCAGAGCTCCTTGCCGGTCTCGGCGTCGATCTTCACGAGGTTGTGGTCGAAGCCGCCCACGATGAGGTACAGCTTGCCGCCTTCGCGAACCAGCGCCGGCTGACCGGTCCACCCGGTTCCCGCCCAGGTCACCGTGCCCGCCGAACTCGCCGTACCGCCCGTCGTGCCGCTGCCGATCGGCGACTTCCAGATGACCTTGAGCTTCTCCGGCACCGGCCCCTCGCCGTAGTAGCGGCGGGTCTCGTTGCCGAGGAAGCTGGCGACCTTGATGCCGTCGGTGTACGGGTTGGGCCCGTCGGGCTGCGGCAGCGTGACCGTCACCGTGGGCAGGATCGAGGGAACGTCGGGGCGCGTCGACGACCGCGGGGCCGGGTCTTCGGCATGAGCACAACCCGTGAGCGCGACCGCCACCACGACGGCGGCGATCGCGATGGCTGACCTGCGCACGGTTCCCCCTCCGCGTGGGTGTTGACGGCCTCATTGTCGCCCGCCCGGAGGCGGCATCAACCCTCGTACACGCGAACGAGCGTGACTCGTGACGCCGACGCGCACGCTCTCGCCCGGCGCCAGCATCGCGGTCAGAACGCATGCGTCGCCGCAGTACATGCCCTGACCATCCGTGAGGTCGAGCGCTGTCACCCCGCCCGAAACGGGAGAGAACCGCACGTGGTAGGCGGCGATACCCTCACCGGCGATCGGGATGTCGGCGTTGGGCGCGGTGCCCGCCACCGACGGCAGGCGCACGTCGAATTCGCCTCCTCGGCACCGGAGCTCACGCGGAACACCGCACGCGGCACCAGCCGGCCGACGGAGTCGGCCGGGCGCCTCGACGCGGCCTCGGCCGCCTGCGCGCGCGCCGGCGGCGCCGAGACAAACGCCGCGAGCACGAGCGCCAGCGGCAGGCCGGTCACGAGTGCGATCGCGGCGGTGCCGCGCCGTTCCCCGCCGCCGGCTCCTCGGTGGCCTCGGCAGATGCTTCCCGCCGAGGTGTCCCGCAGGATGCCGATCCCCGGCGCCTCCCGCTCCAGGAACGCGAGGACTCCGCGGCCGGCACGGCGAAGCCCACCGCATCGACCTCGATCTCCGCCATCTTGGCCACGTCATCCCCACGACCGGCCCTACGCGTCCATGAGCGGCCCGCCGGAGTTGCCGGGGTTGATCGCGGCATCGGTCTGGATGAACGTGGCCCCCGCGTACGTCTGGCTCGGCGACGAGACCACGCCCTTGCTGAGCGTCACCGACGTGAGGCCGATCGGGAAGCCGAGGGCGATCACGTCCTGGCCGAGTATGAGCGCGGAGTCATCCCCCCACACGATCGCGCGGCACGTCCTCGGGCAGGTCCACCGCCAGAAGCGCCAGATCGCGCTCGCGGTCGATGGCGAGCACCTCGTAGGTGAGGAGCGTGTCGGCCGCGATGACATGCGTGGGCGTACCCTCTGCGGCGTCCACCACGTGCGCGACGGTGAGCACGCGGTCCTCGGCGATCACCACGCCGGTGCCGATGCGGTCGGCGTACGACGTGATGGCCACCACCGAGGCGGTGGCGCCGCTCCACCGAAGCGGTCGCGGCGAGCGCCGGCGAGACTGCGGCGAGCGCGAGCAGCGCCACGAAGCGATGCTCGCCCTACAGCGCATCGGGCCTCACGCTCCCGGTCGGCAACTCATCGGCCAGCTCGAGGCGCGGCGCACGCGGGCGCGGTCGGCCAGCCGGGCACGTTCGGACGCGGGATGTAGGGCGCACCTTCGGCGCCGAGCGTCTCGCGCAAGCGCGCCACCCGGCGCATCTCGGGGTCCTGCTCGGGAGCGAAGCCGAAGCCGGCCCAGCAGAAGAACAGCTGCGAGTAGGCGTCACCCGCGGTGGGCACGTGGTTGTCGCGCTCGAGCACGTTCTCGATCGCGTGCAGCATCGAGCGCGGGTCTTTGAGCAGAAGCATCCCCTCGGCATCGGCCTTCTCGGCCATACGCCACGACGGCGTCACGTGAGTACCACGACAGCAGCTCGGTCAGGACCACCGCGACCGCGTAGATCAAGAACAACGCCGCAGTGGGGTCATTGGCTCCCGCGTACCCTGCGGCCTCCCTGGGCGTACTCGCGTGCACGTACTTCTCGTCATGGCGCCGCAGGTCGGCATCCCGCAGCGCCGCGATGGGGCCGATGAGCGCCGAGACCGCGGTGGCCCACAGCGTGTCCCCTGTGATCACGCGCGCGAGAAGATTGGCGAACACCGCGCGTTGCTCATCGACCGTCGATGCGCTCGAGCAAGCCGCGCGTCACGCCTATGCGGATTCGCTTCGGAGAACGACCGACGACGAATGCGTTCACGCGGCTCGTGTCGATCACGTACAGCGCTGGCGTCTCCGTCAGGCCCGCTGCGATTGCCATGTCGTGCAGCGCGCTCCGCGTCGCCAGCAGCGTACCGGCCTTCGGCATCCGCGCCTCCAGCCGCTGCACGAGCGTGAACTCCGAGCGGGTGAGGCGGACAAGCGACCAGATCAAGGCGAGCCCAAGCGAGACGGCGAAGCTCAGTCCGGCGGCTCTCCCGATGAAGGCGAGTGGCTGGCCGATGTCGGTCCACATCGCGGGGTCACCCCGGTAGATGATCCACAGCGCCAGAAGCGAGGCTGCCAGGCCCACCGTGACCGTCACGGACAGCGCCACGCCGATGGTGAATGCCAGCATGAATCCAAGGAAGTTGCCAGCGATTGCGCTCAACGCGCCGCTGCAGCGGCTCGATGCGCTCCACGCGCACGCCGGGAGCGACCGCGTTGGCGAGCGTCGGCGACGGCCGCTGCGCCACGGCCGGGCTACTTCCGCCGGCTGTCGAGCTCGGCTGCCAGGTCCTCGAGGGTGAGTCCCTCGCGCGTCATCACCACGAGCAGGTGGTACACGAGGTCGCCGATCTCGTAGCGCAGATGCTCGCGGTCGCCGTCCTTGGCGGCCATGATGACCTCGCCCGACTCCTCGGCGATCTTCTTGAGCAGCGAGTCCTGCGGACCGGCGAGCAGCTTGCGCGGTGTAGCTGCCCTCCGGCAGGTCGCGCTTGCGCTCTTCGAGCACGCCGAAGAGGCCGTCGAGCGACGCGCCGATGGGCGACGGCGGCGGACACGGTCGGGGCGGCGGCGGGCGCGCCCTCATCGCCGAGCACGCGGTAGAAGCAGCTGCGCTCGCCGGTGTGGCACGCGCCGGGACCGCCTGGTCCACCGTCACGAGCAGGCAGTCGGCGTCGCAGTCGTAGCGGATCTCGCGCACGGCCTGTACGTGGCCGGAGCTCTCGCCCTTCTGCCAGTACTTCTGGCGCGAGCGGCTCCAGAACCACGTGTAGCCGGTCTCCACCGTCTTGGCGAGCGACTCGGCGTTCATGTAGGCGACCATCAGCACCTCGCCGGTGCCCGCCTGCTGGATCACGGCGGGGATGAGGCCTGCGCGTCGTACGTCAGATCGTCGATGCCGAGTGCGTCGCGCTCTGTGTCCACAAGGTACCTCCGGGTCGGGTCGTCAGACGTATTGTAGCGGGCGGCGGCCCGCAGGGGCGCCGTCGTGTGGCGTGAGTACGCGCTCAGGCTCTAGGCCGCACCGGGCGTGGCGGTCCCGTCGAGACGCCGCGCATGGTGCTCGACCGAGGTCCAGCCGAGGACCATCCCGATCGCCCACGGCACCATCACGGTCACGAGCGCGAGGATCCACGACGCGGCCGACCAGAGCATCCCGGCCCGGTCGGCGTCCGGCGCGAGCAGCACCATCGACAGGTGGAACGCGATGACGGACCACGCGCCCACGACGAACGCCGGTCCACAGACGGCGGCTTGCGCATGACCGCGAGCGCGGTGCCGAGCGGCACCATGAACCACCAGCCGAGCGTGACGATCCGCCCGTCGACCGGCGTGATGAACTGGTCGTTCACCAGCGGCGCCGACGCGGCGATACCGAGCACCACGGCGGGCAGCAGCGCGCCGAGCGCGATCGAGGAGAGCGTGTTGTGCTGTTCGCTCATCGCCTGCCTCCCTACGTGTCGGATGCGGGAGGATGCCACTTGCCGTCCATACCCTCGATCACGATCTCCATCACGCTCGTGATCTCGAGCTTCGCGCTCGGGGATGCCGTCGCCCGTGCTGTCGTAGTGCCGCATGATCGCGTCGAGACCACGCCGCTTGTCCGTCGGCCGAGGTCAGCAGCCGTGCCGTGCCGTAGCCGATCACGCTCGAGAAGCGCGACGTGAACCCGCACGGCCGGTCGGCGCGCACGATCTCGCCCTCGTCGGCCTCGAAGCACACGCGCGCACCCTCGGCGACCGCGGCGATGCGCCGTCCCTCGAGCGGCCCGTGCACGTAGATGCGCCCGTCCTCGATAGCCGAAGTTGACCGGCACCACGTACGGGCCCTCGGCGTCGGCCAGGCCGAGTCGCAGCACCTCGGCACGACGGAGCAGCGCCTCGCACTCCGCCGTGAGGCATGCGGTGGTCCTCGCGTCGCATGGTGCGCCCCCTACAGCCGAACGGGAACGCCGCGGCGGCCATCGCCTCTTTCACCTGGCGGATCGAGAACTCGCCGAAGTGGAACACGCTCGCCGCGAGCACGGCATCGGCGTCCGCCTCGATGACGACCTCGGCGAAGTGGTCGAGCTCGCCGGCGCCGCCGCTCGCGATCACCGGCATGTTGACCGCGCGCGTCACCGCCCGCGTGAGTGTCGATGTCGAAGCCGTCCTTCGTGCCGTCGCAGTCCATGCTCGTGAGCAGGACCTCGCCGGCGCCGAGGCGCTCGGCCTCGGCGGCCCACGCCACGGCGTCGAGCCCGGTGTTCGTGCGCCCGCCGGCCACGAACACCTCCCAGCGCGCCGGCGGCCGCCCGGAACCCGCCGTGCGTCGATGGCGATCGACGATGCACTGCGAGCCGTAGATGCGCGCGGTCTCGCGTGATGAGCGCCGGGGTCCGCGACGGCCGCCGAGTTCATCGAGATCTTGTCGGCGCCGGCGGCGAGCATCGCGCGGATGTCGGCGGCCGAGCGCATCCCGCCGCCCACGGTGTACGGGATGAAGACCTCCTCGGCGGTACGCGCGGCCACGTCGAGCATCGAGGGCCGCTCCTCATGCGTGGCGGTGATGTCGAGGAAGACGAGCTCGTCGGCGCCCTCGCGGTCGTAGACGGCTGCGAGCTCGACCGGGTCGCCGGCGTCCACGAGGTTCACGAAGTTGACGCCCTTGACCACGCGACCCTCGTGTACGTCGAGGCACGGGATGACGCGCTTGGTCAGCATGCGCGCGGCGTCAGGCTCCCTCGGCGCGCGCGGCCGCGAGCGCCTCCATCAGCGTGAACGCGCCCTCGTAGAGCGCGCGTGCCGATGATGACGCCCTCGATCTGCGGACCGAGCTCGCAGGTCGCGGATGTCGGTCGAGCGAGCTGACGCCACCCGACGCGATGATCGGGATCGTGACGTGGTGTGGCGAGCGCGCGGTACGCGCCGTAGTTGAGGCCCGTCTGCATGCCGTCGCAGCGCGATGTCGGTGTAGGCGACCCGCCTCACGCCGAGCAGCTGCAGCTCGAGCACGAGCTCGGCACGCCGTGCGGTCGGTGCCCTCGGCTTCCAGCCCTCGACCGCGACCTTGCCGTCGCGCGCATCGACCGCCGCCACGATGTCGGGGTAGATCTCGGCACGCCTCGGCGACGAGTTCGGGATCCTTGACGAGCGAGCGTGCCGAGCACGACGCGCTTCACGCCGGCCGCGAACATGCGGTCGATCGTGTCCATCGTGCGGATGCCGCCGCCGACCTGCACGGACATGCCGACGCGACGCGATCTCGCTTCACGATGCTCGATGTTCTTGGGCTCGCCGAGCACCGCGCCGTCGAGGTCGACCACGTGGACCCACTCGGCGCCCGCGCGCCTGAACCGCTTCGGCCTGGTCGACCGGATCGTCGTTGTAGACCGTGACCGCATCGAGCCGGCCCTGCCTCAGGCGCACGGCCTTGCCGTCGAGGATGTCGATCGCCGGAAAGACGATCATCGCGTACGCCTCCTCGCTACGATCGCGCCGAAGTTGCCGAGCAGCCGCAGCCCCGCCGCAGAGGACTTCTCCGGGTGGAACTGGACCGCGTACACGTTGCTCTGTTCCACCGCAGCAGCGAAATCAACACCGTAGTCGCGCAGCCCGATGATGCAGGTCGGGTCGGCGGGCTCCAGGTGGTACGAGTGCACGAAGTAGAACGCGGTCTCCTCGGGGATGCCCGCGAACAGCTCGCTCTCGCGCGGGTACGCGACCGTGTTCCAGCCGATGTGCGGCACCTTCACGCCGCCCGGGCAGCCGCTCGCACGTCCCGCCGCACCACGCCGAGACCCTCCCACTCGCCGTCCTCGAGCCCCACGTCGGCGAGCAGCTGCATGCCGAGGCAGATGCCGAGGAACGGCACGCCCCCGGCGATGCGCTCGAGGATGACGTCGCGCAGGCCCGCTCGTCGCGCAGGTGCGCCGCCGCGTCGCGGAACGCGCCCACGCCGGGCAGCACGATGCCGTCGGCCGCAGCCACGACCGCCGCATCGCCGGTGACCACCGACGTCGGTCGACCCCCGCGTGCTCGAAGCCCTTCTCGACGCTGCGCAGGTTGCCCATCCCGTAGTCGACGATCGCGATCGTCACAGCGACCCCTTGGTGGACGGCACGCCGCTCACGCGCGGGTCGAGCTCGACGCGCCTCGGCAAGCGCCCGTGCGAGCGCCTTGAACGCCGCCTCGATGATGTGGTGCGCGTTCTCGCCCGCAAACGCGATCACGTGCACGGTGATGCCCGCGTTGGTGGCGAGCGCGATCATGAACTCCTTGGCGAGCGTGGTGTCGAACGTCCCGATGAGCTCGATCGGCACCTCCACCGTCGTAGTGGAGCTGGCCGCGGCCGGAGATGTCGACCGCCGCGAGCACGAGCGCCTCGTCCATCGGCACGATGGCCGAGCCGAAGCGCCGGATGCCGCGCCTTGTCGCCGAGCGCCTGCGGCGAAGCGCCGCACCCAGTGCAGATGCCCACGTCCTCCACGGTGTGGTGCGCGTCCACCGCCAGGTCGCCCTCGGCGCTCGACGTCGAGGTCGAGCAGCCCGTGGCGCCCGAACGCCTCGAGCATGTGGTCGAAGAACGGCACGCCGGTCGCGACGCGCGTCGTGCCCGCGCCGTCGAGGTCGAGCGTGAGCGCGATCTCGTCTCGCGACGTCGCGCGCTCGATGGTTGCGCCGCTCGCGTCATCTCACTTCCCCGACCTTCCCGATGACGCCCCGTGGGCGATCGCGCTCATGCCGAAGTGCGATGCCGCGCGCTTGGCTCGCCATGATCTCCTCCATCGCCGCGAGGAATCGCTCGACCTCCGCCTCGGAGCCGACCGTCACCCGCAGGCAGTCCTCGAGCCCCGGCGTGCGCGAGAAGTCGCGCACGAGCACCGAGTGGTCGTGCAGCAGGTCGCGCCAGACCGCCGAGGCGTGCTGCACGCGGAAGAGCACGAAGTTCGCCTCGGAGGGGAAGACCTCCACGCCGCCGATCGCGCCGAGCCCGTGGAGAGCCGTCGCGGCTGCGCATGCGTCTCGCGGATGCCGCGCCTCGAAGACCACGCGCTCGCGGAACGTGAGCGCGGCGGCCACCTGCGTGAAGCGGTTCGACCGAGTACGGCTGCCGCACCTTGGTGAGCTCGCGGACGACGTCCTCGTGCGCGAGCAGGTACCCCGCGCGCAGCCCCGCGAGCGAGAACGCCTTCGAGAACGTGCGCAGGATCACGAGGTTCGGGTGGCGCTCCATGTGCGGGCGCATCGTCTGGCGGCGTGAACTCGAAGTACGCCTCGTCGACGAGCACGAGCGCGTCGGTGGCGTTCAGCAGGTCGATGAGCAGCGTCTCGGGCGCCATGGTGCCGGTCGGGTTGTTCGGGTTCGAGATCACGATGATGTCCGGGTCGCGCTCGGCGACCACGCCCATGAGCGCCTCGCCGTCGACCGAGAAGTCGGCGAGACGCGGCACCTCGATGACGTCGGTGCCGGTCAGATCCGCGCGTCGATGCCGTACATCGAGAACGTCGGCGGCAGGTCCACGAGCGTGCGGCCCGGGCCGCCCCACGCCAGCACGAGGTCGAAGATGAGCTCGTCGCCGCCGTTGCCCACGAGCATGTTGCCGGGCTCGAGGCCGTTCGCCTCGGCGATCAGCGAGCGCAGGTCGCGTGCACAGCGGGTCCGGATACCGGTTGAACTCGATGTCGCTGCGCACGCGGTCGGCGAGCTTGTCGAGGAGCTCGCCGGGCAGGTTGCGCGGGTTCTCGTTGGCCGACGAGGCGCGACCTCGGCCCGCACGTCCTTCGCGTCGTAGGCCGAGATGTCCTCGAGTTCGGGCCGCGGCGGGCCGCAGGCGCTTCACGACACATCACCGTCCATGCCGAACGCAGCCGCGAGCCGGAGCGCGACGGCGCGCGCGTGCGCGTCGAGGCCCTCGGCCTCGGCGATGCGTGATCACGGTGGCGCCGTCGGACTCGAGCGCCTCGAGCGAGTAGCACAGCACCGACGACTTCTTCACGAAATCGTCGACCGACAGCGGCCCCGAGAAGCGCGCCGTGCCGCCCGGTGGGCAGCACGTGGTTCGGGCCGGCCACGTAGTCGCCCACGCTCTCCGGTGTCCACGGGCCGAGGAAGATGGCGCCGGCGTTCTGGATCGCGCCGAGCAGCTCGAGCGGATCGGCCATCATGACCTCGAGGTGCTCGGGCGCGATCATGTTCGCCGCTTCGAGCGCCACGTCCACGTCCGGGCACGATGACGACTACGCCGTTGTCGGTGAGCGAGCGCTCGATCACCTCGGCGCGCGGGCGACGTCGAGCAGCAGCTCGACGAGCGCGGTCTCGACATCGTCGGGCAGCGTCGCGTCGGTCGTCACCAGATACGTGGCCGCGCGCGGGTCGTGCTCGGCCTGCGCCATGAGGTCGATCGCCACGAACGCCGGCTCGGCGGTCTCGTCGGCGAGGATGAGCACCTCGCGACGGGCCGGCGAGCATGTCGATGCCCACGTCGCCCATCACGAGCTTCTTCGCGGCGGTGACGTACGCGTTGCCCGGGCCGGTGATCTTGTCCACGCGCGGGATGGTGGCCGTGCCGTACGCGAGTGCGGCGACCGCCTGCGCGCCGCCGACCTTGTAGATCTCGGTGACGCCCGACCTCGGCGGCCGCCGCAAGCGTGTACGGGTTCACGCGGCCGTCGGCATCGGGCGGCACGACCATCGCGATCTCGCTCGACACCCGCCACGATGGCCGGGATCGCGTTCATGAGCACGGATGGACGGGTAGCACGCGCGGCCGCCGGGCACGTAGATGCCCACGCGCGCGAGCGGCGTGACCTTCTGGCCGAGGAAGACGCCACGCTCGTCGGCGGTGAACCACGACTGCGTCACCTGCCGCTGGTGGAACTCCTCGATCGAGAACGCGGCCTCGGCGATCGCTGCGAGGAACTCCTCGCCCACCTCGGCTACCGCCAGCTCGATCTCGGCCTCGGTGACGCGCAGGTCGGTGAGCGTCGCGCGGTCGAACTGCGCGGTGTAGTCGAGGAGCGCCTCGTCGCCGCGCGCCTTCACGTCGTCGATGATGCGCTGCGCCACGCCGAGCACCTCGGCGTCGATGCCGCCCGTGCGCGGGAACGTCGGCAGCGGTCAGCCGCCGGCCGCGGGTGAGCTCGATCCGTCGCATCATGCTGTCTCCTCCTCCGTGCGCGGCCGCTGCCGCGGCAAGCGCCTCGGCGATGCCGGTCACGCGCTCGCTGTCCGTCTTCAGGCTCACCGGGTTGGCGATGAAGCGCGCGGTCGACGAGAGCACCTCATCGACGATGCGCAGCCGGTTCTCGGCAAGCGTGCGGCCGGTGGCCGTGATGTCCACGACCTGGTCGGCCAGTCCGATCAGCGGCGCCAGTTCGATGTTTCCCGAAAGCTTCACGAGTTCTACCTGCAGACCCCGGGAGGCGTAGTGCGCCTCGGTGATGCGCGGGTACTTCGTGGCCACGCGGATGACGCCGAGGTGCCGGTAGATCTCGGCCACGCTGCGCGACGCGCCCTCCGGCTCGGCCACCACGAAACGGCACGCGCCGAAGCCGAGGTCCACCATCTCGACCACGTCGAGGGCGGACTCCAGCAGCACGTCCTTGCCCGCGATCGCCACGTCCACGCCGCCGTAGGCCACGTAGACGGGGATGTCGGTGGGCTTCCCGATGATGTACTCGATGTCGCCGGCCGAAAGCGTGAGCTGGCGGCCGGGATCCGCGAGGCCGGTCACGTCGAGCCCGGCCGCTTCGAGAAGCGCCACCGACTCGGCGTAAAGCGCGCCTTTGGGGAGCGCCATCCGCAAGCGCCGGTCCTCGCCACCGCGTCGCGCCATCATTGTGCCTCACCTCCGCGGGCCGCCCACGAGCGCCGGGGCGGCTCGGGCAGCACATCGCCGAGTGCGGAGGCCGGCTCGCCTGCCCGGTCGGCGCGGAAGAGCGCGCCGCCATCGGCCAGCAGCGCCTCGGCTGCGACGCGCGCATCGGCCTCGCGCACGAGCGCGACGCCCGTGACGCCCGGGGCAACGCGCACGCGCCATCCGGCAGCACGAAGCCGCGCGGCCTGCGTGAAGACGGCGACCGCCTCGGATCCCCCGAGCACGGCATCCAGCGGCTCGAGACGCGGGCTCGCGTCCTGCTCGGCAAGCGCGATCATGAGCGCGCTCGAGGCCGAGCGCGAAGCCCGCCGCGGGAGCGGCGTGGCCGAACGTGGACAGCACACCGTCGTAGCGGCCGCCGCCCGCGAGCGGCAGGCCGAGACCCGGCGCGTACGCCTCCACCTGAAGTCCGGTGTAGTACCCGAACGAGCGCATGATGCCGAAGTCGAGCTGCACGCGCGCGCGTCTGCCCGAGCGACTCGAGCGTCTCCCACGTCTCGCGAAGATCGGCGAGCGCCGCTCCGCACCCGCACGCGTCCGCGAGCGTCGATGCCCTCACGAGCGCCTCGGCTCCCCCGCGGATGCGCGGCACCTCGCGGAGCGCGCGCGCCACCGCCGGATCGAGGTCATCGCGCGCGGCAAGCCTATCGAGCTCCACCAGGTTGCGGTTCTGCGCGGCTGCGATGCCCGCAGCCTTCCATTCCTCCGAGCCACCGGCACGCTCGAGGAGCGCACGGAGCACCTCGGCGGTACCGATGCCCACGGTGAACTCCGAGAGGCCGGCCGCTTCGAGCGCAGCGATGAGCAGGAGCACGACCTCGGTATCGGCCGCCGGGCCGCGCGCCCCCACGAGCTCGATCCCGACCTGCGTGAACTCGCGTGCCTGGCCGCGCAGCGACGCGTGCTCGCGGAAGACGGGTGCGGCGTAGCGGATGCGGTGCGGTCCGGGGACCTCGGCCAGACGCGATGCCACCACGCGTGCGATCGGCACCGTCATCTCGGGGCGAAGCGCCAGCAGTGAGCCGTCGAGGTCGAAGAAACGGAACGCCGTCTGGTCGAGTCCGCCGCCCGCTCCTGCCTCGAGGGTGCCGAACTCCTCGGCCACCGGCGTCTCCACCGGCTCGTAGCCCCACGACGAGAACGCCGCTGCGATCGCGGCGGTCACCGTCTCACGCTCGCGCGCTTCCTCGAACAACACGTCGCGGAAGCCGCGCGGGGTCACGGGCTGCACAGTAGGTCACCTCCGGGTACTTTATCACGGTAGAGTGATGCAGAACCGCAGTATGGCAGGCCGCCGGGAACGCGTCAACTAGGCGTCCCACACGGAGTCGGCGCCAAGCAGCTCCTTGAGCTCCGCGTGCAGCCCCGCCGCTGCCGCATTCACCCTGTACTCATCCCCCAACTTGAGCTGTTTCGTGCCATTCGGCGTGCGCATCTCTACCTGCACCGCGTCGCGGCCCGGATACCGCGCCGAGGATCTCCTTGAACTGCACGCCGCCGCCGTTGCCGAGGAAGTCGAGGTCCGCACGCACCATCAGCGTGCCGGGCGGCCGCTCGAACTGTCCGCTCTCCGAGAGCGGCTCGATCTCGTGCACGATGAGCTTGAGCCCGCGGTCCGAACGCTCGACTTTCGCACGCATCCGCACCACCATGTCGAGCCCCACGATGTCGCGGTACTTCTCGTAGACCTGCGGGAACAGCACGCCGTCCATCGAGCCCTCGAGGTCCTCGAGCGTGAACGTGGCCATGAGCTTGCCGGCCTTGGTCGCCACCCGGTCGAACGCCGAGATGATGCCGGCGAACCAGCCGCCCATGCCGTCGCGGAACTCGTCGGTGGCGCCAAGCGACATGGTGCGCGCCGCGGCGATGACCTCGGCGATCTCGCGCAGCGGGTGGTCCGAGACGTAGATGCCGAGCATCTCCTTCTCGAACTTGAGCTTGATGCCCTTGTCCCATTCGTCCCCGTCCGGGGCCGGGACCTCGTCGGCAAGCCCGTGCTCCTCGGCGGCGAAGAAGTCGAACATCGACGTCTGACCGGAGTCGGCGTCCTTCTGCTTCTTCACGCGCCGAGTCCACGGCCGAGTCCATCATCGAGATCAGGTGCTTGCGTGTGTAGCCGGTGCCGTCGAACGCGCCTGCCTTTATGAGCGCCTCGAGCGTCTTCTTGTTCGCCTGCCGCATGTCCACGCGATTGCAGAAGTCCTGGAGCGACGTGAAGTGACCGCTCGCCTTGCGCTCGGCAACGATCGTCTCGACGACGCCCTCGCCCACGTTGCGGATGCCCGCAAGCCCGAAGCGGATCGCACCCTCCACGGCGGTGAAGTCCTTGCCCGAGGAGTTCACGTCGGGCGGCAGGACCTTCATGCCCGGCCTGGTTGCACGCGGCGATGTACTTGACGATGGTCTCGCTCTTGCCGGTGTAGCTCGTGAGCACGGCGGCCATGTACTCGAGCGGGTAGTGCGCCTTGAGGTACGCCGTCTGGTACGAGACGAGCCCGTAGGCCGCGGCGTGGCTCTTGTTGAACGCGTACTCGCCGAACTTGCGCATGTCGCGACCAGACGCGCTCGGCCACCCTGAGGTCGTAGCTGCGCTCGCTCGCGCCGGCCATGAACTCCGGCTCGAGGGCGTCGACGATCTCCATCTTCTTCTTGCCCATGCCCTTGCGGAGCTTGTCCGCCTTGGCGGCCGTGAAGCCGCCCATCTCCATGGCGATGCGCATGGCCTGCTCCTGGTACACGATCAGGCCGTACGTCTCCTCGAGGATGTGCTTGATGCGGTCGTCGTAGTAGGCGATCGCGCGTCTTGCCGTGCTTGCGCGCGATGAAGTCGGGGATCGAGTCCATCGGGCCGGGGCGGAAGAGCGCGACCACGGCCACGAGGTCGGCGAAGCACGTGGGCTTGAGGTCGCGCAGCACGCGCTTCATGCCGGCCGACTCCACCTGGAACACGCCGTCGGAGTCGGCCCGCTGCAGCAGCGCCCACGTCTTCGTGTCGTCCATCGGGATGGCGTCCAGATCGATCGCCACGCCGTGGTGGTCCTCGATCGCCTTCACGGCCTTGGCGAGCACGGTGAGCGTGCGCAGGCCGAGGAAGTCCATCTTGAGCAGGCCGAGATCGGCGATCACCGATCCCTCGTACTGCGTGATGACCGAGCCGCCCTTGGTGTCGAGCTTCACCGGCGTGTAGAAGTGCAGCGGGTCGCGGCAGATAACCACGGCCGCCGCATGGATCGCCCTCGCCGCGCACCACGTTCTCGAGCGAGAGCGCCGCGTCGATGATGCGCTTCGTGTCCACGTCACCCTGGTAGGCGTCGCGCAGCTCGGCGTTATCGCGAAGCGCGATCGTGAGGTCCGAGACGTCCTTGCCGTCGTCGGGCTTGCGGTCGATGCGCTCGGGCACGAGCTTGGCGACTTTGTCGGGGATCGAGTACGGGTAGCCGAGCACGCGGCCCGCGTCGCGAATCGCGGCGCGCGACTTCATCGTGGAGTAGGTGACCACCTGCGCCACCCGGTCCTCGCCGTACTTCTGCCGCACGTACTCGATGACCTCGAGCCGCCGCTCGTCGTCGAAGTCGATGTCGATGTCGGGCATCTCCATGCGCTCGGGATTCAGGAAGCGCTCGAACAGCAGCCCGTGCTCGAGTGGGTCGAGGTTCGTGATGCCGAGCGCGTAGCTGATGATCGAGCCTGCCGCCGAGCCACGGCCCGGCCCCACGCCGATGCCGTTGTCCTTCGCCCACTTCACGAAGTCGGCCACGATCAGGAAGTACGCCGAGAGCCCCTTGCCGGTGATGACCTCGAGCTCGGTCTCCAGCCGCTCGAGCGCCCCCGGCGGGACCGGAGCGCCGTACCGACGCTCGAGCCCGCGCATGCACTCGGCGCGCAGGAAGTCGGGCTCCTCAGACCCGTCCTCCGGCTCGAACTTCGGCAGGATGATCCGGTCGAACTCGAGCTCGATGTCGCAGTCCTCGGCGATGGCCGCCGTGTTCGCCAGCGCCTCCGGGTACTCGGACAGCGCGGCCGTCATCTCATCGGCGCTCTTGAGATAGAACTGGTCGGATGAGAAGCGCATCCGGCTCAGGTCGTCGATCGTCGAGCCGGTGCCCACGCACAGCAGCAGGTCCTGCGCCTTCGCGTCTTCGGCCATCACGTAGTGGATGTCGTTGGTGCCCACCAGCCCGATGCCCATCTCGGTGCCCATGCGCGCGATCTCGGCCGAGAGCTGCCTCTGCGTGATCCCGTTGTCGGCGACGATCCCCTGCTCCTGGATCTCGAGGTAGAAGTCCTCGCCGAAGATGCGCTCGTACGTCTCGGCCCAGCGGTGCGCGGCGGCCAGGTCGCCCTGCTCGATCGACTTGCTCACGATGCCGCTCATACATGCCGAGGTGCAGACGAGGCCCTCGTGGTACTGCTCGAGCAGCTCGAGGTCCACGCGGGGCTTGTAGTAGAAGCCGTGCGTGGAGGCCTCGCTCACGATCGCCATCAGATTGCGGTAGCCCGTCTCGTTCTTGGCGAGCAGCAGCAGGTGGTAGAGCGCCTGCTTGCCCTCGCGCTTGAGCCGTGAATCGGGGGTGAAGTACGCCTCGCAGCCGATGATCGGCTTGATGCCCGCCTTCTTCGCCGACCGGTAGAACTCCACCGCACCGTACATCGCGCCGTGGTCGGTGAGCGCGAGCGTGTCCTGGCCCAGCTCGGCGGCGCGCTTCACGAGTCGCGAGATGCGCGCGTGCCCGTCGAGCAGCGAGTACTCCGAATGCGTGTGCAGGTGGACGAAGCCGGACATCGTGTTACGCGTCGCCACCTTCAGCGGGCTCGAGCGGGCCGAGGTGGTCGAGCACGATGCGGTAGCCCTCGGCGCCGTAGTTGAGGCTGCGGTTCACACGGCTGATGGTCGTGGACGACGCGCCGGTGACCTGCTGGATGTGCGTGTAATGCTCACCCGCGTCGAGCATCCGCGCCACCTCGAGACGCTGGGCGAGGTCCTTGATCTCCCGGATCGTCGCTACGTCCTGCAGGAACGCGTAGCGCTCGTCATCGGTCTCAAGCGCCCCGAATGCCGCGAGCAGCGCCTCGACGTCGGGGGTTCGCAGACGGTCGGAAGACATCGGTCGAGGACCCCCCTTCGGATGAGCACGGGACGCAAGATGGTGTACCCATACTAGCACCGGGGCCCGACATGATGGGGTGCCCGCAGGTGGACGGCGGGTCCTTTCCGACAGGCGGTAGGACCCGGAGGGCGCGTCACACGATGTGGTTGATGAGGCTCCCGATGCCCTCGATGCGCACCTCGACGGTGTCGCCCGAGTAGACCGGCCCGATGCCACCGGGGGTGCCGGTGAGCACCACGTCGCCGGGCAGCAGGGTCATCACGTGGCTCACGAAGCTCACGAGCTCGAACGGATCGAAGATCATGTCCGAGGTGCGCGCGTGCTGCCGCTGCTCGCCGTTCACGTACGTCTCGAGCAGCAGGTCGAGCGGATCGGCGTCCGTCTCGACCCACGGGCCGAGCGGACAGAACGTGTCGAAGCCCTTCGCGCGCGTCCACTGGCCATCGCGCTTCTGCAGCACGCGGTTGGTGATGTCGTTCGCGCACGCGAAGCCGAGGACGTGTGTTGCAGCCTCCGCCGGCGAGACGCACCTCGTGCGCCTGCCGAGGACCACCGCGAGCTCGCCCTCGTAGTCCACGCAGTCGAAGCCAGCCGGGATGTGCACCTCGGCACCGTGCCCGATCACCGAGGTGGGCGGCTTGAGGAAGATGACCGGCTCCTCGGGGATCGCGTGCCCCATCTCTGCGGCATGGGTGCGGTAGTTGATGCCCGCACAGACCACCTTCGTGGGCACCGCCGGGGCGAGCAGCTGCGCATGAGGCAGCGCCACGATACCCTCGGTCTCCCACGCAGCGAACGGCTCGTCGGAGATCAGCGTGACCATGCTTTCGTCGGCAAGGCCGTAGCGCACGTCTTCATCGTGGAAGATGCGAACGACGCGCACGGTGTCTCCTCTCGCCGAAAGTGGGGCCCTGCGTCAGGATTTCCACTGCGGAAGCGGGAATCCTGCACGCCGCATCGACGAGTTTCAGGCAGATTCAGGCGCAGGCACCACCGGCACGACGCCGTTCGCCCGACGCGTGCGATCGAGAGCCGTTGCAGTACCCATGCTGCCGAGCGCGGCGATCGCCACGAGGATGCCACCTGCGATGAGCGTCTGCTGGATGCCGATGGTCGCCGCGAGCGCCGGGACGAACGCGAGCGGCAGCAGCTCGCCCGCGCTTCTGTGCCACTGCGCCGTGCCGACGATGCGGCCCACGTACTCGTGCGGCGAGTCGAGATGCATGAGCGTGCGCAGGAGCGGCTCCTCGGCGCCGATGATGAATCCCCAGATGAGAGCACCCACGGCGATGAACCTGAGGTCGGTCGAGCCCACGTAGAGTATCGAGCCGACACCCGCAAGCGCCGTCATGATCGCCAGACCGCGCGCGGTCACCAGCTTCCTCGGCAGGCGTGGCAGCATGGCCGCACCCGCCGCGAGACCCACGCCGAAGACGGTGTTCATCCATCCCAGCCACTCGACACCCACGCCCACCACGTCGCGGTAGAACAGCGACTCAAGCGCCTGGAAGCCGCCGAAGCCGAACCACACGGCCGAGCCGAGCAGGATGTAGTAGCGCAGCGAGCGCGTCGTGTACGCCATCTTGAGACCGTCGGTGAAGTCGCCCCAGGCGTTGCCCGAGACGTGCTCGCGCGGAGTCTCGTCGATGCGCGTGAACCACGCAACCGCGGCAGCGACCGCCGATGCCACGGCCATGACCCAGAAGACCGAGCGCATGCCGAACGCGTTGGAGATGAGCGCGCCCACGGCCGGACCCATGACGAAGCCGATGGAGCTGCCGCCCTCGATGTACGCGTTTGCGCGCTCGAGCTGTTCGCGGCCCTCGGTGATATACGGCGCGAACGATGCGCCGGCCGTCCACGTGGGGATACCGAAGAGCGAGAAGATCGCCGAGCCCACGATGAACAGCGGGAACGTCGGGGCCACCATCATCCAGAGCACCGGCGGGATGCACAGGATCTCGGCCGCAGACCATGACCTTGCGCGGCCCGAACCGGTCGATGAGCACGCCTGCGCCGAGCGAGCCGGCGATCGCAGCAACGCCATTGATCGCCGACATGATCGCGAGCTGCTTGGGAGTGCTCTCGAAGATGTAGGCGGCCGTGCCCATGGTCCCGATGAACCAGACGGCCGTGCCTCCGAGGCGGGAGATGAATCGCGCGGCCACGACCAGCGCGAGGTTTCGATTGGAGCGAATCACGAGCAGAACACCTTCTTGCATCTCGTGTGCAGGCGCGCGAGCGCCGAAGCAGCAGTGTATACGAACCGAGAGCCGGAATATACGCTAGTGCGGCGTTTTGGGGTGCGAGAGGCCGAAGTCGATCGAGTCGACGAGCGCCTCCCATGACGCCTCGATGATGTTCTCCGAGACGCCCACCGTGCCCCAGCTCTTCTCGCCGTCTCCCGACTCGATGAGCACGCGCGTGACCGCGCCGGTGCCCTTCTTCTCGTCGAGCACGCGCACCTTGAAGTCCGTGAGCTCGATGGCGTCGAGCGCCGGATACCGCCGGCCGATCGCGAGACGCAGCGCGCCGTCGAGCGCGTTCACGGGACCGTTGCCTTCGGCGGTGGCGATCATGCGCTGGCCGCCCACGTGGATCTTCACCGTGGCCTCGGTCATCACACGCCCGTCCTCGCGCTTCTCCATCAGGCAGCGGAAGCTCTCGAGCGTGAAGAATGGCTCGTACGTGCCGAGCTCCTTCTTGAGCATGACTTCGAGCGAGGCGTCGGCCGTCTCGAACGAGTAGCCCTTGTGCTCGAGGTCCTTGATGCCGTCGAGCACGCGAGCCACGGTGGCCTGGTCGCCGGCAAGGTCGATGCCGAGTTCGGCGGCCTTCATCGTGAGCGACGCCCTACCCGCGAGCTCGCTCACCACCACGCGCGCGAGGTTGCCCACGCGCGCCGGGTCGATGTGCTCGTACGCCTCGGGCAGCCGTGCGGCCGCGCTCGCGTGCACGCCGCCCTTGTGCGCGAACGCACTCGCGCCCACGTACGGCTGATGCGGGTTCGGCGCCACGTTCGCGGTCTCGGCGATGAAGTGCGACACCTCGGTCAGCAGGCGCAATTGGTCGGCCGAGATGCAGTCGTCGTCCATCTTGAGCACGAGACCCGCGATGATCGAGATGAGGTCGGCGTTCCCGGCGCGCTCGCCGTAGCCGTTGGCGGTAGCCTGCACGTGCGTACAGCCGGCATCCACCGCCACGAGCGAGTTCGCCACCGCACACGCGCCGTCGTTGTGGGCGTGGATGCCGAGCGAGACTCCCGGAAGCGCCGCGGCGACCTCGGCACGACCCGGGCGACCACATGCGGCAGCGCGCCGCCGTTGGTATCGCACAGCACTACGGCATCGGCACCCGCAGCGGCAGCCTCGCGGCATACCTCGAGCGCGTACGCGGCATTCGCGGCATACCCGTCGAAGAAGTGCTCGGCGTCGAAGAACACCGTGCGCCCCGCGCCCTTGAGATGCGCCACGCTCTCGCGCACCATCCGCAGATTCTCGTCGAGCGTGGCGTTGAGCGCCTCCGTCACATGCAGGTCCCACGACTTGCCGAAGATGCAGAGCGCCGCGCACCGGTCTCCAAGAGCGCGCGCAGCCCCTCGTCGTCGGCGGCGGGCACGCCCTTGCGGCAGGTGGTGCCGAAGGCGGTGATGGTGGCCGTGTTGAGCTTGAGCGACTTGGCGCGCTCGAAGAACTCGATGTCTTTGGGGTTCGAGCCCGGGAACCCGCCCTCGATGTAGTGCACGCCGAGGTCATCGAGACGCGCTGCGATGCGCAGCTTGTCGTCGACGGAGAGCGACATCCCTTCGCGCTGGGTGCCGTCGCGGAGCGTGGTGTCATAGAGGGTGACCATGGGAAACGGTCCTTCCGAAGTGCGGGAGCGCCTGGTAAGCGTCCATTCTAGCCGAGTGCGGCGCGGCGCGCGCACGCGCGTCAGTGCTCCAGGTCGCAGTACTCCGTGAGGGAGCCCGCCGGGAAGACGAGCTCCATCGTCTCGGGGCAGTCCGGCCGCGCGATCTTGTACGACTCGGAGCACACGTCGTACACCTGGTCGCCCGCGCCCACCTGAGCGTCGGTCGAGGTGGCGGTGGCCGGCGTTGTGCTGACCGACGCCACCTGCATGAACGCCTTCCACACCGCCGCCGGGAAGCTGCCACCGGTCACGCGGATGCCGTGCACGTTCTCCATCGCCACCTGGGCCTGCGGGTACCCCACCCACACGGCGGTGCTCAAGTCGCCCGAGTACCCCACGATCCACGCGTCACGCCACGACTGCGCGGTGCCGGTCTTCACCGCGCCCCACGCGCCGAAGTTCGCGGCCTGACCGGTCCCGCTCGTGTACACGCGGTTGAGCACGTCCCCGAGCGTGGTGGCCACCTCGGCCGAGATCGCCTGCGTGCCGGCCCGGTTGGGCGCGTAGACGAGCGTGCCCTCCACGTCGGTCACGCGGTCCACGCCCGACGGGGGGATCGCCATCCCGCCGTTGGCGATGGTGCCGAACGCCGAGGCCATCTCAAGCGGCGAGACGCCGCGCGACAGCCCGCCGAGTGCGATGGCCGGGTCGGGTTCGATCTCCGAGGTGATCCCCATGCGGTGTGCCACGTCCACGACCTTGTCGGCACCCACCGCGGTGATGAGTCGTGCATACACGGTGTTGATCGACCACACCGTGGCGCTCTCTAGCGTGTACATGCCGCCCGTGATCGAGTTCTCGTAGTTCTCCACATGCCAGATCTCGTCTTTGACCTGCGTCTCGAACGGGCTCGCGTCCCACATGCTGTCGAGCGTGTAGCCCTGCTCGAGCGCGGCGGCGAGCACGAAGGGCTTGAACGCCGAGCCTGTCTGCCGCTTGCCCTGTGTGGCGAGGTCGAACTGCTCGGTGGCGAAGTCGCGCCCGCCCACGATCGCCACCACCGCGCCATCGCGGTACCGCACCGCAGCAACGGCCACCTCCGGGTCCCCTGGATTCGGGAGCACGCTTGCCGAAGCAGCCTCGGCGGCCCGCTGCGCGGCCGGATCGAGCGTGGTGTAGATGCGCAGACCCCCGCCGTAGAGGCGCTCGGAGCCGAGTTCGGCCAAGAGCTCCCGGCGCACGTACTCCACGAAGTACGGCGCGAACTGCGCGGCGGCAACCGTGGTGTCCTCCTTGAGGCCGAGCGGCTCGGCGGTCGCCTCGGCCGCCTCCTCGGTGGTGAGGTAGCCCTGATCGCGCATCTCGCGGAGCACGAGATTGCGGCGGTCCAGCGCCTCGGCCGGGTTCACGAACGGATCGAAGCGCGTGGGACTCTGGATGCAACCGGCGAGCAGCGCCGACTGCGCGAGCGTGAGATCGGCGGTCGTCGAGCCGAAGAAGCGGTGTGCCGCGCTCTCCACGCCGTATGCGCCTCGGCCGAAGTAGACCGTGTTGAGGTAGACGCCGAGCACCTCGTCCTTGTCGGCCCGCGTCTCGAGCTGCAGCGCGAGGAGCGCCTCCTCGATCTTGCGCGTGAGCGTGCGCTCGCCGTCCGTGAACAGTAGCTTCACGGTCTGCTGCGTGATCGTCGAGCCGCCCTGGCGCACCTCGCCGGCCTCGGTGTTCACCGAAAGCGCGCGCGCGATCGCCTGGAAGTCCACGCCGCTGTGCTCGTAGAAGCGCTTGTCCTCGATCGCCACGACCGCGTCCTTGAGCTGCTCGGGGATCACGTCGTTCTCGACCACCGTGCGGTCCTCGGTGTCGTACCACTCGGCGAGCACCGTGGCGTCGGCTGCGTAGACGATCGACGTCTGCGCCACTTCGAACGAGTTGGGATCAGCGCGCAGGTCGGGAAGCGTAGTGGAGAGATTCCAGAGGTAGCCTGCGAATGCAAGCAGCAGCACGAGCACGACGGCAAGCACGCCCGATGCCCAGGTGAGTATCTTGACGAGCCGCTGCCTGCTCAAGCCTGCCCCGCTCCCGCGTCGTTGCGCGCACGCCATTCACACGCTGCAAGCACCGTGCCTGAAGGCCTTGAAGACGGGGCGCGCAGGACGCGGCGGTCCTACAGCCGGTCGAGCCACTCCTCGTAGTCGGGCTCCTCGCCGCGCACGATGCGGCCGTACATCTCCTGAAGTTCCCGCGTCACGGGACCGGGCTCGCCGAGCGAGTAGCCGTCCACGCTGCGGACGGGCACGACCTCGGCGGCCGAGCCGGTCATGAAGAACTCGTCGGCGGTGTACAGGTCGGTGCGCACGAGCGACTCCTCGATCACGGGGTAGCCGAGGTTGTCGGCGATGATCATGAGCGAGTCGCGGGTGATGCCCTCGAGGATGCCGTCCGAGACCGGCGGCGTGGAGATCACGCCGTCACGCACGATGAAGAGGTTCTCGCCGGTGCCCTCGCAAACGCGACCCTCTTCGTTGAGCAGGATGGCCTCGTTGTAGCCGTGACGGTTGGCCTCGATGCGCGCGAAGCTGCTGTTGAGGTACTGGCCGGTGGCCTTGATCGCCGGCGGCGTGGCGTTGATGCCGCGCTGCCGCCAGCTGGAGACGCCCACGTCCACGCCCTGCTTCAGGCCCTCTTCGCCGAGGTAGGCCTCCCACGGCCACACGGCGATGATCATCTGCACGGGTGCAGGGATCGGATCGAGACCCATCACGCCGTAGCCGCGGAAGACGAGCGGGCGGATGTAGCAGCTCTTGAGCTTGTTGGCGCGGATGACCTCGCGCTTGATCTCCATGATCTCTTCGGCAGACACACCGGGATCCATGTACAGCATCTTCGCGCTGCGCAGCAGGCGTTCGGCGTGGTCGCGGCTGCGGAAGATGGCGGGGCCGTCGGCGGTCTCGTAGCACCGCTCGCCCTCGAATACGCCGGAGCCGTAGTGAAGCGCGTGCGTGAGAACGTGTACCTTGGCGTCCGCCCAGGGCACGAGCGACCCATCCATCCAGATGTACTCCATCTCAGGCAGCGCCATGACGACTCCTCCCAAACGCGCGAACGGTATCTGCGTAGTGTACCGCAGTGGAAGAGGGTGGGCGCTACTCCTCGCGCTCGTTCTGGGCGGGAGTGGGGACCGGCGATTCGCGCGTGCTGTCACGCTCGGCCTCCTCCGGAGCGGCCCCTGCGAACAGCCGCCTCGACAGCGCCGGTCGGGTACCCAGGGCGAGCCATCCGCACGCGACCGACCACCACAGTGTCGTCACCCGGATCACGAGGGTCGAGGCCGCCGCCACCGAGGGGTGTAGTCCTGATGCCACGAGAACGCCCGCAAGCGACGCCTCCGTAAGTCCGATCCCTGCCGGCAGGAACGAGAATGCGCCCACCAGCGTCGCCACGGCGTAGACGGACACCGTCGCCCACGGGCCCAGGGCCCCGGGAGCGGCATCTCGTACGAGCAGCCAGAGGCCGATACCCTCAAGGCCCCACGCGAAGACCGAGACGGGCACAGCCAGGAGCAGCGTTCGCCATGCGAGCGAGGCCCTGACGGTCTCGGACATGGAGGCAAGGGCCTCGTGATGCCGACGCGCCCACGCCTGGCGGGAGAGCAAACGCAAGACGACGCGGTGGAACCACTCGGAGGATGCTACGGCGGTTCCAGCCGTGACGGCAACCAGGGAGGCCGCCAACACCCAGATGTCGCCGCCCACCAAAGAGAGGGCGCCCAGCGCAAGGATGCACACCGCTATGAGGTCCGCCACGCGCTCGCAGAAGACAAGCGCGATGCCCACGCTCATCGGCATTCCCGTTACCTCACGCGCAAGCCACGGTTTGAGGACCTCACCGACACGCGCCGGGGAGACGCTCATGGTCTGCCCGGCGAAGTGGAGGTAGAGCGCGTCTCGGGTGCTCACCGGGTAGCCGAGGCGTCGCATGAGCCACCCCCACCGCAGACCGCGTGCGGCGTACGCAGCGGTGCTCATCCCCACGAGCAGCACGACCAGAGCCGCCGGGATCCTCGCGAACGCGTCCAGAACCGCCGGCCCGTCGCTCAGCGCAACCATCACGGCATAGACGAGCGCACTCGCCAGCACGGCGAACACCAATGCTCTGATCATCTTGCGGAAACGCATCCGCGTTGCCTTCCTGCCGTTGCCGCGTCCACCGTACCGCTTCTCGGGTCGCCAGGTGCGCGACACGCGAGTTCTGCCACTGAGAGGTGCTGCTGAGGACCGTGGAATGGTACGGATACTGCTAAGGCAAGCTTATCGCGGCCCGGCCGCTCGCGCGCGCGTGCGCGCGCCATCTCGCAAGACAGTGACAGTCAAAGGAAGGCGCGCGCACCACGATGACACACGCTCCTGATACCACCCGGTCCACCACCGCGCCTGGTGTCGTCGTACCCATCGTGGTCTTCGCATCCGGGGCGATCGTCATGGTCCTCGAACTGGTGGGCTCCCGCCTGCTCGCCCCGTTCTTCGGCAACTCCCTGTTCGTCTGGACGAGCCTCATCGGGGTGATGCTCGCGTTCATGGCGCTCGGCGGCTACGTGGGCGGACGCCTCGCAGATCGTCGCCTCTCAACCACCGTCCTGTTCTGGATCCTCCTTGGCGCGTCAGCCTCGATCTCGGTCGTCGCACTCGCCGAGCGCGCGCTCCTATCCGCACTTGCCGAGGGCCCGAACCTCCGTGTGGCCGCGGTTCTGTCGGCCGCGATCCTGTTCGCGGTTCCGTCCATGCTCCTCGGTGCCGTGTCGCCGTACTGCACCAGACTGCGCCTCCACGCGCTTGCCGACTCCGGCGCGACGGTCGGGTCCCTTTACGCGCTCTCGACTTTCGGCAGCATCGTCGGCACCTTCGCCGCCGGCTTCTGGCTGATCGCCACGGTGGGCAGCCACGAGCTCATCAGCTGGCTCGCTGCCGGCGTGCTGGCGCTTTCGCTTCTTGTGGCGACGCCACTCGCCGCCCGGCGCATCGCGGCACTCGCAGGCGGGCTCGCCCTTGTCCTTCTCGCGATGTTCGCCTCATCTGGCTACGACGGTTCCTTCGACACGCAGTACGACCGGTACTTCATCGGCATGACGCGTGAGACCGAGACGGACCGGGCGATCGTGACGCTTGCACGCGACGACTACTCGATCGAATCGGCGACCTACGTGGATACCGGCGAGCCGTACCTGCTGGACTACTACGGCTACTACGACCTGGCTCTCGCCAGCGTGCCGACCGTCCGACGCACGCTTCTGATCGGCGGCGGGGCCTTCTCGTACCCGCGGCATCAGCTGCAGGTGCGCCCCGATTCCACTGCCGGCGTGGTGGAGATCGACCCCGACCTCGTCGAGGTCGCGCGCTCCACGTTCTCGCTGACCGCCGATCCCCGGCTCGAAGTGATCGTGGAGGA
The DNA here is from genome assembly GCA_963700295.1 of uncultured Actinomycetes bacterium. GTDB lineage: Bacteria > Actinomycetota > Coriobacteriia > Anaerosomatales > Anaerosomataceae > UBA6100. The sequence goes on along the minus strand of CAVOWY010000003.1, from coordinate 346,488 downwards.
CGGCCGGACGTACCTGAACCGCTCGGACGAGACGTACGACGCGATCCTCATCGACGCATTCAAGTCGGCAAGCTCCATCCCCTACCAGCTGACGACCATCGAGTCGATGCGCCACTGCTATCGGCTGCTCGACGACCGCGGGGTACTGGCCATGAACATCGTGGCGTCTCCCACGGGACCCGGAAGCCGGTTCCTGTGGGCCGAAGTGAGGACTCTCGAGGCGGTCTTCCCGCAGGTGGAGGTATTCGCAGTCTACGATTCACAGCGGCCCGACGAGATCCAGAACATGGCGGTGATCGCCAGCAAGAACTCCTCGGTCGACCTGCTGGAGCGGTTGGCCAAGATCTCACCGGATCTGACGGCGCGACGCGTCGAGGCCCCCGGGGAGGAGACCGGCCTCCCCATCATCACGGACGACTTCGCGCCCGTCGACCAGTACCTGATGGACCTCTGATGACCGGACCGCAGGAGGCGACGGCAGTCGCTAACACACCCCGGACGATCGCCGTCGCGATGGTGGCGTACGGCCTGTCAGGAACCGCTGCGCTCACCTACGAGATAGCCTGGATGCGGGAGCTCAGCTCGATGTTCGGTGCAACCGCGTACGCGTCGGGCATACTGCTGGCCGCGTTCATGACCGGACTCGGCCTCGGAGCGCTGCTGGGCTCGCGCATCGCGCGCACCGCAGGACATCCGTTGCGCTCGGCCGCCCATGCCGAGCTTGCCGTGGCGGTGTGCTCGCTGGTCACGCTCGTCGCGCTGCGAGTCCTCCCTGGAACGTACTTCGACCTGGTGAAGATGACGAGCATGTCAGGGGCTGCCTTCCTCGCGCTGCAGTTCGCGGTCGCCTTCATCGTGATGCTGCCACCGACCATCGCCATGGGCGCCACCTACCCGCTCGCAATCGAGGCTCTCGCCCGTCGCCAGGCACTCGGCAATTGGGCAGGTCGCCTCTACTCCACCAACACCGCGGGGGCGATCGCCGGCTCGCTGATGACCAGCTTCCTCATCATCCCGCTGGTGGGACTGAAGGGCGCGCTTGTGACCGCCGCCGCCCTGAGCTCGGTCGCGGCCTTGGTCTTCGGCGCGCTGTCGACGCGTTCCGGCGCACGACCACTCTCGCGGTCCGCCGAGTTCGCACTGGTGCCTGCCGTGTTGCTTGCGGTACTTCTCGTCCCCTCCCCGACAGGCGCGCCTCTGGGTATCGGCCAAGTGTACTTCTACGAGTCTTCCGAGCAGTACCGGCGTCTTGCCGATGCGAGTACCGTCCTGTACGAGGAGGAGGGCGTCTACTCGCGGGTCACCGTCTACCAGAACCCGTGGGGCGTGCGCACGCTCGCAAACGGCGCGCTGGACGAGGGCAACAGTGACGATTACGACCAGACCACCACCACGCTGCTGGCTCTTGGCCCGACCGCGAGTCTCGAGAGCACAGACTCGGCGCTTGTGGTCGGACTCGGCACGGGCTACACCTCTCAGACCTACGACCGGCTCGGCTTTGCCCACGTGACGACGGTCGAGATCAACCCGGAGGTCCTGCCGGCGGCGACGTACTTCATCGGCGAGATTCCGGAGGACGGGAGCTGGCGTGTCATCGTCGACGACGCGCGCGCGCACCTGCTGACCAGCACCGAGACCTACGACGCCATCACTTCGGAGCCGAGTTGGCCCTGGAGCTCCGGCGTGGCGGCTCTGTTCACCGAGGAGTTCATGCTCGCGGCGCGCTCCCGCCTCAATCCAGGAGGCGTCTACGCGCAGTGGCTGCCGAACTACCTGCTCGAGCCCGCCGATGTGGCGATGATGTACAAGACCATGCGCCGGGTCTACCCGCGTGTGGACGTGTGGGCCATCAACTTCCCCGAGGACGCCGAGTCCGAACTGCTGCTGATCGGCCATCTGGACGCGCGCGGTCCCTCGATGGAGGAGACAGCCGCTCGCGTAGTGAACTGATGCCCGCATTCGCGGCCGACAACGCAACGCTCACCCCGGACAGCCTGACGCCGTACAGCCGAATGGACGAACTCGAAGCCTCGCTCGACGACCCATCGGTTCCCGTGAACACCGACGACCACTCGAGACTCGAGTACCGCACGTTCCGCAACCTGGTGAACAACGTCATCGCCGGAATCGAGGGCACGCTAGCATGGCGTCACACGCCAGCCGACGGGACCGCCGCCCCTACACGCAGGGCCTTCGCTTTGCTGCTCGCCGCCGTCTTCCTGGCAGGCGCCGCGTCACTGGTGTACGAAGTCGTGTGGATCCGCCAGCTCGGCATGTCCCTCGGCTCGACCGCCATCGCCTCGTCGGTGATGCTTTCGTCGTTCCTCGCGGGCCTCGCGCTCGGCAGCTGGATCTCGGGGCGCCGCGCCGACGCCGCCGTCTCCCCGTTGCGTTCGCTGGTAAGGATCGAGCTGTTCGCCGCACTTGTCGGCGCACTATCGGTGCCCGTGTTAGAGTTTGCCGGTCGTGCGTACGTCTACCTTGCGATCACCACCGCGGCCGGTCCGGCCGTCTCGCTCGGGCTTAGGGCGCTCTTCTCGATCATCGTGATCCTGGTGCCGGCGACCCTTTTCGGGATGACCTTCCCTCTCGCCACAGCTGCGGCCGCGCCGACTCGCCGATGTTGAGAAGGCCGGGGGATGGATGTCGGCGGCCAGCTCGTTCGGCTCCGCCGCCGGAGCGCTCCTGGCCGGGCTGATGCTGGAACCGCTCCTCGGCCTGACGGGCTCGGCACTGGCGGGTGCCGCGATCAACTGCGCGGCTGCCGCTCTTGCGGTGGCAGCTGCGGTCGCAGTCGCTCGGGCCGCCCGCTCATCCGCCCCCCGGCGCGCTCGCTCGCACACCCGCCGAACGACCGCGCCTACTGCGCCTCCCCGTGACACAACCCGCAGAAGTCGCGTCCGTTGCGATATGCCATGGCCGAATGGCAGCTGTCGCAGCCCGAGCTCGTACCCGACTGATGCAGGGTGCGGAACGTCGAGCCATGCGACATGAACCGGCCGAGGTGACACGAGGTGCAGGGCGACTCTCCTCGGTGTGGCACTTCCCGCACGTTGCGCCGCCGTTGTACCAGAGGTCCTCGACGCCCTCGCGTGCGTGGCCGTATGACATGAACTCCGGCGTGTGCGGAAGCCGGATGCCGTGGCATGAGTCGCACGTCTCCTGGGTGTGGCACCCGCCGCAGTCGATCCGGGTCACCAGCACCTCCGCGGTCGCAGTCGTCGCCTGACTGCGGCCCGCGACCGCCAGCGCGATATCGCCGGTGTGGCAGAAAGCGCAGTCGGCAGACGCATCGGTATCGTTGTGGCAGCGCAGACACGGCTGCATCCCGGTGGTGCTGACACCCACTACCCCATCGCTCACGCGATGGCAGTCAAGGCACTCGGCACCCTGTGCAAGCGGCTCGATGTGAGACATCTTGACCGCTTTGGCCCCGTTGTCCGTGGTCCGCTCGATGTCGGCCGCGTGGCACGAGCCACACGCCCGGTCAGAGGTCCCGTACCCGCCAGTGGGAACTTCACGAAGCATTCCGGTTACGACGTGCTCGACCCGTGATGGGACCGCCACGGTCAGACTCGCGAGCGCGCCTCCATCGTCGTGGCACCGCACGCATCGTACCTGTTCATGCGGATCACGGTCGGCCTGTGTCAGCGCGTGATCGCTGCCCTCATGGCACGTCAGGCACACGGGCGTCGAGGTGGTCGTGACCGCGGTAGCCAGCCACCAGCCCACGACGGCCAGGAGGACCACCACGCCTGCGGGGAGCCGCCTCCTTGGAGGTCGGACGTCGTCGTGCGAGTCCTCGACGCCGGTCGGACTTCCCTCGCTGTCCGTGGCGGTGTCATCCGTAGTCTCGGCCGTCTGCTCGGGACGGCGAGTGATCATCAAGAGAACGCTGATGAGGAGCATGGCCATGCCCACGACCACGATGCCGAAGATCAGGAGCGCCTCGAGCGGCTTGGATGCCGGATCGACGACGATCTCCCAGATGAGTCGGAGGATCTCTTGCATGTCCGCGGTCAACAGATCACTCACCGGACGCGTCACCGCCGCTTCGTTTCGCGTTGCCGGGATGCACATGCTTCACATGGCACGTCACGCAGTCGGCCGGCGCGTGGCAGCGCTGACAGACCTCGTCACCCTCGGCATTCACGAGCGCGGAGTGGCCCGGCGTGAAGCCGTCGGGGTGCGGCATCGCCAGCCCATGGCAGTCGTCACAGAACGCAGGGACATGGCACGAGTCACACTTGGCATCCGGCTGTACCGCGGACCCGCTGTGATTCGATGCGAACGCCGGGGTGTGCGGCACGCCCGCACCATGGCACGACACGCACTTGTCGGCGTCGTGACACGCGCCACACGCGAGCGAGTCACCCATCCCATGAGTCTCTCGCCAGTTGGAGCTATGCGTGAGCGCGAAGGTGCCGGTGCGCACGCGCTCCGCCGGAGAGCGCTCGGTGTGGCAGTAGTCGCATTGAACCGACTGCGCCTGCGACATGTGGCAGGGCACGCAGTCGAACATGTCGTAGGAGCGGGGCCACGACACGGAGTCGCCGTGGACAACGCGTGAGTGGCAGTCCGTGCACTGCCGATCGTTCGCGCACGTCGCGTGATTTATGCGGATCGCCCCACCCTCGGAGGGTCCGCCGGATACGTCGTGGCATGACGTACACGCCGCATTGCCGACCCGCGCAGCGCTCCGCCCCTCGAAGTCATCCAGGTGCAGGTACATGCCGTATACCTGGCGTCCGGCGAAAAGCGCAGCGTCGACGGCCGATGTACCACCGTGGCAGCCAAGACATGCGGAGCCATCGTGGCTTGCGCGCACCTCGAGCGGTTCGGCGCCGCTCGCCGTGTGGCATTCCAGGCACCGCTCGGGCGTCACGGCGACTACCGTCACAGCGGCAGCGTTGAGCAGCACGAAGACGCCGATGCACCCGAGGGTGACCGCAAGCAGCCGACGCCACGGGCTTCTGCCTATCGTCTCGGTGTCGTTCACGCTCATTCTTGTCCTCGCGTAGCGCCTGGTAGATCACGTTGACGCGCATGGAGGGGACCGGCCCTTTGACGGAGCCGGTCCCCCCTCGCGTTATACCCTTAGATCCAAGTGCGAACCTAGTACGTAAGGCCAACACCCGTCGTGGCATCGGCGCGGTGGCACTTGAGGCACGCACCGTCCATACCAGAGGTGTAGGTCGCGTCGGTCGTGCTGCGGCCGTTGGTCGCGATGGCGGCGCCACCGACCGAGTCTTTCAGCATGAACCATGCGGAGCTGTTGGCACCGGTGTCGACGCCTAGCGTGCTGATGACGTCGTTGCCGTGCGGGAACTGCTTCGTGGTCGGGCTGATGCGGTAGTCGATGCTGTCGTGGCATGCGCTGCAGGCGCCAACGTTGGCGTAGGCAACGTCACGCACGGTCAGATCGGCAACGGCGGCAAGCGTGTGACCCTTGATGGCCGTCTTGCGCATGTGCAGGAGGTCCCACACATTGTAGTCCGTGCCAGCGACGTTCACGGTCGCGGTGATGGCGTAGGTGCCCTCGGCAACCGTGTACGGATCGCCATTCGGCAGAGTCACGGCGTAGCCGCCAGCCTCCACGATGACGTCGCCACCCCAAACGCCGAAGGTGGCGTCCTCGGTGAGCGCGTTGAACTGGCCGTTCATGTGGCAACCACCGTTGGAGCAGACATAGCCCGTACCCACGGCGCGACCAAGTGCGATCGAGGCGGGGGTGCTGGTGTCGTTCAGCAGTGCAGCGGTGACGCCCGGGTTCTTGACGGCGACGGTCGCGAGCGGCGTTGCTGTGGCCTTGTCAGCGCCGGCAGCGTAGATGTTGCCCGCTACAGGGGCACCGGAGCCAGCAGCGATGGCGGCGTTGAGCAGCTCATCAGCGTGGTCGGTCAGCATCGCGGTCTTGAGAGTAGCGTACTCCGAGATGTCGCCCGCGCCGTGCGGCGCGATCGAGTGGCAGTAGCCGTTGGTGCACTGGGTCGCACCACCGTGGCGGTTGCCGGCCGAAACCTTGAGGCTCGAGGTCGCGGTCGCGCCGAGGTGGCACGGAACGCACGCCTGAGCTGCGGTGCTCTGAAGCAGGGTGTCGCCAGTGGCGGACGCCTTGTGAGCGGAGTGGCAAACCTGGCACTTGACTGTCGTCGTGCTGTAGTTGCCGTGAACGCTCGCAGTTGCCTCGGCGGAAACGCCGACGGCGGCCATCTTGGTCTGGGCGTCGGCCCATTCGATATAGCTCTCGCCCTTGGCGAGGTAGGAAGACGAACGGTTGCCCGGGTTCACGCCCTTTGCGAGCGCGGTCCCGCCGAGTGCGAGAACCAGCACTGCGGCCATGGCAACGATAAACATAGCCCTTTTCATTGATGCTCCATTCTTGCGAGTTGGCTGTGTTTTCATGTCTCTCTTTGCACACCTCCTTTCCGAGACGGATTTTCCGAAAGGCCGTGTGGCCTCCGAAAGCGTAGTCAGCGGCATCACGCGCGAGCGCGGTCCTCGGCCCGCCGTGAGCGCATGTCGCGGAACGTGCGGTAGAGCCAGTAAGCCAATCCGAGGATCAGCAGGATGAGCGGCAGGAACAGCGCCCGAAGCGAGCCGGTCAGGGCGCGGCGGGCGGACGGCAGCACGGTGGATGCCGAGGAGTCGGGAAGTCGGACGATCTGCACCCGGTTGTTGCCGAGATCGGCGACGGCGAACCAGTCGCGATCGGGGTCGTAGGCCAGCCCCGACGGGTACATGAAGGTGCCCTCTTCGGTCCCGTACGTGCCGTACTTGGCGATGACGTCGCCATTGTCGGGATCGAACACCGCCAGAGAGAAGTCGAGCATGTCGAGCACGACGAGGCGGCCTGCCCCGTCGATCACGGCGGCGCCGGGGGTCTGCATGGCGGCCGGAGCGTCGGTCTCGATCGTCATGCTCTCCGCGCCCTCGTTGGCGGCACGGTTCGCCGGGTTGCCGGTCTTCACGATCCACAACCTCTGGCCGTTCCGGTCGTACTTGCTGATGCGGTTGTTGTAGGTGTCGACCACGTAGATGTTGTCGTCCTCATCAACGGCGACGCCGGAGACCGTGTCGAACTGCTCCTCCTCGAAGCCCTGGGCGCCGATGATCTCTATCGGAGAGCCTTCCATGTCGAGGATCGCGAACCCGGCTTTGGCGCCGACGATGATGCGGTCGTCGGTCACCGCGATGGCGGTCGGCGCGTCAACATCCACCTGAAGCAGCGTCTGCTGGCCGTCCGGCGTCAGCTTCAGCAGGTTGCCCTGCGTGCCCTGGACCACATAGATCGAGTCGTCCGGTCCCACGGCCAAGCCGGTCGGGAATAGAACCCGGCCCTCGGCCTCGTTGCCGAAGAATGAGTCGACGAATCCGCCATCCGCACCAAAGCGGTAGATCTGAGAGGTGTCCACAACGCTCGGCACAAGGATGCGCCCGGTGCTGTCGATCGCCACCGAGGCCGGCTGCTGGAGCTGCTCGCCCGGCCCGTCGCCCCATCCGTAAATCGACCGCACCCACTCGATGCCCCTGGCCTCTTCAGTGGTGGCGATCTCGCCGGCCGGCTGCACGAAGCGCAGCAGCAGGTACGACCCCGAGCAGAGCAGCAGCGCGAGGAACACGAGCAGGACGATCATGATCTTCCGGCCGCGGCCGGACCGAACGCCCGTCGGCCGGACCTCGGCGCGTACGGCAGCTGCGGTCGTGGTGTCCGAAGTCACCGAATCAGTCATCTGAGACTCCCAGCTTCGCTAGCTTCTCCGCAAGCGATTCGTCGCCAGGCATGAAGATCGAGGCTGCCTGGTAGTCCTCGATGGCGCCGGACGTGTCGCCGGTCTCGGCCTTGAGATCGCCGCGCCACAGAAGGATGTCTGCCGCCCGCTCATTGTTCGCCAGGTAGCCGTCGAGCTCGGTGATGGCTTCATCGAGCCGCCCGAGCGCCTCGAGCGCCTCTGCTTTGTTCAGACGCAGCATGTCGTAGTTGCCGGTGAGACCCTCGGCCAGGATCGGTGAGCCCTGCTGGGTCTCCTCGAATCGCTTCTGAGCCATCTCGTACTCCGCTTCGAGGGCCTCCATAGCGGTCTGGGCATGCTCCACGGCCGCTTCGTACTCGCTGCGGGCGAGATCAAGGCGCACCTGCGCCAGTGCGATGTACTGCTTCGTGGGGTCTTCGACTCCCTGATCACGCGCCGTCTCGATGATCCGCTCGGCCTTCGTGTACTGGCCCGTGGAGACGAGCGCGGTCGCATAGGCGTACCAGTCCTGGGCAGTTGCAGTGGAGTCGCTCGACTCGATCTTCGCCTGCGCGATTGCGAGGTCGCGCTCGACTGCGGTGCGCGGTGCGGGAGGATCGAGGATCCCGAAGAACAGGGCACCGACGACCGTGGCGAGAAACGCCACGACCATGAACGCGCCCGCCCAGCCCATCGTGCGAACGAGCGGATCGGCGAACATTGAATCACCACGAGCGGATACCGAAGAAACCTCGGTCGTCTCGCCGTTGCGTTTTGTGGAGCGCTCGACGCCCGCCCGGGCGCCGAGCTGCTCCCCTTCGCGCGGAAGGGGCTTCGACATTCCAGCCTCCGTACACTTTGCAGGTCGTTACTTGTCTGGCGGCGGCGGATGCCGCACCCTACCGCTGCATCCGGCAGCCGAAGCGCCGAATGGTCGTTCACAAAGCACGAAGCGCGCCAACTTGGCGCGCAGCGCGTGAGATTCCTGAAGAATTCTTGCGTCTTGCGACGAACGGTCGACTACGGCCCTACCCGCGCAGCCGCTCCGCAACCAGCTCGCCCATGGCGCTCGTGCCCACGGTGCGCTGGGGCAGCGTGGCGGCGTCGGCGATGTCGCGCGTACGCCAGCCGTCGGCAAGCACGCCCTCGATCGCCGCGGCGAGCGCGTCGGCGGCGTCGTGCATCGCGAAGCTGTAGCGCAGCATGAGCTCGACCGACAGCAGCATCGCAAGCGGATTGGCGATCCCCTGCCCGGCGATGTCCGGCGCCGAACCGTGGCTCGGCTCGTAGAGCGCGGTGCCCGCGCCGAGGCTCGCGCTTGCGAGCATGCCGAGCGAACCGGTGAGCATCGAGGCCTCGTCGGAGAGGATGTCGCCGAACATGTTCTCGGTCACCATCACGTCGAACTGCGCGGGGTTGCGCACGAGCTGCATCGCCGAGTTGTCCACGAGCTGGTCGATGAGCTCCACGTCGGCGTACTCGGCCTCGTGGAGACGGTGGACGACCTCGCGCCACAGGCGGCTCGATTTCGAGCACGTTGGCCTTATCCACCGAGTGGACTTTGCCGCGCCGCGTACGCGCCGCCTCGAACGCCGTGCGCGCGATGCGCTCGATCTCGAACTCGCGGTAGTCCATCGTGTCGTACGCGCGCATGCCGGGCGCGCCGCCCGTGGCCGCACCTTCCACGTCCATTTCGCGCGCCCGCGCGCCGAAGTACAGACCGCCGGTGAGTTCGCGCACGATGAGCATGTCCACGCCCTCGAGGTACTCGGGCTTGAGGCTCGAGGCGTCCTTGAGCGCGTCGAAGATGCGCACCGGCCGCAGGTTGGCGTACAGGCCGAGCGCCTTGCGGATGCCGAGGAGGCCCTGCTCGGGACGCGGCTTGGCCGGATCGGTGGTGTCCCACTTGGGTCCGCCGATGGCCGCCAGCAGCACCGCGTCGGCAGCATGCGCGACGGTGAGCGTGGCTTCGGGAAGCGCGGTTCCGGTTGCATCGATAGCCGCCCCGCCGAGAAGCGCCTCGGAGAACTCGAAGCTCACGCCGTAGCGCTCGCCGATGACGCCGAGGACCTTCACGGCCTCGGCGGTGATCTCAGGGCCGATGCCATCGCCAGGCAGCAGGCAGATGCGATACGTGGTCACGAGCAACCTCCCTCGAACGTGTAGGGAGAAGAATACACCAGACAGGGCGCTCGAACCGCCACCCTGGTGCGACGATTGCTGGCGCTGCCGTATACTAACGAACGTTGTCACCGCAGATGAACGGGCCCATGCAACTCAAGCTGACTCCACGCAAGAGAATCCTCTTCGCCGCGCTCGGGCTCGTCGCGGTCCTCCTCGTCCTTTCCGCCACGGTCGGTTCGCTTCCGGACGTCTGCGCATCTTGCCACGCGATGAAGCCGTTTGCCGAGGGACTCGAGCAGTCCGCGCATGCGGATGTGAGTTGCTACGAGTGCCATCTTCCTGCTGGAGCGTGGGACTGGGCCGAGTTCAAGCTCGCCGAGATCCTTCACATGTACCCCTGGGCGCTCGTCGGGAGCGATGTCTCCGGTCCCGTCACCAGAACAGGCGTGCGTCCGTGCACCCGGTGTCACGAGGACGTGCTCATGAGCACCATGGGCGCCGGCGGACTCCGCATCAACCATGGCGTCTGCGCGGCCGACCGCAGCTGCGATGATTGCCACTCCGCGGCAGCTCACGGCAAGGCGGTCCGGTGGGCGCGTGAGCCGGTCATGGAGGACTGCACGTCCTGCCATGCCCAGGAGAACGCGCCGCTCACCTGCGACCTGTGCCACGAAGGACGCCTCGAGAGCGACCGGCTTGCCGCAGGTCCGTGGCAGATCACGCATGGCCCGAACTGGCAGACGACTCACGGGATGGGTGCCCTCGCATCGTGCTCCACGTGCCACCCGCGCGACTACTGCGTGCGCTGTCACCAGATCGAACTTCCCCATCCGATCGACTTCCCCGCCCGTCACGGCGACGACGCTTCAGCGGCGCCTGGTTCCTGCGAAACATGCCATGATCGCGCCGCACTGTGCGATCCGTGTCATGGGATGGCAATGCCTCATCCCGACACATTCCTGCCCGAGCACAGTTCGATTGCTTCCTCGTACACCGATGAGGCGTGCTTGGGCTGTCACTACCAGTCCGACTGCGACACGTGCCACGCAACGCATGTCCACCCGGGCGCAAGCGACGGCTCCATCAACAGCCCGCTTCCAAAGCCGGGCGGTGACTCGTGATATCCGCAGACACTCTCACGAGATTCCTCGAAGAGATCCGGGCGCTGATCGAACGGCCGACGTCCAACCTGACCGCGGCATCGCTGCTGCTGGCGATCGTCGTCATCACCGTGCTGGTGGTGCTGATCCTCGCACTGCTCGCGCTCACAACAGGCCGTCGGCCGAAGGCCCGGACGGGTGCCGCTCCGAGCTCAAGCGCCGCTCGCACGGGCGCGAAGGGCCCATCCGGACGCGCGCGCGCCTTCATGCTGACCAGGATGCAGGTGCTCTGGGCGTCCGCGGGCATCGTGCTCGTGGCGCTCGCCGGCACGTACGTCTCCACGTCCACCTCCGAGTACTGCGGATCGACCTGCCACGTGATGACGCCCGCCGCCGAGGCCTGGGAGCAGTCAACGCACGCCGACGTGTCCTGTCGCTCATGCCACGAATCCTCGATCGTCGACGGGGCCGCTTCCCGTGTGCGGCACGCGATTACGCAGGCATCCTCAGCCGACTCAGCTGAATTCAGCACGACGGTCCCCGCGGCGCGCTGCAGCCGCTGTCACCCCGAGGCGCTCGAAACCGTGCCGCTCGAGGCCCGCGGCCTACGTGTGGTGCATGGGCACTTCACCGACGACGGTGTGGACTGTGCCCAATGCCACGAACGCGTGGGGCACACGGCCTCGAGCGGCGTTCGTCCGGGGTCGATGAGCGAGTGCCTGCGCTGCCACGATGACGCCACCGCGTCATCGGCGTGTGAGACCTGCCACATCGACGACGTGGGATTCACCGCGCTCGAGGATCGCTCGTTCGGTCCGGTGCGCCTGCCGCAGCCCACATGCGGCGGTTGCCATCAGGAGGAGACCTGCGACGCGTGTCATGGGCTCCGCATGCCGCATCCCGAGGACTACGCCGATCCGCGCCTGCATGCGGCGCCCGGCGCATTCGATGGCCGGGAGAACCTCTGCTATCGCTGCCACACACCGCGCGACTGCGGCCAGTGCCACGGAACGCTGGTGCTCGAGGGCGGCGGACACGCCGTGAACTGGAAGTTCGCGCACCGGCAGTACACGTTCGCAGACGGCAACGGCTACTGCCTGGCGTGCCACAAGATCGAGGACTTCTGCCGGGTGTGCCACCCCCAGTAGCGGCGGGCTTTCCGAGCAGCAGAGTCCTGCGACCGTCGAGCTGCGCTCCGGGGTTTCCCATGCGCCGATCCCGAACACCGCTGTCAGCGGCTCCATCGGGCACCGCAGCAGTCACCGCGCGCCGGCAACCGCTCGCTCACAGCGCACATCCCCACCGGAACACGAGAAGAGGGCCCGCCCTTTCGGGCGAGCCCTCTTCGCAAGCACAATGCGATGGTCTAGTAGGTCAGACCAGCACCTGCGCCAGCGCTGACGTGGCAGCGAATGCACACGCCGTCAGCCTCGGAATCCGCGGCAGGAACAGCAGCACCAACGTTGCCGTCAGTAGCGGCTGCGGTCAGGAAACGCTGACCCACGGTGAAGTGCGGGTAGCTCGAGGCCACCACCTTGGCGGTACCATCAGACTGGTTCTGGAGACCGTCTGCATGGCAGCTACGGCAGGTCGCGGACGAGGTCCACGCAACCACACCGCTGTAGGTACCCACAGCAGCCGTGGCAGCATAGTCCACCGACGGAGCAACCATGACGTGCGACGACTGATCCGCGTCGATGTCATAGCTCGTCTCGTAGTACGGGTTCGCGGTGGCACCGTTGGTGGCCGAGTTGTGGCAGTTAGTGCACCACTTCGAGACCGCAACATCCGCGGAGTCACCCACAGCGATCGTCAGCCCAGCCTCCAGGCTATCGCCCTTGAGGATCTTCTCCTCGAGGTAGGCGTTGCCCGCGATCAGGCTCAGCGCACCGTGAGGCGTGTGGCACGTGACGCAGGCCGCACCGCCCGAGTTATGCGCGTACTTGTTGTCACCACCGTTGTAGTTCGCCTCCACGGCGTTGTAGATCTGGATAACGCCCGTGTTGTTGGTGATGTGGCAGTACGTGCAGGCATCGGCGGCAGTCCCCCGCATCAGGATCTGGCCGGCCGGAGTGGCCTTGTGGACCGCGTGGCAGACACCACACTTCTTCGACGCGGTCGTGTATGCACCGTGTGGCGAACCGGTCGGAGAGAGGTAGCCAGAGGTCGTATTCGCGTACGCAACAGCGGCGATGGCGAACACAAGCACTACGGCGAGGCTCAGAACAAAGATTGCCTTCTTCATATTCTTGCACCTCCCCTCCGTGTGAGATTTGCATGCTCAGCGAAATCGTACCGCATCACGCACTCCTTAACAACGTTGAGGGAACGTGAACGTCCCCCGAACGTCACCGTGCACATACTCTCATTCGGTGTCCGGCTCGACAACCTCCACAAGCGTAGTCTCACCTGATGTATCGGCACGTCGCCGGCGACGGGTTAGGATGATCAGCAGAAGAATCAGCAGGAGCGCGAGAAGCGGGATCGCGCACACCCTGAACGGGCTCGAGAGGCTGCGTTGCGCTGCCTGCGCAAGCCCGCCCCCGGTCCCGTCGATGCGCACGATCTGCACGCGATTGTTGGCCGTGTCGGCGATCACGAACCAGTCACGCCCCTGGTCGTAGTCGATGCCTGAGGGGTACATGAACTCGGCGTCGTTCTGGCCGTCACGCCCGTATGTGCGCAGAACCTCACCGGTCTCGTTGTCCACCCGCAGTATCTGGAAGCTGAATGCATCCACCACGTAGAGTGCGCCGTTCGCATCGAGGGCAGCATCTGCCGGCAGGTCCACCGGCTGACCCTCGGCGCCGTCGGCAGTAGTGGTCGTGGTCTCGCTGGCAGCGGCATCGGTCTCCGCCGCCTCGGGGGTAACCGCAGCCGTTGCCTCGGCTCCTGCAGGCTGAGACCACAGGAAGTCACCCTCAAGGCTGAATGCCTTGACTGCCTGGTTGAGCGAGTCCGCAACGTAGAGCACGTCGTCATCGGCGGTGAGACCACCGGTGGGTTCGAGCACGGCGCCAAAGCCGCGACCGCGTTCCCCAAACCGGGAGCGCTCCGTACCCTCAAGCGTGTAGGCGACGACCTCGCCCAGTTCGCGCGTGTAGACGGTGTCGCCCGTCACTTCCAGTGCCGTGATGCCAGGCACCGGCCACTCCTGCACGAACTGGTAGTTGTCATCGAAGACCATGATCTTCGCGTTGACCGTATCGGCGATGTATACGTTGCCGTCGTCGTCGCAGTCCACAGACTGCGGCCTGCCCAGCTGGCCCTCGCCCGTGCCCCCCATCCCGGTGTGGATGATGCCGTTGTAGACGCCGTCGGGGTTGAACGCCAGCACGCGCGCACGCTGGGGGTCCGTCACGTAGATGCGTCCGTTTGGCGCCACCGCCACGCTCGTCGGGCCGAGCAGCTGCTCGTCGGCGGAGGGGCCGAATCCGTAGATCGACCGGATCCAGGTCATGCCCTCGGTCACGACGGCATCTTCCGGATTTCCAGCCGGAACGAGAATGCGCACGAAGAAGTAGCCGACCCCGCACAGAAGCAAGAGCAAGAGCACGAGGATGACAGCTAGAATGGCGGCGGTGCGCCGACCGCGCGCCTCGGACTGATCGGACATGCGGTCGTCGCTCACTGGTCACCTGCTTCAAGTCGTGCGAGCCCCTCAAAGGCCTCGGGCATGTCGGGGACGAACATGAGTGCGTTCTCGTAGTCCGCACGAGCGCCGATCGCATCACCCAGATCGGCCTTCATGTCCGCGCGTTCGACCAGGATGTCGGCCATCTGCGGCTGGACTCCAAGCGCGACGTCATACTCAGTAATCGCGGCCTGATGCTCACCGGCGGAAGCCAGCAGTCGCGCCTTGCCGATGGCGGCGTCGGCCAGGTCGGTGTTCGGCGTCTCGAGTTTCACGCCCACCGCCGCGAGCTCCTTGTTGCGCTCATCGCGCTCAGTGATAGCGCGCTGCTTCGCAGCTTCGTAGAGCTCGATCGCTTCGTCCGTCTTGCCCTGCGACTCGGCCAAGTATGCGTCCGCGATGTAGAAACCAGCGGTGTCCTCTATCGCCTTGCCCTGCTCGATCGTCTCGGCCGCGGCCGTGTAGCGTCCCACTTCGACCTGTGCATACGCAAGCGCAAGCCAGCTATTGTAGTCGTCAGGCTTCTCGGCGACGGCCGTCTCGGCGACGGCGAGTGTCTTCTCCTGGAGCGTGCGGGGCGCGCTTTGCAGCTGCAGGCCATAGAGCACGACCGTGGCCAGTGAGGCGAGGATCACCACGACGACGGCCAGCGTGGCCAACGTCAGTGCACGCTGCATGTCGGCCGTGGACATTCGCCGCAAGCGAAGCCCTCCCCCGCTCTCGCGACGCGCGGACCGTGAACCCATGGGGCACTCCTCATGAACCGTGGCTGATGATCGCCTAACGCGCAGCCGTCCCCGCATGACGGCACTCCGCGCAGTATCCTCGTTCGCTCTGGGCGCGGCAACCCGCGTCGCTACCCTACCTTCTTCTTCGCGGCCTCAACGAGGCCGCCTGTCTCGATGATGTCCTTGATGAACGGCGGGAACGGCTGTGCCGTGAACTCCGCGCCGGTCGTCTCGTTGGTGATCACGCCGGCATCGGCGTCTACGGTGACCTTGTCGCCGGCGCTGATGCCGTCCACCGCTTCCGGGCACTCCATGATCGGCAGCCCGGTGTTGATGGCGTTGCGGTAGAAGATGCGCGCGAAGCTCTTGGCGATCACGACCGAGATGCCCGCGTGCTTGATGGCGATCGGCGCGTGCTCGCGGCTCGAGCCGCACCCGAAGTTCTCCTCGGCCACAAGGATGTCGCCCGCCTCCACCTTGCCGACGAAACCCGCGTCGAGGTCCTCCATGCAGTGAAGCGCCAGCTCGTCGGGGTCCGACGTGTTGAGGTAGCGCGCCGGGATGATGACATCGGTATCGATGTCTCGTCCGTAGCGATGTGCGGTTCCGGTGAACTTCATCTCGGAGGGCCCTCCTCGTGATGGTAGCTGCAACTCAAGTGCCAGGGATCTACGCGATGTCCTCCGGCAGGCCGATGTGGCCGAGCACGGCGCTCGCCGCCGCCACGGCCGGTCCGGTGAGGTAGACCTCGCTTTTCGGGTCGCCCATGCGGCCGACGAAGTTGCGGTTGGTGGTGGCCACTGCGCGCTCCCCCGCCGCCAGGATGCCCATGTGCCCGCCCAGGCACGGCCCGCACGTGGGCGTGGAGACCGCGGCGCCGGCGTCCATGAAGATGTCGGTGAGGCCGCTGTGCATCATGTCGCGGAACACCTGCTGGGTGGCCGGGATCACGATGAGCCGCACGTTCGGGTGCACCTTGTGGCCCTTGATCACCGCAGCGGCCTCGGCCATGTCCTCGTATCCGGCCGTTGGTGCACGAACCGATCACGACCTGGTCGATCTGCACGTCGCGCGCCTCGGACACCGGCCGCGTGTTGCTGGGCAGGTGCGGGAAGGCGACCGTGGGCACGATCGTGGCGGCGTCGATCTCGTAGACCTTCGCGTACTCGGCGTCCGCATCCGAGAAGTACTCGGTCCACGGACGCTCGGTGCGGCCCTCCATGTAGGCGCGGGTGACGTCGTCCACGGCGATGATGCCGCTCTTGCCGCCCGCTTCGATCGCCATGTTGCAGATCGTCATGCGGCCGGCCATGGAAAGCGCGGCGATCGTGTCGCCCGTAAACTCCATGGCCTGGTAGAGCGCGCCGTCCACGCCGATCATCCCGATGATGTGCAGGATGATGTCCTTGGCGCCCACGCCGGGCTTGAGCTCGCCATTGATGCTGAACTTGAGGCTCTCGGGCACCTTGAACCACGCGCGGCCGGTGGCCATGCCCACGGCGGCATCGGTGGAGCCCACGCCGGTCGCGAAAGCGCCGAGCGCGCCGTAGGTGCAGGTGTGGCTGTCGGCGCCGATGATCACGTCGCCCGCGCCCACCACGCCCTGCTCGGGGAGCAGCGCGTGCTCCACGCCCATGCAGCCCACCTCGTAGTAGTGCGTGATCTCCTGAGCGCGCGCGAACACGCGCACCATCTTCGCCTGCTCGGCGCTCTTGATGTCCTTGTTCGGGGTGTAGTGGTCCGGCACGAGCGCGATCTTGGCCGGGTCCCACACGCGCTCCACGCCGATCTTGGCGTACTCCTTGATGGCGATGGGCGCGGTCACGTCATTGGCGAGCACGAGATCGAGATCGCACTCGATGAGCTGCCCGGGGGCGACCTCTTCGAGGCCCGCGTGGGCGGCGAGTATCTTCTCGGTGATGGTCATCGGTCGGGGCATGGGTTCTCCATCCGAAGTGCGTCGAGCCGGTTAGGGCATTCTACGCGAAGCGGCAGACGCGTGCCACGCCGAGGCGTCGATATCGCATGCGCATCTTGAGGGAATACCGTCATTCTGCTACGCTGCAATCATGGCAAAGACCAAGACAACCGTGTACCTCGATGAAGACGTCCTCCGTGGCGCCCGGGTCATGGCGGCTCGCAATGGCAAGCGCGACTACGAGGTGGTCGAAGAGGCGCTTCGGGCCTACCTCGGCATGGACGTGCTCGATCGCGCATGGACCTCCGCCGAAATGAGCGAGGATGACGCGCTGAAACTCGCCGTCGAGGAGGTTCACCGCTTCCGTTCCGGCACCTCGTGATCCGCGCCGTTCTCGATACGAACGTGCTCATCGCGGCGCTGCTCTCCCGCAACGGCGCGCCCGCCCAGCTCATGAGTGCTCTGGAAGACGGACTGTTCGACGCGATCGTCTGCCCGCTACTGCTCGCCGAGCTCCGTGGAGTCCTCCAGCGGCCCAAGATCGCGCAGCATGTCAGCCGGACTACCGCGGAGGAGTTCGCAGCGTGGCTTGAGCGCATCGCAGTCACCGTCCCCGACCCGGGCGAAGTGCCTCGAGTGTCTCCCGACCCTGACGACGACTATCTGGTCGCCCTCGCACGCATCGGTCACGCGCAAGTCATCGTGTCAGGAGATGCGCACCTGCTCGGACTCACGAGCTCCGGGCTTCGCGTGCTCTCCGCGGCCGCCTTCTCAACACTCGTCGAGGGCCTTCGCTAGACTTCGTCCGACACGCTCGGCGCCTCTGCAGCCACGAGCAGCCGGTTGAGCGCGTTCACGTACGCCTTGGCGCTCGACACGATGATGTCCGGGTGCGCGCCGCGACCGGTGAACGTGCGACCGTCCTCGCTCTTCACGCGGATGGTCACCTCGCCCACCGCGTCGATGCCGCGCGTGACGCTCTGCACGCTGAACTCCGTGAGGTCGTTGGGCTTCTGCACGATGCGGTTGATGGCCTTGTAGACGGCGTCCACCGGGCCGTTGCCGTGGCTCGAGTCGATGAAGTGGGTGCCGTCCCGGTCGATGAGCTCCACGGTTGCCGTGGGGATGCCCGGATCGCCGCAGCTCACGTGCACCTGCTCGAGGTGGTAGACCTCGCCCACCATGCGCTCGGCCTCGCCCACGAGCGCCTCGAGGTCCTCGTCGTAGACTTCCTTCTTCTTGTCCGCGAGCTCGAGGAACGCCTGGTGGATGATCTCGAAATCGTCGTCCTCCATCACGTAGCCGAGCTCGGCCAGGCGGTGCCGAAGCGCTGCACGACCGCTGCGCGCCGTGAGCACGATGGAGCTGCCGCCCGCGCCCACGTCGGCCGGGTCGATGATCTCGTAGGTGGAGCGCTCCTTGAGCACGCCGTCCTGGTGGATGCCGCTTGAGTGCGCGAACGCGTTGGCGCCAACGATCGCTTTGTTGGGCTGCACGAGGATGCCGGTGATGCTGGAGACGAGGCGCGAGGCGCGCACGAACTCCTTGGTGTTGATGCGCGAATCCACGCCGAAGACGTCGGGACGCATCTTGAGCGCCATCACGACCTCTTCCATCGCCGTGTTGCCCGCACGCTCGCCAAGGCCGTTGATGGTGCACTCGATCTGCCGCGCGCCTGCCCGCACGCCAGCGAGCGCGTTTGCGGTGGCCATGCCGAGGTCGTTGTGGCAGTGGATCGAGATGACCACGTCCTCGATGCCCTTCACGCGCTCGCCCAGCGTGGCGATCAGCTCGCCGAAGACCTCGGGGTAGCTGTAGCCGGTGGTGTCCGGGATGTTCACCACGGTCGCTCCGGCCGCCACGACCGCCTCGACCATCCGGCACAGGAAGTCGCGGTCGGCGCGCGCCGCGTCCTCGGCGTAGAACTCCACGTCCTCCACGAAGCTGCGCGCGAGCTTGACTGCCGCCACGCCGCGCTCGATGGCCACGTCGCGGCTGATGTGGAGCTTGTCGTTGAGGTGGCTGTCCGAAGCGCCGATGCCGGTGTGGATGCGCGGCCGGGCTGCGCCCTTGAGCGCCTCGGCGGCGCGCTCGATGTCGGCGGGGATGGCGCGAGAGAGCGCGCAGACGGTCGCGGCGTCGCCCACCTCGGCGGCCACGCGACGCACGCTCTCGAAGTCACCGGGACTCGAGATCGGGAAGCCGGCCTCGATGACGTCCACGCCGAGGCGGACGAGCTGGCGGGCGATCTCGAGCTTCTCGGCGGTGTTCATGCTCGCGCCGGGGCTCTGCTCGCCGTCGCGCAGCGTGGTGTCGAAGATGAAGACCCTATCGGGGGTCGGAGATGAACTGCTCACGGGATGCTCCTTGCGAATCGAACGCGGGTACGGGCGGGTTCGCCGGCGCGAGAACCGTCGCTAGACGGCGGCCGGCTGGATAAGTCGTCCGATGGTACCCAGAAGCATGTGAGCTGCAGCGTTCATGCCGGGGAGTATAGCGCATAGAGCAGCCAGCATGAAGAAGGGGCCCGCGCGGGGCCCCTTCTCGGGTGCTACGCGAACCGGCGCCCGCTACAGCTCGATGTTCCAGGCCTCGGACACCTCGGCCTTGGCGTTGATGCGCTCCATCAGCGCATCGGGGATCGCCGTGTCCACGTTGATGCCCATGAGCGCCGTGCCGCCCTCGCCCGTGCGGCCCACCTGCATCGACGCGATGTTGATCGCGTTCTCGCCGAGCGCGGTACCCACCTTGCCCACAACGCCGGGCACGTCGGTGTACTCGAGGAACAGCATGTGTGCTCGAAGGCGCCATGTCGATCGCGAACTCGTTGAACACCACGAGGCGCGGCTCGTTCTTCTTGCCGATGAGCGTGGCGCCCAGCTTGAACTCGCGGCTCGCCGCTCTTGGCCACCACGACCATCAGGCTCAGGTAGTCCATGCTCTCCACGCGCTTGTTCTCGGTACCACGATGCCGCGCTGCTCGGCGTAGTGGTTCGCGTTCACGAAGTTCACCGGTGTCCTGGCCCACCACGGTGAGCAGGCCCTTGAGCATCGCTGTCTTGAGGATGCGGGTGTCCTGGTCGGCGAGATGGCCGATGAAGTGCACCTCGATCTGTGAGACCGGGCCCCGTGCAATCTGGCCGATACCAGTGCCGAGCGCCTCGGCCACCGGCACGTACGGCCCCACGGCCTCCATGACTTCCGGCGGCACCGGCGCGATGTTCACGGCCGTCTCCACCATGTCGCCACGCAGCCCGGCGGCGATGAGCTCGGCGATCTGGTCGCCGGCGCGGTCCTGCGCCTCCTCGGTGGATGCGCCGAGGTGCGGCGTGAGCACGACGTTCTCCAGCTCGTGGAGCGGCGACTCCGTGCACGGTTCGACCTCGAACACGTCGATGCCGGCCGAGGCCACCTTGCCGCTCTTGAGCGCGTCCACGAGCGCATCCATCTGGTAGATGCCGCCGCGGGCGGTGTTCACGAGCCGCACGCCGTCCTTCATCTTGCCGAACTGCTCGGCGCCGAACATGCCGATGGTCTCCTTCGTCTTCGGCAGGTGCACCGTGAGGAAGTCAGCCAGCGGCAGGAGCTCGTCGATCGTCGCGTAGAGCGTCACGCCAAGCGACGCAGCGCGCTCCTCGCTCGTGTACGGGTCGTAGCCGATGAGCTTCATCCCCAGCCCGCGGGCGCGCTCGGCCACGAGCGTGCCGATGCGGCCGAGGCCCACTATGGCGAGCGTCTTCTCGTACACCTCGGTACCGGTGAACTTGGAGCGCTCCCACTTGCCCTGCTTCATGCTGGCGTTCGCCTGCGCGGTGTTGCGCGCGGTGGCGAGCATGAGTGTGATGGTCTGCTCGGCGGCCGACACGATGTTGGAGGTCGGTGCGTTGCACACGATCACGCCGCGCTCGGTGGCCGCGGCCACGTCCACGTTGTCGATGCCCACGCCGGCGCGACCGATGATCTTGAGCTTGCCGCCGGCCTCGATGATCGGACGGGTGGCCTTGGTGGCCGAGCGCACGATCATGGCGTCGTAGTCGGCGATGATCGCCACCAGCTCGTCCTCGGCAAGCCCCGTCTTGACGTCTACCTCGTAGCCGTCGGCACGGAGCTTCTCGATGCCGCTGTCGCTGATCTTGTCTGCTACCAGTACCTTCATCGTGTCTACTCCCCCATAAAGACGGCTTCGGCGGCGACGATTCCCGCGCCGCGCTCGAACTCGTAGCCCAGCTCGGCGAGGGTCATCTCGAGGCCCGCGAGCGTGGTGATGATGTCGAACTCGCCAAAGTAGCCAAGGTGCCCCACGCGGAAGATCTTGCCCGCGTAGTCGTCCTGGCCGCCGGCGATGGTGATGCCGTACTTGTTCTTGAGGATGCTCACGATCTTCTTACCGTCCACGCCCTCCGGAACCCACACGGGCGTGACCGCGCTGCCGCGACCTTCGGCCGGCGCGAAGAGCTTCAGGCCGAGCGCCTCGCAGCCCTTGCGGGTGGCCTCGGCGAGCTTGGCGTGACGGGCGATCGTGTTCTCGAGGCCCTCTTCTTTGATCATCTTGAGCGAGACGTTCAGACCGAGCACGAGCGACACGGCCGGGGTGAACGGCGTGGTGTCGTTGGCGATGTTCTTCTTGTACTTCATGAAGTCGAAGTAGAACTTCGGCAGCGTGGAGCGCTCGTAGGCCTTCCAGGCCTTCTCGCTCACGGTGCAGGCGGCAAGGCCCGGCGGGAGCATGAGGCCCTTCTGCGAGCCGGTCATCACGATGT
Organism: uncultured Actinomycetes bacterium; assembly: GCA_963700295.1. Classification (GTDB taxonomy): domain Bacteria; phylum Actinomycetota; class Coriobacteriia; order Anaerosomatales; family Anaerosomataceae; genus UBA6100. The sequence goes on along the minus strand of CAVOWY010000003.1, from coordinate 324,491 downwards.
CGAGACCCCACTCGTCGGTCTTGCAGTCCACCGCGCCGATACCCGTGATGCTGTCCACGATGAGCAGGCAGTCGGGGTACTCGGCCACGATCGCGCCGATGGCCTTCACGTCGTTCAGCACGCCCGAGGAAGTCTCGGACTGCGTGACGATGACGCCGCGCACACCGGGGTTCTCCTCGAGGGCGGTGGCCACGTCGGCCGGGTCCACCACGCTCGTCCACTCGTACTTGAGGTCGATGACGTTGAGGCCGTAGACCTCGGCGATGTTCTTCTGGCGATCGCCGAACTTGCCGTTGCGGCACACGACCACGGTGTCACCCGCGCAGAAGCTGTTGGCGATCGCAGCCTCCATCACGCCGGTGCCCGAGCTGGCGAACAGCAGCACGTCGCCTTCGGTCTGGAACACGTACTTGAGGCCCTCGATCGCCTGCTTGAAGGCCGCCGAGAAGTCGGGCGTGCGGTGGTGGATGATCGGTGCGGCCTGGGTGAGCAGCACCTCGGCGGGTACCGGGGTGGGGCCCGGCGTCATCAGGTACTTCTTCTGCATCGTTCAACTTCCTCTCAGGGGTACTGTCCTCGCCGCCCCGGCATGAGCGGCGTCGTTGCCGTTAGGCGGCGCGTGAGCTGCGGGCGGTACCCGTCCGCTCGACGCGCCGCGTAGCGCGGACGCGCGAGCGCAGCTCGCGTCGCCGCGCTACTTCTTGATCCAAGCGAACATGGAGCGCATCTCGGCGCCGACCTCTTCGATGAGGTGCTCGGACTGGATGCGGCGCATCGCCTTGAAGCCTGGCTGGCCCGCGCGGTTCTCGAGGATCCAGTTGCGGGCGAACGTGCCGTTCTGGATCTCCCAGAGCACTTCGGCCATCGTCTCCCGCGTCTCGTCGGTGACGATGCGCGGGCCGGTCACGTAGTCGCCGTACTCGGCGGTGTTGCTGATCGAGTCGCGCATCTTGGCCATGCCGCCCTCGTACATGAGGTCGACGATGAGCTTCACCTCGTGCATGCACTCGAAGTACGCGATCTCCGGCTGGTAGCCGGCCTCCACGAGCGTCTCGAAGCCCGCCTGCACGAGATGCGTGAGGCCGCCGCACAGCACGGCCTGCTCGCCGAAGAGGTCGGTCTCGGTCTCCTCGGCAAACGTGGTCTCGATCACCGCTGCGCGCGCGCCGCCGATGCCGGCCGCCCACGCAAGCGCGATGTCCTTGGCCTTGCCGCTCGCGTCCTGGTAGACGGCGATCAGGCACGGCACGCCCGAGCCCTCGGTGAAGATGCGGCGCACCATGTGGCCGGGGCCCTTGGGGGCGATCATGATCACGTCCACGCCCTCGGGCGCCTCGATCTGCTGGAAGTGGATGTTGAAGCCGTGCGCGAATGCGAGCACCTTGCCCGCGGTCATCGACTCGTGGATCTCCGCGTAGTAGATGTGCGCGGTGGTCTCGTCCGGCGTGAGCATCATGACGATGTCGGCTTCCTGCGCCGCCTCGCGCGGCGTCATGACCTTGAGCCCCGCTTCCTTGGCCTTGTCCGCAGCTCTTCGAGCCGGCGCGCAGGCCGACCCTCACGTCGCAGCCGCTGTCGTGCAGGTTGAGCGCGTGCGCGTGACCCTGACTTCCGTAGCCGATGACCGCGATCTTGCGGTCACGGACAAGCGACAGGTCGCAGTCCTTCTCGTAGTAGACGGTTGCCATTCTGTCTTCCTCCTCCTCGCGCCCGAGTCGGGCGCCCTTGCTGACCGTATACGAGCCCCTATGCGTCGCGGCTCCCGCGCGCCAGGGCGATCTTGCCGGTCCGAGCGAGTTCCTTGATGCCGTACGCGCGCAGCAGGTCCTCCATGGCCGCGAGCTTGTCGCTCGTGCCGGTCGCCTCGATCGTGAGCGAGTTCTTGCCCACGTCCACGATCTTGGCGCGGAAGACGTTCGCGATCTCGATGATCTCGTGCCGCCGCTCGGGAGCGGCGTTCACCTTGTAGAGCACGAGCTCGCGGTCGATCATGTCCTTCGGATCCAGGTCCTGGATCTTGATCACGTTGATGAGCTTGTGGAGCTGCTTGGTCACCTGCTCGATGGCCACCTCGTCGGCCGCCACCACGATGGTCATGCGCGAGAGCGTGGGGTCCTCGGTCTCGCCCACCGCGAGCGAGTCGATGTTGAAGCCGCGCCGCGCAAACAGCGACGCCACGCGCGTGAGCACGCCCGGCTTGTTCTCCACGAGCACGGAAAGCGTGTGCTTCATCACTCCCACACCTCCTCGAGCGCCTCATCGTCGAGCATCTCGGACACCGGACCGCCGGGGATGCCGCCGAGCATCTCGTCGATCGAGCCGCCGGGCGCCACCATCGGGAACACGTTCTCCTCGCGCTCCACGCGCACGTCCACGATCGCCGGGCCGTCGTAGGTCGAACGCCGCCTCGAGCGCGGCATCGAGCTCCTCGGGCTTCGTGGCCCGGATGCCGAAGCACGCCGTAGGCCTCGGCGAGCTTCACGAAGTCGGGGCAGTCCTGCGGCAGCGTCGAGCTCGAGTAGCGATGCTCGTAGAAGAGCTCCTGCCACTGGCGCACCATGCCGAGGTAGCCGTTGTTGAGGATGACCACCTTCACCGGGTAGCTTGTTGATGGCCGCGGTCGCGAGCTCCTGGCTGTTCATCTGGATCGAACCGTCGCCCGCGATGTCCACCACGAGGTGGTCGGGCCGCCCGAGTTGCGCGCCGATCGCCGCCGGCAGGCCGAAGCCCATCGTGCCGAGACCGCCGGAGGACGCCCAGGTGCGCGGCTCGCGGATCTTGAGGTACTGGCACGCCCACATCTGGTTCTGGCCCACCTCGGTGCAGTAGACGGTGGGACGGTCCTTGGTGAGCTCCCGCACGCGCTCCACCACCTGCTGGGGCATGATCACGTCCTCATGCGTGTGATAGTGGAACGGGAAGCGCGTGCGCCAGTCGTCGATCACGCGCATCCATGCCTCGGTATGCGGCTCGGCGTTCATCTTGCGCAGCTCGGCGATGATGCCCGTGAGGATGGCCTTCGCGTCGCCCACGATCGGCAGGTCCACGCTGCGGTTCTTCCCGATCTCCGCCGGGTCGATGTCGGCGTGGATGATCTTCGCCTTGGTGGCGAAGGTGGCGAGCTTGCCGGTCACGCGGTCGTCGAAGCGCACCCCGATGCCGAAGAGCAGGTCGGTCTCGGTGATCGCATAGTTGGTGAACTTGCCGCCGTGCATGCCCGGCATGCCCACGAAGAGGTGGTGGTCCTCCGGGAACGCGCCCTTGCCCATGAGCGTGGTCACCACGGGAAGCTGCATGAGCTCGGCAAGCTCCTTGAGCTCCTTGGCCGCGTTGCTCGAGAGCACGCCACCGCCCACGTAGAGCAGCGGCTTGCGCGCCTTGGAGATCAGCGTGGCAGCGTCTTTGATCTGCTTGGCGTGGCCCTTCACGGTGGGCTTGTAGCCGGGCAGGTTCACGCGCTCGGGATACTTGAACATGATCTCGCCGCGCGAGATGTCCACCGGCAGGTCGATGAGCACCGGTCCCGGACGGCCCGTCGAGGCGATGTGGAACGCCTCGGCCATGACCTCGGGCACGTCGGCCGGGTCGTCGAGCAGGTAGTTGTGCTTGGTGATCGGAATGGTGATGCCCGTGATGTCGGTCTCCTGGAACGCGTCGGTGCCGAGGACATGCGTGGCCACCTGGCCGGTGATCACCACGAGCGGCACTGAGTCCATGTAGGCGTTCGCGATGCCGGTGACCGTGTTGGCGGCGCCGGGGCCGCTGGTGACGATCACAACGCCGACCTTGCCGGTCACGCGCGCGTACGCATCCGCTGCGTGCGTGGCGCCCTGCTCGTGCCGGGTGAGGATCACTGCGGATCGACGTCGCCTCGTACAGCGCGTCGAAGAGCGGCAGAACCACACCGCCGGGGTAGCCGAATACGACGTCGACACCCTCGGCTTCGAGCGACTTGACGATGGCCTGTGCTGCGGTCACTTTCATGCGTTCACCTCCTGGTCGTCTCGCGTGCTCACGATTCCAACACCGCGCCCTTGTCCGCGCTCGTGACGAAGTGCGCGTAGCGGGCAAGGTAGCCGGTCTTCACCTTGGGTTCCGGGGCCGTCCATGCGCGTGCGCGCATCGCGAGGTACTCGTCGGTCACCTCGAGGGTGAGCGTGCCCGCATCGATGTCGATCGTGATGGTGTCACCCTCCTCGATGAGCGCGATCGGTCCGCCCTCAGCGGCCTCGGGGCTCACGTGTCCGATCGAGGCGCCGCTGGTGGCGCCGCTGAAGCGGCCGTCGGTGATGAGCGCGACGCTCTTGGCCAGGCCCATGCCCTTCACGGCCGAGGTCGGCGAGAGCATCTCGCGCATCCCCGGGCCACCCTTCGGGCCCTCGTAGCGGATGACGATCACGTCACCGTCGCGGATCTTCCCGCCGAGGATGGCAGCGCTCGCCTCCTCCTCGCTCTCGAAGATGCGCGCGGGGCCCGCGTGCTGGCGCATCTCGGGCGCCACCGCCGACTGCTTCACCACGGCGCCGCGCGGGGCGAGGTTGCCCTTGAGGACCCGCAGGCCGCCAACGGTGGCGTACGGGTCGTCGATGGTGCGGATGACCGCGCCGTCGGCGCCCGACACGTGCTTGATGGTGTCGCCGATCTTGTGCCCGGTGACCGTGAGCGCATGCGTGTCGATGAGATCGCGCTTGGCGAGCTCGGCCATGATGGCCGGGATGCCGCCGGCGAAGTAGAGGTCCTCGATGTGGTAGTCGCTCGCCGGCGAGACGCGCACGAGGTTGGGCGTGCGCGCGGAGACCGCCTGCCAGTCGTCGAGCGTGATGGGTTCGCCGGCCTCGGCGGCGATCGCGGTGAGGTGCAGCACCGTGTTTGAGGACCCGCCAAACGCCATATCCACGCGTCATCGCGTTGGTGATGGCCGCCTTCGTCATGATCTTCCGCGCGGTGATGCCTCGCTCGAGGAGCGCCATCACCTGCATGCCGGCGTGCTTGGCCAGGCGGATGCGTTCCGAGTAGACCGCAGGAACCGTTCCGTTGCCCGGAAGACCCATGCCGATCGCCTCGGTGAGGCAGTTCATCGAGTTCGCGGTGAACATGCCGGCGCAGCTGCCGCACGTGGGGCACGCGTTGTTCTCGAGGTCGAGCAGCCGCTCGTCGCTCACCTCTCCTACGGCGTGGCCTCCCACCGCGGTGAACACCGTATCGAGGTCGACGTGCTTGCCCTCCCAGCGCCCCGCAAGCATCGGCCCGCCGGAGACCACGACGGTCGGCAGGTCGAGGCGCGCGGCAGCCATGAGCATGCCGGGGATGATCTTGTCGCAGTTGGGGATGAGCACGACCGCGTCGAAGGCGTGCGCCGAGACGGCGATCTCCACCGAGTCCGCGATCACCTCGCGGCTGGCGAGCGAGAACTTCATGCCCTCGTGGCCCATGGCGATGCCGTCGCAGACGCCGATGGTCGAGATCTCGAGGGGTGTGCCGCCGGCGATGCGGACGCCGGTCTTCACGGCTTCGGCCACACGGTCCATGCCCACGTGACCGGGGATGATGTCGTTGGCCGAGTTGATGACGGCTACGAGCGGGCGCGCGATCTCCTCATCGATGAGGCCGTCGGCCTTGAGGAGGCTGCGGTGGGGCGCCCGGACGGCGCCTTTCTTCATGCGATCGCTGCGATGCTCCATGCGCGTACCCCTGCCTCTTGGGGGCGGGGCGCCCGCTTGATGCCGCATGCAGCGCAGGAACGCACGGGGCATGTGTGCCCGTGCGTTTGCGAGTGAGTTTCATGCGGCAGGTAACGGATGCCACCGACCCGTCTTACTGGTCCCGGCTCCTAGCGGAGGTCGTCCGCGCAGAAGCACCGGGCACGTTCTTCCGGGTGGCTCAGGGGTGAGTTTCGAAGCGTCCCGCGCCGGGTTTCCACCGTCCCCGACTCTCTGCTGCTGGGATTGGCCCCTACTGGTCCCCGTCAACGCCGATAGTGCTGTGTCATTGACAGATTTCGCAGTATACGGGACGCGCTGCGGACCCGCAAATCACCGCGTTCGCCGCCGGAGATGCAGCTGAACCGTTCACGCCACGCCCCAAGCGGGCATCTACTGCCCGAAGGGAGATGCGCCGTGGAAGTGGCGTTAGCCTACACGCACGAGCTCGACGCGTACGACCTCGGCCCCGAGCATCCGTTCCGGCCCGAGCGAGTATCGCTCGCGGTAGCGATGATGGAGGCGCACGGTCTCATCGCCGAGGGCGCATTGCGATCGATCCCCTTCGAGGCGGCCACCACCGAGGACCTGCTGCGCGTCCACACCGAGGCGTACCTCGAGCTCGTGGAGCGCGCCTCGGGACCCGGCGGGCTCTGGCGCCCGCAAGCCGGCATCGGCCCGGGCGACACGCCGGCCTTCCCGGGGATGCACGACGCAGCCGCGCTCGTGTGTGGCGCCACTGCAGCCGCGCTCGAGGCCGTCACGGGTGGTGCGCACGTTCGGGCGTTCTCCCCCGCCGGAGGCCTCCACCACGCGCACCGTGACTATGCCTCGGGGTTCTGCGTGTACAACGACGTCGCGGTGGCTGTCGCATCCGCGCTCGAGCGGAATCCCACACTGCGGGTGCTGTACGTGGACATCGATGCCCACCACGGCGATGGCGTGCAGGACATCTTCTACGAGGAACCCCGCGTGCTCACCATCTCGCTGCACGAAACCGGGCGGTACCTCTTCCCCGGCACGGGCGGAATCGACGAACGCGGCTACGGACCCGGCCTCGGCAGCGCACTCAACGTGCCCCTCCCGCCGCTTGCCACCGATGAGTGCTACCTGCTCGCCTTCGATGAGGTGGTGGCACCGGCCGCGCGCGCGTTCCGGCCGGACTTCATCGTGGCGCAGTGCGGCGCGGATGCGCACTGGAGCGACCCGCTCACCACACTCGGCGTGACGCTCGCCGGATTCCGGAGCCTCTACGCGCGGATCGTGGCGCTCGCCGACGAGTTGTGTGGCGGCAAGCTGCTCGCCACGGGCGGTGGCGGCTACTCCTGGCAGCGCATCGTGCCCAAGGCCTGGACGCTGCTCGCCGGTACACTCACCGGTGTGGAGCTGCCCCCGGCGCTCGCCGAGGACCCGGGCGCACCCGGGCGACGGCCCGATGCGGCGCTGGAGACCACGCGCGCGGTGATCGAGGCGCTTCGCGACACGGGTGCGGCGTAAGAGGAAGCGCCCCCGCCATAACGGCGGGGGCGCTGCTGTCACTACCGGGGGGATGCGCCTCCCGGACACTGCCGACTAGTTGCCCCAGACCTCGAACTCGTTGACCCGATAGTTGGTGGAGTTCGCGCTCGTGCAGTAGACGCGCACGTACCGCGCGGAGACCGATGGGGTGGTGATCGTGTCGATGCCGCCGTTGCCCGAGGTCGTCGTGAACTGCTGCGTCCAGTTCGAGCCGTCGTTCGATGTCTCGATGCGATACGACCTCGCGTAGTAGCTGCTGTTCCAGTTCACGATCACGCTGGAGATGGTCTTCGCAGACCCAAGGTCGACTCGCAGCCATTGCGTGCCGCCCGAGGATGACCGCCAGTAGGTGCTCGTGCTTCCATCGGTCGCCTTGGAGGCGCTGTACGAGGAGCTTGCCTGGCTCGACGCCGAGGCTGTCCCCGTCCGGGCAAGGTTCGTAGCCGTCGGAACCGCGGCCAGCGTCACGTTCTGAGTCGCCGTGCCGCCCGCCGTGATCGAAACCTGACCGGTCCACGAGGTGTAGCCGGTGGCGCTCACGGTCATCGTGTAGGTGCCGGCCGTGATGCCGCTGACCGAGTACACCCCGGTGCTCGATGTGGTCGCCGTCTTGCCCGCAACGCTGACTGTCGCACCGGAGATGGCGGCTCCAGAGGAGTTCTTGACCGTCCCACTGATGGCGCCGGTCGTCACCGGAGCGGCCGAGAGCGTCACATTCTGCGTGAGGGTGCCACCCACGGTGACCGTGACGGAGCCCGACCACGAGGTGTAGCCGGTGGCGCTCACAGTCATCGTGTAAGTGCCTGCCGTGACATCGCTGACGGTGTAGACACCGGTGCTCGATGTGGTCGCCGTCTTGCCCGCAACGCTGACTGTCGCACCGGAGATGGCGGCTCCAGAGGAGTTCTTGACCGTCCCACTGATGGCGCCGGTCGTGACAACGATGTCACCCGAGGGCCATGCCGGCGACACGGTGTTTTCGTGACTGTGGCAACCCGCGTAGCAGTCGCCGTCGTCCCAACCGCTCGTGGCCGAGTGACTCGTGAGGCTGATGCCCGCAAGCCTCCGCGCCGCGTAAGGGGACGGGTCGCTCGTGTACGCCAGCAACCGCGGCAGACGCCAGCCGTGCGGCATCTGCGTGTGGCAGTCGGTGCAATACGCACCCTCGTGAGCACCCTCGCCGTGCACCTGGTTCATGTTGTTGTAGTTGGTGTTGTGGCACTTGTCGCAGATGACCGCGCCGGTCGAGGTGCCCACGTAGCCGCCCGTGTACGCAGGCGCGACCGGGCTGCTCTGATAGTCACTGAAGGTCGAACTCCCGGCCAGACGCTTGGTCTGCCAGTCGGCCGGATACCCCGGATCCATCTTCACCTGCATGGTCGCCCCATGCGGTCCAGCTGCGCCGGTGTACGCGTGACAGCTGTCGCACGACATCATGCTGCTCGCGGTCCAGCCGGTCTTGAGGAAGCTGGTGGTCGAGGGCAAGCTCCAGGTGTACGAGCGGCCGCCGACCACGAACGACGAACGCATTCCCTGCAGCTCGGCACTCACGCGGTGAACGCTCGACATGCTCGGGTTGAACTCGTAGTTCTGCTTTCCGTGCAGCCCCGGATGGCATGTCTTGCACCGCAGATCGCCGGCCGCGATCGCGGATACGACTGCGCTGTTCGTTGAATCGTGGCATGTCGCGCAGGTGTATCCGAGTGCGGAATGCTCGTCGTCGAGATACATGGAGTGACAACCCTTGCAGCCGTTGGGGTTCACCGACGCCGCGTTGTGCGCCTCGTGATGATTCGCCCCGATGCTCGCGTGGCAGCCGGCAGCCGTGCAGGTCGTTGTCGTAGCGCGAACGGACGGCGAGACGTGGCAGGCTCCGCACCCGCCACCACCGAGCGCCCGGTGGACATCGGACACGTCAGCGATGTCGTGGCAACCGGTGCCACCGCAGCTCGCGGATGTCGAGACGTGCTTGGTGTTCTTGTCACGGTGGTTGGTCGGGTGGCACGAGCCGCACGTCTTGTCCCACGGCGCGGCGAATGCATCCACCTTGAGCTCATGGCACGACACGCACGTGACCGCCGGCGAAACGGTGGTCAGGAAGTGCTCGGCCTTCATGTCCTTGTAGTGGCACTGATTGCAGCCCGTCTCGGCCGACGCGTCGTGCGCCGCCACCGGATAGTGGGCCGGGTCGATCTGCGCGTACGTGCCGTGGCAGTACGTGCACTCCATCGACACGGTAGCCGGGTCCCAGTTGATGCGGCCGGCCGCCGCGTTGTGACATAGAGCGCAGTTGGTGTCGCCGCTGCCGTCCTTCTTGAGATGGATGTCAAGCGCGTTCTGTGTCTCATGACAGGCTTTGCATGACTGGCTGGCAGTTGCCGTGTGAACCACCGCGATATCGCCGTGGATCTCATGGCACGTCGAGCAGTCTGCCGAAGCGGTCGCCCAGTTGATGCGACCCGCATTCGCGTTCAAGTGACACAGGGCACAGGTATCGGCGTACGACGGATACCGCGACAGGTACCTCGCGTGCTCCTCGGGTAGCGTCTTCAGGTGACAGCCGGACTGCTGGCAGCCGCTGCTCATGGTCGTGAAGTCATGCGTGCTGTCCATTGCCGCGTGGTACGGCGCCACTGTGGTGTTGTGGCACGTGGTGCACTCGGCTGTCTTGGTCGAGGCATCGATCGTGCTGTTGTGGCAGGTTGCGCACGCTGCGTCGTGGATCGGCTCGAGCTGCGAGCCGTCCGCCAGCCGCTCGGTGTGGCAACGCGTGCAGGCCGCGCTCGCGGTGGCGGTATGCAGCCCCGGCAGTGTGGTGTGGTACCCGTCGCCGTGGCAGCCGCTGTCGGTACAGCTCTTCGTGAGCTCCGAGGCTAGCTGCTCCGGGCCGGTGTGACAGGTCTTGCAGCCCATCCAGGGCAGGTCACTGTGGATCGCAGACACATCTGATTCGTGACAGCCTGACGTGCTGCAGTCGGTGCGGGTGGACGCATGCCGCGTGGCCTTGTCGTCGTGGCTGTCCATGTGGCACTGATCGCAGTTCATGTTCCAGCCGGCCGCAATGATCGCTGAGTCCGACGGGTCGGTGTGGCACTCGATACACGTCACATCGACCTTCACGTGCTCGGACTTCAGGTCCATGTAGTGGCAGTCAACGCAGACGTCCGTGTGGACGGCGAGGTGCTTGTCCGCCGGGTAGTGGTTCGTGGCGGCCGGGTACTTGTCGTGGCACCCCTCGCAGTCCGAGGTGGTCTTGTCCCACGTCATGTTGCCGGCAAGCGGATTGCGATGGCAGGTATTGCAGTTGTCCAGGGACCCGCCCGTGGGCTCGTATGCGTTGTGGGTCTCCACGACCCAGTCATCATGACAGCCGGCACAGTCCAGACTCTGGACCGAACTCGCCACGTGGCTCATTCGATCGTGCGGCGCACCGTGGCAGTTCAAGCACGTCCCGTTGGTGGCCACGTCCCAGTCGATGCGGTCGGGGTCATCGTTCAGGTGGCAGAGCGAGCACGTGTCCTGGTACTGCGGATACTGGGTGCCCGGACCGATGAACTCCTCGTGCAGCGTCGCGACGTCCCGAACGTGGCACGCCGAACCCTCGCACGTGCCCGAGGTGCCCAGGCCGATGTGGAGCACGTTCATCGACGTGTGGAGCGGCACGCCCCCGGCGTTGTGGCACGTCTCGCACTCGGCTGTCATGTCAGCCGTAAGCTCGAATGTGGCGTTGTGGCAGACATCGCACGAGGTGTCCGGATCGCCGGCGGTCGCTGCGTGGACGAGCCGCACGTCCGCCGAGTCGTGGCAGCGCACGCAACCCTGGCTTGCCGTTGACGTGTGCAGCACTTCAACGTCGCCGTGAATGTCGTGACACGTCGAGCAGTCGGCCGAGGCCGTGTCCCAGTCGATGCGATCCGGGTCGGCATTCCTGTGGCAGAGCGCGCAGGTGGAGCTGTACGCCGGGTAGCGATCGAGATAGTCCGCATGCGCCTCGGGGAGCGTCTGGTCGTGGCAGGACTTGCAGCTCTCACCCATAGCGGTGAATGTGTGCAGCCCGTCCATCTCGGCGTGATAGTCGGTACCCGCCGTTGCGTGGCAACTCGAGCACTCGGCGGTGTGATCCGAGATCTCGCCGAGACGCTCCGCCTGGTGGCAGGTCGCGCACGCCGAGTGAACCGACGTCACGTCGATCGTCGTCTGGCCCTCGGCGTGACAGACACCGCACCCGAGACTCGCAGCGCTCGAAGCATCGTGCGCCGTCGAGTCGGTGTGGTAGGCGGTGTGGCAGGCCGAGCAGCGCGTGTCGTTGGTGACCGCGATGGCAGACTGCACCGTGGCGCCGAAATCACCTGCATAGAGCTCGTGGCACACGTCGCACCCTGTCAGTCCGGCGCTGCTCGTGTAGCCACCGTTGTGCTCGGCGGCAAGGTTAGAGCTGTGGCAGTCGGCGCAGGGCACCTGAGGATCGTCGACGAAACTCGAGCTGTGAACGACCTGCATCGGTCCGTGCACCTGATGACAGCTCTCACAGGCGCTCAGGCTGCCCGCAATCGCATCCTGCACGGTCGAGCCCGCAGGCTGGTCGTGGCATGTGCCGCAAGTCAACGCGGCACCCGTGCTGTCGAAGCGGGGGAATGCGACCCATCCGCCAAGGTAGAGGCCAAGGTGCTCGTCAACGAGATTCGACGTGTGGCAATCGCGACTGCAGTCACTGGTTGGAGCGTCACCCACAGAGCCCGTGTAGTAGGAGTAGTTGGGCGCGCCATTGTCCTCCGCAAGCGGCGGGTTGGCCCAATGCGCATCCCGGTGCCCTGTTAGGGCGCTGATGCTGCCGTGGCAGTCACTGCACCCGGTCAGTCCATTTGTGATCGCGTCCTGTACGTCGGTACGCACACTGTCGTGGCAACCCACGCAGCCGAACTCGGCATTGCGCTGGGTGTGCACCGCGAGCAGGTCCGGTGTCGAGTGACATCCGGCACCGCTGCAGCCGACCAGTGTGTCCGAGGTGTGCGCGGTCTCGTCGTAATGCTCCGCGAAGGTGAAGTGGCAGCCCGAGCAGGACGGCACGGCCTTGAACGCACCGTCTGTGCGGATGTCGAGCAGCTGGACGGAGACCCTGCTCCCCGTCGACAACGGGTTCTTCGTGCCGGTGTTGACGACCTTCACGGTGTGCATGCCTGCGGGCAGACCGCCGGTCCAGTAGACCGTCCGGCCGAATCCCCAGGGCGTGTTGTAGGTATCGACGGTTGCCGCGAGCAGCCCGTCCACGTAGACCTCGACGATGCCGCCGCTGTATTCGCGCGCGCCGATCCAGGCGAAGCCCGTGCCCTCGAAGGTGGCCTCGAACGAGGCCCCCGCCTCGGTAGTGGAGGTGAGCGACCCGCCAAGATACTGGGCGTTGACGACCGTCGCCCACGTCCCGGTGTAGGTGATTGCTGGATCGACGTCGTCGAGGCGCCGATGCGCTTCAGGCGCACCGTGGCACGCCGAGGCGGCGCACGCGTTGTCGGCGATGACCGAGCGGTTGACGAGATCGACGGTGCCGGGCGCTACGCCTGGGGCGGTGTTCGTGGTCACCGGCACGGTCGGGTCGCCGATGGCCGGGTCACCACCGACACCGTGCTGTCCGTGGCCGATCGCGCCGTCGTGGCACGCCTCGCACGAGGCGGCAGCGTGACAGGTGGCACAGGCCGGCCGGTACTCGGTGGCCTCGGCGACCCAGGTCCGCTTGGTGTGGATAGCATGCAGTGTCTCTGCGGAGGCGTCGATCGACCCGGCGGTGGAGAAGTGGCCCACGCCGGTGTTGATGATCGACTGGTAGAACGTGGTGCGCGGCGGCTTGAACCATGCCTTGTGGCAGGTACCTCCGCACTGTGACTCCGCGAAGTGGTACGGATGGTCGGTGATCCAGTGGCACTTGTTGCAGGCGGTGGTCCGGTCGACCTGGCCCAACCCAAAGTCCACCTCGGCAGCGGTACTTGCGGTCCCAGGCCCGTGGCACGTCAGACACTCGGCGTTGTCGGCCGCCGTGTCGGCGTACGCCACGCCGCCCATCAGCGCAACGAGCGCGAGAGTCACCACTGCCAGTAGCAAGAAGCGTGAGCGCATACCGATCGCCACCTCATCTTCGACATCAACACATCTCGGAAGAGCCCCCGCCGGGCGGTCCGGCCGCAGTCCCACTCGGTAGTGAGCGAGAAATGAAGAACCGGCCGAACATGATCAGCCGGTTGCGCCACTGGCTCCGCGTCACCCAGGCGCCCAAGTAGGAGGTGACGTGTCATTGCCGAAGATCACATCGCGGAGCCCCCGAAAACTACTCCACGAACCTTCGTGAATTATGAGCGGAAGATGAGCGGCGGTCAACCCTGAGAAACGTGATATCCGTCACATTACTCTTCTTGAACGGTAGTCAGAGTCCGCCGCCGTCCACCAGCAACCGCCGCGAAACGCCCGAAGGCGCGACCTGCATGAGCGCCGTCGGCTCCCCCTGGAACGCGTTGCCCTCGACGAAGAGCACCGAGGCCCCGTCAGCCGTCCAACGCAGCGGATAGCAGTCGCGCCTCACGCTCAGCTCGGTCGCGCTACCCCCGCCTGCGGGCACCGCGAACATGCGCGAATAGCCGTCGTCGCCCTGCTCGGCGAACACGAGTTGCGAGCCGTCTGGCGACAGCAACAAGTCGCTGAACGTGACCGCACGGGTGGACTCGGGGGCGGCCACCACGACCCGCTTCCCCGTACCGTTCATCGCTCCGATGCAAAGCGACGCGCCGCCGTCGGCGGCCAACGACCCGCACCAAACCGACGCCCCGTCGGTCGCCAAACCAGACACCGTGCCCGGTGTGGGCACGACCGACAGCGCACCTCCCCGCCAGACGGCGATCCCACCCGACTCGGCCGCCGCAACCACGGTGCCGTCCGCGACCGAGACGACCGGCATCGAGCCGGCGAACAGCGCAATCGCGCCGTGTCCCGAGCGCGGCACGAGCATGACCACCGGGCCCGGCGCGGTGTAGACGAGCCACGACGAGTCGGGCGCCCACGAGGGTGGGTCCTGCGTGGCGGGCCCCACCGTCACGGCAGCCCCGGACGCGACGTCCACCAGCGAGAGCCCGCCGCCGCCCTCCACGTACGCGATCGTCCCGCCGTCGGGCGAGAGCGTGTAGACGCCGGCGAGCGAGTCCGCCAGGGCGCGCTCCCCGCTGCCGTCCTCCGCCGAGACGCACAGCTTGCCCGCACGCCGGTAGGCGACGAGCGCGGCTCGGGCAGGCACAGCCGTCACCGCTCCAACGCCGCCCTCAGCGCCCGATCCATCCGGCCCGCCGGCAGTTCCGTCCGCTGCGTCATTGCCGTCCGAGGGCACCGCAGCCGAGGTCTCGCTCGTCTCCTCGGCGGGCGTGATCGTGCTGCTCGTCTCCCCCGAGCCGCCGCGCATGGGCTCACGCGCGGCCGAAAGCGCGAGCGTGCCGGCCACGCCGAGGACCGCGATCGCGATGGCCGCGGCAATGCCGGCCTTCCGGCGGTTCTCGACGCTCCGCCAGTAGGACCCGCGCTCGACTTCATAGTCGGGACGGTCGCCCACGGCGAGCCTCCGCTCACGATGCCGTGTCTAGAGCCGCTCGATCAGCGCGTCGGCGTACGCCTGCGTGCCCACGCAGCCGTCGGTGCTGCCGGTGACCGAGCGCTTGATGTCGTAGGTGACCTTCTCGCCCTCGCCGATCACCGCACGCACGGCCGCAAGGATGCGGTCGGCCGCCTCGGCCTCGCCGAGGTGCTTGAGCATGAGCGTGGCAGACAGGATCTCGGCCGTCGGGTTGGCCATGTCCTTGCCCGCGTACTTGGGCGCGGAGCCGTGCGTGGGTTCGAAGACCGCGCAGTCGGTGCCGATGTTCGCGCCCGGCGCGATGCCGAGACCGCCGATGAGACCGGCCGCGAGGTCCGAGAGGATGTCGCCGTAGAGGTTCGGCAGCACGAGCACGTCCCACCACTCGGGATGCAGCACGAGCTGCATGCAGGTGGCGTCGACGATGTAGTCCTCGAAGGTGATGCCCGAGTCCTTGTACTCCTCGGCCACCTCGCGCGCCACGCGCAGGAAGAGTCCGTCGGAGTGCTTGAGGATGTTGGCCTTGTGCACGGCGGTGACCTTCTTGCGGCCGTTGGCGATCGCGTAGTCGAACGCGTACTTCACGATGCGGCGCGTGCCGGTGATGCTGATCGGCTTGAGCGAGATGCCGCTAGTCCGGGCCGGATGACGCCGGCGCCTTCGGCTGCCGCGAACTCGATGAGCTTGCGCGCGCCGTCGGAGCCTTCGGCGAACTCGATGCCGGCGTAGAGGTCCTCGGTGTTCTCGCGCACGATCACGAGGTCGATGTCGTCGTAGCGCGCGCCGCTGCCGGCGATCGAGAACGCCGGCCGCAGGCAGGCGTAGAGGTCGAGCTCCTTGCGGATCGACACGTTCACGCTGCGGAAGCCGGTGCCGATGGGCGTGGTGATGGGCCCCTTGATGGCGACCTTGTTCTTGCGGATCGACTCGAGCACGTGCTCGGGGAGCGGCGTGCCGTACTTCTCCATCACGCCGGCGCCCGCCTCGGCGATCTCCCACTCGATATCCACGCCGGCGGCTTCAACCACGCGCGTCATCGCGCGGGTGAGTTCCGGCCCGATGCCGTCGCCGGGGATGAGGGTCACGGTGTGCTTGGCCATGCGGATATCCTCCAGGTGTCTACTTTCGTGTCCCGCGATTGTACGCGAGCACGGGCGGCGTGTGCGAGTGCAGAGCGACACGCCACGCACGCAGCGCCGAGCTGTCACGGCGCGTTACGATTCTGGTGACATATAGGTATACTCACGGTAAGTACGTTCCTCTACGCTCCGCGTGGAGGTGACAAGCATGCGAGGTGTGTTGGATATGCCCAAGAAGCTGGTCAAGCACGGCAACAGCCGAGCCATCGTGATCGACAAGGCGATACTCGAACTGCTGAAGATCGATGATGAGACAGAGCTCGAGCTGTCAACGGACGGACGCTCCCTGGCGATCACGCCCGTCGGTGAGGCCGATGAACGCCGAGCGAGACTATCGCGCATTTCCGAACGTCTGATAAGCGAGAATGAGAGTCTCCTGCGCAGGCTGGCCCAATGAATGTGGCTCCTAGGTTCTTGGGCATCGATGAGGTGCTCGAACTCCACGGGCAACTGGTGCAGCGATTCGGCGGGAGTCCAGGACTTCGAGACCTGGGGATGCTCGAGTCTGCGGTGGCGATGCCTCAGGCCGGGTTCGGTGACTCGTACCTACACGACGACATCTTCGAGATGGCGGCCGCCTACCTGTTCCACATCGTCATGAACCACCCGTTCATCGACGGGAACAAGCGGACGGGCACTCATGCCGCGTTGGTCTTCCTTGCGGACAACGGATACGCCGTCGAGCTGTCACAGATGCGAAGTACGACCTCGTCATCGGCGTCTGCGAGGGCACGGTCACCAAGAAGCAACTCGCCGCTGCGTTCCGCGACAACTCGGCGCCACTCGAGGAGTAGGTGCTACAGCCAGCCGAGTCCGCGGAGCGTACCCAGGTGGTAGGCGACCAGGCCGGCGAAGATCGCGACCGCCACCAGGGCAAGCGCGAGTATCGACCGGCGCCTGCGCCCGTGCCAGATGCCGACGCTCGCCAGGATCATGCCGCCCAACTTCACAGCCACCGCAAGCAGCGGGTGCTGCGCGCTTGCGGCTGCAAGCACCGGGTTGCCCTCGGTAGCGATTCCGAGACCGAGCTCGGCTGCCGTGAAGTAGCCATCCATGAGCGAGAGCATGTTGAGCAGCACGATCGAGAGCACCACGATCCAGCGGTGGTCGCGCATGGTGCCGAGCACCGGGATAGCGCCTGCGGCGGTCGAACCCATGCCGGCGGTCGATGAAGCGGTACCGGCGCTTCGTGCGGCGTTTCGCGACCCTGCGCTCGGTGCCGTCCCACGGCTCCGGCGTGCGTCCCACGTGCCCGCCCTGGGTCGGCTCGGCGTCCACGTTAGACCGCGAACCCGCCGTGCTTCTTGAAGTGCTCCACGAGCCCGCCATCGGCGAGCAGCTGCGCCATCACCGGCGGCAGCGGCGCGAAGGGGATCTCCGTGCCCTGCGTGATGTTGCGCACCACGCCCGCCTCGAGGTCGAGCTCGAGGGAGTCACCGTCGGCGATCAGGTCGGTATCGCACTCCACCACCGGCAGGCCGGTGTTGATCGCGTTACGGAAGAAGATGCGCGCGAAGGTCTTCGCGAGCACCGCTTTCGTGTTGGAGCCGATGAGCACGAGCGGCGCCTGCTCGCGGCTCGAGCCCATGCCGAAGTTGGTTCCCGCCACGAGGAAGCCGCCCTCCGGGCTCACCTTCTCGTAGTAGTTCGGGTCCAGCTCCTCCATGGCGTGCACGGACATCGCGGCCATGTCGTTGCTCTTGAACTTGTACTTGCCGCTGATGATGTAGTCGGTGTTGATGTCGTCGCCGTACTTGAACGCCTTCGCTGTGATCGCCATCTCAGGCCTCCCCTCCCGTGAAGTACTTCCGGGGGTCGGTGATGACGCCCTCGATGACGGATGCGGCAACCGTAGCCGGGCTGCCGAGGTAGATGAACGCATTGGAGTTACCCATGCGGCCCTTGAAGTTGCGGTTGGCCGTGGAGATCACGTTCTCGCCATCGCTCGGCACGCCGTTGTGCGTGCCCACGCAGGGGCCGCAGCCCGGAGCCACCATGCATGGCGCCTGCCTCAACGAGGTCGCGGATGTATCCGGCCTCCATGGCGTCGAGCAGGATCTGCTTGCTCGCAGCCGCGATGATGAGGCGCACATCCGGGTGCACCGTCCGCCCGCGCAGGATGTCCGCGGCGATCCTCAGATCCTCGAGCCGACCGTTGGTGCAGGTGCCTATGAAGCCCTGCGCGACCTTCGTACCGGCGACCTCCTCGATCGGCGACACATTGCCCACGGCGTGTGGCTTGGCAACCATCGGGCCGATGGCCGAGGCGTCGAAGGTGAGCTCCTCGGCGTAGACCGCATCGGCGTCCGGGCCAACCGGCTTCGGCGCGCGGTCCCCTCGGCCCTCGTACCACGCGAGCGTCGTGTCGTCGGCCTTCATGAGACCGGCCTTGGCGCCCACCTCGATGGCCATGTTCGAGATCGTCATGCGCGCATCGACCGAAAGCGCGTCGATGACCGGCCCGTGGAACTCGAGCGCCATGTACGTGGCGCCGTCCACGCCGATCTTCCCGGCGAGCGCGAGGATGAGGTCCTTGCTGAAGACGCCCGGCTGGAGCTCGCCGTTGTAGGTGACCTTCATCGTGTCGGGCACCTTGAACCACAGCTTGCCCGAGGCCATCGCCGCGGCGCCGTCGGTGGAGCCCACGCCCGTGGAGAAGACATTCACCGCACCGTAGGTGCAGGTGTGGCTGTCGCACCCCACCATGAGATCGCCCGGCACCACGTGTCCGTTCTCCGGGATGAGCTGATGGCACACGCCGCAGCCCACGTCGTAGACCCTGGCCCCGGTCTTCTTGCCGAACTCGCGCATCATGGTGTGAAGCGCCGAGACGCCCTCGATCGGGCTCGGGCTCGAGTGGTCCATCACAACGGCCACCTTGGCCGGGTCGAAGACCTTCGTCACGCCCATGTTCTCGAGCGCGCGGATCGCAAGCGGCGTGGTGCCGTCCTGCCCCATCACGAAGTCCACGTCTGCGACGACGATGTCGCCGGCGTGCGCGTCGGTGCCTGAGTGTGCCGAGAAGATCTTCTCGGCGATCGTCTTGCCCTGGGTCACTTCTTCTCGGCCTTCCAGTCGTTGTAGATGTAGATGAGCTCCTTGTCGAAGAGCACGCGCTTGAGCTCGATCGCCATGGTTCGCACCCGTGGCAGCAACTCGGCGGCCTCCTCGCGGGTGACCTCGATCCCGTACTCGTCGAACTTGAGCTCGAGCGAGCGCGAGCCCGAGTGCTTGCCGATGACGATCTGCCGCGCGAGCCCGACCTCGGCCGGCGCAAAGACCTCGTAGGTCTTCGGGTTCTTGATCACGCCGTCGGCGTGGATGCCGCTCTCGTGCGCGAACATGTTCGTGCCGATGACCGACTTCCACACCGGGATCTGGCGGCCGGCGGCGGCCATCACGTACTCGCCCACCTCGCGGAAGCGGGTGGTGTCCATCTCCAGATCGAAGCCCTCGATGTACTTGAGCGCCATCACGACCTCTTCGAGCGCCGCATTGCCGGCGCGCTCGCCGAGGCCGCCGACGGTGACGTTCACCCACGTGGCACCGGCGTGGATACCCGCGATGGCGTTGGCCACCGCCATGCCGAAGTCGTTGTGCGTATGCATCTCCACCTCGAGGCCGCTCTCCTCGCGGAGCGCCTTCACGACCTCGTAGGTGCGGAAGGGCTCCATGAGGCCGATCGTGTCGCAGAAGCGGATGCGGTCGGCGCCTTCGGCCTTGGCGGCCTTGGCGTACTCGATGAGGAAGCCGATCTCCGTGCGTGAGGCGTCCTCGGCGTTGACCGAGACGTACACGTCCGGCCTCTCGGCCTTGGCGAACGCGACGCTCTCACGGATGGTGCTGAGCACCCAGTCGCGGTCCTTCATGAGTTTCGTCTGGATGTGGATGTCCGAGGTGGCAAGCGAGATCGCGATGGCGTCCACGCCGCAGTCGAGCGAGGTCTTGATGTCCACGGTGTTCGCACGGTTCCAGCCGAGCACCGACGCCTTCAGGCCGAGGTGCGCGATCTCCTCGATCACGTCGCGCTCGTCGCCGCCCATCGCGGGGATGCCGGCCTCGATCTGGTCGACGCCGATCTCGTCGAGCAGCCGGGCGATGCGGATCTTCTCCTTGTTGGCGAAGACCACGCCGGCCGTCTGCTCGCCGTCGCGCAGCGTGGTGTCGTCGATCATGACGCGCGTCACGCCGAGCTTGCTCTCGAGCGGGAAGTTCTTCGCGAGCTGATTCTCCACGACCGGTCCTCCTCGTGCGCGGCCATGCAGGCGCACACTCCTCATAGGGGAACGTACTCGCGACAGCTGCCATAGGTGCCGCAAACGGAACCAACAGTGTACGGCACGTCTTCGCACGCGTCCATGTGAATCCACGCACGTTTCGCTGGCACACGCGGGGCCCCTCGGCGTACCCTGTACGCGCACGCCGCCTGCACAGAAAGGGACCTCGCATGCACATCCGTCCGGCCACGGCCGATGACGTCCCGGCAATCACCGCAATCTACAACCAGGCGGTCACGGACACCACCGCGAGCTTCGATCTCGAGCCCAAGACGCTCGACGAGCGCATGACGTGGTTCGTGAACCACGGCCCGCAGTCACCCCGTGTTCGTCGCTGAGGCCGAGGGGCAGATCGCCGGCTGGGGATCGCTCTCGCCGTACTCGGAGCGGCCCGCCTACGACGCCACCGCGGAGATCTCCATCTACATCGAGCGTTCGTGGCATCGGCGCGGCATCGGCGCGGCCCTCGGCCAGCGGCTGCTCGCAAGCGCGCGCGAGTTCGGCCTGCACGTGATCGTCGCCCGCATCTGCACCGAGAACGAGGCCAGCCTACGGCTGACCCGCAATCTCGGCTTCGAGGACGCGGGCATGCTCCACGCAGTCGGCTTCAAGTTCGGCCGCTGGCTGGACGTCGCGCAGCTCGAGCTTGTGCTCTAGAGGCTCTCGAGGCTCTCGAGGAAGGTCGGGTCCGACACGGCCAGGACCGCACCGAGCACGCCGTTCACGATGCCGGCCAGCAGCGAGAGCGCGCACAGCACGAGACCGATGATGGCGAGCGTGCGCTTCGATGACTTCATGCCCATGACGCCAAGCACGATGCCGATGATCGCCAGCGGCACGCCGAGGATGGGCAGGCACCACGTGAGCAAACCGACGATGCCGATGACGAGGGCGGCGATCGCCTGGCCCTCGCCACCGCGGCTCTGCGGCTGGGCGAATTGCGGCGCGGGGGCCTGCGGTGCCGGCAGGTACTGGCCGGGCGCCGGCGCCTGCGGAGGCGCATACGCTGGGGGCGCCGGCTGGGGCGGCGGTGCTGACGGTGGGGCCGGGGGCGGCGGATTCTGACCCCAGTTGTCGGACATGCGATCCTCCTCGGTCAGGCGGGTCTTGGGTCAGTCTATTCCCCTGCCGTGACGTAGCGCGCGGATGGGGCAAACACATCCTGGATGCGTCTCGCCTGGAGGAGGTGCACGATGAAAGCAGTGGTCGACCGCGACCTGTGCATCGGGTGCGCTCTGTGCGAGCAGACCTGCCCCGAGGTCTTTCGAATGGGCGAGGACGGCCTCGCCTACGTGATCGACGAAAACCCACCCGCCGAGACGTACCCCGATATCGAGGGCTGCGTCGAACTCTGCCCCGTCTCGGCGATCAGCATCGCCTAGGCCAGCACCTGCTCGTAGAGCCCCTCGAGCCGGGTGACCACCGACTCGAGCGCGTGCGGCTTCACGTCCGCCTGTCCGGCGGCGCCAAACCGGCCCCGCAGCGTCTCATCGGCGACGAGAGTACCCATGCGTCGGCGAGCGCGCGCTCGTCGCCCGGCTCGACCAGAAGCCCGTCGCGGCCGTCGATCACGAGCTCGGGGATCGCGAGCGCCCTCACGCCGACGATCGGCAGACCGGCCGCCATCGCCTCGAGCAACACGATGCCCTGCGTCTCGATGGTGCTCGCCGTGACGAACGCATCGTAGTCGCCGTACGTCCTGCCGAGTGCGTGCCGGTCCATGAACCCGCCGCATGCGCACTCGCTCCGAGATACCAAGGCGCTCGGCGAGCCGGACGAGACTCTCGCGGGCAGGGCCGTCACCGAGAATGTCGAGCGTGTAGCCGGGGTGCTCTTCGAGCATCAGCGCGAAGGCCTTCACCACCACGTCGATGTTCTTCTCGTGGCCGAGCCGCCCCGCATGCAGCAGCCTGCCGGTGGAAGCGTACGACGTCTTCGGGCGCGATGATCGACAGATCGATGCCATTGCTCAGATGCTCCACCGGTACCGTGACGCCATGCTGCACGAGCTCGCGCTGCAGTGTCGCCGAAGGCGTGATGACGAGGTCGGCGCGATTGTAGATCGTGCGAGTGAACTGCCACGCGAAGCGCGTGGTGAGGTCGGCGGGCTTCTCCGGTGCCTCCTCGCCGAGTGCGGCCCGCGCTACGCGGGCGACCTCGTCCGCCGCCCGTTTGCCCTTCTCCTCGAGAGCCGCAAGGCCATGGAACATGCCGGCGTCGAACATGCGCTCGAAGATGAGCGAGTTGAGCACGCGGTCCTGTAGGTCGTCGAGGCGCAACAGCCGCTGCGGCTCGACGTACTGCATGAAGTCAGGGATGTAGGTGTGGTAGGTCTCCACGATCGGCAGCCGCATCATGCGCGCGGTCGCGAGTCCGATCACCCCGATGGAGAGCGGCGTGTGGATGTGGACGATGTCCGGCCCGAAGCGCTGGAGCGCCCGCGCAACCGACACCATCGCCGGAAACGCGAGCCGCGTGTCCTTGTTGGAGATGAAGCTGAAACTCCGGTACCGCTTGATCGTCACGTGCGGAACCACGTGCAGGATCGGCTTGCGGTACTTGGGGCAGATGATGAGGATCTCATGACCCCGCGCGCCAAGAAGACGCGAGTGCGAGTCGATGCTCGTGACCGCGCCGTTGACCTCGGGCAGGTACGTATCGGTGAAGAGCGCGATGCGCATGCATGTCAGCCCTTGCGCTATCGCTTCTCGGCGAACCCCGAGACGACCCAGGTGCCCGAGCGCTGGTCGGTGCGCAGCGTGATGACGCCGAGCCGCTCGGCGTCCTGGAGGAAGTCCGAGAACGACCGGTAACCGTAGCTCGACTCGGAGAACTGCGGCTGCTTGCGGCGCATGGTGTCCTTCACCATCGATGCGAGCATCACGTCCTTGTTCTCACGCTGCAGCGCCTGGACCGACTCGATCATGAGGTTCATCGCCGGTCGCTTATCCTTCGGGATGGTCGCGACCGGGACGGCGGGCGTCGCGGGCCCGCGCACGATGTCCTCGTAATAGATGAACTCGTCGCAGCTCGACGGCGAGCAGGTCGCTCGTCGAGTCCTTGATGCCGAGGCCGATGACGCTCTTGCCGTTCTCCTTGAGCTTGGAGACGAGCGGCGTGAAGTCCGAGTCGCCCGACACGATCACGAACGTGTCGATGTGCTCCTTGCTAGTAGCACATGTCCATCGCGTCCACGCACAGCTGGATGTCCGCGTGGTTCTTGCCGGTCTTGCCGCGCTCGGGGATCTCCATCATCTGGATGCCCGAGTCGTGCATGACCTCGCGGTACGAGTTGAAGCGGCCCCAGTCGGCATAGGCGCGCTTGACGATGACCTTGCCCTTCTCGACGAGTCGCTCGAGGACGAGTTTGATGTCGAAGGTCCCGTTCGCGGTCGTGGTCTTCGCAGCGGCTGCGACGGCCCGACGGTGTGGTTCCCGACGGCCGCTCGTATGCCGAGCGCGAGGTTCTCGAAGTCGATCAGTACGGCTATCGAGTGTGCTTCATCTGCCATGAGCAGACACGACCTTCCGAATGTGTGCTGTCCCCTCACGGCAATCATGCCACACACGGAGCCACGACGGCACGCGCCACCAGCACCGTGAGACGACGAGGCCCCGCCGTAACGGGGCCCTCGGACCGTTCGGACAGCAGCGACTAGGAATCGCCGCCGGTGACTCCTTAGATTCGCACTGAAGATCCGAGCACTTCGGTGGCGGCCCTCTTAAGGGCCTCCAATCGCGCCGGATCGTCAGGCGTGCCAGGCTTTATGGTCACAAGGAAGAAGCCGGCCTTCATGCCGATCGTCCCCTTGGTCGCGAAAGGATCGAGACCGCGTTCCTCGATGGCCCTGTCGATCTCCTGGAGTGCTGCGTACAGGCTGCCCAAGAATGTCACCTTCTCGCAGTGAGTATCGGCGCACCGCTCCCCGGACTTCAGCGCCGGCCGAGAGATTCCTTGCCGTACGCTAGCACAGCTGAATGACTCTTGTGCAGACCGTCGCGCGCAGTCGGTATCCGCCGCAACGACGGCGGGCGGCCCCGAGGGACCGCCCGCCTGGTGGTGTGATGGCCCGTGTGGGCCCTGCTGCTCTACTGCGTGACGATGCAGGAACCGTCGCAGACGCCCTGTCCGCCGGCTCCGCCACGACCGCCCTTGGTGCCACCCGCAGCCCAGCTCGGGCGACCGACCTCGTCGGTGGCCACGCGCTCGGTCACGCGCTCGGTCATCTGCTCGTAGGCGAGATCCGCCTGCTCCTGAGTGATCGAGCCATCGGCGACCTTGGCGTCAAGGATCGCCTTGCGAGCGGCGAGCGCCTCATCGACGACCGCCGCGGTCGAGACCCCGTTGGCCTCGGCGATGTCGGAGATCGAGTTGCCCTCGGCGCGCTGCGCCTGTACGTCTTCGATCGACAGCCCGGTGAGATCGGCAACGATGTCGATCATGCGGGCGCCTGCGTCCCGGATGGCCTGGCCCATGCGAGCCCCGGCTCCGAGCGGCGCTCCAGCGGTATCGGTTGCGGCATACGCCGCGCCAACGCTTCCGAACACCAGTCCGGCAACAAGGCCGGCGCTGACAAGTGCGAGTGCATTCCGCTTCTTCACGTTCGTACCTCCTTTGAAGGTATGGGGTGATGCTTCTGACATGACCGATACTGCCCTGCAGGTGTGGAGGAGCTGTGTGCCGAGGGTGTGTGCACGGTTAAGGTACCGGCAGGGGTATCTTGGCAGCGAATCGCGGTATTCACTGTCATTGGATACGCAAAGACGCCGCCGCGGCGGCCCGCGATGCGCTACGCTCATGAGAACCGTGTCGGGAATGCCCCGTCCGGGGAAGAGTGCATAATGAGAGGGTTGTTCCGCATAGAGGATAGGAGCCGAAATGGCCGAGCGACGGATCGTCATCATGGGCGCGGCAGGGCGCGACTTCCACGACTTCCTGACGCGCTACCGGGATGACGATCAAGTGCGCGTGGTGGCGTTCACCGCGACGCAGATCCCCGGCATCGACTCACGTACCTTCCCGCCCGCGCTCGCCGGGCCCCAGTATCCTGAGGGCATCCGCATCCTCCCCGAGAGCCGTCTGCTCGATCTGATCGCCGAAGAGAAGATCGACGAAGTCGTCTTCGCCTATAGCGACGTGAGCCACGACTACGTGATGCACCACGCCGAGGCCGTCATCGCCGCCGGCGCCGACTTCACGCTTCTGGGCGCCGAGCCCACGATGATCGCCTCCACCAAGCCGGTTGTATCCGTGTGCGCTGTGCGCACCGGCGTGGGCAAGAGCGGCATCAGCCGCCATCTCTTCAAGCTCTTCCGCGAGCGTGGCATCAAGGCCGTGGACATCCGCCACCCCATGCCCTACCGCGACCTTGAGGCGATGACCGTGGAGCGCTACGCCTCGCTTGAGGACCTCGATCGCCTCGGCACCACCATCGAGGAGCGCGAGGAGTACGAGCCGCTCATCGAAGAGGGCGCCGTGGTCATGGCGGGCGTCGACTACGAGAAGATCCTGCGCGAGGCCGAGAAGGAGGCCGACGTGATCGTGTGGGACGGCGGCAACAACGACTTGCCGTTCTACAAGAGCGACCTCGAGATCGTCGCGCTCGACCCGCATCGCGCCGGCCACGAGCGTCTCTACCATCCCGGCGAGGCGAACTTCCTGCGCGCGAGCGTGCTCGTGGTGAACAAAGTGGACAGTGCCGAGCCGGAGAAGGTCGAGGCGGTGCGCGCAGCCGCACGGCGAGTTCAACCCGAGCGCGATCGTGATCGAGACGAACTCGGCGATCGACGTGGATGACGACGGCGCTCGCGGGCAAGCGCGTGCTCGTGATCGAGGACGGCCCCACCGTGACGCACGGCGGCATGCCGTACGGCGCCGGCGCCATCGCGGCCAAGCGCGCGGGGGCGGCCGAGCTCATCGATCCGCGACCGTTCGCGGTCGGAAGCATCAAGGCCACGTTCGACAAGTTCCCGCATCTCACCGAGGTGCTTCCCGCAATGGGCTACTCGGAGGAGCAGCTCGCCGACCTCCAGGCCACCGTGCAGGCGTCCGGCGCAGACGTGGTCCTCGTGGCCACGCCGGTGGACCTCTCGCGCCTGCTCGACCTCGGTATACCGGCGGTTCGCGCCAAGTACCGCATCGAGGAGCGCGGCACCGGGATGTCGCTCGGCCAGGTGCTCGATGCGTTCTGCACGAGGCACGGCCTCACCAAGCACTAGCACCCCGGGTTACAGGTCGCCCATCCAGTCGAGCATGGCCCCGGTGAGCGGGGACGTGCCGAAGAACAGCCGCGTCATGTCCGCGTGATGCGCGTCCGGGTCCGCCATGAAGACCGCGTGGTCGCCCTCGGACCCGTTCGCGCGCAGGACGAACGACGCGGCGACCTCGACCGGAACGAGCGGGTCGCGGGAGCCGTGAAGGCACAGCACGGGGACCCGCGGAGAGCCATGCACGTAGAATGCCGGGTCGGCGTGCTCCCACCCCTCCCGACCGCCGATGAGGCCTTCGACGAGCTGGCACCGGGCGCCTGCGGGACACAGCACGCTGAAGTCGAGCACGCCGCTCACGGCCAGAACGCCAGCGATGTCGAGGTCGCCGAGTCCGGCGTCGGCGCGCGAGTCCTCGTCGAAGGCCGCGAGAGCGGCGAGGTGCCCGCCGGCCGACTGCCCGGCAAGCAGCACCGAGCCGTCGCACGCCTGGGCGAACCATCCCTCCTGCATCACCGCTGAGATGCCGGCGAACACATCGTCGCGCTGTGCCGGAAACAGGTGACGCGGCACGAGCCGGTAGCCGCCGAGCGCAGTGGTGTAGCCGTAATGCGCGAAGAACCGCCCCACGGCGCGGAACAACTCGGGGTCGCCGTGCTTCCAGCTGCCGCCGTGGATGAAGTACACAAGCGGCCGGACGTCCGAGAGGTGCTCCGAGCGGACCACGAGGACGTGCTGGGCCGGATCATCGCCGAAGGAGATCGTCTCCTCGATGAGCCCGTGCGCGGTGCCGGCGCCCCGTGAGAGCAGCCCCGCGAGCAGCCACGGCCAGGAAAGCCGCTCGGCGATCGCCCACGACCGACGAACCACTGCTGCTTACGCCTCCCCCCAGAAGACGACGGCGAGCATGCCGGGGCCGGTATGCGTGCCGATGACCGCCCCGACCTCCATGGTGAGGATGTCTTTGACCGCGACCCGTTCGGTGATCATGTCACACAGGCGCGCCGCGTCCTCGGCGCAGTCACCGTGAGCGACCGCGATAGTCTGCCCCGCGGGGTCAACCGCACGGTCTGCCACGAGATCGGCGAGCGTGCGCATGGACTTCTGGCGGCCGCGGATCGACTTCTTCACCTCGAGCCGGCCGTCATCGGTGACGTGCAGGAGCGGCTTGACGTCGAGCAGCGAGCCCGCTGCCGCGACCGCGCCGGGCAGACGACCACCGCGACGCAGCGTTTCGAGGTCGTCAACGATGAACCAGCCGTTGAGCCGGGGCCGCTCGGCAAGCACCCACGCCTCGATGTCCGCAAGCAGCATCCCGTCGCGCCAGCGCAGGGCGGCCTCATAGACCACCAGCCCCTCGGCCACTGCCGCCGCCCTCGTGTCGATCAGGCGGATCTCGGCGTCGGGGAACTCGGCAAGCACGTCCTGGCGAGCGAGCCACGCCACGTCGAACGTACCCGACAGTGCCGAGGAGAAGCCGAGGTACAAGACGGGCTCCCCGGCGGCCGCGTGCGTTCTGAAGGTGTCGAGGAACACCTGCCGCGGGATCTGCGCGGTGGTGGGATGGTCGCCCGCGCGCATCGCCGCGTAGAAGTCGGCGTGTGACTGGGCGCGTCCGAAGTCGTCGAGGTGCTCCCGGCCGGAGAGGGTGTACGGGAAGTTCAGAACCTCGACCCCGAGGTCCTCGACGACGGCGGCCGGCAGATCCGAGCATGAATCGATGATGAGTACGGGCTTGCCCGTCACAGGTGAGCTCCTTAGATTGTGCGGAACGGGGCTAGCCCGTCTTGTGCATCAGACCGTTCGTGGAGTAGACGACCGCGACCGTTCCCGGTCCGACGTGCGATGCCGATCGCCGGACCGATGTCGAGCAGCTCGATCTCGCGACCCGCCACCTCCGCGATACGGTCCCGGAACTTCTTCCCGGCCGCTTCATCGTGGATGTGGTGGACGTACGCCTCGCCCAGCCCGCCCTTGTCGCGGATGTCTGCGGCGAACGTGTCTGCGATGAGATCGTGCGCCTTCTGGAGCGTTCGCACCTTCGCGAAGGTGTCGGTCACGCCGTCGACCACCGTGAGCACCGGCTTGATCTGCAGCAGCGTCGCCAGCAGCGACTGCGCGTTACCGATGCGGCCGCCACGGCGAAGGTACTCGAGCGTCAGCGGCGTGAACAGGAAGCGGGTGTGGAGCGTCATCTCCTTGGCCGCCGCTACACACTCCTCGGCGGTGCCGCCCTCGGCGGCCTTCCGCGCCGCGGCCAGCACGGCGTAGCCGAGCTCCATTGAGTTGCTCCGGCCGTCGACGACCTCGATCACCGCATCGGGATGCTTCTCTATGACCATGTCCCGGGCGAGCAAGGCGGTGGAGTACGTGCCGCTCATCAGCTCCGAGATGAAGACGCCCACGACCTCGTGGCCGGCGGCGACGCGCTCCTCCATCAAGTCGACCATGTCCTGGACGGCTGGCTGTGACGTGGTAGGGAACGAGCCCGACTTCGCGAGCGCGTCATAGAATGCAGCGTAGTTCTCGTCGTCGTCCAGGTAGGTCACGCCATCGAGCAGCGACGAGAGGGTCGCCACACCGATATCGAGCGACGCTCGGAGCGACCTCGGAATGTACGACGTGCTGTCAGCGATCACCTTCACGCCCACGGTGCGGCTCCCTCCAGCTGCTTGAGACACGCGTCCCATAGTCGGCCTCCCCGGGCCGTCCGTCCAGCGTGCGCCGTTATGCGCGGGTCCGCGACTTCAGCATCGGGTCGTTCGTGCAGTACGCGATGCCGATCGCGCCGGGTCCGACGTGCGCGCCGATGGCTGGACCGACCGGCACGACCGGGACCGCGACACCCGCCACCTCGGCAACCCGCTCGGCAAGCGCGCGCGCCGCCGAGGGCGCGTGGATGTGGAGCGCCGAGACCTGAGCGAGACCGCCCTTCGCGGCGATATCCGCACTGAACGTAGCGACCATCGTCGCGAGCGCGCGCTCCATCGTACGGACCCGCGCGAAGACGGTGGTCGTTCCGTCGGCAGCGGTGAGTATCGGCCTGATCTTCAGAATGCTGCCCACGACCGCCATCGCGCCCCCGATCCGACCGCCGCGACGGAGGTACTCGAGCGTGCTTGGCACGAACAGCAGGCGCGAGCGCTCGATCGTCCTGCGCGTGGTCGCGACCGTTCCGGCAACACCCTCGCCTACGGCTGCAGCCCGCGCAGCGGTGAGGACCGCGAACCCGAGCTCGGTGGAGTTGCTTTCGCTGTCCACGATCTCGATGACCGCCTTGGGATAGCGCTCGAGGACCATCGTGCGCGCCAGACGCGCCGACTCGATCGTGCCGCTCAGCTTCGCCGAGATGAAGACCCCCACCACCTCATGCCCCGCGACGACGCGCTCCTCCATGAGCGCAGCGATCTCGCCGGCAGTCGGCTGCGAGGTGGTCGGCATCGCGGAGGAGGTTTCCAGGGCGCGGAAGAACGCCTCGCAGTCCTCAGCGTCGTCGGGATACTCGACACCGTCGAGCAGGCAGCGCACCTGGGCGACGCCGATATCGAGTTCCTCGCGGACCGACTTTGGGAGGTAGGAGGTGCTGTCAGTGATCACTTTGATGGCCATAGTGCGCTTCCTCTCCTGTGTCTGTGCGGTTCATGTGTGAGTTGCGTACGCGTTACTTATCCCCCTGCGCGCGGCCACAGCCGCAGCGTGAAGCGCGAGATACGGCCGCCTGGTGGTGCCAGATACGGGAAGTTGCGTAGACTGAGTCGCACGCCGCCACACGCAACGGAGGGTACGATGGGCAGACGCACTGCGAACCTTCGCACGAAACGCCGCTCCATCCTCGGCTGGCTCCTGCCGTTCATGGCGCTCGCGGTATCACTCGGTCTGGCGTACGGCGCGTACAACCTCGCGTCGTACTCGTGGGACCAGGTCGTGTCGTACGAGAGCCCGTACACCACGCAGAGCGGCATCGACTTCTCCGGTCCCCGGCCGGACCTCGCCGACCCGATCCCCGATGCACAGCCCCGACGGGTCGTGCTCGTGCTGATCGATGGCCTGCGCGACGATGCCTCGCGCACCATGGCATCGATCTCGGGGCTCCGCGCGCGCGGCGCCGACGTCCACCTGACCGTGCCACAGCCGAGCCTCTCCTACCCCACCTGGACGACGATCCTCACCGGTGCTCCGCAGCAGATCAGCGGCGTCACGACCAACTGGTACGAGGGCCCGGTCGAAGTCGAGACGCTCTTCGATGTCGCAGTCGGCTCCGGCCGTTCGGTGGTGATCTCGGGTCCGGTGGACCTCGACGAGATGTACCGCGCCTCGGAGGTTGCAACGGCCACATCGCTCATGGAGTGGGACAACGACGCCTACTCAAGCGACAAGGTCGTAGACAACGCGCTCGCGCTGGACGCCGAGGTGGGCGGCGCGGACTTCATCTTCGTCCTGCTGCCCGACGTGGACAACGCCGGTCACGACTACGGCGGTTCCTCGGCCGAGTACGCCGAGGTCGTCGCCAAGGTGGATGTCGACCTCGCGCGCCTGATCGAGGGGCTCGACGACGGCGCGACCACCTTCGTGGTCCTCCCCGACCACGGTCACATCGACGACGGCGGCCATGGCGGGTGGGAGGAGCCGGTCATACACACGTTTGCCGCACTGGCCGGCCCGGGCGTTGCGCAGATCGAGACCGAGGCGAAGCTCGAGGACATCGCCCCGACCGTCGCGGTGCTCGCCGGCATGCAGGCCCCGCTCCAGGGGACGGGTACCGCCATCGATGCCGTGCTCACCGACCAGAACGGCGCCGCCCGCAACGCTGAGTTCGTGCGCTCGGCGGGCATCACGCTCGCGTATATCCGCAGAGTCCTCGGCGACGAGGGCGTCCGCGGCATCGAGTCGATCGGCTCGCCGGCGGACCTCGCGGGCATGCGCGCCGATGCCGATGCCGAGCGCCTCGCGAAGGAGAGGGACGGCCGCAAGGCGCTGCTCATCGGCGCCATCTTCGCGGTCATCGTGACCGCCGCGGTCATCGGGATCGCCTCGTGGCGGGCGCTCGTTGCCGCGCTCGCCGGAACCGCAGTCTACGCCGCCGTCTACAACGCGCTGTTCTTCGGCGCGCACCGCCTCACGTGGTCGCTCTCGGCGTTCAATGAGGAGACCATGCTGGATGCGTTCTTCAACCAGCGGATGCTCGAAGCCGTCCTCGCCGGCGTGGCCGCATGCCTGGTGGCGGCGCTCGTGTACGCGGCGCTTCGCAAGGAGCCGAGAGGGCCGCAGTCGGGCTACGCGGTCGAGTGGCTCGCGCTCGGAAGCGCCACGGTGCTCATGGCCCAGGCCGCGCTCGTGGTGCAGGTGGCGTACTTCCTGTGGCAGTGGGGCGCGCAGGTCACGTGGATCCTCCCCAACATGCAGGCCGCCTTCAAGTACGACCTCGACCTCATCCAGCTCACCGCACTCGGCGCCGCGGCGGTCATCGGACCACCCGTCACGTGGCTCGTGGGCAGGATCCATCCCCGCACCCGGAGGACCGCCGCCGAGGCGGCGTCACGTCCTAGGACACCCGAGGACCGGAACCCCGTGCGGGTCCCGGTCCTCGGGGGCCACCTGCTCCGTCGAGGCTACTCGCTGGCAGGTGGTTCCTGCGTCGTATCGGCGCCGGCAGCTTCATCGTCTGCGTCATCAACCGGCTCCGGCTCTACCGTCCCGCTGGTCTCGTCTGAGCCCTCATCTGTGTTCTCGGCTTCTGCGGCGGGATCGATTCCGAGCCACGACATGAACTTCGCGATCGCGGACTGCAGACCCTCGGGAAGACCCGTGCGCTTGCCGGACTCGAGCTGGGTCTGCATACGCTCGAGGTTCCGCTGCAGTCTGGAGAGTGCGTTCTCGACACCCGCGCGCTTGGGCGATGCGGTGCCCGACGCCTCATCGCTGCCCTCCTGGTCACGGTCCTTGTCGGGACCACCATCGCCCGGCTCGGCGGCGCCGCCCTTGCTCTTGTCCTTCGCCTTGTCCTTGCCGGTCTCAGGCACGTCCGCCGGATCCTCGGTGGACTCGCTGTCTTCGGAGGCCGAGACGGCCGCGTTGCCGACCGACTTGCCGTTGGCGGGGACGCCGCCCTTCTTCGCGAGCGCTGCAGCCGGGAACGCGAGCGAGAGGGTGAGCGCGAGAACCAGGACCAACGTCAGCGTGCGCTTCATCAAAGACCTCCGAGGCCGAACCGATTCCATTCCCTACCCTCGGAGTATCGGGCTTCTGACCTGCGCGTTTGAGCGCGAACTGACAGACGGCCTGCCGAGCACGGGCCGCGAGCGTGCTCCCGTGACCCGACGCACGCGAAGCCGATGGGCGGGGCGCTACCGCGCCTCGGCCGTCAGCTTCAGCAGCCAGGCCATGTTGCGCCCGAGGTTGTCCATCGTGCCCATGCCCTCTTCGTCCTCGGCGACCGCACCCGGCGCCCCGCCGATGCCGAGGTTCCAGTAGGTGGAGCCCGGCACGATCATCTGCCGGATCATGAACAGGTGCATGATCGAGTCGAACGCATGGACCGCGCCGGCCCTTCGCTGC
Organism: uncultured Actinomycetes bacterium; assembly: GCA_963700295.1. Classification (GTDB taxonomy): domain Bacteria; phylum Actinomycetota; class Coriobacteriia; order Anaerosomatales; family Anaerosomataceae; genus UBA6100. The sequence goes on along the minus strand of CAVOWY010000003.1, from coordinate 291,493 downwards.
GCCACGACCCCGGCACCCACCTTGCGCTCGAGCATGTCCGGATTCGCGCCAGCCACGTAGCCGAGCCGATCGATGAGCGCCTTGGCCTCCGAGGAGACGTCCGCGAAGTACACCGGCGATCCGATGATGATGCCGTCCGCCTCATCGGCCTTGGCGATGCACTCGTTGATGGCGTCGTTGCGGCCGTGACAGCGCCGGTCCTTCAGCTCGCGGCACTTGAGGCAGGCGGTGCAGCCCTGCGCCTTCTTGCCGGCCAGCTCGACGAGCTCGGTCTCGATGCCTTCGGCCTCAAGCACGTCGAGCACGCGCCGCAGCATGACGGCCGTGTTGCCGCCCTTGCGCGCGCTTCCCGAGAATGCGACCACCTTCATGCCGTGTCCCTTCTCCTACGTCAGCTCGTCCGAGGCGATCACGCGTGCCCCTGCCGAGCGCATCTCCTTGAGCGCCTGCTCGCCGTCACCCGGCGCCAGGTCCACCGCGCGACAGCCATCGGCGATCACCGTCACGCCGAATCCGAGGCCGATCGCGTCGAGCACCGTGTACTTCACGCAGTAGTCCGTGGCCAGACCGAGGACCACGAGCTCCTCGGCGCAGCGCTGCTCGAGGAAGGTGGCGAGCCCGGTGTCCTTGCGATGCCCGTTGTCGAAGAACGTGCTGTAGCTGTCGATGCCCGGGTCTGTGCCCTTGCGCACCACGTGATCGACGACCGCCACGTTCAGGTCCGAGTGGAACGATGCGCCGGGCGAGTTCTGCACGCAGTGATCCGGCCAGAGCACCTGCGCGATGCCGCCGAGGTCCACCACCTCACCGGGCGCGGCGCCCGGATGCGCCGAGGCGAAGCTGCCGTGATCAGCCGGGTGCCAGTCCTGCGAGGCCACCACCAGACTGAAGCGCGGTGCGAGCGCATTGGCGACGGCGACCACCGCGTCCCCGTCGGGCACGGCCAGCGCGCCTCCGGGCACGAAATCGTTCTGGATGTCCACAAGCAGAAGCGCGCGCACGGTTGCCTCCCTACGGCAAGTCTATGCCCCTGGCGGCCATGATGAGCGCTCATCTTGCGCTCGTGCAGGCCGAGTTCGATCCCTACCTTGTACACGTGCGGATTGAGCAGCCTCAGATGGGTGGCATCGAGACGCCCCAGCTGCTCGAGCGTCCGCGACCGGCTCTCCGGAAGCGACGGCACATCGTAGACGAGCCGCCCGCGTTCGAAGACCGGCACCAGCAGTTCCTCGGCCCTGTCGCTGCCACAGTACGCGGTGCGGCGCGTCGGATCCGCAGGATCGACCATCATGCACGGCTCCGCGGGCGGCACGAGCTCGTCGTAGATCATGTCGCCCGCAAGCCGACCGGACGCGTCGGTGTAGCGTCGCACCTGCAGCAGCCCCGGCGTGGTCACCTTGGCGGCCTGCTCGGAGACTTTGACCCGTGGCTCCCACTCCCCACCCGGCTCGCGTACGGCCGAGAGCTTGTACACGCCGCCGAGCGCGGGCTGGTCGTAGGCGGTCACCATCTTGGTGCCCACGCCCCAGACGTCGATCGCCGCACCCTGCTCCTTCAGGCTCTCGATGGTGTGCTCGTCCAGCTCGTTGCTGGCGTAGACCTTCGCCTCGCCGAAGCCGGCCTCATCGAGGAGCTGCCGCGCGCGACGCGAGAGCCACGCGAGGTCGCCCGAGTCGATGCGGATGCCGATGAGGTCGCTCCCCAGCTCGCGCAGACGCCGCCCCGCTTCGATGGCGTGCGCGACGCCGTCGATGGTGTCGTACGTGTCCACAAGGAGTACCGCGTTGTTGGGCATCGCCTCGGCGTACGCGAGAAACGCCTCCAGCTCGGTGTCGAAGACCATCACAAGGCTGTGCGCGTGCGTGCCGCCTACCGGGATGCCGTAGACGGCGCCCGCGAGCACATCGGAGGTGGCCGTGCAGCCGCCGACGTACGACGCGCGGCTTGCCGAGAGCGCGCCGTCCGGACCCTGCGCGCGCCTGAGACCGAACTCGATCACCGGGTCGCCCTCGGCCGCACGACACACCCGCGCCGCCTTCGTGGCCACCAGCGTCTGGAAGTTGATCGTGTTGAGGAGCGCCGTCTCCACGAGCTGACACTCGGCGATGGGGCCCGTCACCCGGAGCAGCGGCTCGTGGGGGAAGACGACCGTGCCTTCGGGCACGCCGAGCACGCTGCAGGTGAAACGGAAGCCGTGAAGCCACTCGAGGAACTCGGCCGAGAACAGCGGCGTGCCGCCCCGGCCGGTGAGCGTGGCGAGGTAGGCGGTGTCATCGTCGGTGAAGCGCAGGTTCTGCAGGTACTCGATCGCCGGTGCAAGCCCGCACGCGATCGTGTAGCCGCCGTCGAACGGGTGGCCGCGGAAGCTCAAGTGGAAGCACGCCTCGGTGCCGGTGATGCCGGTCTTCCAGTACGCGTACGCCATGGTGAGCTGGTAGAGGTCGGTGAGCATGCCTGACGGGGGTTTCGGAGCTCCCGGGTGTGCCATGCTTCCTCCTTCGGCAAGCGCGTGTCCTCAGGATACCAGGAGCCTCCGACGCGGCGAGCGCGGGTGTACCATGCCGTAAGCGGGGTCTTGCCCGCGCGTTGCCCGACCGGGAGCGAAGGTCGCACACCGAGACAGCGCAAGGAGTGGATCCGATGGACCGCACGGTGTACCTCGACTACGCCGCCACCACGCCGGTCGACCCCCGGGTGACCGACGCGATGCTCCCCTTCCTGACCGAGCGCTTCGGCAACCCGAACAGCCTGTACGCACTCGGGCGGGACACCGCGCACGCGCACGAAGAGGCACGCGAGCGCGTGGCCGCGTCGATCGGAGCCGAGCGCCCGGGCGAGGTCATCTTCACTTCCGGCGGAACGGAGTCCGACAACACCGCGATCATCGGCCTGGCCACCGCGGGGGGCCGTTCGAGCGGACACGTGATCGTCTCGGCGTTCGAGCACCACGCGGTGCTCGATCCGGCCCGCTGGCTCGCCGGACGCGGCTTCGAGGTCACCGAACTCGCCCCCCGTGCCGACGGCGTGGTGCACCCCGAGGACCTGGCGGCGGCACTTCGCGACGATACGGTGCTTGTCTCGGTCATGCACGGCAACAACGAGATCGGCACCCTGCAGCCACTCGCCGAGCTCTCGGCCGTGGCACATGCGCGCGGCGCGCTCCTCCATACCGATGCGGCGCAGACGGTCGGCAAGGTGCCGTTCGACGTGCGCGCACTCGGCGTGGATGCCGCATCGTTCACCGGCCACAAGATCTACGCGCCGAAGGGCGCCGGGGTGCTGTACGTCCGCGACGGCGTGCCGCTCGCGCCGTACCTCATGGGTGGCGGACAGGAGCGCACGCGCCGCAGCGGCACCCAGAACGTCGCCGGCAGCGTGGCGCTCGCGACCGCGCTCGAGCTCATGGACGCCGAGCGTGATGAGGAGGCGCCGCGCCTGGCGGCGCTTCGCGATCGCATCATCGCCGGCGTCACCGGAAGCGTCAGCGACGTGCGGGTGAACGGCGCGGACGCCGCCGAACGGCTGCCGCACATCGCGAGCATCGGGTTCGCGGGCCCGGCCGGTGAGGACCTGCTCCTCCAGCTCGATGAGGCGGGATTTGCCGTGGCCACCGGCTCGGCGTGCCAGTCCGGCTCGCCCGAGCCGAGCTACGTGCTCATGGCTGTGGGATGTCCGCGCGCGTACGCGATCGGCACCCTGCGCGTGAGCCTCGGGCGATACACCACCGAAGACGACGTGGACCGGTTCCTGGAGGCGCTGCCCCCAATGGTCGAGCGGCTGCGCCGCTGGAACCCGTAGCCATGGCCGAGGTCGCCATCGCACTCAGCGGAGGCGTGGACTCGTCGGTGGCAGCCGCGCTCCTCGTGGATGCCGGGCGGGACGTAGTAGGCGTCACGATGGACCTCGGCCTGAGCGCGCTCGGCACGGGCGGCGACGAGGTCGCCCTTGCGCGTCGCGTGTGCGAGGCGCTCGACATCCCGCATGTGGTGATCGATCTGGCCGACGTCTTCCGCGCCGAGGTCGTCGAGCCCTTCGGCGACGCCTATGCGGCCGGCCTCACACCCAACCCGTGCGTCCGCTGCAACGAGCGCATCAAGTTCGGCGCGCTGGCGGAACGCATCCGCGCGCTCGGCGCGGAGACGCTCGCGACCGGCCATTACGCGCGCCTCGTGCGAGACGGTGGCCGAACGTGGCTCGAGCGGGCGGCCGACCGATCGAAGGACCAGTCGTACTTCCTGTACCGGGTGCCTTCCTTCACGCTCGACATGCTCGAGTTCCCGCTGGGCGAGTTCACCAAGGCCGAGGTGCGTGCGATGGCCGGGGAGCGCGAGCTGCCCACGGCCGAGCGGCGCGAGAGCCAGGAGGTGTGCTTCACGCGCGACCGCGTGGCGCTCGTGGCGGCCGCACACCCGGAAGCGCTCGAACCGGGACCGATCGAGACGGCCGACGGCACGACGCTCGGCGCGCATCGCGGCATCGCGCGCTACACCGTGGGCCAGCGCAAGGGACTCGGCGTGGGCGGGCCCGAGGGTCCGTACTGCGTGGTGCGCATCGACGCGCGCCGCAACGCGCTGATCGTTGCGCCCGAGAGCACGGCGCTCCCCGCCCGGCTCGCGCTCTCCGACGCCATCTGGGAGACCGGCGCCACCCCCGGAGCCGTGCTCGCTCAGGTCCGCTATCGTTCGCAGCCGCTGCCCGCGGTGGCGGCGCCGGTGCCCGGCGGCGTCGAGATCGAGTTCCAGGCCCTCGCCGACCCGCTCGCACCCGGGCAGTCGGTGGTGCTGTACGCTGGTGACCGGGTTGTCGGCGGCGGCATCGTGCCGGCCGGATAGACCGAAGGAGACTCGCATGCCTGGCGTGCATCCCCGCGTGGACGCGACCATCGGCTCGACCCCGCTTGTACTGCTCAACCGCGTGTCGGCCGGACTCGGTGCGCGCGTTGCCGTGAAGCTCGAGTCGCGCAACCCGGGCGGCTCGGTCAAGGACCGCATCGCCCGCGGGATGCTCGACGACGCCGAGTCGCGCGGGCTCGTCGCGCCCGGGAGCTCGACGATCGTGGAGCCCACCTCGGGTAACACCGGCATTGCGCTGGCGATGATCGGCGCCGCCCGCGGCTACCGGGTGATTCTGACCATGCCCGAGAGCATGTCGATCGAGCGCCGCACGCTCGCCGCGGCCTACGGGGCCGAGCTCGTGCTCACGCCACGCGCCGATGGCATGGCCGGTGCGGTGGCGGCCGCCGGGCGCATCGCTGCCGAGACAGAGGGCGGCTTCCTCACCCGGCAGTTCGACAACCCCGCCAATCCCGCCACGCACTACGCCACCACCGGCCCGGAGATCGACGAGGCACTCGGCGGGGAAACGCTCGACGCGTTCGTCGCGGGCGTCGGCACCGGCGGCACGGTGACTGGCGTGGGCCGCTACCTGCGCGAGCATCGACCGGACGCGCTTGTGGTGGCGGTCGAGCCCACCGAGTCGCCCATCATCGCGCAAACGCTTGCAGGCGAGCCGCTCACGCCGGCGGGCCACGCCATCCAGGGCATCGGCGCCAACTTCGTGCCCTCCATACTCGACCTCGAGCTGCTCGCCGAAGTACAGCACGTCACGGGCGATGAGGCCATCGCTATGGCCCGGCGCCTCGCGGCCGAAGAGGGACTGCTCGTGGGCATCTCCTCGGGTGCGAACGTGGTGGCAGCGCTCAGACTCGCCGCACGCCCGGAGCTTGCGGGCACCACGATCGTGACGGTGGCGCCGTCCACCGGTGAGCGGTACCTCTCGACGCCGCTGTGGGCAGGGTACGGCGGGTAGAAACCGACGCTCGGCTTGCGGGACTCTCGCCCTAGGTGGCATGTGCGTTGCTGCTCTCCTTAGCCCGTACGAAGTCCGAACAGAGCGGCGCAACATGATCCGCAGGCTCGACATCATGAAGGTGCTCGCGATGGCGCTTGTCGCCGTTGCGCTCCTCGGCATAGCCACGCCGCTGTGCACGATGCCCGACTGCGACGACCTCTCGGCAGGCACCTGCTCCGACTTCAAGCCCGCCTGCGACGCGTGCCCCGACTCCGTCGTCATGAAGCACACGCACGACGACGCGATCCGCGTCGCGGCCCACGAGATCGATGCTCCGGTGGCGCTCGCCGCCGCGGAGGTCCTCCCTGCACCGACGATCGCCCTGCCGGCGTTCGCAGCGCCCGAGGTCACGGCCTCGCCACCGCCGCTCGACCCGCTCGGGGTCCGCCTCACGGTCTAAACGTCACTCCTCGCTTGAAGCGCACGGGCAACCCGCCCGCTGCGCCAGTCGTGTTTCCCGACTCACGAGGAGTGTCACCGATGGACCTGTTTCTCCCCATGCTTGCACTGGGGCTCGTCACGAGCCTCCACTGCGTGTCGATGTGCGGACCGATGGTCGTCACCTACGCCCTTAAGGGCACCGAGGACGGCACCGTCGCCCAACGCATCACCCCGAACCTCGCCTACCAGGGCGCCAAGATCGTGAGCTACATGGCCGTGGGCCTGCTGCTCGGCACGATCGGCTCCGCGTTCGACCTCGACGCCATCCGGCCGTACGTGATGGTCGCCGCCGGTCTGTTCATGATCGTCCTCGCGCTCGGCATGACCGGCCGCGTGCCGTGGGCGAACAAGCTCACCCCGCGTCCGCCGAAGTTCCTCCTGCGGGCGTTCACGGCCGTACGCCGCAAGGCCGTCTCCGACGCCGAGGCCGAGCGCCCCTCGCTCGCCACTCCCGTCACGTTCGGCCTGCTCACCGGCCTGATGCCGTGCGCGCCTCTGATGGCTGCGCAGCTCAACGCGGCCGCGAGCGGCAGCGCCGTGAACGGCGCGATCGCGATGTTCGCGTTCGGCCTCGGGACAGCGCCGCTCATGCTCGGATTCGGCGCCGCCTCGAGCCTCATCCCCAAGCGCTTCAAGCAGCGCGTGATGGTGGCGCTCGCGATCGTGGTGCTCGTCTTCGGCGTGACGTACCTCAACCGCGGCGCCGTGCTGCTCGGCTCGCCGGTGACGCTGCAGGCCGCCCGCGACGCCGTCTTCGGCGCCGAGACCGCCGTCGGCGCATACACGCTTGCCGCCGACGGGTACGCCGAAGTGCCGCTGGTCATCGAGAACACGCAGTTCGTGCCTTCGACGCTCGATCTGCCCGCCGACACCCCGGTGCGGCTCATCGTCGAGCGCCGCGAGTCGAACCCCTGCTCCGACCAGCTCGCCGTGCCCCAGCTCGGCGTGCTCGCCGACCTCACGGCCAACGGCACGACCACCGTCGAGCTGCCGGCAGCCCCGGCGGGCAGCTACACGCTCACCTGCGGCATGGGGATGATGTCCGGCCGGCTCGTGTTCGCCGAGGCAGGCGACGGAGTGTCTGCCGCCGAGACCCCCCTCGCGAACGCGGCAGACACGGACCCGGCTTCCCCGGCGTGCGCCTGCTGCGGCGGAGCCGCGACGAGCAGCCCGATCGAGGGCGCAGCCGCCCTTGAAGAGGGCGTCCAGCGCATCACGGTGGACACGTCGAAGGGCTACTACGACCCGAACATCATCACGCTTGCGGCCGGTATCCCGGCTGAGATCACCTTCACGGCTGCATCCGGATGCCTCGCCGAAGTGGTGAGCGAGGACCTGGACTTCTACGCCGACCTCACGGGCGGCGACGCAACGATCCTAATCGACGCCGACTTGCTCACGCCGGGCACGTATGAGTTCTCGTGCGGCATGAGCATGGTCTTCGGCACCATCATCGTGGAGTAGTGACGACCATGCAGACGACATTGACCCACACGTACAAGATCGCGATCGACGGCATGCACTGCCACGCCTGCGAGCGGCTCATCACCGCGAACCTCTCGGAGATCGAAGGCGTCACGGTGCTGCATGCCGATGCGCAGGACGGCTTTGCCGTCATCGAGGCCGAGACCCGGCCCGACACCGAGGCGATCGCCAACGCCATCGCCGCAGCGGGCTTCGCGCCGCACGGCGGCGCAGTGACGCTCGAGCCTATCGAGTGGAGCGTGGCAACGCCCGCCGTCGAGCCGCCGGTCGCGGCCGAGCCCGCACCCGCATCCGACGCGTGCGATACCGGCACGTGCCCGACCGTTCCGCCCGCGCCCGATCCCGCCATCATGGCGGCGAGCGCGGCGTCGGCGAGCGCATCGGTCACGCTCGGCATCATCGGTATGACGTGTGCGTCGTGTCAGGCCGTGATCGAGAAGACGCTCATTCGGGTGGCTGGCGTGGTCTCCGCAACCGTGAATCTCGCCGCCGAGACCGCCGCGATCGAGTACGACCCCGCGCGCGTAGGCGTGGACGATCTTGTTGCGGCGGTGCGCAACGCCGGCTACGACGCGATCGTTCGCGTCGAGGAGGAGCGCGGCCGGCGAGAGCGCCGCGACGCGCAGCGTGAGGCGCAGCAGGCCCACATCGACCACGAGGTGCGCCTGCTGGTGCTTCTCGGTGGCACTCTCCTCCCGTTGCTCGTGCTGATGTCCCAGCCGTTCATGGACGGCATCCCCACGAGGTTGCCATGTGGCTCGCCAACAACGTGGGCGGCGCCTGGGACCCCATGGCGACCGGCAAGTACCTCGGGTTTGCCTCGCCACCCCCGTGCAGTTCATCGCCGGGCCCAGTTCTACAAGGGCTTCTGGCATGCGCTCAAGCGGCGAACCGGCAACATGGACACACTCGTGGCCATCGGCACGGGCGCAGCGTACCTGTACAGTCTCGCGGCCACGTTCATTCCGGCATTTGCCGAGGAGCCGGTGTTCTACGAGACCAGCGCGCTGCTGATCACGTTCGTGATCCTCGGCAAGCTCCTCGAGGCGAGAGCGAAGGGTCGCACGAGCGACGCCATCAAGACGCTGATGGGCCTTGCGGCCAAGACCGCGCGCGTGGTGCGGGAGGGCGTTGAGGTCGACGTGCCCGTCGAGGACGTCCTGGTGGGCGACGTTGTGGTTGTCCGCCCCGGCGACAAGGTGCCCGTGGACGGCGTGGTGCTCGAAGGCGCCTCGGCGGTGGACGAATCCATGCTCACCGGCGAGTCGATCCCCGTGGAGAAGCAGGTGGGTGACACCGTGATCGGCGCCACCCTGAACAAGCTCGGGAGCTTCCACTTCCGGGCCGCCAAGGTGGGCTCCGACACGGCGCTCGCGCAGATCGTGAAGCTTGTGGAAGACGCCCAGGGCTCCAAGGCTCCCGTGCAGCGCTTCGCCGATCGCATCTCCGCGGTCTTCGTGCCCGCGGTGATCGGGGCTGCGGTGCTCACGTTCCTGGTGTGGCTGCTCGTGGTGCCGCGCTTCGTGGACCCCGCGTTTTACGCCGAGTTCACGCCGTTCATCAAAGCGCTGCTCGCCGGTACCTCCGTGGTGGTCATCGCGTGCCCGTGCGCGCTCGGGCTCGCGACCCCGACCGCGATCATGGTCGGCACGGGCAAGGGCGCCGAGAACGGCATCCTCATCAAGAGCGGTGAGGCACTCGAGACCGCCTACAAGATCAAGGCCATCGTCTTCGACAAGACCGGCACGCTTACCCACGGCAAGCCCGTGGTGACCGACATCGAGCTGGCCGAGGGGCACGACGCCGAGCGCGTCTTCATGCTTGCCGCGGCGCTCGAGCGCGGAGCGAACATCCGCTGGCCGAGGCGATCATCGCCCACGCGAAGGAGAAGGCGCTGCGCCTGCCGCCCGTGGAGGCTTCGCCGCCGTCCCGGGCCACGGAGTCGAGGGCCGCGTTGACGGAACGTGGGTCGCCTTCGGCAACCGCCGTCTGATGGCAGCGCGAGGGCATCGACATCTCGGCACACGAGTCGCGCATCGCCGCGCTCGAGTCCGAGGGCAAGACCGTCATGCTCGTCGGCGTCAACGAGCACCAAGCTCGCCGGCATCATCGCCGTGGCCGACACGCTCAAGGACAACTCGACAGGAGGCCGTCGCGCGCCTCGCACAGATGGGCGTCGAGGTCTTCATGATCACCGGCGACAACCGCACGCACCGCCGAAGCCATCGCGGCGCAGGCCGGTATCGCCGCCCGACCACGTGCTCGCCGAGGTGCTCCCCGAGCACAAGGCCGAGGAGGTCGCGAAGCTTCAGGAGCGCGGACTCACGGTTGCCATGGTGGGCGATGGCATCAACGACACGCCGGCGCTCGCGCAGGCCGATGTGGGTATCGCCATGGGCGCGGGCACGGACGTCGCCATGGAGACCGGCGGTATCGTGCTCATCAAGAACGATCTGCGCGACGTGGTCACGGCCATCGAGCTCTCTCGCGCCACCATGCGCAAGATCCGCCAGAACTTCTTCTGGGCGCTCGGCTACAACGCGCTCGGCATCCCGGTAGCGGCCCTCGGTCTGCTGCGAGCCCGAGATCGCCGGCGCGCGCGATGGCGCTCTCGAGCGTCAGCGTCGTGACGAGCTCGCTCCTGCTCCGCCGGTTCCGCCCGAGCTTCGAGAAGGGAACCTCACGATGAACCGTCCACTCACGCGCCTGCTGGCGGTGGCGCTCGCGCTCGGCGCGCTTGCGCTCGCAGGCTGCACCACCGACATCGAGGCCTCGCATCCTACCGACGGCGTCTGGGGCTATGTTGCCGCAGCCGACGATGCCCAGCTCGAGACAGCGGGCAGCGCGACCTCCGACGAGCTCGTGGTTGAACGCGTGCTTTCCCCCGGCGACGCCTGGATCGTCGTGCACCTGGACGACGATGGCGCGCCGGGCATGCGCGTCGGCCTGCAGCACATCTCCGAGGGCGAATCGCTCGACGTGGCGGTCGCACTCGAAGACGTCACGACCGAGAAGCTCATCGTGGCCGTTCACGCCGACAGGGGCACGGCCGGCGAGTTCGACTTCTCGATGGACGACCCCGCCGGCAGCCCCGACCGCCCGTACTTCGTGGACGAGAAGGAGCTGGCCGTCGTGGTGAACGTGAAGTAGCGCATCACGACCGACGGGGTAGACCACGCTCGCTGTCCTCGGCGCGCTGGCTTCGCCATTGTGCGCGCCTGCGGAGGCTTCGCTTGGGTCTCCCCGTCGGTCGTCGTAGCGTCTTCAGACCATCCCGTTCGCACGGGAGACAGCACGAGCGTGGAGCAACCCTCGCCAGCGCTACTCGGATACCCGCAGCCGGAACACCACGGGGTTCGCCGGGTCGGGGCAGCACACGAGCGCCTCCCCTTCGGACTCCCAGGGGAACGACCCGCCGAACCGCAACGGCTGCAGGAACGGCAGCATAGCCGCGTATGCCCACCCGCAGATGCCTGCGGGAACCAGCGCGGAGTCGACCACCCAGGTATCCCCGACTCTGTGCCCGATCGAGCACGCGCCGGAGCCTTGGATCTCGACGATCTCAATGGTGACGCTGCGGCCTTCGGACGGCGCTGCCATGGACCCTACCTCTCCCCGCACAACTGCTATCCCCGATGATAGCGCGGGCTTAAGGACCTTGAGGGGTAGATTCTCCCCAACATCGCGCTCGTTGAGGGGGGCCTCATGAAGCGCACTACGGGACTGGTTGCCGCAGGCATCGGTGTCGCGCTCGTGATCGTCGCTGCCATGGTGGTTGTGGTCATGCTGCCAGGCGGCACCGATTCCGACGGTGACACCGCCGAGGACACCGAGTCCCTGACCCTTGACGTCGGCGAACCGGAAACGTTCACCTTCGGCGGTGAGCAACACACGGCTGAACTCGTCGAGTGCGTGGGCGAGTCCGCGTGTGTCGTGATCGCCTCATCGCCGACCCCGTACACACTTGCCCAGGGGCAGCCGGTCCCGGCCGACCTCGATCAGAACGCGGTCGCAGACGCCACCATAACCGCCACCGAGGTAGGGACGAACTCGGCCACGGTGACTATCGCGAAGCCCTCATACCGGACGTGGGACGAGTCCGACTTCACCACCGCGGGAGGACTCGCTCCCTACAAGATCCGCCAGTTCTACGAGACCGACCCGTCGCTCATCGTGCGTCCGGACGGCACGTACATGCTCTTCTACGTGTGCGGCGACCTTCGCTCCTACCAGTGGGAGATCTACAACCCCGACGGCACTCAGGTGACCTCACCAGAACTCGGTGCGGGGCGCCTTGCGCGCACTGCGTATGGCGACATCGGCGAGTTCGCCGATGCTGTCGGGACGCCCGATGGCGGTGCGGTGCTCACCTACATCTCCATGCATGGGGTTCAGCTAGCATCGTTCGACGAGCGCTCGACCACCATCGGCTCATCGTCCAACGAGGAGGGCCTGGACTGGCCAGCGCTGGCCGCGGACGGGAACCGGTTCTGGCTGATGGCGACCGGCTTCCCCGATTACGTGTACCGCCCGACGGGAGCTGGTAAGGGCGTTGTCGTGACCGAGATGCACGGAGGGGCGAGGACCCGGAACAAGGTGGAGGTCACCTGGCCCGGAGACGGCCAGAGGGACATCACCCAGGACGTCGCCTACGACGCGACAACGGGCACGCTCGTCATCCTCTACGGTCGCGAGACCGGCGGATCCGGTCAGGCCGATCCGAGACTCGCCATCGTTGATGCGGACTCGCTCGAAGTGGTCTCGGACATCACGCTCGAGGGACCGGCGCTCGGCTTCACGGGATATCCGGCCTCAGGCAACGTCGGGTGCGAGGACGGCGTCGCTACACTCTTCTGGACCGCGAGCGGCGATGAGGCGCTGCGGCTGACCTGGGTCGACATCGCCAAGGGTAGTGTCATCGATACGTGGAAGGGCGACCCCGGCGAGAGCACCCCCCGCGTTGTCGGCTGGTACGGCACGGCGCTTGTCTCGACTCCGGATGGCCTGCAGCTCCTTTATGCCGATGCCCAACCCTACGGCGGAGATGATGACGTCGATCCCCGGTTCGTGCTCTGGCCGGTGAGCCGCGATGGATTTGCCTCGGAGGGCACCGTTCTGGAGGGCGGGCAGCCGATTCTTGCAGACGTCCTGCCCGAACTGAACGCGTTTCGCACCGTGCCGAACAAAGCGATCTGCGGCGCGCAGACGGTCTTTGAAGGCTCGGTGCTCAACCGCGGCTCGCAGATCGCGCGCAAGGTGACCGTTACCGTCTCGGTGGACGGACAGGACCTCGGCACGCTAGACCTTGGCAGCATCGAGGCAGGCCAGCGCCGCTCATTCGCCCAGGGTTGGCAGGTACCGCCTGACCTCGAGGCCGAGCAGGTCGAGGTCACCTATGCAGTGCGCACCGAGACCGAGCAGTACACCGTCGACAACGACTCCGCATCGTTCACCGCCGAGGTGCGCCAGAAGGGTGTCGTGTTCGGCCGCGTGTACGATGTCTCGCGGGGCCGCGAGCTGGGGGCGGGCCCGGTCCCCGGACTCGCAGGTGCGACCGTCCGCATCGGCGGACATACGCTGCTCACGGGGAGCACGGGTGAGTTCACGGTCGAGGAACTGGAGTTCGGCGAGTACGAGGTCGAGGTAACCAAGGACGGCTACAACCCGAAGACAGCCACTGTGGAGGTCACCCGCACGAGACCGATCAGGGGAGTCGGGGTCGATCTCGACGATCACGGCACGCTCGTCCTTGTGGTCACGGACGAGTCGGGGGCGGCGCTTTCGGGCGTGGACGTGTGGCTCCAGGGCTACGACCGCCACGACGTGACCGGCGAGGCCGGAACGCTGAAGTACGGCCTCTCCAAGGGTTCCTACACGTTCGCACTCCAGAAGCGCGGGTACCACGCAGTGCCCGCGCAGGAAGCCACCGTCGTCCTCGGCGAGGAACGCACCGCGGAGGTGACGATGGTGGAGGCGACGACCGCCGTGGTTGCCGGACGCGTCACGGACAAGTACGGACAGCCCGTTCCCGGTGCCACGCTCATCGTCCGCAACAACAAGGACGAGGAGGTTGCCCGGCCGACTCTGGACGCCGACGGTGCCTTCGCGGCGATCGAGCTGACAGCAAAGCCACCGCAGACCTACACCTTCGAGGCAGCGGGCGCCGGCTACACGGCGCTCGAATCCGTCGCTCTCATGGGCGGTGACCGATCGGCTGTCGGCCTGATTCTCGCGCCCGAGCGAGGTGATCTGCGCCTGCGCCAGGCGGTGGAGGGCTACTGCTCCTGGATGATCAGGGCGAGCTCCGTCGACTTCATGGACATAGGCGGCGCAGACAACTTCGTGTGGTTCGGCAACTACACTATCTCGGTCGGGACCACGCACTTCACTGGCACGAACGAGCTTGCCGGCGTGGACGTTTCGATCGAGGCGGACAACTACGAGTCGGCCGTCACCCAGACGGAGATCGACTTCTCGACGATGGCCGACGACCCGATGGATCTCTACAAGACCGAGAACTTCGAGGGCGAGGGCATCGACGCCTGGGAGGGGCTCTTCACGAACCTCGTCGAGGAGCACACCGAGGATCTGATCGATATCGGCGAGGGTGTTGTAGACAACGTCGAATCATGGGTACTCGGCGATGAGGAGGAGTACATCGTCACCGGCCAGGGCGCCGAGTTGCTCACCTGGAAGGAAGCCACCGGAGACCTCCTCATCCTGCCCGAGTACCACTCCGACGATCCCGAGACGTACATGCAGAACCAGTTCGACCAGATTCCGCTCGACTTCTCGATCCCGCTCGTCTTCGCCAGCTCCTCCGAGCAGATCACCGACGTGCGCGTGGACCGGGTTGACGTGATGAATGTGGAAACAGGCGACGTCTACACCCTCTCGGACACGCCCTGGGCCTCGCACCAGGGCACGGGTGAGATACCGTACCGCAACGCGAAGCACTTCGACTTCGACAGCCCGGATGTCGAAGTCGCTAAGGTGCAGGTCTTCGTCTGGATCACCATCCAGAAGTACTGGAACGGAGCACCAGGCGGAACGTGCTTCCAGCAGCGCGAACAGCAGGTAGTGATCTTCGAGCCAAAGACGCTTCAGATGCAGGGGCTGATAGCCCCCGGGGATCTGTACATGGAGCCGCTCCGCTACCTGGAGCAGTAGGCGCGCAGGATGAGAAGGGGCCCCGGCATGCTTGCCGGGGCCCCTTCTGCGCTCGAGCGGTGCTGCTACGCACCGCCGCCGCTGGCGACGACGATCTCCTCGTACGGCTGCACGACCACGAAGCCTTGCCCATCGAAGCGCATCTGGAACGTCTCACCACTTGCCCGGCCGAGCATCGTCTTGAGGTTCACGTCGGCCTTGACCGACGTCTGCAGCCCGTCCGACCACGCGACCGTGGCGTTCGGGTCGGTGAACAGCGGGGAGTTCGGGGCCACGCCGAGCACGAGCGGCTTGCCGTTGGTGGTGATCGCCACGTAGCCCGTGCCGGTGAGCTTCAGGCTGAACAGACCGCCCGCCATCATGCTCGCGCCACCGGTGAAGACGATGTCCCAGGTGAGCGACTCCGAATACGCAAGGCAGTCGCTGCCGTTCACGAAGATCGACTCGTTGTCCAGGTACAGGATCGAGATCTCCTTGCCCTGGTCGGCGCAGTACAGGATGCCCGCACCGGTGACCTTGGTGGTTGCGGCGCGTTCGCCGGTCGCCATCGTCTTCAGGAACTTGCCTGCGCTTCCGGCCCCGGCACGCTCGAAGGTGAGGTTGCCGTAGTACGCGACCATCGCCCCGAGCTTCGTGTACACCGTGTTGCCGCCGAGCTGGATCTCGAGCATCTTCTTGCTCTCGAGCTGCCACGTCCCGCCGGTATCGGTCTGTGCGTGTGCGCTCACGAACTCGCCGAGCCTCGTCGCTACACCCGCACCTACGCTGTCGCTCATGTCGTCCCCCTTCGTTGCCGCGTCTTCCCACATGCTCATCATAGCGCGCGACGGACACGGTCCGAGTGGCGGAATTGGGTGCCGAAACACGACCGTTCGTCATCAGAATCTAACCGTCCGGAAAGTGCACTCGATTCGCTACTGCCGCTGTCCGGCGGTGCACTGCAATACTCCGAGGAGGTGCGCCGGGGCGGCGCACAATCGTGAGGGGGAAGAACGTGAGAATCGCCCGTACTCTTGGCACGAGCGGCGCAGGGATCGCACTCCGTCTGCTGCTAGCCACGTCACTCATGCTGTCGTTCGTCACGTTCGCGGCCATAGCGCCCGAGGAGGCTCTCGCTGCCAACGAGATCTCCCGCGCGCAGTCACCGGGGCCGATCACCATCGGCGAGACCGTCGACTGCACGGTCACGGTCACCATCGAGACGAACCGCAATCTCCTCAACCCGCACATCGAGGAGGAGTTCACTAACCGGGCCATGCACTACGTGCCGGGCTCGGCACGCCTGGTGGACATCTCGCGCCCCGTAGACGCCGACCAGGTGGCATTCACCGATGTCACCGGCGACCCAACCGTCATCTACGATCCCGATGAGGGCCTCAAGCTCCGCTGGGAGCTCGATGACTTTCGGAACCAGAACGACACCGAGCGGTACACCTTCGCGCTCTCCTATCAGGTGCTGGTGACCGGCGTCGGCCCGAACGACTACCAGTTCTGGTTTGCGCCGACCGATACGCAGACACTCGGCTGCCGGTCGCACTTCATCTGGAATCCGGCCGCCAACCCCACGAGCACCAGCACCATCAGCTCGGCACTTACGCGCACCGATGTGGACCAGCCGCTCCTCAGCTTGAGCAAAGACGGGTTCTTCATGGGCTCGGACATCCCGGCGGGCGCCGTGGTCCCATTCGAGATCACCATCACCAACGTGGGGTGGTCCGACGCGCACGACATCGTCATCTCCGATGTGGACTCCGGTGACTACGATCCGGTCGAGATCCTCCAGGTCACGCACAGCGACTTCGGCGACATCACGTGGGACGCCACCTACATCACGGACGGCAGCGGGAACCTCTCGATCGACCTTGCCGGATACCCGCTCTCGCCCGGGTCGACCATCTCCGTTCAGTACCTCGCGCCGATGGACTCCGAGGTCACCGCCCCGGACACCGTCACAAACACCGCGGACGTGAACTGGTCCTCACTCGACGGCGATGTGACTGGCGAGCGGGTCTACGACGACCAGGACTGGGAGTCGGATGAGTGGCTCCAGGACACCTCCACCGCAACTCTCAACGTCATCGACGGCGCGTACATCACCGTCGAGAAGTCCATCAGCGAGGGCAGCCAATCCGCGATTCCCTTCGGGGCCGAGACCTCCTTCGACATCACGCTCTCCAACACAGGCTCCGTCGGCGCGGGCGCCGTGGGTCTCACGGATATCTATGACCCCGGTATGCTCGAGTTCGTGAGCGCCACCATCGCGCCCGACTCGGCCGTCGGCGACGGCTGGCTCGAGTGGAACGATGTCACCGGCGAGGACGGTCTCGACGCGGGCGAGAGCATGACGATCAGCGTCACCTTCCGCGCAAAGACCACTGCGGGCTACACCACCAACGGCGCGTTCGCGTGGGATCCCGACGGCTTCCAGGAGACACCGGCGATGGCGATCGGCGCCTCGTGGGTCCGCGGCGAGCCCGACTGGCCGTTCGGCGGCGAGGACAGCGCCGATGTGCTCATCTACGACGCCGAGGACATCTCGTTCACCAAGGATGCCTCGCCGGGCACGGCGACCGTGCTCCTTCCCGGCGATGTCATCACCTACCATCTCTACGGCGAGAACGGCACCGGCTTCGATCTGCCTGATACCCTGGTATCTGACCCGCTGCCCGATTCGGTGGAGTACGTTCCCGGCACGCTTCGCGCCACAGTGCCGGGCTACGGCGACTTCACCTTCACCGATACTATGTTCGATCCCAGCGATCCCGACTCGCTCGACGACAACGGCTGGTACGACCCCGCCACCCGGACCGTGTACTTCTACACTGACTGGGGCACGCCGCAGGGCATGTCCGCCGACATGTACTTCGATGTGCGTGTTCGCGACCTCACCTACTCGGCCGCAGGCGTGCTCAATCAGGCCCACCTGATAGTGAACCCCATGTCGCTGGATACGGACCCGACTGTATCGTCCAACGCCGTGTACCACTTCGTGGACCCGATCACCATCACCAAGACCGCCACTGATGTGAACGGCGGCAAGCTGGTCCCCGGTGATGAGATCCTGTGGACCATCACCGTCCAGAACATCGGGCTCGGACCGACAACGAACGTGGTCGTCAGCGACACGGTGCCTGCGCACACGACGTACGTCGCGGGCAGTATCACCGGCACGGGCGCCACGGATGCGACCGCACCCGCGCTCCGCTGGAACGTGGGCGTGCTCGCGGTCGGGCAATCGGCATCGATGAGCTTCCGCTCGACGGTGAACGCTGCCGTGCCATCAGGCACGACGATCTCCAACCAGGCCACCGTGGACTCGGATCAAAGCAGTGTCCGCGCCTCCGACTTCCCGTCCACCACGGTCCGCGGTGATGCCACGTTGCTGCAGACGGGCGGCAAGGAGCTCGTGATGATCGTGATCGGCCTGTTCATCGCACTGGCCGGCGTGCTCCTCGTACGAAGGGGCCGCACGCTGTTGACCCGTGCCTGAACGTCCGAATCGCGAGGCGCGACTCGCGACGCTCCGGCGTCAGCGGGGCATCGCACTGGTAGCGACCGGCGCCGTCCTGATCCTTGCCGGGATCGGGACGGCGCTGTGGCTCTACACGCCGGACATCGCATGGGAGCTCGGCCTCGTCGAGCCGACCTTCCCCTACCCCTCACGCCTGGCAACCGGCACCGTGCAGCCCGAATCTGACCGTATGCCCACCGAATCGGCGATCGTGATCCCGCGCGTCGGGGCAGTCGCCCCGATCTTTGAGGGCAGCCCGGAGACTGCGCTCGATAAGGGCGTCTACCGACACGTGGAGACCGCCCGGCCGGGCGAGGGGAAGAACGTCACCATCGCTGGCCACCGCGAGAGCAGGGCCTTCGCGCTACTGTCGCGGCTCGAGCCCGGCGACATCATCATCGTGTACTGGCTCGGCACCGAGTACGACTACCGCGTCACCGAGGTCAGTGTCACCACGCCCGACGACGACAGCGTGCTCTGGGAGGGCTCGAGCGAGTCACTCACGCTCTACACCTGCGTGCCTCGGACCGAGGGCGACCAGCGCACGGTCGTGCGCGCAGTCCCCTACTAGGCCGTTTGGGCCTGTTCTCCCCGTTCGTACAGCAGCCACAACGCCTGCGTGCCGAGTTCGGCGCCGTCCGCATCCTGCAGCCGCGAGTAGAGCCGCTCGGCCAGCTCGAGGCCGGGCAGCGCCAGGCCGAGCGCGCGGCTCTCATCGATGGCGATGCGCAGGTCCTTCACGAAGTGCTTCACGAAGAAGCCTGGCTCGAAATCGCCCGACAGGATGCGGGGACCGTACGCACCCCATGACCATGAGTTCGCGCCGCCGGCCGAGAGCGCCGCGTGCGTGCGCTCGAGGTCGAGACCCGCGGCCTTGGCGTACTCGAGCGCCTCGATGAGGCCGAGCATGGTGCCCGCGATCCCGATCTGGTTCGCCATCTTCGTGTGCTGGCCTGCTCCCGCGGCGCCCATATGTGAGTACGTCTTGCCCATGGCCTCGAAGAGCGGGAGCGCGCGGCCGAATGCCGCCTCGGACCCGCCGGCCATGATCGTGAGCGTCGCGTTGCGCGCACCCACATCGCCGCCCGAGACGGGCGCGTCCAGCGCCGACAGTCCCCGTGCAGCCGCGACTTCGGCGATCCGCACCGCAAGGGTGGGCGTGGAGGTGGTCATGTCGATCAGAAGCGCGCCGTCGGGCGCGCGTTCGATGATGCCGCCCTCGCCGAAGTAGATCTCCTCGACGTCGTACGGGTAGCCGACCATGCTGATCGTGACGTCCGCCTGCGCGGCGGCCTCGCCCGCGCTTATCGCGGACCGCGCGCCACGCTCTACGAGCGCCTGCGCCTTGGCCGACGTCCGGTTGAACACCACGAGCGGGTATCCGGCATCGAGCAGGTGACCGGCCATCGCCGCCCCCATGACGCCGGTACCCACGAACGCGACGGTGGGAAGCTCGGACATGTGTGACCTCCTCGGAGGGTGTGCCGACGCTCGCCAGTATAGCCGAGGCGGACGCGCGGTCTCACGGCTTCAGCGGCAGCTCCGTGCAGACGCGCGTGTATGCGATGCGGAATCCGGCACGCAACTGGTTGCGCTGTGAGGTCCCGCCGGGCGCCGCCTCGATCACGGCAAGATGGCACCCGCTCGCAGCCGCGTACCGCAAACGCTCGGCGAGGATCGCGCTCTGGACGCCGCGACCTCGAGCCATCGGCAGCGTACTGTCGCCATTGAACATCGCGACGTTGTCGACGAGGTTGAGCATTCCGGTGCCGGCGGGCTCGCCGTCGAGGAACCCGAGGAACGGGATCGCCGAGGCGCGCAGCGAGATCGCGCGGGCGAGCGCGTAGTCATCGTCGGTGGGATGGTCCTCGGTGAAGCCCCGGGCTTCGAGTTCGGCCCACAGCGCGCGCTCCTCGTCGGACTGCGCGATGCGCACCTCGACGCCCGCAGCCGCCGGCGCCAGTTCCGCCGCGGGCAGGGGCTGGTAGAGCACCGTCTCGAAGTCGGTGGTCACGAAACCCGCCTCGGCGAGCCAGCGCAGCTGCGATGGGTGCGCGTGTGGGCAGATGTCCACCTTTGCAGCCGCTCCGCGCTCGGCGAAGAACGCGACGAGCGCCGCGATCTCCTCCTGCTCGATCGGACGATCCATGCCGAGGCCGAACGAGCCGTTGAGCACGCTTCCGGGCGAGAACCACACGGCAGCGCCGCCGGCCACGCGGAACGACGCCGCGTCCGGATACACGCCGCTCGCGCGCGCTTCGTCGGTCCAGGCGCACAGGTCATCCACGCCCGCACGTTCCATTCGGCGGGCGAGTTCGGTGTCGGCGAGCGGGTATCGGGACATGCGCGTTCCTCTCGTGCGGATGCGGGTCCGCACGAGTGTAGCGCAGACGCACGAGCGCGCTAGTCGAACAGGCCCGCCAGCCACTGGAAGAACGATGCGATGGCGTCGCCGATGGCCTCGAAGAAGCCTTCCCCGGCGGAGTCCCCGGACGTGCCCGTGTCCCCCGTCACCGAGGTTCCGTACATCGGCTGAGATGCCGCATCCCATGCGTCCGTCGCACAGCGCCACGCATGCGAGCCATCGAGGGTAGCGACCCACACCTCGCGGGTGGCCGCGTCGCCCGGCAGTGAGCCGGCAGGTACGATGGCGGCATCGAACGCCACGTAGCGGTCCTGGTGCGAGACGCTGATGTTCGAGCAGGAGAAGTCAGCGAGCTCGGCGCTCGCAAGCTGCCACTCCGCGCACGAGACAAGGTCGCGCGCGTAGACCTGCTGCCGCGTCTGGAAGCTCGCCTCGTACACATCACCACCCGTGTAGATCAACCGCGATCCATCGAGCGAGAGCGTGTACTCCGTCGCAAGCCCGGACACCCCGACCGGCTCGGCGTACGATCCATCGGCCGCAACCTCATAGACGTAGCGGTTGTCGCTGCGTCTGCCGAGGAGGTAGTAGACCGTGCTGCCGTCATGCGAGAAGCGGTGGTCGAAGATCGCCGAGGGACCGCCCATGTCGTCCATCGGCCCGTAGGCGGTGAGCCGCCGCTCGGCGCCGCCCGCTGCCGGCGCGATCGCGAGCTGCTCGGAGTCCCCACCGTCGCCGTCGCTCTCGGTCCAGGTGCGGTAGAGCACCTCGGTGCCGTCTGGCGAGAAGACCGGCGCCCGACCTATGCCGAGGTCGACCGACCCGCCACCGAGCGTGCCTACCGTGACGTAGGGCCGAGCCTCGGCGAGGCTCACGACCCCGGGCACCACGCGCGCGTAGGCGATCCGCGTCGCGTCCGGTGACCATGCAGGCTCGATGCCGCTGCCGACGAGCTCGCTCGTGCCATCGAGGCCGACCACGTAGATGTCGCCGAAGGGGGCATCGCCGTCGAAGACCGTGAGCGCGATCGACTGCCCGTCCGGTGACCATACCGGCAACGGGTTGTCCCATAGTTCCCCGACGACACCGCCGCGCTCGAGGAACAGGCCGCTCGCCGCGTCCACCGCCACCGGGCTGCCACCGTTCTGATCGCAGATGAACAGCCGGCGCGCCCCGGTGACCGTGCTCTCGACGCCCACCAGGACGTGCGTGCCGTCCGGCGCCCACCAGTGCACGATCACTTCGAGCGGCGCGGAGAAACCCGGGTCCTCGGCGGGAAGCGCGGCAGGATCCACCAGCACGGTGGCCCGGTCGTCCCCCGCGAGCACCCGCTCGAGCGCCCCATTGTGGATGAAGGTCACATGCTCGGGCAGCGGCACCAGCGCCGGCGCGTCCGCTGGCTTGATGGCGCCGACTCCTACGAGACTCAGCGATACCGCCAGCACCATCACGAACGTCTTGGATCGAATCCGGCGCATGACTCCCCCTCACCCACTCACCACTACGCAACGGTTCCTACCCGCCCGGCCCGCTCCGCCTCACACGATCACGCCTCGGCGGGCACCGGCACCGGCCCCACGTCCTGCACCTTGCGGAGCACGATGCGCGCGGCCACGATGAACAGCCCGAGCGATGCGAGCGCGGCGGTCCTCCCCAGGCCGAGCCCGTCGCTCACGAGCGCCCACACGAGCGGGCCGAGCACGGTGGCGAAGCGCCCCACCGTGGCGTACAGGCCGAAGAACTCGCCCATCAGGTGCTCGGGCGCCAATCGCGTCATGAGCACCCGGTCGGCCGCCCATGCCGCCCCGATGCCCACGCCGCCGCCCACCGCCACGAGCCAGCCGACGCCCTGGAAGCCCGTGAGACCCGCCGTCACCGCCGCCGCGAGCCCGGCGATCTGCGAGTAGAGCGCGAAGATGAGCACGCGCTTGGGTCCCGCGCTGTCCACGATCCGGCCGGCGACGACCGCACCAAGGCCGGCGCAGACGATGCCCAGAAGCGCCAGCCGGTCGGTCTGCGCATCGGTGAAGCCCATCTCCATCTTGGCGAACACCGCGTTGAACAGGAACACGGTGTTGATCGCGTCGGTGTAGAGGAACCGGCCTACCAGGAACCGCACGACGCCCGGGTAGCCCGCCGCCGAGCGCCAGGCACGCACCATCGTGGCCGGCGATGCCAGGATGCCCGGCCCGCGTCCCTCATGACGCGGGCGCGGGCGCTCCCGGATCCACACGAACGCGGGCAACGCGAAGACAAGGAACGCGACCGCGAGCGAGCGGAATACCGCCGCGTACCCGAACCTCGGCAGCAGGTACATGCCGAGCCCGAGCGCGAGCGCCGAACCGGAGTAGCCGATGGCCACCCCGAGCCCCGAGATCCGTCCGGCCGACGAGGGCGTGCTCACGTCCGGAAGCATCGCGTCGTAGACGACGGTCCCGCTGTGGAAACCGACGGTCCCGATCGCATAGAAGACGAGCGAGGGCACGACACCCCAGGTTGCGAGCAGCGCCGTCGCGCCCACGCACACGAGAGTGGCACCTACGAGGTACGGCCGGCGCGTGCCGTGATGGTCGGAAAGCGCACCGATCCAAGGACCGAGGATGATGACGGCGACCATCGCCACCACGATCGTGGCGGACAGCTGCCAGTCCGCGCCGCCGCGGTCCTCGATGAGCCACGGACCGAAGTACCGGCTGCCCACACCCAGCGCAAAGGTGGTGTTCGCGAGGTCGTACAGCAGCCACGAGGTCACGCTTCGTCGGCCGGGCGTCCATACCTGCGGCGCGTCCGACGGCTCCACCCGACTCCCCCCATCCGTGACCATCTCCGCACGAGTGTACCGCAGGCTGATCGGGCACCCGCGAGAGAGCCCCGCAGTTCGGGAACATAGCTTACGAAGATCACCGGAGAAGGGACGACGTGATGGACGCACGCAACACGATCGAGCAATGGCGGGAGTCGATTCCCGAAGGCGAACGCAGGGAGGCCGGTGCCGGTGCCGCGATGCTCGGTGTAGGTCTCGTCGCAGCTGCGTTTCTGATGCTGCGCAGACGGCGGGGCCTGTTCGTGTGGTTGGTCCCGGGCGCGTTCATCGGCGTGGGGCTCGCCGTCCTCGCCGATGTGGTGCTCGACACACGCAGCTACCGCATCGCCGAAACGGAAGAGAGCATCTCCAGCGAACTCGCCGCTCTCGATCCGATCGCACGGGCGCAGGTCCTCAAGAACGTGGGTGAGCGCGAAGTGCTGTCGCTCATACCTGGTCGCGGCTAGGGCCCGCCGCGGCGGCTACCGCTCGCACCCGGCAACGAAGACACCCCGCAGCACGCTGCGGGGTGTTCTTGTGTGGGGATTCGGACGATCTCGGTAGATCGTCCTGAGAATAGAGGTGTCCCGAGAGACCTCGCCGACGAGCCCCTAATCCGCAGCTTCCCATTTCACACCTTTGGAGCCTACGAGCCTCCGGCCAGCTTGCGCGAAGCCTTCCGCCTGCACACCCCGCCGGCAGCTACTGGTACGCTACCTTTCGCGGTTCGCCCGCTCAACCTCTCGGGACAAGATCGACTTTAGACCATGCCCGGGGCGGGTGCAAGGGCGATTTCGCGAAATGTCGTCCTTGTCGCTGAACGGGCCAGAATCTACGCTTAACGGTCGCAATCGACCGACTAGCGCTCTTCAGCGGAGACCAACGGCCGCCTGCACACGCCACGGGGTGTTCGCGCACCGCAAACCGGCCCGATCGCCGCCCGACAACTGCCCGGACGGCGGCCTTGCGACTGCCCGCCTACCCCTCGAGCATCCGCCTGAGCACCTCGTTGATCACCTGAGGATTGCCCTGCCCGCGCATCTCGCGCATCACGGCACCGACGAAGAAGCCCATGACTCCGGTCTTGCCTGCACGGTAGCTGGCGACCTCGTTCGGGTTGGCTTCGAGCACTCCACGCACGACCGATTCGATCGCGTCGGTGTCTGAGACCTGCTTCATACCGCGGGCCTCCACGATGGCGCCGGGGGCGTCACCGGTGGCCGCCATGTCCGCGAAGACCTCCTTCGCCTGCTTGCCCGAGATGGCGCCCTCCTCGATGAGACCCACCATCTCGGCGAGCATCGCAGGGGTGACCCTTGCGTCGCCGATCTCGATCGTCTCGGCGTTGAGCAGCGCGGCGAGTTCGCCGAGCATCCAGTTCGCGATCTGCTTGGCGCGGTCCACGCCCGCGAGCGCCACCGCCTCCTCGAAGAAGCAGGCAAGCGCGAAGTCGGCTGAGAGCATCGATGCGTCGTGCTTGGGCAGGCCGAAGTCGGTCGTGTATCGCTCGCGGCGCGCGTCCGGCAGCTCGGGCAGCTTCTCGGCCAGCGACGCGATCCACTCAGGCTCGAAGCGAAACGGCACCATGTCGGGCTCCGGGAAGTAGCGGTAGTCGTGCGCCTCTTCCTTGCTGCGAAGCGCGCTCGTGCGCCTGGCGCCGGCGTCCCAGTGGCGCGTCTCCTGCACCACGCGACCGCCCGAGTCGAGCAGTTCGGCCTGGCGGACGATCTCGTAGGCAAGCGCATCGTGCAGCGCCTTGAAGGAGTTCATGTTCTTGACCTCGCTCTTCGTGCCGAGCTCGGTCTCCCCTCGCGAGCGGATGGACACGTTCGCGTCCACCCGCATGGAGCCTTCCTCCATGCTGCAGTCGCTCACACCGAGGGCGAGCCAGATGCTGCGCAGCTTCTGCGCGAAGCGCCGCGCCTCCTCCGGCGTGCGGATGTCGGGCTCGCTCACGAGCTCCATCAGCGGCGTGCCCGCGCGGTTGAAGTCCACGAGCGAGTGCGTGGCGCCGGCGATGCGGCCCTCGCTCCCGCCCACGTGGATCATCTTGCCGGTGTCCTCCTCGAGATGGATGCGCGTGATGCCGATCGTCGCACGGTAGCCGTCGTCCTCGGCGACCGCCACGGGTCCTACGGACGCCACCGCGCCACCGAGGTCGACACGCTGCACGACCCCCTCACCGTCCACCTCGATCTCGAGCGCTCCGCCGCTCGCGAACGGCAGGTCGTACTGCGAGATCTGGTAGTCCTTGGGCATGTCCGGATAGAAGTACTGCTTGCGATGGAACTGGCTCCACAGCGCGATGTCGCAGTCCGTGGCGAGGCCCGCCAGCAGCGTCCACTCGATCGCAGCTTCGTTGGGCACCGGCAGCGCGCCGGGCATCCCCAGGCACACGGGGCACACACGCGTGTTGGGTTCGCCGCCGAAGGCGACCGGGCAGCCGCAGAACATCTTCGTGTTGGTCGCCGTGATCTCGGTGTGGATCTCCAGGCCGATGACGGCCTCGTAGCGCTCGAGCACCTCGGCAAGACGGTCCTTCGGCATGCTACTCACCGCCTTCCGCGCCCGCGAGCGCGCGCACGAGCGGCGGCACCATATCGAAGTGAGTGGCACCCTCGAAGGCGGCTGCAGCGCGCAGGAGCGTGGATTCGGCGAAGTAGTCGCCGATGAGCTGCAGGCCCATCGGCATTCCGGTGCTCGAGCACAGTCCGGCAGGCACGCTCACCGCGCAGTTGCCGGCGAGGTTCACCGGAATCGTGTAGACGTCGTTCAGGTACATCATGTAGGGATCGGCGGCCTTCTCGCCGAAGCGGAACGCCACCTCGGGCGTGGTGGGCGTGAGCAGCACGTCGTAGTGCTCGAACGCCGCACGGAAGTCCTCGATGATGCGGGTGCGCGCCTTCTGCGCCTGGCCGTAGTACGCGTCGTAGTAGCCCGCCGAAAGCGCATACGTGCCGAGCATGATGCGCCGGATGGTCTCCGGGCCGAACCCTTCGGCGCGGGAACGCATGTAGAGATCGAGCACGTCGGTGGGGTCCTCGGCGCGCACGCCGTACCGAATGCCGTCGAACCGCGCGAGGTTCGAGCTCGCCTCGGCGGGACCGATGATGTAGTAGGCGGCCAGACCGTGCCGGGCGCTCGGCAGTGTGACGTCCCCGACCTCTGCACCCAGCGCTGCAAACGTCTCCGCCGCACGGTCCACCACGTGAGCGATCTCGTTCAGGCAGCCGTCAGTGTCGGGCACCCCGGGCATGTCCCGCACGATGCCCACGCGTAGGCCCTGCGCGCCCAGCCCGACCGCCGCCGAGTAGCGCTCGACCGGCTCGGGCGAGGAGGTCGCGTCCATGGTGTCGGACCCGGCGATCGCCTCGAGCGCGAGCGCCACGTCCGCGACCGACGTGCCGAAGGGCCCGATCTGGTCGAGCGACGAGCCGAATGCGACGACGCCGTAGCGACTCACGCGGCCGTACGTCGGCTTGAGCCCCACCGTCCCGGTGAGCGCTCCGGGCTGGCGGATCGAGCCGCCGGTGTCGCTGCCAAGCGACAGGCTCACCATTCCGGCCGCAACGCACGCAGCGCTGCCGCCGCTCGAGCCGCCGGGGACGCGCTCGAGGTCCCACGGGTTGCGCGTGGGCCCGTACGCGGAGTTCTCGGTGGACGACCCGAACGCGAACTCGTCCATGTTGCACTTGCCGATCGGCAGCGCGCCCGCGTCGAGCAGACGGCGGACGGCGGTGCAGTCGTAGACGCTCTCATAGTTCCCGAGGATCCGGCTGCCGCAGGTGGTCCGCGTGCCGATGAGGTTCATGTTGTCCTTGATCCCGACCGGCACGCCCGCCAGCGGCGGGAGCTCCTCGCCGGCCGCACGGGCCGCGTCAACGCGCTCGGCAGCCGCAAACGCCAGTTCCGGCGTGAGCTGCAGGAATGCGTGCACGTCGCCGTCGAGCGCCTCGATGCGCGCATACGCGCTCTCGGCGGCCTCGCGCGCGGAGAACTCGCCTGCGGCGATACCGTCGCGCACCTCACGTGCGGAAAGGGCGGAGAGGTCGAGCATCGTCACGACTCCTCCCCTGCACCCGTGATGGCCGGGATGAGAAACGCGCGCCCATCCGATGCAGGCGCATTCCTGAGCGCCATCTCCCGGGTGAGCCCGGGGACCACGACGTCGGCCCGCGTGTTGTTCGTCATCGCAAGCGGATGCGCCGTGGGCTGCACGCCCTCAAGATCGAGCCGCTGCAACTCGTCGATATGGCCGAGCACCGCCCCGAGCTCGGCGGTGAGCGTCGAGACCTGCTCATCGCTCAGCGCAAGCCGTGCAAGCAGCGCGACGTGACGGACGTCGGACTCGGTGATCGCCATGCGGTGTTCCTCCATACAGAGTGGTGATGCGACGAAGACCCTCGCGGGAACGCGTTACATCATACCCGACGGGGCGATCACCACGGGGGCGCTTGGCGCGGTCAGTCGCGATGTACCCCGGCGTGGACGCGCGGGATGCGCAGACGGAACGTGGAGCCGGAACCGAGCGTGCTCGAGACGGAGAGGTCACCGTCGAGCGCCTCGGCCATCCGTTTGCTGATCGGCAGGCCGAGGCCGATGCCGACGGGCTTGGCACCCTCGGGATCGAGCACCTGATGGAATTCGTCCATCACGCGGTCCAGCTCGTCGGTCGCGATGCCCCGACCGCTGTCCGAGACCTCGAAGACCACATGATCGGGGCCGTCCGGCAGCACGCCGAGCTGAACGAACCCGGCATCGGTGTACTTGATGGCGTTCGAGAGCAGGTTCAGCACGATGCGCTCGACCATGTCGCGGTCGGTCTCGAGCTGGATCGGCTCGCCCTCGTGCACGAGACGGCACTCGAGCGACTTGTGCTCGGAGAGCGGCCGCATGGCCTCGATGAGCGCGGTGGCGACCTCCGTCGATGTGAAGCGGGTGGCACGAATGCGCGCACCGTGATCGCGCATCCTGTCGAGATCGAGCACGTCGTCCACCAGCGCGAGAAGCCGCTTGGAGGACGCATCGACCATGCCGAGCTGTCGCTCCTGCTCTTCGGACACCGGGCCCGCGAGACCGGCGAGCATGATCGACGTGAACCCCATTATCGACTGCAGAGGCGTCCGCAGTTCGTGGCTCATGTTGCGCATGAAGGTGTCGCGCGCGTCGAGCGCCTCGCGAATCTCCACCAGCGCGAGATGCTCGCGGTAGCGCTCCCATTGCATGCGTCGCACGATGATCGTGCCGAGTGTGAACGCGAGCACGGCCAGGACCGCGGCGGAGCCCAGGAGGATCGCGTATCGCACTACCGGCTCCTCGACCTCCCGGATATCGACGCGCGATGCAACGAACCAGTCCGTTCCCGAGATGCGTCGGGCGGCGGCCATGACCGCTGCCCCTTCCTCGTTCTGACCGGCTCGGATGATGGAGTCCTGCTGCACGATGTCGTCCGCAAGCTGCACGTGCAGCTGCTCGCCCCGGCCCACCGTCACCGGTTCGAACCCGTTGGCCGAGCCGATGATGTCGAACCCGTCCTCGTGAGGACCGACCAAAGCGACCTTGGAGGAGTCGTAGGGAAGCGGCTCGTCTTTGAGGACCGCGACCACCTCGTCCTGCACCTGGACGGAGTAGACGATCACGCCGACGACGGGTCCGTCGGCGGTCTGCCGCACCGGACTGCTCCACGCCACGCACCATGCACCGACGCCGTTGTGGAAGTGGTCCTCGAACTCGGGCTCATCGGAATCCACGACCACGGCCGCGAAGTCCGCGCACTTGAACTGCGCATCCGAACAGCGCTGGCCTACCGAGGTCGCAAACGGCCACTCGCTCTGCGTGAACATGCTGATGCAGTCGTACTCCCGGATGTCGCGCTCGGCGGTGAGGCGGTCTGCAAGCAACTGCGGGAAGTCCGGATCGGTGCCCTTCTGCCAGCGCAGGTAGCGCTCGGCAACACCGGACTGTGTGGCCATCACGGCAGCATCGGTGGAACCCTCATCCAGCCAGCGCTGGAGTTCGATGGCATCGTCATCGGCCGCGCGCATGAGCAGCTCGCGCGCGCGCTCGTACTGCTCGGTGCGGTAGTCGCTCACCGCATACGCGGCCATCGCGCCCACGACGAGGGCTGCCAGGGCGACAAGTGCAATCGATCGCCACGCTGCTCCGGGCGGAGCGGGCTCGGCGGGACGCGAGGAAGCGCCGACGTCGACGCGTTCAGTCTCGGCGCTCATCCACACCTCCCCACGATCCCGGTCCAGCTTCGGACACCGGGCGCCCCGCTCACTCGCGGCCGGCGAGTACCGACTCGGCACGGGCAACGTCCGACGGGAAGAGATCCACGGGGACCTCGTCGCTGCCGCGCACCAGGAAGATCATATGGCGCGCACAAGGGGTATTGTCCGCCCGCGGCCCCGAGCAGTAGTTGGCTTTGACCAGCTCCGCAGTCGACGGCATGTCGGCCATCTGATCGTTGAAGAACGGACATCCGGGGAGGCATTCGCAGTCTGCCATCCTTGCCCCCTCATCGTTGCAGGATACCTGATGAGCATCTACCCGTGCCTATAGGGTAATCGGTCGAAACATGAACGTCCATTAGCGTGACTTCAGAGGCCCGCCACGAGGAACGCGGCGGCAACAGTGATCACGTTGTAGAGCGCATGAAGCGCGATGGGCGGCCAGAGGCTGCTGCGCGTATGGGCCAACCAGCCGAGCGCCACACCGAGCGCGAAGGTCGGGAACAGCATCCACAGGCTGCGATGGAACGCCGCGAACAGCAGTGCCTGAACGACGATCGCGGGCCACGGTCCGAACCTCGCCATGAGGCCCTCGAGGAGTGCGCCGCGGAACACCGCCTCCTCGACCAGCGGTCCGACCACCACCACCATCGCTATCGCTAGGACCAGCCCTGTCGCGTTGGCGCCGAACATCGTCGTGAGGTCCGTCGTGGCCGACGGCATCAGCCCGAGTGACCGCGTGATATAGGCGTAGAGCGACGTGACCAGCCGCGTGACCACGAGACCCCCGACGACAAGACCGACCGAGGCGAACGTATGGCCGAACCACGCGCGCTTCTCGCGGAGCCCGAGCGCCGAGAACGGATCGCCGCCGCGCCGCCGCACCAGCCACACGATGACCGCCACCTGAACGAGGTAGTAGAGCGCGAGCATGCCCACGCGCACGGGGACCTGCAGCGTCGAGGGCATCGAACTGACCGCGGGCAAGAGAGCCGCGGTCTCCTTCGCGGTGAACGCCGAGAAGGTGACGGACAGCATCGCCACAGCCTCGAGCAGCGTCCACTGGAACCCCCCGCGCTCGCCGCCCTTGGGTGCCGGCACCGACCGCGTCGCCCGCTCTTCGCGCAGCTTCGCGGCACTGACGCTGCGCGGCGTGTCGGTCGTCTTCCGTGGCGTTGGTTTGGGATGGGCGGCCTGCGCGGTCGCGCCGGACGTGCCCCGGACCTTCGGCCCGTCTCGTAACACGATCGCCCGGCGCGCGCACACCCGCGCGCACGCACCGCAGGCGTCGCAACGCTGCCAGTCGACCTTGAGGTACGTTCGGCCGACCCTGAGCGCATCGCGCGGACAAGCGGTGGTACAGGCGCCGCAGCGGTCGCACAGCCGGGGCGTGAGGAGCAAGCGTGGAGCCGAGCTCATCTGACCAGCACCACGATCGCTTCGCGAAGGCCGCTCACCCAGGCCGGCTGAACGTCGGAGTAGAGAAGGTAGTACAGGTATCCGAGCACCACCGCGTTGAGGTTGAACGCCGCGTGCGCGATCACGGAGGGCCACACCGAACGCGTCTGGGACGTGATCCATGCGAACAGCATCCCGAGCACCGTGAACGGAATCAGCAGGTACCAGTTCAGGTGACTCGCAGCGAACGCCACCGAGGAGACGAGCGCCGCGATCCAATCACCGAACCGGTCCCGGAGCCCGCCAAAGAGCACGCCCCGGTAGAGGACCTCCTCGGCAAGCGGCGCCGCGATACAGGTCACGACGATCGCCACCGCGATGCCCACCGGGGTGACCGGGAAGATGTCGGCCACCGAGGGGGCTTTGGGGACCTCGATGCCGATGAGCACGAACATCCCCAGGAAGAGGATCTCGAACCACAGGCCAAGAGACATCGCGACGAACGCAGCGACGAGGCCCGGTACGGTGTCGAATGGCCGCAGGCCGACTCGCTCGCGAAACGGCACGGACGTGCGCGCACCGAGCCTCACGAGCAGGAACCAGGAGCCGTATCCTGCAAGATAGGCGGCAAGGAACGCGAGCGCCCAGACATCGGCCGACGGCTCGGCGAACCGGCCCCACAGACCGACGCCCATGAGGGCCGCGAACAGCAGCAGAATCGCCAACGCCGCGATGCCGAGGGTGCTCGAGACCGATCGTCTGACGCCGAGGAGCGAGACACCGGGATAGCCGAGCCAGCGAAATGGCGCCTTGCCGCGCGGGACCGGCTGCGTCTGCGATGGTACGCCTGTCGGCGGCGGCGGCGCGTCGGGGTACGACGCTGCGGGCAGCAGACCGTCGCTCATGCCGACAGCTCCGGCACGACGCCGCTTCTCAGCGTGGCGGTGAGCTCGTCTTCGGCGAGCACGCGCACGCCGAGATCGAGCGCGGTCGTGTACTTGCTGCCCGGGTCGGCGCCCACGACGACGTAGGAGGTCTTCTTGCTCACGCTGCCGGCCACCTTCGCCCCCAGCGCCTTGAGCGCGCTTCCGGCCTCCTCACGGGTGTAGCGCTCGAGCGAGCCGGTGAGCACCCACGTGGTGCCGGTCAGCGTCTGTTCGCGCTCGGGCACGTGCTGCTGCTCGGCGATCGTGAGGCCGGCCGCCTGCAGCCTGCGGACGATCGCCAGGTTCTCGGGGTTCTCCGAAAACGCCCGTACCGACTCGGCGATCTTGGGCCCGACTTGCTCGACGCGGGCAAGGTCGTCTGCCGACGCCTCGAGCAGCGCGTCGAGGGAACCGAATGCGACGGCAAGCGCCTCGGCCACTGTGGCCCCGACGTGACGGATGCCGAGGCCGAAGAGCAAACGGGCCAGCGGTCTGGTCTTGGACGCCTCGATGCTCGCCATGAGCTTGCCGGCGACGATCTCGCCCAGTAGGACAGGCGATCCATCCTTCTTCACGCGGCCGAGGTCGAGCGCCGCCAGTAGCTCGAAGGTGAGCGTGTAGTAGTCGGCCACGTCGTGCAGCAGTCCCTGCTCCACGAGGCGCGTGACGATCTCGGTACCCATCCCCTCGATATCGAGCGCGCCGCGCGACGCCCAGTGGCCGAGCCGCTCGAGCCGCTGCGCGGGACAGCCCGCGTTGGTGCAGCGCGGCACGACCTCGCCCTCCTCGCGCCACACGTCGCTGCCGCAACTCGGGCACGCCGAGGGCATGCGCCACTCGAGCTCGCTGCCGTCGCGAAGCCGCTCGACCGCACCAACCACCTCGGGGATCACGTCGCCGGCCTTGCGCACCACGATGGTGTCGCCCAGCAGCACGCCCTTGCGGCGGATCTCGTCCTCGTTGTGGAGCGTTGCACGGGCGATGGTCGAGCCTGCCACCACGACCGGGTCGAACTCCGCCACCGGCGTGAGCGCTCCGGTGCGACCAACCTGCACGCGGATCTCGCGGAGCACCGTGGTCTTCTCCTCGGGCGGGAACTTGAACGCCATCGCCCATCGGGGAGCCTTTGCTGTGAAGCCGAGCTCGTCGGCGAGTGCGAAGGAGTCCACCTTGACCACCACGCCGTCGATCTCGTAGGGCAAGGTCGCCCCGACGCTCGATCGCGTAGCGGCAGAACTCCCGCACCTCGTCGGGCGTGGCGCAGCAGCGGATGTCGGGGTTCACGCGGAATCCCGCTTGCGACAGCCACGCGAGCGCCTCCCGCTGGCCCGCAAGACCGAGCGAGCGCGGCTCGACGACCTGGTACATGAACGTGGCGAGATCGCGCGATGCGGTCACCGCGGGGTCCTTCTGCCGCACCGCACCCGCCGCGGCGTTCCGCGGGTTGGCGTACGGCGGCAACCCCGCCTCGTCCTGCTCGGCGTTCAGGCGCTCGAAGCTCGCCTTGGGCATGTACACCTCGCCGCGCACTTCGAGGCGCCAGGAGGCCGCGGGCTCGGTTGCGTCCTCGCCCCCGAAGAGGGCTCCCTGCGCAGCGGTCGCACCGAAGCCGGCCGCTCCACGGCCAGACGCAGCGGCACGCTCTTGATGGTGCGCACGTTGGCGGTGACGTCCTCGCCGGTGGTGCCGTCACCGCGGGTTGCCGCGCGCAACAGCACGCCGTCCTCATACGTCAGCGCGAGCGAACTGCCATCGATCTTGAGCTCGCACATGAATGCGACATCGCGGCCCTCGGCCTCGCGGCCGATGCGTTCGAGCCACGCGTCCAGCTCCCCGAGGTCCATCGCGTTGTCGAGCGAGTACATCCGCTGCGCGTGCCGCACGGACGCGAAGGCCTCGAGCGGCGGCGCGCCGATGCGTTGCGTGGGCGAGTCGGCGGTGACGAGATCGGGGTACGCTTCCTCGATCGTCTCGAGCTCGCGCACGAGCGCGTCGTAGGCGGCGTCCGAGATCTCGGGCGCATCGAGCGCGTAGTAGCGCCATGCGTGATGTCTGATCTCCGCGCGCAGCTTCTCAGCGCGCAGATCCGCACCGTCGTGCGATCCGGGGACCGGTACGTTCTGGGGCATCGTCGCGCGCTACTCCTCGGCCTTGAGCGTCTGAACGTGCACGTCGTTCACCGAGTAGATGACGGTCTCGGGAACGAAGCGGTTGATGCGCTCGGCCTCGTAGATCCACACGTCGGTGAGGGTCACTTTGAAGTACGCGCCGCCCGGTGTGGATACCGGCTCGACCACCGCGCCGTTGGCGAGGTAGGCGCGGAGCTCCGTCTCGATGTAGTACTTGAACAACTTCGCCGCATCGCGGTACTCGTTGTACAGCGCGAGCCGGCGGTCCGCTTCGAACATGTCCAGTTCGTCGATGCTGTCCATACGCAACCCCTCTCAGTCGTGCCTCGCACACCCGGTCCCGACCCGTCAGGGCGAGTCCGACCGCATCACGCCTCAACGGGCGTGAGCGTCACCTCGCCGAGCGCGCCCACACGCTCGCCTGCAACCACGATCGCGCCACGGACGCCCGCGATGCCAAGCGCCCGCTCGAGCGCCCGCTCGATGTCGTCCGCGCCGTGCACCAGGTTCCCCGCGGCCGTTGCAGCCGCATCGGCTAGCGCGCCGTCACCGGCGATCACCGTCACAGCGTGCGCCGAGCCGAGGCTCACGCTATGCCCCACAGTACCCGACGACGTGCATACCGCGCACGGGAGGGAGTCCCCGGGCACGCTCACCGCGAGGCGTCCGGACAGCGGCGAGTCTCCGGCAAGCAAGAGCACGCTCCGCGCGGTGCTGCCGACGATGTAGATGTCCCCGCCGTTCTCCACGAGCACCTCGGCGGAGAGCGCCGAAAGGCCACGCGCGACGCGTTCGGCGACAGCGCCCGCGACCGCCGCCATCGGTCCCACGCTCGCAGCCGCGCCGGCTTCGGCCATCGCACGCACGATCTCCGGTGCGCCTGGCTCCACGGCGATCGGCGCGAAGCTCTCGGCGAAGCGTGGATGCGCTGCGATGTACGCCTCGAGATCCCCGCGCAGCGCGGAGACGACCGCCACTGCCTCGGCGGACAGGTCGCTGATCGCGCTTATCTGCAGGTCGGTCTCGCCATGGACGACCTCGAACGTGACGAGGCCATCCGCGTCCGTGCCCTGGCGGTATCTGCGTGGCTCCCATACCATAGGGTCATGGTAGCAGTCCGACGGGACTGACTCCGTGAGGGCGTCGGATGACCCGCGCACGGCGCGGTGCCGATGATGCCGTGAGGGGGCACTGCCGTGCGCGAGATCCTCGAGTTGTGCGTTCGGATGGACCGTCACGCGGAGAGCTTGTACGCCCAGCTTGCGTCCGCCTGCCCGGTGCCCGAACTCCAGTCCACGTTCCTGAGACTCGGACAGGACGAGGCGGAGCACACCGGCTGGTGGCAGGGCCTCATGAACGCATGGGAGCAGGGCCTGCTCCCCGACCTCGTGAACGACACCGGCGAGCTGATGGACCGTCTGCGCTCCCTCGACGGCGAGCTCGAGGCGATCGCAACCGGTGCACCTCGAGCAGCTGGACATCGACGGCATGCTCGCACTCGCCGCCCGCGTCGAGTTCTACATGATCGACCCTGTCTTCAGCGAGCTCATCGACCTCACGGAGCCGGGCCAGGCCGACCGACGCCACTCGGCGTACCAGGCGCACCTGCAGCGACTCGTCGACGCGATCGGCGGCCATTTCACGCCCGATTCACTCGCCGGACTGCTCGCGACTACGCTGGCGCGAACGTGGCGCGACAACCTGCGTCTTGCCGTGTACGCCACGCACGACATGCTCACCGGACTCTACAACCGGCGTGCCCTGCAGACGCACCTGCCTCAGTGGGCCGCCTGGTCGGCACGGTACGGTCACGCCCTCACCGTCATGCTGGTGGACGTGGACCGGTTCAAGTCCGTCAACGACCAGTTCGGACACCCCGAAGGCGACAAGGCGCTGAAGGCGGTGGCCCACGCGTTGCGCACGGCGACCCGAGCGTCCGATCTTGTCATCCGCTACGGCGGCGATGAGTTCGCGGTGATCGCTCCCGAGACCGACACCGATGAGTACACGGAACTCTGTAACCGCATCACCGAGACGGTGCGCTCGCTCGACGTGCGCACTGACGACGGGCAGACCGATCCCGCTCGCGGTCAGCATCGGCGGCGTGGTTGCAAAGGACCCCGCAGGCTCGCCACCCCGGCGCATCGAGACGCTGCTCGCGGCAGCCGACCGGTCGCTCTACGCGGCCAAGACCAGCGGCCGCAACAGCGCGGCGCCACCCGCGAACGTGGACGGCGCCTCCTAGCGCCCCGACTCGCCTTCGGCCGGCGCGCCTTCGGCCAGCTCGGCGGCGTGGTAGCTCGAGCGCACGAACGGCGCGCTCGCGACGCCCGCGAAGCCCATGCGCCTGCCCTCGCGCGCGAACGCCGCGAACTCCTCGGGCACCACGAACTCGGCGACCGGCAGATGCGCGGCACTCGGACGCAGGTACTGGCCGAGCGTGAGCAGGTCGCAACCGACCGCACGCAGATCGCGCATCACCGCCACGACCTCGTCGTGCGTCTCGCCGAGGCCGAGCATGAGGCCCGACTTCGTGGGCATCTGCGGCGCACGCGTCTTCGCGCGCTCGAGCACGCCGAGGCTGCGCTCGTAGCTCGCACCCGGACGCACCTCGGCGTACAGGCGCGGAACCGTCTCGAGGTTGTGGTTGAAGACGTCGGGGCGCGCGTCGGCGACGGTGTCGACCGCGTCCTGGTCCCCGCCGAAGTCGCTCACGAGCACCTCGACGGCGCTTCCGGTGCGGCGCCGCGAATCGCCGCGATCGTGGCCGCCACGTGTGCCGCGGCGCCGTCGGCGAGGTCGTCGCGCGTGACCATGGTGACCACCGCGTGACGCAGCCCCAGCCGCGCGACCGCCTCGGCCACCCGCGCGCGGCTCGTCGGGATCGAGCGGCAGCGGCGCGCGCGTCTCCACCGCGCAGAACCGGCAGCCGCGCGTGCAGGCGTCGCCGGCGATGAGGAACGTGGCCGTGCCGCTCGCGTAGCACTCGCCGCGGTTGGGGCACTTCGCCTCCTGGCAGACCGTGGCCAGGCGCAGCTCGTCGAGCAGCCCCTCGACTGCGCGGTACTCGCCCGCGTGCGCGATCGGACGGCGCAGCCAGCGCGGGCAGGCGCTTGGCGCGGTACCTGCCGTGCTCGTAGGGCACGCTAGCAGCCGCACTTCCCGGCCGCGTCGGCGCATGCCATGCGGATGACCTCGGACACGGTGGGGTGCGCGTGCACCGTCTCGGCGATCTGCCGCACGGTGATGTCGTGCTTCATCGCGAGCGCGATCTCGTGGATCGTCTCGACCGCGTGCGGTCCGACGATCTGGCAGCCGACGATCCGCCCGGTGCCGTTCTCGGCCACGATCTGCACGAAGCCGTCGGCCTCGCCCTCGCCGAGCGCCTTGCCGTTGCGCGGCGAACTTGGCCACCGCCTGCACCACGTCGACGCCGCGCTCCTTGGCCGCAGTCGCGACCGCTGCCCACGACCGCCACCTCGGGGAACGTGTACACGCACGCCGGGATGCAGTCGTAGCGAACGCTCTCGAGATGCGCCTCGGCACCCACCGTCGAGAACTCGGCCACCGCGTTGCGGGCGGCGACCACGCCCTCCTCCTCGGCCACGTGCGCGAGCATCATGCCGCCGATGAGGTCGCCGATCGCGTAGACGCCCTCGATGTTCGTGCGGAAGTACTCGTCGACCTTCACCGCGGCGCGGTCCATCTCGATGCCCGCCTCGGGATAGCCGAGCCCCGCCGAGTTGGGGATGCGACCCACGGCGCTCATCACGATGTCGCGTCTCGAGCACGTCGCCGCTCCGCAGCGTGGCGCGCATGCGACTCGCCCACACGCTCGACGCGCTCGACCGCGTCGCCGAGGTGGAAGGCGACGCCCATCTCCTCGAGCGCGGCCTGCGTCGGCTTCACCACGCGCTTGTCGTTGCCCGGCAGCACCTGGTCCATGAGCTCGACGACGGTGACCACGCTGCCGAACGCCGCGTACGCGCACGCGAACTCCAGCCCGATGACACCGCCGCCGATGATGACGACGTGCTTGGGGATCTCGACGAGCGAGACCGCCTCGTCGCTCGTCCAGACGCCCTCGAGCTCGTGGTCGATGCTCGGCAGCTTGAAGACCGCCGAGCCGGTAGCGAGGATGAGCGCGTCGCCTTCGATGGTCTCGGCCGTGCCATCGGCGAGTGCGACCTCGACCGACTTCGGGCCCGACGAGCCTGCCCTCGCCGTAGACGATGCGGACCTTCAGCCGCTTGGCCGTCGACTCGACCTGTCCCACGAGCTCGTCGACCACGGCCTCCTTGCGCGCGCGCAGTGCGGCGATGTCCAGCGGTGGCGACCGCCGCGTTGAGGCCGAACGTGGCGGCATCGCGCGTATCTGCCACGATGCGCGCCGAGCGCAGGATGGTCTTCGTAGGGATGCAGCCCCAGTTGAGGCACGTGCCGCCGAGCCGCTCGCGCTCGACGAGCGTGACCTCCGCGCCGAGGCGCGCAGCCTCGAACGCCGCGCTGTAGCCGCCGGGACCGCCTCCGAGGACGACGATGTGCATGATGCTGCCTTTCGTGACTGACCGCCCGGGCGTGGCGGCGGGCACTACGGTTCCGGACGGTGCTCGGCCTCGGTGACGACCTCGCTCTTGATCATGCTTACGAGCGCGGTGAGCGCCTCGAGCACGTTCGGGCGGATATCGCCGCCGACCATGACGTACATGATGTCGTCCCCCACCTCGAGGTGACCTTCGTTCACCCAGACGCGGACCACCGTCACGCCTTCCATCAGGCGGGCAGTGGTGACGATCTCCTCAAGGCGCTCGCGGTCGACGCTGAGATCCATCGCGACCACGGGGCGGCCATCGCGGGAGTACGAACGCACGACGCCGTTGTGACAGAGGTACATGCCCGTGCCTGCGGCACCCGCCTCACGCTTCACTTCGGCGAGCCAAGCGTCCAGGCTCGGCCGCTGCTGATCGCTCATGGTCGACCCCTCTCGTCGGCGGCGCGACATGCGCGAATAATACCACGCGGCATCGGCGGCCCTTACGGATGCGGGGTGCGCAGATAGCAGTGCTCGGGCACCGCATGACGGAAGATCGAGCCCTCGCAGGTGAGGAACTTGTCGAGCGCCAGACCCGCGAAGCGCATGACCGGCTCATGGGCTTGCTGACCCACGACCACCGCGAAAAGCACCGCCCACTCCGCGAGGTGCTTCACGAAGAAGTCGTGGGCGCGATCGCGCGCCCGGGGGTCGCCGGCCGCCGCGCCGCGCAGGCAGTGTGCGACGAAGTCGAGCTCGGAGGAGATGTGATCGGGCGGGTGCAGCCCGTTCCGGACCTCCGGGACGGTGAAGACGCCCTCGGCGTATGCCGCCTCTATGAGCGCCAGGTGGCCCTGAATGTCCCCTGAGATATAGGTGCCCTCCTCGGGCGACAGCACGTGAACGAACGGATCGAAACCCGAATCCAGCCCGTAGAGCCGGTCGCGCTCCGCCTCGAACGCCGCACGACCGTCAGCGGTGCGAAGCGCGATGTCCGCGTTCTGGAACGCCTCGAGGATGGCCGCCTCGTTCACGTTGCGGTTGATGCGACAGCTCCGTATCGCACTGCGCAGGCGACGCGTCGCGGGCGAGACCTCGGCGAGAGCGCCACGGTATATGCGCGCAAGCGATTCGTACGCCGCGATGCGGTCCTCGAGCACGCACGCGCAGTGCTCGGACGGCGTGTGCCCGCACGCGAGCGGGTCTTCAGCGTCCGGCGCACCGCTCGACGATGCCTGCGCGTCGGACGCCTGCTCGGCCCGGCGCGCGGCTGCCTCCGCGGCGTCGTGGTCCTCGAGGCCGATCTTGATGCCCGCCGCCAGCGTCGCCGGTAGCCCGTGCCGGATCATGTCGCGGGCCACCGCGTCGACATCGTACGGTACGCGATGGAAGACGACGCCCAGCCACACCTCGGACTGTCCGACACGCCGCGCCGCCGTGTCCGCATGCGCCTGGCCGAGGACCTCCTCCTGCGTGCCGAGCACGAGCTCCGCCCATGTCGCCCGCGGATCGCCATCCCTCGAACGACCGACCGAACCGACGTTCACCCAGTGGACGATGCCGTCCTCGGTAGGAACGAACGGTGCACGGGCACGTGCGTGTGCCCGCAGCAGACAGCGTCGGCCTCGGCCTCCCGCGCGAGGGCCACCAGCAGCGGTGCGGGCGCGTCGGACGGCACGATCTCGCTCACGAACCGCGGTGTGCCGTGGCACAGGACGATACGTGTGCCGCCCTCGTCGATCGCGATATCGCGCGGCAAGTCGTAGAGGTACTCGGCTGCGGCGCGCCCCATCTCGGCGATCGTGAATGCGTACGCCTCGGCGCCGTCGAGCGCCTCTTGCGGTGTGGGGAAGTCAGCTGCCCGGGCTGCGCAGGTGCGATCCGATGGCCCGGTCGTAGTTGCCCTGGACGACCCGATCGCCGTACGAGCGGACGAGCGCGACCGCCTCCTCGGGACGCGGCCCGATTCCCACGAGGTCACCGAGACAGTAGCGCTCCTCAATCCCCTCGGCGGCAATGGCTGCCGCAACCGCCTCGAGCGCGAGCGTGTTCGCGTGCACATCGCTGTAGAGTGCGATGCGACGCATGCCGGCCTACCCCTCCTCGCCCAGGATGCGCCCGATCGCGCGATCCAGACCGAGCGGCATGACATGCACGCCGTCGGCGATCTGACGGATCTCGCGCACCTGTTCGGCGGCGAGTCGGATCGCCTCCTCGGCGGGGTCCTCGGCACGCGCGAATGCGGTCGGCGATCGCGTCGGGGATCATCAGCCCGGCGAGATGCTCGTTCACGAACCGGATCACGCCCGGGCTCTTGATGACCAGCACGCTCGCGATGATCTTGGCGCCGAGGGGGCGCACGCGCCTCAACGGCGCGCTCGAGCTTGGCGATGTCGAAGACCGCCTGCGTCTGGAAGAAGCGGATGCCGGCCTCGATCTTCTGCTCGGTGCGCGCAAGCTGCACGTCCCAGGGCTCCGCCTCGGGGAACATCGCACCGCCGATGTAGAAGCCGGTCGAACCCTTGAGTTCGTGGCCCATCATGTCGTGGCCCTCGTTCATGCCCACCGCCACCTGCGCAAGCTGGGTGGAGTCGAGGTCGAACACGCCCTTCGCATTCGGATGGTCGCCGGCGCGCGGGTCGTCACCGGTCACCATGAGCACGTTCTCGAGACCGAGCGACCAGGCCGCGAGCAGGTCGCTCTGCAGCGCGAGGCGGTTCCGGTCGCGGCACGTCTGCTGGAAGATCGGCTCGATCCCCCGGTCGAGGATCGCCTTCGAGGCGGCAAGCGATGACAGGTGCAGGCTCGCACCCTGGTTGTCGGTGACGTTGAGCGCGTCGCAGTACGGCGCGAGTATCTCGACGGCGGCGTGCATCGATGCGAGGTCCGCCCCCTTGGGCGGCGCGACCTCACCGGTGACGACGAACTCCCCGGCTTCGAGCTTGTCGCGAAGCCGACTCATCGCTCGGCCTTCCGGTCGTGGATATTGACGCCGCCGGGCTTGAGCGCCGTCGAGAAGTCCTTGGGAGCGAGCGTGCCCTTGCTGCCGCGACCCTGCTCGGCCAGCCGTTTGCGGATGCGCACGTGCGTGCACTCACGATCGGTGAGCACCTCGCACATGCCGTCCCACATGCCGCCGCATGGGCCGTTCAAGAGCCCCTTCGGGCAGGTCGTGACGGGGCAGATGCCCGCGGTCTGGTCGAGCACGCAGTCGCCGCAGGTCTGGCAGCGCTCCTCGAAGATGCCGTTGCGGATGACCGTGCCGAGGAACAGCGACTCAAGCGCCGGGAACACCGGCTTGCCGATGGCATCGGCTGTGGTCTGCACGCCCGCGCCGCACGCGAGCACGAGCACCGCGTCCGCGGCGTCGATGGCCTCCTGATGCTTGCGGCTCTCGAGCTTCGTGCCGTTCAGATGGCAGGTCACCTCACCGACCGTCCAGCCGGTCACTTCCACGCCCACCTCGGCAAGGCGCTCGGCCATCTCCCGGAGCTCGGGTTCGCCGCCAGTATGCGCCACGGTCGCGCACTGACCGCAGCCCATCAGGAAGACGCGCTTGGCGCCGATGGACTCGAGATTCGCTCTGATGCGCGACCAGTCTCGCGGCCTGGTGATGATCATCTGCTCGTCCCCTTGTGGCGGCCGATCGCATCCCGCACAGCGGCGACACACCCCGGTGCGTCCTCAGAATACCCTGCG
The DNA here is from genome assembly GCA_963700295.1 of uncultured Actinomycetes bacterium. Classification (GTDB taxonomy): domain Bacteria; phylum Actinomycetota; class Coriobacteriia; order Anaerosomatales; family Anaerosomataceae; genus UBA6100. Next base: position 248,952 of record CAVOWY010000003.1, on the reverse strand, counting down.
CCGAGCCCTTCGGCGAAGTCACGTGTCACGACCGCGCCGCCCACGAGCACCGGCACCGCCGCGACCTCGCGCACCGCGGCGACCGTGCGTTCCATGTTCGGCAGCGTGGTGGTCATGAGCGCCGAGAGACAGACCGCATCCGCGGCCTTCGCTGCCTCGGCGAACGACTCGGCGGGCACGTCCACACCCAGGTCATCCACGAGGAAGCCCTGGCTCTCGAGCATCGAGACGCAGATGTCCTTGCCGATGGAGTGGATGTCGCCCTTCACCGTGCCGAAGACGACGCGGCCCTCGTGCGTGGCCGAGCCTTCGGGCAGGTGCGATTTCGCGCGCTCGACGGCCGCCCGCATGGCATCAGCGGCGGCGATGAGCTGCGGCAGAAACGCATCGCCGCGGCCGTACGCGTCGCCCAGGCGCTGGATGGCGGGCGTCAGCACCTGCGCGATGACCGCCTGCGGGCCCTGACCGCCGGCGATGAGCTCGTCTACCAGACCCGGCGCGGAGTCCGCGTCGCCGCGCTCGATTGCGAGACCGAGACGCTCGGCAGTGGTGCCGGTCGCGACCCGCGCGGCCGGCGCGGGACCACCATCCGAGGCGGCCACGCGCGCGATCCACCCCTCGGCGCGCACATCGCGGCCAAGGAGCGCGTCGGCAGCAGCCGAAGCGGTGGGCGCGTCGAGCTCGACGGTCTCCAGGGGGTTCACGATCGCTGCAGTCAGGCCCGAGTGGACCGCCATCGCAAGGAACTGCGCGTTGAGCAACGGCCGACCCGGCAGGCCATGACTCACGTTGCTCACGCCGGCAAGCGTGGCGAGGCCGAGGTCGTGGCTCACCGCGGCGATCGCCTCGAGCGTGGCGCTCGCGCCAGCCTCTTCGGTTGCCGCCGCGAGTACGAGCGTGTCGGCGACGAGATCGCGGTCGGTGAGCCCCGCGGCATGCGCAGCCTCGCGCACGCGCTCCACGACCGCCACGCGATCGACAGCGGCGTGTGGGATGCCGCTGTCGTCGAGCGCGAGCACCACCACGGTCGCGCCGTAGTGCGCGGCAAGCGGCAGTACCGAGGCGATCGAGCTTGCCTCGCCGCTCACGCTGTTCACCAGCGCGCGGCCTGGGTAGACCTTGAGGGCGGCCTCGAGGGCCGCCGGATCGGTCGTGTCGAGCACTAGGGGAAGGTCCACGAGCCCCGAGAGCGCGAGCACCGCCTTCGGCAGGACGTCCGCCTGGACGACGCCGGCAGCTCCCACGTTCACGTCGAGCAGGTCCGCACCTGCGTCCTGCTGCTCGATCGCGTACTCGCGCACTACATCGAGCGTGCCCGCGCGCAGCGACTCGGCGAGGCGCTTCTTGCCGGTGGGGTTGATGCGCTCGCCGATGCGCACGAGCGGACGCCCGCCACCGATGCGCACCACGCCACGCGGTCCGGCCACGGTCACGCCCGCGGGCGGCGCCTCACGCTCGGCGAGGGGGCGCCCCTTGGCGAAGTCGAAGATGGCGCCCGTGAACTCGGGCGTGGAGCCGCAGCATGAGCCCACGAGCGACGCACCGGCGTCCACGAAGCGCGCGGCGTACTGGCCCATCTCGAGCGCGGTGCCCGGGAAGACCGTCTTGCCGTCCACCAGCCGGGGCAGGCCCGCGTTCGGCCGCACGATGATCGGGAGCGTGGTGGCGCGCGCCATCCGCTCCAGAAGCGGCAGCATCTGCTCGGGGCCCAGGCCGCAGTTCATCCCGACCACGGAGGCGCCCGCGGCCTCGAGGATCACCGCGGCGGTCTCGGGGTCGGTGCCCGAGAGGTCCATGCGGCCGCTCAGGCCGAACGTGCAGGTGACGAAGACCGGCAGGTCGGTGACCGAGCGCGCCGCCAGCACGGCGCACCGCGCCTCGGCGATGTCGGTCATCGTGGCTATCTGGATCGCGTCCGGGTGCTCGGCGGCGAGTGCGGCCGCCTGCTCGGCGAACGCGTCGAACAGCTCATCGAAGCGCGCGCTCCCCAGCGGTTCGAGCACGTGGCCCGTGGGACCCAGCTCGCCGAGGATGTGCGTGGCCCCGCTCGCTCGCGCCACACGCACCGCGGCGCGGTTGAGCTCCTCCACCTGGTCGCCGAGCCCGTACGCGTCGAGCTTGATTCGCGTCCCGCCGAAGGAGTTGGAGGTGGCGCAGTCGGCGCCCGCCAGGTTGTACAGGCGATGGACCTCGATCACGAGATCGGGTGCCGTGACGTTGAGCTGCACGAAGGACTGCTCGGCCGGCAGGTTGTGCTTCTGCAGCATCGTGCCCATCGCGCCGTCGAGCACGAGCACCTCGCGGCCGAGCCGCAGTGCGATATCAGGCATCTGCATCACCCTCCTCGGCTGCCGCCGCAGCGCCGCTCGCCTTCGCCGCGCTCGCGGCCTTGTCGGCGATGTACATGGACACGAACCGGTAGCCGGTCCCGTAGACGATGCCGAAGAACGCCCCCAACTGAAGCCAAGCGCTCGTACCCTCGCGCGCGTTGAACCTGCCGAGGTCGCCCGTGGACGATCCCCACAGCAGTGACCCGGCGAAGACGAGAAGGACGCCGATCAGACTCGTGCGCAGGAGCGCCCCGCCGGCACGGTGGCCGAGACGCGCGCTGATGGGCATGGCGAGCACGACCGCAAGGATCGCGGCGAAGGCCGCCACCGCCATGACCTGCACGAACGCGAGCTGAGGCATCCTCATCCCCTTCTAGAACGTGAGCGTGATCGCTCTGCGCGGACAGGCTATCACGCACGCTTCGCAGTACACGCACTTGTCCTTGTCGAAGCACAGCGTCTGCGCCTCCGGGTCGAGCGTGAGCGCGTCGGGCTTGCAGACCGCCGTGCACAGGCCGCAGTTCACGCACCGCTCCTCATCGAGCACGATGTCGCTCGCGGCCTCGTTGACGGTCAGTCCCTGACCCTCGAGGAAGGCCACGCCCGCGGCGAAGTCCTCCTTGGTGCCCGTGACTTCGAGCACCATGCGCCCTTCCTGCGCGGGGTGGATCTGCGCGCGCAGGATGTTGGGGACGAGGTCGTAGTCCTTCACGAGGTGGTAGATGACCGGCTTCAGGGACTGCCGGGGCGGGAACGTCAGGTCGAGTCTCTTGCGGGCCATGGCTAGATCGCCTCCCCTGTCCTGATGTCGAGCGGCTTCTGCGCCTGGCTCCCCACCTGCGGGAGCAGTTGCAGCGGCTCGGCGATCGCGAAACGCTCCTCGGCGATCCACCGCTTCAGTTCGGCCGCGATCTTCCGCGCCTTGGGAAGCGAGCTGATCGGCCCGGTCGGGACCTTCTTGCCCTCGACCGTGATCGATCCGGTGCGCAGCTGCGCGTAGCTGACCGTGCCGAATGACGGTCGCGAGCGACCGGCCACGCCGTAGTCGTAGATTGTGGCGGTGATGTCCGCGTCGGTGAGCGCGAGCGTGGCCGCGATCTCCTCGTCGAGCACGGGGATCGGGACGCCGATGCCGACGAAGCTCGAGACGCCGTAGCCGGTGAAGCTCGCCGCCGAGAAGAACTCGGGCGAGGCCGCCTTGAGGTCGGCGATCACCGCAAGCGTTCCGGCGGGCCGCACGGGCACGCCGTGTTCGTCGCGGTCGGTATGCGGGTTGTGCTGCGTGCCCTCCCAGGCCACGTAGCCCGGCGCACCGGCCACAAAGATGCGCGACCCGACGCCGATCGTGCGGTACGTGGGGTCGTTCAGCAGCGGCGAAAGCGCGCCCGCCGAACAGTACGTGGCGTTGCCGAGCCGCGGCAGCAGGGTGCCGAGGTACGTATGCAGCGCCCGGTCGGTGGTATTCACGGCCACGGCGTAGTTCTGGTAGGCGTTGCGCGGGTTGAAGAAGTACGCCTGGTTCAGGTCATCGAGCGTGATCCAGGTGTCGATCTCCGTGCGCGGGTAGCAGTCGGTCCCGGGGCTCGTCGCGCGCAGCCGCACCGCACGCCCGCGCAGCAGGTCCTCGATCACATGCGCGCCGCCGTACTCCAGCCCGCGCGTGGTGCTCGGCTGCGTCACGCCGAGGTAGGTGTCCACCGCCGCCAGGCCGCCGTATGCCGCAACGTCGTTCAGCCAGATCTCGGCCATGCGGATCGGCGGGTCCGAGTGCCCGAAGTTGAGGATCACCCCCGAGGAACACATCGGGCCGAACGTCCCGGTGGTGACCACGTCCACCTTCTTGGCGGCCGCGCTCACCCCCTCGTCGGCGGCAAGCGACGCGAACTCCTCGGCGGTGAAGACGACCGCCTCACCGCTCGCGATGCGCGCGTTGATCTCTTCCCAGCTCTTGGCCATACGACCTACCTCCGAACACGAAAAAACACCTCCCGCCCGGACTGTTCGTCAGGGCGAAAGGCGCTCAGGCTCTTTCGCGGTACCACCCGACTTCGTCACGAGTTCTCGTGACCTCTTCTCGAGCACGGGACGGTGGTGGTTGCCTGCGGGCGGGAGATCTTCGCTGGCGGTGTCCGATGCTCATGCAGCCTACGGTAACGGGGGCGTCCGTCCGGCATTACTCCGCTGATCGCGTTTCCTCCGGATGCCTCAGGGGCCATGTTCCGCGTTCTTTCGGGCGCCGGTTCTCAGCTGCTCCGGCTCTCTGGAGCCCTACTCGAGTGCGCGTACTCATCCCCTTCACAGGCGACTGTGAAGTTGTCGCACAAAGGTACGGGGCGAGCGGCGGGGGTGTCAAGGACGGAGGCGCAGGAATCTCTCATTGGACACCGAAAGAACTGTTTGTGGGCTACGGGTCTGCCGAAGGGAGCGGATCGATGAAAGCCGGCATGCTATCTATCTCATTACTCCTGGCTGTTGCCGCCACGACCACCATTGGTACTGCGTGGGCCCGGGAATCCAACTCCAACGACCGTGTCGCGGCCCGCGTGAGCGCCGCGCCTCCCGACGCTCCTCTCGCGGTCTCGCCAACTCGAGAGGGACGATCGCACGGGATACATGCCTCCGGCACCATCTCATCTACCGACATCACCGAGAGCATACCCAGCGATCCTCAGGCTGCCGCGTTCGACTTCTACGAAAGGGTGCAGCCGCTGACGCCGGCCTTGATTCACGAGACCGATCCGGCCGTCTACCACATAGAGGACCACGTCTACACCATCTGGCTTGAACGGGGAGAAGACGCCCTGTTCGCAATCGATGGCCCTGATACGCCGTCCGTCAATCTCGACCTCTACGTATATCCGCCGGGCACCACCGACTTCAGCGATGACAGCATCAACTTCCCTGATGCGGACTCAGATGAGGGCATCCAAATCGATGATGTGATTGCCGAGGGGTACTGGTTCGTGCGCGTGAATTCCAGCGTGGGAACAGGCGGGTACGATTACTACGACTTCTACTGGTACTTCGAGTCGCCTGACGACGAGATTCCCGGCGTCCCTCTCCCGGCTCCTGTCACGGCCACAAGGATCGATGAGTTCAGCGACAGCGACGATGTCTTCTCATTGTGGCTGTCCCAAGGCGAGGCGGTCAGCATCCGCCTCGACTACCCCCTGCACGGAGACTTGTGGCTCGATCTGAGCCCCGAACTCTACCTGTTCCCGCCCGGCTCGACGAGCATCTGGACGGACGAGGCGGCGGCGGTTTCCACAGGTGGTGACTCGTTCCGGCATCGTCTCATCAACTACACCGCGCCGGTGTCGGGCTTGTACTACGTGGACATTTATCAGCCGAGTCGGAACTCCCTGACTACCCACGCCGACGTGGTCACGCTGACCGTCAAGCGCTCACAGCCGGTCTACCGCTTCTACAACTTCACCAACAACACGCACTTCTTCACGCCTTCTGAGGATGAGGCGAACAACGTGATCGATCGGTGGTCCGACATCTTCGAGTTCGAGGGCGTGGCGTACTACACCAACCCGGACAACAACACGCAGCCGCTGTACCGCTTCTTCAACCGCAACAGCGGCAGCCACTTCTACACCGCAAGCCTGGATGAGGCCAACTACGTCATGGCCACATGGCCGCACATCTTCACGTTCGACGGCCCCACCTACTCGGTGAGCCCCTCCCCCGTGGCCAGTAGCGTGCCGGTCTACCGCTTCTTCAATCTCACAAACGGCAGTCACTTCTACACGGCCTCCGCCGAAGAGGCCGACATGGTGATCGCCACCTGGCCGAGCGTGTACCGCTTCGAAGGCCCGGCGTTCTGGATCGGCCAGTAACCGAGGATCTCTCGGAACAGGGGGTTCACCGTGAGGCATGTGCGGCAACTCGATGCGCGACGGATAGTGGCCATCATCGCCACCGCGAGCGTCGTTGTGGCGATGATGACAAGCACTGCGCCGGCGAGCGCGCTCGTGTACGACGTAGCGCAGCTCTCGGCTAACGGCGTGAACGATATGTTCGTGTCGATGTCCGGAGACCGGGTGGCCTGGATCGCACCCGGCGGATCCGACGGTGGCGCCGATCAGGAGGTCTTCACCTGGACGCCGTCCGGTGGCGTCGTGCAGATCACCCGGGATACGCTCGATGATGCAGAACCGCGCGCGTTCGGCGACCGCATCGTGTGGTATGCCTGGCCCGGCGATGACTACGAGATTCGCATGTGGACGCCAGCAGGCGGCGTGGTGCAACTGACCGACAACACCGGGCACGACATGTACCCCGAAGTCTCAGGGGATCGGGTCGTCTGGTACGGCAGTGGCGGATCTGACAGCGGGATGGACACCGAGATATTCACGTGGACGCCCGCCGGGGGCATCGCGCAGCTGACCGCCGACTCCTACTCACAGGCGCGCCCGAAGGTCTCCGGTGACCGCATAGCATGGATCGGCGAGGGAGGCTCCGACTTCGGTGCGGACAACGAGGTCTTCACCTGGACGCCCGCCGGGAACGTCGTGCAGCTGACACAGAACAGCGTCCTGGACTATGGGGCGTCTGTCTCCGGAGATAGGATCGCCTGGCACAGCGGCACTGGCGGGGACGCCGAGATCGTGACCTGGACTCCGGGCGGCGGCCTCGAGTCCGTGACGGACGACGACGCGTGGGACGTGTTCCCCTCGGTGTCGGGCGACCGCATCGCCTGGTACGGTGCAGGCGGCACCGACGGCGGGGCCGACGGAGAGATCTTCACCTGGACGCCAGCCGGCGGGGTCGTCCAGCTCACCACGAACTCAGTGCCAGATCCCTACTATCTCGTGTTCATGGATACCGTGCCGCTGGTATCGGGCGACCGCGTCGTTTGGTCCGGCGCACCGGACGGTGCCGACGCGGAGATCTTCGCGTGGACGCCGACGGGGGGAACGATACAACTCACAACCAATGGTGCCGACGACCTCGCGCCGGTCGTCTCGGGCACACGCATCGCGTGGTTCGGCGCGGGTGGCACAGACGGTGGCAGCGACTACGAGGTGTTCACCAGCACGGGTCAGGCGCTTCCCCCCGCCCCCGCCCCCGTCTACCGGTTCTACAACTTCACCAACAACACGCACTTCTTCACCTCGTCGCTCGACGAGGCGAACTCGGTCATCGTGAACTACCCGAAGGTCTTCCGGTACGAGGGCATCTGCTACTACACGAACCTCAACAACAACACGCAGCCGCTCTACCGCTTCTACAATAAGGTGAGCGCGAGCCACTTCTACACGGCCTCCGCCGAAGAAGCCGCGCACATCCTGGCCACCTGGCCGACCATCTTCCAGCTCGACGGCCAGACGTACGCCGTGAACCCGGCGCCGGTTCCCAACAGCGCACCGGTCTACCGGTTCTTCAACCTGCGCAACGGCAGCCACTTCTACACCGCCTCCGCCGAAGAGGCGGACATGGTCATCGCCACCTGGCCCACCGTCTACCGTTTCGAAGGCCCGGCGTTCTGGATCGGTCAGTAGCGGTCGCTCCACCACACAACGCACCTCCGAAAGGCCGACACACCGTCGGCCTTTCGCGTTGGGCCTGCCGCTCCTCGGCAAGACGTGACCGATTCACAACCCGGCCGTTTGTCACTTCGGCATGCGTCCTGGTGCACTGTGAGCCGATGATGTGTTCATGAGGGGCCGCGCGTAGGCGACCGCCTTGGCCCATGTCGTGGAGGAGGGCTCGGCAATGCGGGGATCAACAATCTCACGGATCTTGCTGTGCACCGTGCTGGTGGCCTCGATGGCGGGGGCCTCCCCGCCGCTCGTTGCATCGGCGTGCAACACCAATCTCCACTGGCTCAACCCCCTCCCGCGTGGCGAGACGCTGAACGCGGTGAGCATGGCGAGCGCCGACGGTGAAGTGGCGTACGCCGTGGGGAACAATGGAGCCACGATCAAGACCTACGACGGAGGCGACAACTGGGTGCAGAAGAGCTGCCCCGTTTCGACCGACCTCTTCGCCGTCTCGTTCATCGACTCCACGCACGGCTGGGCGGCAGGCCAGGGCGGCGTCATTCTCAAGATGACCGACGGAGCCTCCTATCAGCAGCAGACCAGCAACACCTCTAGCGACGTCTACGGCATCTTCTTCCGCAGCAGCACCCTCGGCTGGGCATGCACCGGCGGCGGTGAGGTGCTCCGCACCACCGACGGCGGCACCACATGGATCCCGGTCGACCTCGGCGACTACTACTTCACCGAGGTCTACTTCGTGAGCGCTACCAAGGGCTTCGTCATCTCGGCCAACGGCGACATCTTCGTCTCGACCGACGGCGGCGCCACCTGGCCCACGCACATCGACAAGGGCGACAGCGTTGGATTCGACGACATCTCGTTCGACCCTGACGACCCGCAGATCGGCTGGATCGCCTCGGGCACCGGCAGCCCCTGGAAGACCGCTGACGGCGGTTCCACCTGGAACACGGTGGCGGATGCGGGCACCAGCTGGTACAGCGTTGAATGCGCAGGCGGTGGCTCGAACGTCGTATGGCTGGGCGGTTACAACGTTCAGCCCGACCATATTGCGAAGATCACCGATGGCACCACGCCGTCGATGGAGGTCTTCAACGACTCCGAGTACGGCAAGGATACGTCGCTCTATGGCATCGACTGCTCGTCCGGCACTAAGTTGCTCGCAGTCGGGCTCGGAGGTCAGATCACTTTCACCGAAGATGGTGGTGCTACCTGGGGTCACCGCGCGCAGAAGGCGCCTCGCGACTTCCTCACGGCCATCCAGTTCGTGGACTTCCGCACCGGCTACCTGTGCGCGGGCGACGGGGTCTGGAAATCCACCAACGCCGGAACCGACTGGGCCGCAACGCCAACACCGGCCGGCAGCATCTTGTACGACCTGTTCTTCATCGACGCGAATACCGGGTGGGCGGTCGGCGGCAGCGGCCGGATCCTCAAGACCGTCAACGGCGGAACCTCCTGGACAACGCAGACGAGCGGTGTCGCCGATCAATTGACCGCGGTCTACTTCACCGACGCCACCCACGGCTGGGCGGCCGGCCGTAACGGGCGGCTGCTGTGGACGAACACCGGCGGCACCACCTGGAACGCGACCACGCTCGGCGCCGAGGCGTTCGCTGCTATCGACTTCTTCGGCTCTGATCTCGGTGCCGTCGTGGGCAGTAACGGTGCTGTCTACGTGACCAGCAACGGCAGCACCAATGGCGGCACGTGGATCGCCGGCGGCTCCACCGGCTCGGCAGGCACCCTCCATCTTGATGCGGTCGACTATGCGGCCGCGAATGCCCTGTACATCGGCGGTTCCCGCAGAACGATCCTCGCAGCGGGCGACGCCACGATGCTCAAGTCCACCAACGGCGGCGGCGCATGGGGCGCGCTCGTTCCCGCCGACCTCACCAAGCGCAACGAGTTCATGAACTACGGTAGCGTGACCGCCATGTCGTTCTCGAGCGGCACTACCGGGTGGGTAGCGCTCTCCGACGGCAGCGTCGCGTACACCACCGACAGCGGCAACACCTGGACCTACGGCACCGCCATGGACACGAACATGTCGGATATCTCGGTCATCGGCGGCGAGTACATCTGGGTGTGCGCCTCCAACGGGCGGGTCATGTCCAACTACTGGTACGAGACCACCAAGGTCTACCGCTTCTACAACATGAAGAACGGCACGCACTTCTACACCGCCTCGTACGACGAGAAGATCAACATCATCAAGACGTGGCCGGACATCTACAAGTACGAGGGCGTGGGCTACGAGTACGACGGCCTCAAGGCCACCAAGCCGCTCTACCGCTTCTACAACAGGGTGACCGGCAGCCACTTCTACACCGTCTCCGCCGAGGAAGCGAACGCCGTGATCGCCAAGTGGTCGAACGTGTACACCTTCGAGGGCCCGGCCTACAACGTGTCGGACACGCCGGTTGCCGGAGGAACCGTCTACCGTTTCTACAACCTGAAGAACGGCAGCCACTTCTTCACCGCAAGTCCCGACGAGCGTGACATGGTCATCGCCACCTGGCCGAACGTCTTCCGCTACGAGGGCGAGGCGTACTACCTGCCGATGTAGCCCCGGACTCACGAACTCGGCGCCAAGGGACCCGCGCAGGAAACCGCGCGGGTCCCTTCATATCCGGTGACTGCGAGGGTAGATACTGCTCAGCACGTGTCACACTTCGATTGGGGGAACACGACCGTGAGACGCAAACTGCTCGCCCTCGTCTGCATGACGGCGCTACTGTGCACCGCCATGGCAGGCACCGCCGTCGGCCGTACGATCACATCCGACCGACCCGCACCTGCACCTGTGGCGCCGGCACCCACACCGGACCGCGAGCCCGTCCGAGCTCCCTCGGCATCGGCGGTCACACCGTCGATCCTGCCCACAGACGACAACATCCCAGGCTTCGCGATGCCCGCAAGTCCCATCACCGGCGGCCTCACGGCCGACACGGACATCCATGATGTCTACAAGATCTGGCTCGCAGTCGGCCAGGAGATCACGTTCGTCCTTACCGAGCCTCCAGGGGGCGACGACTTCGACCTGCGGCTCTACGGTCCCGCCGCAACCGACATCTCGGTGAGCACACCACTCAGGTACCTGGACACCGGCGACTACCCCGAGTCGATCGAGTGGACGGCCGGCGTGGCGGGCTACTACTACCTCGACGTCTGGAACTTCGACAACGTCACCGACACGTACGTCGTCTACTACAACGTGGTCTACAACTACAACGTGCCCGGCGTGCCGCTGCCGGCGAGTCCCGTGTACGGGGAGCTGAACGACGCGTTCGACGATGACGACGTCTACTACTTCTTCATGCACGAGGGAGACGAAGTGACCTTCACACTGCAGCAGCCGGTCACCCCGTCAGACCTCGACCTATGGCTGTACGGACCGGGCACGACCGACATCTTCTCCGACCCGGAACTCGTCTGGCTCGACACCGGTCAGTATCCGGAGATCGTGGAGTGGACCGCCGAGGAGACGGGCTACTACTTCCTCGACGTGAACAACTACACTCCGCTCGTCCCGTTCGACCAGTACACGATCGACTGGTCGATTGCGCCGCAACCGCTCACCACGGTGTGGCGGTTCTACAACGTCACCAACGGCACGCACTTCTTCACGAGCTCGCTTGACGAAGCGAACCACGTGCTGGCCACCTGGCCAACGATCTTCAAGCTCGACGGCGTGGCGTACCAGGACAACCCGCTCACCAACAACCAGCCGCTCTACCGCTTCTACAACAAGGTGAGCAAGAGCCACTTCTACACCGCAAGTGCCGAAGAGGCCGATCACGTGATCGCGACGTGGCCGACGATCTTCAACTACGAAGGTCCTACGTACGCCGTGCGCGCTGCACCGGCGAGCCCCTTCGATCTGCCGGTCTATCGCTTCTTCAACAAGCGGACCGGGAGCCACTTCTACACCGCGAGTGCTGAAGAGGCCGATCACGTGATCGCGACGTGGCCTGACATCTACCAGTACGACGGCATCGCGTACTACCTGGGCCAGTAGCGTCCGAGCGCTGCTGACCGAAGGGACCAGGGCCCGTACGGTTCGCCGTGCGGGCCCTGGTGTGTCTGGCGATGTGTGGTGCCGCGACCTATGATGGGGATACGGTCGCAGTCGTGCGCTCAGCCCCCGGCGACCGACCGATCGCTGCCTGAGCTAGGGATGTGCACCATGAATCGCAAGACGCTCAGCACCGCGTGTGCAGTCGCGCTCATCATGGCCGTGGCGATCGCACCCTCGGCCGCACTCGCGAGACCGGTCCGGGAAGCCCCGGACCTCGATCTCGGCGTGGACGTGTCAGTCTCACCGACGGGCTCCTCGTTCACACCTACCGGCCCTACGGCACCGTCAAGCAAGCCGCTGCCTTCGACCTCCGGCGATATCAGCGCGCTGGCGGCGGATACCTTCCCGGGCACCCCCGTGCAGTGGATCGACGCGTGGAAGTACGAACCCGGCTACGACGACCCCATCGAGGGCACCGTCGATGCGGCCGGTAGCCGTTACGACTACTACTCTATCTACCTCGAGAACGGCGAGAAGGTCTGGCTCGATCTGTACGGACCCGAACTCGGGGAGGACTTCGACCTCTACCTCCTAGATCCGTCTGGCGCGGTCGCATGGAAGAGCGACACTGGGCTCACTTCGCGCGAGTCCATCACTGGCATCGCGAACGCCCAGGGCGAGTGGAGCGTAATGGTCTACGCATTGAGCGGTTCTGGCGACTATGACCTCTACGCCAACTTCGCCTCGCCGGACGACGACGTGCCCGCCGTGCCCATCCCGCCGACGCCTGTCAGAACCAACCTTGACTCCTACAGCGATTGGGACGACGTCTACCGCGTCTGGCTGAATGTAGGCGATACCCTCAGCCTCTCGCTGAGCCGCGGGAGTACGTTCACGGGGAACTTCTATCCGGACCTGTACCTCTATCCACCGGGCACCAGCAGTGTGTGGGGCACCGATGCGGCGGTCGCAGGCCGGGAAGGCCTCACCTTCCCAAAGAGCATCACCTACGGCGCCCCGTCATCCGGCTACTACTACGTAGACATCTATGAGCTGGCGGGGATCATCGAGGATTCGGCTGACGATACGCACGACTTCGGCGAGGTCGTCCTCTCCTGGAAGGTCTCGTCACCCGTCTATCGCTTCTACAACTTCACCAACAACACGCACTTCTTCACGCCCTCGCTCGACGAGGCGAACATGGTCCTTGCCACCTGGTCGAACGTGTTCCGGTACGAAGGCGTCGCGTACTACACGAATCCCGCCAACAACACGCAGCCGCTCTACCGCTTCTACAACCGGGTGAGCAAGAGCCATTTCTACACAGCGAGCCTCGACGAAGCGAACACCATCCTGCTGCGCTATTCGAACACCTTCACCCTCGACGGTCAGACCTACGCCGTGAACCCTGCGCCGGTCCCGAACAGCACCCCGGTCTACAGGTTCTTCAACCTGCGCAACGGCAGCCACTTCTACACCGCCTCGGCAGAAGAGGCGGACATGGTTATCGCAACCTGGCCGAGCGTGTACCGCTTCGAAGGGGCCGCGTTCTGGATCGGCCAGTAGCGTCACGCCAGTTGCGTTTGGCGCGAGTCTCGCACGACCCGCGCGTTGCCCGTATCGCCCCGACCCCCTAGGATTACGAGGAGCGGCGCTCGTACGCCGCAGACCCACGCCGATGAAAGGCCCGCCGATGACGCGCAGTACTTCGTGGACCGTCCTCCTCCTCGCAACGCTCTTCGTCCTGGCGACGGTCCCGGCAGCCTTTGCGGCCACCGACGACTCCCTACCGGGCGACGCCCTGTCAGCCTCTCCCGTCGCGGGCTCCCTCGACGACACGACCGACGCGCGTGACTTCTACTACGTCGAGCTCGACGTCGCAGAGACGCTTGTGTTGAGCCTCGCATCGAGCCAACCACTCAGCGACTTCGACCTGTATCTGTACGGCCCCGGCACGCCAGCGGGCGTCCCGAACCACGCGTCCGCGATCGCCAAGTCGGCCCTCCCCGCCTACTATCCCGAGAGGATCACCTACACTGCCCCCGCGGCGGGCACCTACTACATCGAGGTCTACGCTGCCGAGGGCACTGCCAACACCACCCTCAGCTGGTCGGTCCTGCCGGAGCCCCTCGTCTCCATCTACCGCTTCTACAACGTCCGCACAGGCACGCACTTCTACACCCCGTCGCTCGACGAGGCGAACTCGGTGCTGGCGAACTACTCGAACGTGTTCAGTTACGAAGGGATCGCGTACTACACGAGGGCATCGAAGAACACCCAGCCGCTCTACCGTTTCTACAACCGTCGTAACGGGAGCCACTTCTACACCGCATCGGTCGACGAGCGCGACCGGGTAATCGCTGCGTACTCCAACGTCTTCACCTACGAGGGCGAGACGTACAAGGTGACGCCAGCTGTCGAGGCGGGCAAGACGGCGGTCTACCGCTTCTACAACATGCGGAACGGAAGCCACTTCTTCACCGCGTCGCTCGATGAGGCAAACTCAGTGATACTGCAGTGGTCGAACGTCTACCGCCTCGAGGGTCCGGCCTTCTACCTCGGCCTGTAGCGCGCGTTAGAGCAGCTTGAGCGCCGCCGCGATGACCTCGTGGTGATCGAACGCCACGGGCGGCAGCGCGTCTGTCGCGTGCCAGGAGACCTCGGCGGCGTCGTCTCCGGCCACGGGTGAGAGGTCGGCGTCGCCCACGCGCGCGAGCCACGCGGTGGCGACCGTCCAGCCGCGCGGGTCGCGTCCGCGCTTGCCGAAGACACCCACGATCGTGAGCTCGCCGTCCCAGAGAACGCCGGTCTCCTCGGCGAACTCGCGGCGCGCCGCGTCCTCGGCCTGCTCGTACTCGTCCACGAACCCGCCGGGAAGCGCCCACTCGCCCTTGAACGGGCCGTGACCGCGCAGGATGAGCAGCACCTCGCGCGCGTCTGCCTCGCCGCGGATGGCGACGATGTCGGCGGTGAGCGCGGGTCTCGGGAAATGGTAGGTGTACATGCGCCGAGTGTAGCGCAACCGTTGTGCCCGGGCGCTTCCGGAGCCAGGCACCCGGGCGTATCCTGGCATGACCTGTCCAGACGAGGAGCCGGCGTGACACTCAATCCCCTTCGGTGGTCCCATCGCGCAAAGCTCATCGCTGCGTTCGCCGCGCTCTACGTGGTGTGGGGGTCGACGTACCTCGCCATCCGCATCGGGCTCGAGGCAGACATGCCCCCGGCGCTCTTCGCGGGCATGCGCCTGGTGCCCGCCGGTCTGCTGCTGCTCGCGTTCGCCCGCATGCGCGGCGCGCGTCTGCGGATCGCCTTCGACGAGTACCGGATCATCGCCGCCGTCGGCATCCTGCTCCTCGTGGGAGGCATGTACTCGACCTTCCTCTCGGAACGCTCCATCCCCTCGGGACTCGCCGCGCTGATCGTGGCACTGCTGCCACTGTGGGTCGCGCTCGCCGAGTCGATGATTCCCGGGATGGACCGGCCGTCGGCGCGCGGATACGTGGGGCTCGTGGTCGGCTTCGCGGGACTTGGCGTGCTCATGGCGCCGCGTCTCACGGGGATAGCCGGCACACCGCGTGAGCTGATCGGAGTCGCCACGCAGATCCTCGGCACCTGGCTGTGGTCGGCGGGTTCCATCCTCTCCAAGCGGCGCCCGATCAAGTCCGACGCCCTCGTGGCGACCGGGTACGAGATGCTCACCGCAGGTGCGGTCCTGCTCGTGATCGGCACCGTCAAGGGCGAATGGCCCGCGTTCACGCTGAACACGTCCGGTGCGCTCGCGCTGGCATACCTCATCATCTTCGGCAGCTGTATCGCATTCACCGCATTCGTGTGGCTCCTGCGACACGCGCCAGCCTCGAAGGTGATGACCTACGCGTACGTGAACCCGGTCATCGCCGTCTTCCTTGGATGGGCGGCAGGTCGCATCGGGCTCGTGCCGCCCGAGCCGATCGACGGATGGGTGCTGGCAGGCATGGCGATCATCGTGGCCGGCGTCGCGCTTACCACGAGCGCTCCCTCCCGCCCCGGCGTGCTCTCCGCGCCGGTACCGGAGGCCGAGTCCGCCGCCGCCGAAGTGGATGCGTCCGGCTTCTGAGCGACACGCTCTAAGTCGAGCCACCGACCTCCACGACATCTCCACGCGCGTCGCACAGCGAGCGCACACGGGCTGGAGATACTCATGACGTGCCCCACGAAAGGAGACACACCATGTTCACTCAGTACGGCGATGCGATCGCAGGCGGACAGCGCATGATGGGCGGAGCACCGCTCGGCATGAACAGCTTCGGCGGGCTCGGTATCGCGGCGCTCATCGGATTCGTTGTGATCGCGGCGATCGTCGTCGCAATCATCATCTGGGCCATCGCCCGCAAGTCGCCGAGCGGTTCGGCGAGCGTTCCCTCAGCGCAGCCGACGACCCTCTCCGAGGATGCCGCGCTCGCCATCGCACGTGAGCGACTGGCCCGCGGCGAGATCGACCCGGATCAGTACATCGCGATCGTCGCAGCCCTGAACGGCCAGGCAACCACAGCCCCTCAAGGGTAGAACCCCCTCCCTACCCTTCCCTCCCTCGCGAGCAGGGCGGGACCGGATCACCGGTCCCGCCCTGCACCCGTATCTGAGGTCCTTGGAAGCGCCCCGGCCGCGCCGGGGCAGTGCTAATTGCCGAGCGCCACGAAGTACGCAACGCCTTCGAATGCGTAGACGTTCGGCCAGGTGGCGATGACCATATCCGCCTCCTGCGGCGAGATCGTGTAGAAGTGGCTCTTGCTGCGCACGTTGTAGAAGCGGTAGACAGGGACGCAGTCTGCGGCGCTCAGCGACACGAAGTACGCCGGTCCCTCGTATGCGTAGGTGCGTGACCAGTTGGCCATCACGAAGTTGGCCTCGTCGAGCGATGCCGTGTAGAAGTGCGTGCCGTTGGTCTTGTTGTAGAAGCGGTAGAGCGGCTGGGTCATGGCGGGCGATGTGGTGTTGATCGAGTACGCCGCGCCTTCGAAGCGATACGTGGACGACCACTTGCTGATGACCGCGTACCGCTCGGCCTCCGAGGTCGTGTAGAAGTGGCTGCCGTTCTTCACGTTGTAGAAGCGGTAGATGGGCGCCTTGCCGGGATACGCGAGCGGATCGCCGAAGAACCGGCTGTAGATGTTCCACACGCTGATTTGCGGGAAGTACGGCGTGTACGTGTACGCGTTCCAGGTGGGCTGATTCATCGGCACGATGTCGACACGCGCCGCGCTCGGATAGCTGTACACGTTCTTCACCTTGCCCGGCGTCCAGTAGTACGGAGAGCTCGTATCGGTGGGCGCCGAGCCGAGCTTCTGGGTGCCGGTCCAGACCTGATCGCCAAATCCGGGGTGTGTGTCCGGCGAGCCTGGGTAGCAGCCGACACCCATCGCGTTGATGATGTGGTACCACGTGCTGTGCGTGGTACCCGCCGGCATCGGGTAGGGCCCGTCGTACGTGCCCGTGTGCCAGGCCTGCGTGATGAGCGACTGCTCCTTCTCGAGCGTCGACAGGATGAGCTTCGGCGTGACGTTCCAGTACAGGGCAGCCTCGGCGATGATCGTGGAAGCGCGCTTCACAACGGGACTGTGCGCCCCGTTCGGCCCGCCCTCGGCACAGTAGTAGTCCTTGAGCACGCTGTTGTTGACCTCGAGGAAGGCCTGGATATCGGCCTCGGACATCGACGTAGCGGCGCGCCAGTTGTCATCCGAGATGACGATGTAAGGGTCGTAGTTGGCCGCGTAGTTTGCCGGCTCGTAGCCGGGCGGGAAGTAGCCCTCGGGACCGGGATACGCGCCGAGCGCAACGCCCGGAGCCACCAGCGCGAGCACGAGCGCCAGGGAGAAGACGAAGCGGCCGAATGACGGCGCGGGCTTGCTGGCGGGAGTGAGCTTAAGCATCATGCTGCGACCTCCACGTGTGGTCGGGGACACGGACCACGGGCTGAGAGTATATCAGCCGACCCTACCCCGCGCGAACGCCGCAGGTCAGCGGCACCGGGCGGGAAACGACCGGTCAGTTCCCGATGAAGTAGGCAACGCCCTCGTAAGCGAAGGTGGACGGGTACTTCGCGATGACGCTGTCCCGCTCCTCTGCCGACGTGGTGTAGAAGTGGCTGCCGTTCTTCTTGTTGAAGAACCGGTACATGGGCGTCCCGTTCTCGGCACTCATCGAGACGTTGTAGACCGGTCCCTCGAACGTGTACGTGGCCGCGTACTTGGCGATCACGTTGTCCGCTTCCTCGGCAGACGCGGTGTAGAAGTGGCTGCCGTTCTTCTTGTTGTAGAAGCGGTAGAGCGCCACGGCGTTGGCCGGATTCGCGGTGTTCACCCAGTACGCCGGGCCCTCGAACGTGTACGTGGCCGACCACTGCCGGATGACCGTGTAGCGCTCTGTCTCGGACGCGGTGTAGAAGTGGCTGCTGTTGGTCTTGTTGAAGAAGCGATAGACCGGCTTGACCGAAGGGTCGGCGAGCGGCCCCTCATCGAAGTACTTCCAGTAGATCGTCCAGAACAGGTAGTTGCCGCCGTAGATGTCCGAGGTGGGACCGTGCGAGTGCGGCGTGTACACGTAGAGCTTGTACGTTGCCAGGTTCTGCGGCACGAAATCGTAGTTGAGGAGCGCGGGGCTGGCAGTGACGCAGTTCATGCAGACCGTGCGCTTCTGGCCCGGGATCCACGAGGTCTCGGCGTAGCTATCGAGCGCGCGTGCCGCGTACCAGATCTGGTTGCCCAGACCGCAGTACTTGGGATCGCGCGTCTCGGGCGTGGAGCCGTCATAGCAGCCGAAGCCGAGCGCCCAGTCGAGCGTGGTCTGCGACGGTGCCGTCTTGGTGATGAGGCTCTGCTCCTTCTGGAGCATCGTGAGCAGCACCTTGGGATTGATGTTGAACTCCTGGGAGACCTCCCAGATGAGCAGCGACACCGGCTGCATCGTGCCGTCGGAGTGCCGTGGCGCAAGCGTTGTGTCGAGCACGCCGGTGTACCGCTCAAGGAAGGCCTGGATGTCGGCAGCCGAGAGTGACCCGGATGCACGCATGACGTCATCGCTGATGACGATCTCGGGCACGAAGGGCGGTGCGGTGGCCGCCGAGGCGACTCCCGGCGCGAGCAGCGCGCACACGAGCGCGACCGCGGCTGTGAGACGGGAGATGCGCGCGAGGCGCACGACGAAACCCGCTGGAGACGGCTTCAACATAGGCTACGAATACCTCCAGGGCGTTTGGCAAAGCTGCACAACACCGGATTATAGCAGCATCGATGCCATGCTGCCCGCGCAGCAGACGGGCGGCAGCTCCATTGACCGCGCTCACACCTCGTCGATGAGCGGCAGCTTCGGCTCTTCGGTCCTGCCGAGCGCCCGCGCGAGCGCCGCAGGGTCCACTGCGGCCTCGTCGTAGCCCGCCCACGGGTCCGCGCCAAGCGCCGCGACCCGGTGCGGCACGCTCCGGATGTCGTAGCCGTCGCTCCGCACCCCTGCGCGCAGCTCGTCCCAGCGGATCGGCACCGACACCGGCGCCTGTCCGCGAGCCCGCGTGGAGAATGCGGCAACCGCGGTCGCGCCCCGCGTGTTGCGCATGTAGTCGATGAAGATCCGGCCCTGCCGGTACTTCTTGAGCGGATTGGTGGTGAATCGGTCGGGCGCGCTGGCCGCCACGGCCTCGGCGATCGCCTTCGCCACGTCGCGCGCGCGTGTCCAGTCGGCCGTGCGCAGCAACGGCGTCACCACGTGAAGCCCCTTGCCGCCGGTGGTCTTGGCGAAGGCCGTCGCCCCGAGCGCCTCGAAATGCTCGCGCACGAGAAGCGCCGCGTCGCGCACAGCCTCCCACGCAACGTCCGGGCCGGGGTCCAGGTCGAGGATCAGCCGATCGGGACGCTCTACGTCGTCGGCGAGCGACCCCCAGGTGTGGATCTCCAGCACGCCGAGCTGCACGAGCGCCACCAGCGCCTCGGCCGAGCCGGCGAGCGCGTAGGAGACCGGACCATCGTCGTGCTGCACGACCACGTGCCCGATGCTCGCGGGGAAGCCCGTCTCGGTGTTCTTCTGGTAGAAGCACTTCGTGTCCGCGCCGTGCGGACAGCGCACGAGCACGAGCGGCCGATTCTCGAGATGCGGGAGCATCCACTCGGCGATGCGCTCGTAGTACGCCGCCAGCTCGCGCTTGGTGACGCCGAGGCCGGCGAAGAGCAGCTTGTCGGGATGCGTGAGCTTCACCCCGGCGACCGTATCGGGCGCGGCCGCCTGCGGTGTGCCGAGGTCCTCCCGAACGCCCTCGAACGACGCGTGACGCACCACGCCCGAGGCGGTCCACTCGGCGAACGCGACCTCCACGGCAAGCTCGGGCCGCACCCAGGTGACGCCGGACTGCGGTCCGCCGCGGGCACGTCGAGTGACGGCCCGTCGCTCGCGAGCGCCTCCAGCCGCGTGCGCAGCGTCCGCGACTCGTCGGCGCTCCAGCCGGTGCCCACGCGCCCCGCGTACGCGAGCACCCCCGCCGATGAGCGCGAGGCAAGCGCGAGTGCGCCCACACCCGGCGTGCCGTCCGAAGGCAGGGTGTAGCCGACCACCACGAAGTCCTCGCGGCCGATGCACTTGCGCTTTTGCCAATCGCGCCCGCGGCCGGAGCGATAGACGCTATCCGCGCGCTTGGCCACCGAGCCCTCGAGCTCGAACGCGCACGTCTGCCGGTGGAACGCCTCGCCCTCGCCCGCCACGTGGTCCACGTAGCGCACCCGCGGCCCGGCGGGAGCAAGCGCGCGCTCGAGAAGCCGCTTGCGCTCGCGCAGCGGCGCGCCCCGCAGGTCGTAGCCACCGAGGTACGGCAGGTCGAACACGTGGTAGGTGAGATCGGCCGCCGAACCGCGTTTGAGTTCGGCCTGAAGCGCGCCGAAGCTCGTGCGGCCGTCCGGCATGAGCACGGTCACCTCGCCGTCGAGCCAGGCGCTGCGCGAGGCCGAGCGCGCGCACCGGCTCCACGAGCGCAGCGAAACGCTTCGTCCAGTCGATGCCGTTGCGGGTGAAGAAGCGCACGTCGTCGCCTTCGATGCGCACGAGCGCGCGGTAGCCGTCGAGCTTGATCTCGTGGAGCCACTCCGCGCCCGCCGGCACGCGCGCGACCTTCGTCGCAAGCTCCGGAGCGATCGTCTCGGGTATCGGCGCGCTGAGCGCGCCGGGCACTCGTGACGGGTCGGCGTCGTCCCCCTCGGCGGGCGTCTCGACACCTGCGGCAGCGATCTCCTCCATGCTGCGACCGGTCTTGGCCGAGAGCGGGCAGCGCCGCGAGCACGTCGTACTCGGCGTGCGGCCGAACGTGCGCATCGCGCTCCTTGATGAGCAGCCAGTTGTCCTTGGTCTCCTTCGGCCGGCGCTTCATGCGCACGAGCGCGAAGCCGCCCTCGAGCTTGTGGCCGTGCAGGTCGACCTTGAGGTTGCCCGCACGGTACATCTCCACCGCGTCGCCACGCGGCGTGTAGGTGCCCTGGTCCCACACCATCACCGTACCGCCACCGTACTCGCCTGCCGGGATCGTCCCTTCGAAGCTCCCGTACTCGATCGGGTGGTCCTCCACCTCCACGGCCAGATGCTTCTCGGTGGTATCCAGGCTCGGCCCCTTCGGCACGGCCCACGAACGCAACACGCCCTCCATCTCCAGGCGGAAGTCGTAGTGCAGGCGCGAGGCGGCGTGCTTCTGGATGACGAATCGCGGTGCGTCGGCGGGCGCAGCGGCGCCGCCGTCGGGCTCGGGCGTGCGTGCGAAGTCGCGCTTCTCGCGATAGCGGTCGAGCGGCATCGGCGGCCTACGCCCCCTTCGCAACCTCGAGGCTGCGCTTCAGGAGCGCCATCATGTCGATGACCTCCCCGCCTTCGGTCGGCGGCGCCTCGGCAGGCGCCGCGACCGCGGTCACCTCGCCAGTCGTGACCTTGCGCTCGATGAGGTCGAGCACATCATCGCGGTAGCTGTCGGTGAGCTTGCTCGGGTCGAACGGCTCGACCATCGCCTCCACGAGCTGTCCCGCGAGCGCGACCTCCTTGTCGGTCACGCCGAGCGTCTTCAGGTCTGCCGAAGGCAGCTCGAGCCCTTCGGCGGAGCGCAGTTCGTGCGGGAAGCGCAGGATCTCGAGCATGAGCGCGTCGCCCGTGGGCACGAGGGCCGCCACGTGCTGCTTCGTGCGAATCACCACGTAGGCAAGTGCGATGTAGCCCGAGCGCGCGAGCGTTTCGCGCAGGATCGCGTACGCCTTGCGCGCCGCAGACGTGGCGGGCGTGAGGAAGTACGGCTTGTCGAAGTAGCGGAGCGGGATCTCCTCGGCCTTCACCATCGCCACGATGTCGATCGTGCGCGTGGCCTCGACGTTCGCGGCCTTGAGATCATCGTCGGTGACCACCACGTACTGTCCGGGCTCGTACTCGTAGCCCTTCACGATCTCCTCCCACGGCACCTCCTCACCGGTCACTGCGTTCACGCGCCGCTGCTTCACCGGCGCCATGTCGCGGCGATCGAGCTGGTGGAAGGCGAGTTCGCGAGGTTCCTCGGCGGGACGGACCTCTACGGGGATGGTCACGAGGCCGAAGCTGATGTCGCCGGTCCAGATGGAGCGTGGCATGCGCACAACCTCCCGGTTCGGGGTCTGAACCAGGAGATACCCGTGGAGGCTTCGCCGGTCACGCGGACGCGCTAGCCGAGGAGCAGGTCCACCACACCGCGGCCGGGATCGACCACAAGCCCGGTGGCCGCGGCGGCGAGCCTCCCGGAACTCGACGCCGCCATTCACGCCGATCCCGGGGCCCGCGAGCACAAAGGGGACCGCTTCTCCCACGTGCGTCTTGAGCTCGATGGGCGTGGGGTGGTCGGGCATCGCAAGCACGCGCAGCTCGCCCAGCCGGTCGCGCAGCACGCTCGCCATCTCCCGGTCGATCGCCTCGATGGCGGCGATCTTGCCCTGCACGTTGCCGGCGTGGCCCTCTTCGTCCGGCGACTCCACGTGCACGATCACCAGGTCGTGGTCGTCAAGCGCCGCAAGCGCACCTTCGATCTGCGCGCGGTAGTCGTTGTCCGGCCCATCGCTCACGCCGGGGATATCCAGCCGGTCGATGCCGAAGAGCACCGCGAGGCCGTTCAACAGGTCCACGCCGGAGGTCATGGCGGCCCGGATACCGCGCAACTCGGCGAATGGCGTGAGGCCCTTCGGCGCGGCGCCCGGCCAGAACGGCCAGATGTCGGTGGCGGGAAGCCCGCCGCCTGCGATGCGCGCGGCGTTCACCGCCGAGGCAGCGAGCACCGGTCGCGCACGCTCCATGAGATCGGCGAGCAGCTCCGCGCCCTCCCCCTGCGGCGTCTTGTCGGCGATGGGCTGGTCGCTGATGTCGTGCGGCGGCGTGTACTCGAGCTCGAGCAGCTCGGGATGGCCCTTCACCACGAGGATATGACGGTACGCGACCCCCGGATAGAAGGTGAAGGTTTCGTCGCCGAGCGCCTCGCCGAGCTCGGAGACGATCGCCCGGGACTCTCTTGTGGTGATGTGTCCGCACGCGTACGAGGTCATGATGCCGTCGGAGATGTTGACCGTGTTCATGCGGAGCGCGACCTCGTCATCGGCAAGCGAGATCCCCATGCTCGCGGCCTCGATCGCGCCACGGCCCACGTAGTCGGCGATCGGGTCGTAGCCGAGGATCGACGTGCACGCCGCCGAGGAGGACGGCTCCGCTCCCGGTGGGACGGTCTGCGCGAGACCCACCATGCCTGCAGCGGCGATCGCGTCGAGGTTGGGAGTCTTGGCGTAGCCCAGCGTGGTGCGGCTTCCCAGCTCATCGAGGGGCCAGCCTGCCGCGCCGTCGAGGATCAGGATGACATGCTTCAAAGGTCCCCTCCTTGCATCACCGTGCGGGCGGTAGAATCGTACCTGCCTGTGTGCCCTCCGCACAAACCGACGAGCCGGGAGACCAATGGACTTCAACTCCGGACTGCCCACCCTCGAAGGCGACGGCTTCGAGCTCCGCCCGCTTCGGCGCGCGGACGCCGAGGCGATGCTCGCGCTGCTCCGGGAGCCCGGGGTTGCGCGGTGGTGGGGCGCGTACGACGCCGAGAAGCTGGAGCGCGACTTCTTCGATCCTGCGTGGGCGTACACGTACCTCGTGATCGTCGACGCGTCGCTCGCCGGCATCCTGCAGTTCCACGAGGTCCCCGACCCCGACTACAAGAGCGCCGGCGTCGACATCACGCTGGCCGAGGCGTACCAGGACCGCGGCCTCGGCACGAAGGCGCTGAAGCGGCTCATCCGGTACCTCATCGATGAGCGCGGCCACCATCGCATCACGATCGACCCGGCAACGGACAATGCGCGCGCCATCCGCGTGTACGAGAAGGTCGGCTTCAGGCCCGTGGGCGTCATGCGCGCGTACGAACGAGACATCACCGGGGCCTGGCACGACGGACTGCTGATGGACCTGCTCGCCGGGGAGTTCGAGGGCTGATGGAGGACGATCGCGAGCAGATACGTCGCTGGCTCGACTCGCTTTACCGCGACACGAAGGTCGTCACGCAACTCGACGCCATCGTCCGCGCCGAGACGTTCGACTTGCCCACCGATGCGATGGACGTCGTGAACGGCCTGCCGCCCGGGCGTTACACGCGTCTGCGGCTGTGCGATCAGCTGAACAGCGCGATCGTGGGACGGGGCCTGTCTGCCTCGCTCGGCACGCACGACTGACGCGAACGCACCGCCCGGCGCGGCCGGCTACTCCGGACGGATCGCCGTGGCCATCAGATGCCACACGAGCGTCGCATCGTCGATCGCGATCCCGGTGAATCCTGCGGCGAGGAGCAACTCCTCCAGGTCCGTGGCGGTGGCACGCACCTCCTGCGGCGGCCCCTTCGGGGTCTCGCGCGGCGCCCAGTCGGCCACAAGCAGTCGTCCGCCCGGCCGGAGCAGCCGGAACGCCTCGGCGTACGACGCAGCAGGCTCCGCGAGTTCGTGGTGCAGGTTGATCATGTAGACGGCATCGGCGACACCGTCGGAGAGCGGGACATGCGTCTCGGTGGCCTTGATCGGCACCACGCGGCCTTCGGCCACCTCGGGCCGGTGTGCGCGCATCCACTCCAACATCTCGTCTGCCGTGTCGGCGGCGTACACGGTCGCATCCGGCGCACGCGCAGCGAAGGCGGCGGCGAAGAGCCCTGTGCCCGCCCCGACCTCCACGATGGTTCGTGCGCCCGAGAGCGAGCCGAGCGCCGACCAGAACACGTCGGGCGGCAGTGTGTCGAACCTGCCCGGGTCGTTCAGTCGCTCGAGCTTGGCCATGTCGAACTTCAGGTGTGCCATTGCGTGCCTCCTCGCGTTGCACCGATTCTCCCACACGTCGCCCCATTTGGTACGATGCGTGTCACTATGCAGCCGGTCACCTACATCGATAGCCGTGGTCTCGACGACTCGCAGCCCACGTTCAGCGAGGTCGTCGTGCGCGGCATCGCGCCGGGCGGCGGACTGTACGTGCCAGAGCGGCTCCCGTCGTTCGCGCTGCCCGAGATCGTCGAGCTCTCCGGCCAGCCGTACTGGCGCCGCGCTGGTGCCATCTTCGCGCGCTTCGGCGTGGACGTTCCCGAAGACCGCATCGCGGTGCTTATGCAGTCCGCATACGGCTCCCAGTGGGACGACGAACGCATCGCGCCGGTCGTGGAGGTCGTGGCCGGCACCCACGTGCTCGAGCTCTGGCACGGCCCAACGAGCGCCTTCAAGGACATGGCGCTCCAGTGCATGCCGCTCTTCTTCTCCGAAGCAGTGGATCGCATGCAGGCCTCCGGCGGACTCGCCGACGACTACCTCGTGCTCGTGGCGACCTCCGGCGACACCGGCAAGGCGGCGCTTGAAGGCTTCGCGGACCGCGAGCACACCGGAATCGTGGTCTTTTACCCCGCTGGCGGCGTTTCCGACATCCAGCGCCTCCAGATGGTCACCCAGCGTGGCGACAACGTCGGCGTCTTCGGCGTGCGCGGCAACTTCGACGACTGCCAGAACGCGGTCAAGGCTGCGTTCAACGATGAGGCGTTCAACGCCGAACTGCACGCGAAGCGCGGGCTCAGGCTCTCCTCGGCGAACTCGATCAACTGGGGCCGCCTGCTCCCGCAGATCGCCTACTACGTGAGCGCGTACGCCGACATGGTGGCCGAAGGCGGCGTGAAACCGGGCGCACCGATGGACGTGTGCGTTCCCACCGGCAACTTCGGCAACATCCTCGGCGCCTACTACGCCAAGCGCATGGGGGTGCCGATCGGCCGCCTCTTGTGCGCGAGCAACGAGAACAACGTGCTCGCGGACTTCATCGCGACCGGCACGTACGACATCTCGGACCGCGCGTTCGTGACTACCCCCAGCCCAAGCATGGACATCCTCATCTCGAGCAACCTCGAGCGCCTGCTCTACGAGCTCGCGGGTGCCGAAGCGGTGCGCGGCTGGATGGCCGAGCTTGCCGAGAACCGCCGGTTCACCGTAGACCGCGACACGTTCGTGACGGTGCGTGAGCTGATGATCGCCGACTGGGTCACCAACGACGAGAGCCTCGCCACCATCAAGCGCATCTACGACGAGTACGGCTACCTGATGGACCCGCACACGGCGGTAGCATGGGAAGTGGCCGAACGCCTGCGTGGAGAGGACCCGGTGCTCGTGGTCTCGACCGCCCACTGGGCGAAGTTCGGCGCGGACGTCTACCGGGCGCTTACACAGACTGCGTATGCCGCGCCACTTGCCGCTGAGGCCGCCGCACTCTCGGGCCTCGAGCTGCTCGACGAAGTCCGTCGCCTCGCGCCCGACGCAGGTCCCGTACCCGCTCCCCTCGCCCAGATCGCGACCCTCCCCGAGCGCTTCGGCGCCGTGGTCGACGCCGGCCGCGAGGGCATCGAGGACGCCGTCCGGGAGTGGCTCGCGCGGTAGCGGCAGAGCCCGTACCGAAGCGTCACGGGGCCGGCCGCTGACCCGCATCGCAGAGCAGCCACGTTATGACGCACTAACTGCGCTTCCGCTCGGGTACACTCGCCCCGGAGAGGGGGCACAGTGCTCGCATCCGAGGGACTCACGCACGCGCTCGCGGCGGCTCGCGACGAGCTGCACGCTCGCGCGAATGTCGTCGCGACCGGCATCGGCTACAAGGTCAGCGATGGCGTGCGCACAGGCGAGCTTTCGATCGTCTGCTCGGTCACCGAGAAGGTGCCCGCATCAGCGCTTTCCGCAGCAGACATGGTCCCCGCCCAGCTCGGGGAATTCCCCACCGACGTGGTCGCGACCGGCCCGTTCCGCGCACTCAAGGCGCCCACCGAGCGCTGGCGGCCGGCCGAGGGAGGCGTGAGCATCGGCCATGGTGCTATCACCGCAGGCACGCTCGGCTGCGTCGTGCACCGCGGCGAACAGGTCCTGCTCCTCTCGAACAACCACGTGTTCGCCGACTGCAACGCCGGCGCACCGGGCGACGCGATCCTCCAGCCCGGCCCGATCGACGGCGGAACGTCTGCCGATCGCATCGCCACGCTCGATCGCTTCGTGCCCATCATGATGGCCGGCGAGGACAGCTCGTGCGCCTTCGCGAGGGGTGTCGCCTGGGGACTCAACGCTCTCGCCCGTCTTGTGGGCAGCAGCGCGCGCATGCAGGTCGTGAGCGAGCGGTCGGCCGCGAACCTCGTCGACGCTGCCACCGCCCTGCCGGACGATCCCGCGCTCGTCTCCTCGGAGATCCTGGGCATCGGCGCCATCACTGGGCAGGCTGCAGCCGAACTGGGCATGCGCATCCGCAAGAGCGGCCGCACGACCGGGCTCACCATGGGCGAGATCGAGCAGGTGGACGTGACCGTGGACGTGGGCTACGGCGCCGACCGGGTCGCCCGTTTCTCCGACCAGCTGATGGCCGGGCCGATGAGCCAGGGCGGCGACAGCGGCTCGGCGGTGGTCGACCTGGGGAACAACATAGTGGGACTGCTGTTCGCAGGCAGTGAGACGAGTACGCTCGTCAATCGCATCGAACACGTCTTTGCCGGACTCGACGTAGGGTTGTGACATGACACGACGCGGCATTCTGGACACGATCAGCGGCTGGTTCGGCGGCAGAGGCCTTCCCGACTCCCCGCACGCGACCGACGTGCTCACACGTCACGCCGAGAAGCTGATGCGCCTCCGCGGCGTCATGAGCGTCGGCCTCGGCCGGGATGAGAACGGCGGTACTGCGATCGTCATCGGCCTCGAGAATCCGCTGGCGATCCCCGAGAACATCCCCCGCGAGGTCGAGGGCGTGCCGATCGTGATCCAGGACGTCGGACGGCCAGAGGCACAGGACTAGTTCCCCGCCCGCGGCACGCTGTCGACAAAGGGTAGCCGCTGGCATCACACCGCTGCTCGGACGCCGTTGGGCGCCAGCGGCATCCGCTCGCCGACCGGAACGCCCCGTTCGACGGACCGATGCACGATTCCGGGCCGGATTGCTTCCACCGTTCGCGTCGGCGCGGTACTCTCAGTGTGATGCACATCACACTCTGAGGGGGGAACGACGATGCATCCATTTCCTCGACGCTTGCTTTCGCTCATCCTGACAGCGGTTATGCTCGCCGCGTTCGCAGCGCCGGCCTTGGCCGCGCGCGCTACAACGCTTTCGGGCACCGTCACCAATATGGACAGCGGCGCCCCGATCGGCGGTGCCGTGATCACGGCAACCGGTACCGGAGGCCAGGGTACGTTCAGGGCCACAACTGACGCCGGCGGCCGCTACAGCATGACCGTGGCGGGGGGAACGTTCAGCGTCACGTGCACCGCCAATGGCTACTCCCCGTTCACGCGGACGGGCTTCGCGGTCAAAGCGGGACGGGTCAATACGCTCGACGTGAAGCTGATCTCGCTCAAGGGGACGTTGACGGGCCGCGTCACCGACGCCACTACCGTGGCGCCGCTCATCGGCGCCACGGTGACGATCGCTCCCGGCGGCGGCACCGCCCTGACCGATGCATCCGGCATGTACACGATCGGCAATGTCCCTGCGGGCGAGGTTGCTGTCAGTGTCACCCGGACCGGATACTCCGACTTCACCAGCAGCCCGGTAGCGATCACCGGCGGGCAGACCGCAGTCTACGACGTGGCACTCTCCCGGGTGGCCTCCGGCGGCGTCTCGATCGACGCACTTACGGCCGATCCAGCGCGATTCGCCGAACAGAGCACGTCCACCGTCACGCTCACCGCAACGCTCTCGGGCGAACCGGTCGCATACCAGTGGACGCAGGTATCCGGTCCCAAAGTCCCGCTCCAGGCAATCAGTTCCACGGAGGCGACAGCCGACGTCAGTGCGCTCGAAGTAGCCGCCGACGCCGAACTCGTATTCAAGCTGTCCGTGACCGGAGCAGACAACGTGACATCCGAGTCCGAGGTCTCCGCATTCGTACAGCCAGCTGACCTGTACCCGTTCCTCGGACAGAACGTCCAGGTCGGCGGCTCATCAACAGCTGTCGAGACCTTCGAATTCGAGGGCGGCACGTGGACGCTCTTCAACATCGGCAGCCATCTGGTAGCCACCACCGTCGGCACTGCCAAGGGTGAACAGTACTCCGCGTACGCCCCCGGATTCATCACCGACATCGATGTCGTCGCCGTGGGCATGGCGCGCTACGCGCTGCTGTCGTGCGGTACCGCGGGCATCGTGGTGGCCGATATCACGGACCCGCGCGCGATAACGCTCAGGCCCGCGGTCCGACGTGAACTACTACAAGGACGGCGTGACGTTCACCGAAGGTGGCGGAGCCATCCTGTATGGCAACGTCATCGAGAGCACCACCGCCCCGATCACGGGCCTCGTCACCGACGGCACCACGCTGTGGATCGCCGACCACGGGTACGGTATCCACAGCACGTCACTCGCGAACTTGCTTGCAGGGACAGGCCCGGTGCTTGAGGCCGACGGCACGCTCGCCATCGACGCCGAGGTCTACACGCTGCAGTACGCAGGCGAGAACGCATGGGGCGGCCCGATGGACATCTCCCTCGTGGGTAACCGGCTGTTCGTCCCCATGGGGAGCCTGGGCCTTGGCATCTTCGATCCGGTGACGCTCGATCAGGTGGGCCGGTACAACCTCTACACCGATGCGTCCGTAGCCGAAGACTGGTTCTGCGGCATGGACGTAGCCACCCAGGTCGCCACCGACCCCGCCACCGGGGAGCCGTTCCTGGACAGCTTCACGGGCCTGCCCGACTACCGGCAGACCAGCTTCGAGATCACCAGCGTCATGAAGAACGATGCCGAAGCGCCCACTCCGTGGGCCGACTTCGACCGCTACGGCAAGTTCTACTACAAAGCGCAGGGTGTCGATGTGGTGGACTACGGCACCAGGCAGATCGCCTACATCGCGTACTCACTCGGCGGGATGGTGGCCGTCGATGTCACCGGCTGCCAGACGGCTACAGCCGACTCCTTCCTCACGGCCGACTACCTCGGCTACGTACCGGCTGTTCCGGCCAACGGACCGGATGAGCCAACCGGCGAGCAGTCGCGCAGCCTGCTCCCCTACTTCGGCGCAGGGATGCTCAAGGAGTCGGGCGTGGTGGACGTGAAGGTGGCCGACGGCAGGGTGTTCCTCACCGAGCACTTCGCAGGCCTGATGATCATCGAGGACGCGGCGGCGCCGGAGAACTGGCAGGGCGCAGGCGCGCCCTACGACAACGACACCGATGACATCCTCGGCAACCACTGGCCGGACTCCGAGTTCATCACCAGCTTCGACATGTCGCCGTGGGATCCGAGCGACAACGAATCGATGCCGAAGTGGATGTACGGGTACCCGTGCCTGCTCGCTACGACGGAGATCAACGGGCACGGCAACAGCCTGCTGCTCATGGATGGCATGGACGTCACGTCCGCCGGTCAGATCGATCTGCTGGAGTGCGCGGGCGCAGGCGGCTTCAACTTCGTGGACATCGTCGATCTGAATGCCGCGGCGATGGAGGACCGCTTCGCGGTGCCGGTCTACTACGCGTCGACCCCGGAGATCGGTGCGGCGCCCGATGGATCGCCCACTCAGACGATGTCCATCGGACACGCCCAGGGCATCGCGAGCTCGGATGAGTACATCTACGTCGCCGACGGTCCGCACGGTGTCTCGGCGTGGAACATCACTGATGCCGACGGGTACGCCACCGACGCCGTCCACGTCGTGGGCAACACGCTGCAGGACGAGTATCCGATCACGGTCGGGACGACGAAGATCTATCCCGCATCGCACGCCACAAACGTCGTGTTCGATGACGCCACCGACACCGTGTGGACGGGAAGCGCCAGCCTGGGACTGAGGCGCGTGAGGGTCGGGGCCGTTGAGAGCGGCACGGGTGCGGTGGGTTCGCCGGTTCTGCTGCCGCTCGCGCTCACGGACTGCTTCGAACACAACGCCGAGTGGGGCACCGTGAAGGGCCTCCAGTACCAGGATCACGCCTACGACGTGGTCATCAAGGGCAACTACGCGTACACGGCGGATGGCAGCAACGGCATCACGGTCTACGACACCACAAAGAACCCGACCAACCCTAAGGGCGGCTTCGTGGTGGGCAACGTCGGTGCGGGTATGCTCCAGCCGCCGCTCGGTACCGCTTCGGGCATCGCGCTGTGGACCAACCCCGACACGGCCCGCGTCTACGCGTTCGTGGCGTGCGGACCCCGTGGCGTGGGCGTGGTCGATGTGACCGACGTGCGCAACATGTACCTCGTGAAGGTGTTCGAACCGATCAAGCTCGAGGACGGCAAGGTCGGCGCCGCTGACGGCCAGGCCACCGATGTTCTCGTTGTTGGCGACTACGCCTACTTCAGCTACGACAGCTTCGGCGTGGTGTGCTACTCACTTGCGGATCTGATCGAACCGCTGCCCGAGGGGACCAAGCCCACAGAGACCTGGAAGAAGAGCCTCACCGGACAGCTCGTGTACGACTACCGCCCCACCGAGACCGGGAGATTCAAGCTTCAGCGGGTACCCGGCTACGAGGATGTCGACGGCGGCGCCTTCAAGGCCGACTACACGCTTGTGGACGGCAAGCTCGTGTTCTACGTAGGATTCGGCGCGGCGGGCCTTGCCAAGATCTCGTGGGACGACCCCGCCGCTCCGCAGCTGGTCGCGCTGGCCCCAACCGCCGGAGAGTGCACGGCGGTCACGGTGAGCCAGGGGCAGGTGTACGTAGCCGACTACAGCGGCGGACTGGTGTTCTTCAAGTAGCAGCACTGCCTGCAATGAACGAAGAAGGGCGCCCCTCGGGGCGCCCTTCTGATGTTCTCGATTCGGCCACCTAGAGGAGCGGCAGGTACTCCTCGAGCTCGTAGGGCGTCACGCGTGTGTGGTAGTTCATCCACTCGGCCTTCTTGTTGCGCAGGATGTACTCGAAGACCTGGTCGCCGAGCGCCTCGCGCACGAGCGCGCTCTTCTCCATCTCAACGATCGCCTCGTCGAGATCGCCGGGGAGTGTGCCGATGCCGCACTCGTCGCGCTCGGCCTGCGTCATCTCGTAGACGTCGTCGGTCACGTCGGCCGGAAGGGTGAGGCCACGCTCGATACCGTCGAGTCCGGCGGCGAGCATCACGGCGAACGCCAGGTACGGGTTGCACGCCGGATCGGGCGAGCGCAGCTCCACGCGTGTCGCGTTCTCCTTGCCGGGCTTGTACATCGGCACGCGCACGAGCGCCGAGCGGTTGCGGTGCGCCCAGCAGATGTACACGGGTGCCTCGTAGCCCGAGACGAGCCGCTTGTAGCTGTTCACCCACTGGTTGGTGATGAGCGTCGTCTCGCGCGCATGCGCGAGGACACCGGCGATGTAGCTCTTCGCGGTGGCCGAGAGGTGGAACGGGTCGTTGGCGTCGTAGAAGGCGTTCTTGCCGTCCTTGAACAGCGACTGGTGCACGTGCATGCCGCTACCGGCCTCGCCGAACATCGGCTTCGGCATGAACGAGGCATAGACGCCGTTTGCCTGCGCGACCTCCTTCACGACCACGCGGTAGGTCATGACATTGTCGGCCATGTTGAGCGCCTCGGCGTAGCGCAGGTCGATCTCGTGCTGGCTCGGCCCCACCTCGTGGTGGCTGTACTCCACCTGGATGCCGAAGCGCTTGAGCGCGCGAACCGTGTCTTTGCGCAGGTCCACCGCAAGGTCACGCGTGGTCTGATCGAAGTACGTGCCGCGGTCGAGGACCTCGGTGCCCGTGTCGTCCTTGAAGTAGTAGTACTCGAGCTCGGGGCCCACGAACATCGTGTAGCCCATGTCTGCTGCGCGCTCGAGTTGCCGTTTCAGCACGTAGCGCGGGTCCGCCTCGTACGGCGTGCCGTCAGGATGCACGATGTCGCAGAACATCGTGGCCACCGCTTGGCCGCTCTGCCGCCAAGGCAGGATGTTCAGCGTTGTGGGGTCGGGGTACGCGACCATGTCCGACTCCTGTATGCGCGCGAAGCCCTGGATGGAGCTGCCGTCGAAGCCCATCCCCTCGGTCATCGCCAGTTCGAGCTCGGCCACGTCCATCGTGAAGCTCTTGAGAAAGCCGAGAACATCGGTGAACCAGAGGTGGATGAACTCGATCTTCTGGTCCTTGATCTTCTGGACCACGTCATTGCGAAGCTCCTGGGGCATGGCCTCTCCTCGTATTCGTCGCGCTGGTTGTTTCCAAAGCATTTGTGCTGGATTTCCTACGCGTTACAATAGCCGAAATCCACCGGGCCGTGTGGCCTCTGTCCCCAGGGGGGAACCCAGTAATGACGCTTCAGCAGCCCAACGCCAACGATGCCACCCAGACCACCAACCGATCGAGAAGCGTGGTGCCCGGATCGGGCATCTGCACGCGCTGCATCGACGGCTGCCGCGGCAACTGCGAGATCTTCAAGTCCTCGTTCCGTGGCCGCGAGGTCATCTACCCCGGCCCCTTTGGCGAGATCACCGCAGGCGGCGACAAGGACTACCCGGTCGACTACTCGCACCTCCAGATCATGGGCTACGCGCTCGGCACCAAGGGCCTTCCCGAGGGCGTTGAGGGCAACCCGGACAACACGCTGTTCCCGATGGTCGACACGGAGACCTCCTTCGGCGTGACCAACCGCGTGAAGATGAAGGTGCCGATCTTCACCGGCGCGCTCGGCTCCACGGAGATCGCCCGCAAGAACTGGGAGCACTTCGCCATCGGCGCTGCCATCTCCGGCGTCTCGATCGTCTGCGGCGAGAACGTCTGCGGCATCGACCCCGGCCTCGAGCGCGACAGCAACGGCAAGGTCACCAAGGCTCCCGACATGGAGCGCCGCGTGGAGCTCTTCCGCCGCTACCAGGAAGATGGCTACGGCGACATCCTCGTGCAGATGAACGTCGAAGACACCCGCCTCGGCGTGGCCGAGTACTGCGTGCAGAAGCTCGGCGTGACCACGATGGAGCTCAAGTGGGGCCAGGGCGCCAAGTGCATCGGCGGCGAGATCAAGGTCGACAGCCTCGACCGCGCGCTCGAGCTGCAGAAGCGCGGCTACCTCGTGACCCCCGACCCGTCGAACCCGGCCATCCAGGCCAGCTACCGCGACGGCGCCATCAAGCACTTCGAGCGCCACAGCCGCCTCGGCTTCATCGATGAGGAGAGCTTCGCGGCCGAAGTGCAGCGCCTCCGCGACCTCGGCGCCAAGCGTGTGACGCTCAAGACCGGCGCCTACGCGATGCGCGAGCTCGCCATGGCCATCAAGTGGTCGAGCAAGTACGGTATCGACCTGCTCACGATCGACGGCGCGCCCGGCGGCACCGGCATGAGCCCGTGGCGCATGATGGAGGAGTGGGGCACCCCCACCTTCTACCTGCAGTGCATGACGCAGGAGCTGTGCAACACACTCGCCGCCAAGGGCGAGCGTGTTCCGGATATCGCCATCGCCGGTGGCTTCTCCACCGAGGACCACGTCTTCAAGGTGCTCGCCATGGGCGCCCCGTACGCGAAGGCCGTGTGCATGGGCCGCGCGCTGATGATCCCCGGCTTCGTGGGCAAGAACATCGGCAACTGGCTGGCCGCGAACGACCTGCCGAAGACGGTCTCCGAGTTTGGCGGCACCAAGGAGGAGATCTTCGTCTCCTACGAGACGCTTCGGGCCAAGTACGGCGACGAGGTCGACAACATGCCGCTCGGCGCCATCGCGGTGTACACGTTCGCCGACAAGATCCAGGTCGGCCTGCAGCAGCTGATGAGCGGCTCGCGCAACATGAAGCTCGATACGATCAGCCGCGCGGACGTGGCTGCGCTCACGCACGAGTCTGCGGACATCTCGGGTCTTCCTTACATCATGGATGCGTATCGCGACGAGGCGATGCGGATCATCAACGAGTAGGTGTAAGCTAGCAACCCGGCGCACCAGCGCCGCCTCCGGACAACCGGGGGCGGCGCTTCTCATTGCAGGAGAGCCTGAAGAGATGACCGCGAAATCCCACACCCGCGTACCCGAGCCGCAGGCGCCGCTTCCTGCCGACACCGCCACGCTCGAGGCGGACACCTCAAGCCCGCCGCGACGGATCCTGCGCGGGATCCGCACGTTCGAGTCGTTCAAGTACCGCGACTACCGGTTCTTCTTCTCCGGCGCGTTGCTCTCCAACGTAGGCACGTGGACCCAGACGGTCGCTCTCGGCTGGGTGATCTACGCGCTCACCCGCTCGTCGTCCACCCTCGGCATCGTGAACTTCCTGTCCGGCATCCCGATCATCTTCCTGACACTGTTCGCGGGCTCGCTCGTGGACCACGCCGACCGCCGCAAGCTCCTGCTGTGGTCCCAGGTCCTCCTCATGGTCCAGGCGCTGGCCTTCGCCTACCTCAACCACTCCGGCGGCATGACGATCCCCTGGATCTACGCGCTCACGCTGGCCGGCGGCGTTATCTCGGCGATCGCGATGCCCGCGTGGCAGGCGATGGTACCGAACCTCGTCCCGCGCCAGTCGCTCCTGAACGCCGTGGCGCTTTCGTCCGCGCAGTTCAATGCCGCCCGGCTGCTCGGACCGATGGTCACAGCGCTCATCATGGCCGCATTCAGCAGCAACGAGACGCTCGGCATCACCATGGTCTTCACGATCAATGCAGTGAGCTTCCTGTTCGTGATCTACGCCCTTGCCGTGATCCACCCGACGCAGCAGATCGGCGGTCGGGGCGGCGGGTCGCTGCGCGACAGCATCGGCGCGGGTCTCGGCTACGTACGGAAGCATCCGCATGTGGCGATGCACCTGGCGACCGCAGCGATGCTCACCATCTTCGGAATGCCCTTCATGACGCTGCTGCCGGCGATCGCGGTCGAGATGCTCGGGCTGGGGAGCGCGGGCTACTCCGGGCTCATGGTCTTCAACGGCCTCGGCGCGCTCATCGGCGCCCTCGCCGTCGCGTCGCTGCCGCGCAGCGTGCGCCGCGAGCGCATCATCCGCTACAGCCTCATCACGATGGCGCTCGGTGCGATGGCCCTGGCGTTCTCCCGCTCGTACCCGCTGTCGTGCGCGGTCCTCATGGTCATGGGCGCCGCCTTCCTCGCATGCGTGTCGAGCATCAACACGAACGTCCAGGTGGCCGTCCCCGACGAACTCCGCGGACGCGTGATGGCGCTGTTCGTCATCTCCTTCATGGGCATGATGCCGTTCGGCGCCCTCGGGTTTGGCGCTCTGGGCGATGTGATCGGCGCGGGCTGGGCGGTGTTCGCGGGTGCGACGGTGCTGCTCGCGTGGGGCCTCTTCAACCTGCTGAAGCCCCGCCTGTTGTGCCCGGGGGATGCCCCCCGCTGCTGACCACCGCTCGTGAGAGCATTCACTTGTAACTATTGTTACAATACCTCTTCGTACGCTCGTTCCCACGAAAGGGGTCTACTGTGGCAGGATTCGATGGCAAGGTCGCACTGGTCACCGGCGGCGGTTCAGGCATCGGCCGGGACACTTCCCTTGGACTCGCCCGCAGCGGCGCGAAAGTCGTGGTTTCCGACGTTGATGAGGCCGGCGGCAACGAGACCGTCAGCATGATTGCAGGCGCCGGTGGCACCGCGATCTTCGTGAAGGCCGATGTCTCCAAGGCCGATGAGGTCGAGGCGGCCGTGGCGCATACGGTTGCCGAGTTTGGCGGCCTCAACATCATCATCAACAACGCCGGCATCGGCGGTGAGGCCAACATGACGGGCGACTACTCGCTCGAGGGTTGGCACAAGGTGATCGACATCAACCTGCACGGCGTCTTCTACGGCATGCGCTACGCGATTCCCGCGATCCTCGCCTCTGGTGGCGGCGCGATCGTCAACGTGTCCAGCATCCTCGGACTCGTGGGCTGGGCCTCGGCTCCCGCCTACGTTGCCGCCAAGCACGCGGTATCCGGCCTCACGAAGGCCGCTGCCACCGAGTACGGGCAGCAGGGCATCCGCGTGAACTCCGTGCATCCTGGCTTCATCGAGACACCGCTGCTCACCAAAGCCGGGATCACCCCCGGCAGCGACGGCTACACCTTCATCGCGAGCAAGCACGCGATGAACCGCCTCGGCACGGCCGAAGAGGTCGCGAACCTCATCGTGTGGCTCTGTTCGGACGAGGCCTCGTTCATGACGGGCTCGAACGTCGCCGTCGACGGCGGCTACACCTGCCAGTAGCAGCATCCAGAGTCCCGCGGGTCGCGCTCTCCCTGCCGCGATCCGCGGGATTCTGTCTGTTTTGGCACGGCTGTTGCAACAGGACGCGCGAGTAGTGCGACCCGCTATCCCTCCCCCCCTCGGACGCGGGGAATCGCCGCTCACCTGAGTCGAGGCGCGTCCCCCACGCGCCTCGCTCCTTTTTCCGGGCACCCCCCTGCCTGGAACGACAGAGGCCCGGCATTCCGCCGGGTCTCTGTCTTTGTTCTGACGGGTCTCGGCCTAGCCGAAGCGGCCGGTGATATACGACTCGGTGCGCACGTCGTCGGGATTCGTGAACATGCGCTTGGTGTCGCCCATCTCCACGAGAAACGCCGGCGCGTCCAGGCTCTCGCGCAGCATGAAGGCCGTCCGGTCCGAGATGCGCGCCGCCTGCTGCATGTTGTGGGTGACGATCACGATCGTCACCTCGGACTTGAGCACGGCGATGGTGTCCTCGATCTGCTGCGTAGAGATCGGGTCGAGCGCCGAAGCCGGCTCGTCCATCAAGATGACCTCGGGCTTTGTGGCAAGCGCCCGCGCGATGCACAGACG
Source organism: uncultured Actinomycetes bacterium (assembly GCA_963700295.1). GTDB lineage: Bacteria > Actinomycetota > Coriobacteriia > Anaerosomatales > Anaerosomataceae > UBA6100. The sequence goes on along the minus strand of CAVOWY010000003.1, from coordinate 210,906 downwards.
CTGCTGCTGCCCGCCCGAGAGCTCGAACGCGTGCTTCTTGAGGCTGTTGCGCACCTCTTCCCACAGCGCGGCCCCTTTGAGGGACTGCTCGACGAGGTCGGCGAGATCTCCCCTGTTGCGGATGCCCTGCGTCCGGGGACCGTAGGCGACGTTGTCGAAGATGGACATCGGAAACGGGTTCGGCCGCTGGAACACCTGGCCCACGCGCATCCTGAAGCTCGACCGGGTCCATCGCCTTGGCCATGATGTCTTGCCCGTCGAGGGTGATGCGACCGCCGACGTGCACGTTGCCGAACTCGTCGTTCATGCGATTGAGACACCGGAGCAGCGTGGACTTGCCGCACCCCGAAGGTCCGATCAGCGCAGTGACGGCGCGCGCGGGGATGTCCATGCTGACGCCCTCGATCACCCGATCGCGCCCGTACGCGACGGAGACGTCCGACAGCGAGAACGAGCCGACCGCCTCGGCCGATGTCGCGAGCGTGCGGTCGGCGACACGCTCGGCCGCCTGTCCGTTCGCCGGGACGTTCGGAGCCACCATCGCGGCGCTCCCGTTCTCGGACAACTGCAGCGCGATCACCACTGGACCTTCCTCCTCTGTGCCGACCGCCACCAGGCGGCGATGATACTCACGAAGCTGATGCCGGCCACCAGCACGAGCGCGGTGCCCCAGACGAGGGTCGGCTCCCATCCGGGGACCGACGTGACCTGTGCGTAGATGTGGTACGGAAGGGCCATGAACTGCGACCCCGGCCCGTCGGGGATGCGGCGCATCTGGAAGACCGCCCCGGTGAACAGGATCGGCGCTGTCTCGCCCGCGGCGCGCGCGAGGCCGAGAATCGAGCCGGTGATGATTCCGGGCGCGGCGGCGGGCAGGACCACCTTGTAGATGGTCCGCAGTCTCGTGGCGCCGAGCGCGAGCGAAGCCTGCCGCAGGTCCTGGGGGATCTGCCGCAGCGCTTCCTCGGTAGCCGTGATGACCACCGGGAGCGTCATGCACGTGAGCGTGAGCGCCGCTGCGATGATCGAGCGGCCGAACCCGGCGAGCAGGACGAACGCCGCAAGGCCGAACAGGCCGTAGACGATCGACGGAACGCCCGCCATGTTGGTGATCGCCAGCCGGATGGCCCGTGTCGTGAAGTTCCGGGGGGCGTATTCGGCGAGGTAGATGCCCGCAAGGATGCCGATCGGCAGCGTGAGCGCAGCGGTGCCGAGGGTGACGTAGAGCGTGCCGACGATGACCGGGAAGATGCCGCCGTCGCGGCCCCGGTCTTTCGGCACCTGGGTGAGGAACGTCCAGTCGATGGCAGCCGCGCCGTGGTAGACGATGTAGCCGAGCACGAAGAGCGCGAGCGCGACGACGCTCGCGGCCATCGCACCGAGCACGATGCGCGCCACGACCTCGGCCACGCGGGCCCGCCTGATGGTGGAGCGGGTGCTCATCGGCGCCACCGCTTCCGCTGACGCTCGAGCACCATGTCGGCGGCCAGGTTGATCGCGAACGTGATGATGAACAGGACCAGGCCGACGGCGAACAGCACCGAGTAGTGCAGACCGCCCTGGACGACCTCGCCCATCTCGGCGGCGATCGTACCGGTCATGGTCCGCACCGACTCGAGCGGGGAACCGGGCATGATCGCGGCGTTGCCGGTGAGCATGAGCACGGCCATGGTCTCGCCGATCGCCCGTCCGAGCCCGAGCATGGTCGCGGCGAAGATGCCCGAACTCGCGGCCGGCAGCGTCACCTTGTAGGTGGTCTGCCAGCGCGTGTTACCGAGCGCCGCGGAGCCCCGCCGAAGATCGGACGGCACGGCATGCAGGGCGTCTTCCGATATCGAGATCACGGTCGGGATCGACATGACCCCGAGCACGATGCCGCCCGTGAGCGCAGTCATGCCGCTGTCGAGCGCGAACACGTTCTTCACGAACGGGATGAGCACCGCGACACCGATCAGACCGTAGACCACCGAGGGAACGGCGGCCATGAACTCGATGATCGTCTTCATGACCTCCTTCACCCTGCGGTCGGAGAACTCCGAGATGTAGAGCGCCGCCCCCACACCGACCGGAACGCACACGAGCAGTGCGACGCCCGTGACGAAGAGCGAGCCGACGATGAGCGGCAGCATCCCGAACTTGCCCGGGCTCGACGTGGGGTACCACGCCGTGCCGGAGAGCATCGAGCCCACGCCGGCCTCGTTGATCGCCCGGAGCGCATTCCACAGCAGGAAGCCTGCGATGGCCGCGAGGATGATGATGGCGAGCCAGCCGCAGAAATAGATGAGTCCCCGGACGACGGCCTCGGCCGCACGACGCGAAGTCGTGCGGCCGAGTCTGCGCCCGGAGATGGAGGGAGGCGTTGTCATCTCCGGTTACGGCAGCGGCACAAAGCCCTCGTCCTCGACGAGCTGCTGGCCCTCGGCGCCGAGGATCCAGTCGAGGTAGGCCTGCATGACACCATCGACCTCGCCGTTGCTGTACATGTACAGGTAGCGGCTGATCGGGTACGAACCGTCGGTAGCGGTCTCGACCGACGCCTTCACGCCATCGATCGCAACGACGCTCACAGCGTCGGTGAGGTAGCCGAGGCCGATGTAGCCGATGCCGGCCTCGTTGGCCGCAACCTCATCGGCGATCGCCTGGTTCGACGGGAGCAGCTTGGCGCTCGCCGCGTACTCGGCGTTCTCGTCCTCGGCGGCAACGACCTCTTCCTTGAAGTACTCGTAGGTGCCCGAGGAGCTGTCGCGCGAGAGCAGGACGATCTCCTTGTCCGCGCCGCCCACGTCTTTCCAGTTAGTGATCTCGCCGCGGAAGATCTGGCCGAGCTGCTCCATGGTGAGCGCCTCGACGTCGTTCGCGGGGTTCACGACCACGGCGATGCCGTCGATCGCGACCTTGTGCTCGACCGGATCGACGCCGAGCGTCTCGGCCTCGGCGAGCTCCTCGTCCTTGATCTCGCGAGAGGCGTTGGCGAAGTCCGCGGTCCCGTTGAGCAGGGCCGCGATGCCGGTGCCGGAGCCGCCGCCCTGGACCGAGATGTCCACGCCGGGGTTGGCGTCCATGAACCCATCGCTCCATGCCGTGGCAACGTTCAGCAGCGTGTCCGAGCCCTGGACGGTGATCGAGCCTTCGAGCTCTACGGTCTCTTCGGCCGCGGGCTCCTCGGTGGTCGGCTCCTCCTCGGCGGTGCAACCGGCGAGCGCAACGGTGCCCGCGAGCATCGCGATCGCAAGCCCTGACGCAAGGTACTTCTTGAGGTTCACTCCACGCTCCTTCACTTGGTGACAGCATCGGTGCCAGCGCATCGCTGACCGGACTCACCCTAGTCGTCAGGCCGGAGCCGAGTGGTTGCATGCGTGTAACACCGTCACCGCTTTGTGTGAATTGATTGTGAAATCCATTTCACATAGCCGCCGGGCCTGCCAGAATGGCCGGGAAGCCGTGCGTGAGCGAAGGAGTGACGCGCGTGTCCAGGATTCTCATCGTCGAGGACGACCCGATCATCAGGCAGACCGAGGAGTACGCGCTACGCCGCGCGGGCTTCGAGGTGTCGAGTTCGGCCGACGGCCTCGAGGGGCTCGAGATGGCGCTTCGCGAGCAGGCCCGACCTGATCGTGCTCGACCTCATGCTCCCGGGCATCGACGGGTACCGCTTCGCCGAGGAGGTGCGCCGGCACAACCGCCGAGGTGGCGATCATCATGGTGACCGCGCTCGACACCGAACGGGACGCGGTACGCGGCCTGGACGCCGGCGCCGACGACTACATCGGCAAGCCGTTTTCGATGGAGGAGCTGCTCGCACGCGTGCGGGCGAACCTGCGCCGTGTGCGGGCGCGGGCCGTTGTGGACAGCGACGAGGTCATCGAGGTCGGGCGACCTCGTGATCGAGCCTGCCGAGCTGCGGGTGCTCGGTGGCCGGTCAGCCCGCGGCGCTGCGCCTCAAGGAGTTCCAGCTGCTCGTCGCGCTCGCTCGCAACGCCGGCTCGCTCATGTCCCGCCAGCGTCTCGCGCACGAAGTGTGGGGCTACGACCACCTCCCCTCCTCCCGCACGATCGACGTGCACATCCGCCGCCTACGCCAGGCCGTCGAGGAGCCCTCGGCCTACAACTACATCCAGACGGTCCACGGTGCCGGCTACCGGTTCGATCCCCGGCCGAAGGGGGCGCAGCAGCTCTCGTGACGCGGCCGCTCATCCCACGCTCGTCCGTCTACCGCGGCGCGCCTCATCGCCGGCTTCGTCGTCGCGATCGGCGTGGTCGCCGGCGCCTGGGCATGGAGCCTCACCGGACCGGTGACCGACGCGGTCATGGACCAGCAGGAAGCGCGGCTCGCCGACCTCGCGCGAGCCGGAACGCTGATGCTCACGCACACCGATCTCTCGCTTGAGGCAAGCGTCTCGGCGGCTCGCCGGCACGAGCGGCGTCCGGACGACCGTCATCGCCGCCGACGGAACGGTGCTCGCCGACAGCGAGGAGGAGACCTCCACGCTCGAGAACCACGGCGATCGGCCCGAAGTGCGCGCGGCGCTCCGCGGCGAGACAGGGAGCGACGTGCGCCGCTCGGACACGCAAGGCGTCGATCGCATGTACGTCGCCGTTCCTGCGACCTACCACGACGCGCCGGTGGTGCTCCGCGTCTCGGAGTCCCTTGAGCAGATCGACGCCATCTCGGCGTCGATGCGCCGTGCCGGACTGCTGCCGCTCCTTGCGGTGCTCGTCATCGCGACCGCCGTAGGTTGGTTCGTCACCCGCGACGCCGCAGGCCCTGTGGAGCGTCTCGCCGGCTCGGCACGCGCCATGGCCGACGGTGACCTCAGCTCGCCCGTGCCCGAGAGCGACGGTGCCCTCGCACCGCTTGCGGGCTCCCTCGGGGACCTGCGCGACCAGCTTCGTGAGCGTCTCGATGCCCTCGAGGGCGAGCAGCGTACCTTGCGCCACGCGCTCGACGGTCTGTCGGACGCAGTGCTGCTGTTCGACGAGAAGACCGTGCGCCTCGCGAACCGCGCGCTTAAGACGATGTTCCGCGTGGTGCCCGGTGACCTCCGGGGCCGGCCGCTTTCGGATCTCGGCCTGCCCGCCCCGGTCGAGGCAGCGATAGCCGATGGCCTTGCGTCGGAGACAGGCGCGAGCGTGGATCTCGGGCCGGACCCGTACCACCGTTACCATCGCGTGCTGGTCGTCCCGCTCGGCGAGACCGACGGCTCGCAGCGCACGCTCGCCGTCATCGGCGACGTCACCGACCGGATGCGGCTCGATGCGGTGCGACGGGACTTCGTGGCCAACGCCTCGCACGAGCTGAAGACGCCGGTCGCCGGCATCCTGCTTCTCGCCGAGTCAGCCGAGAACGCGGTGAGCGACGGCGACAGCGAGCAGGCGCTCGCCTTCGTCCCGCAGATCGCCGGCGAGGCGGCGCGCCTCAAGCGGCTCGTAGCCGAGCTGCTCGATCTCTCCCGCGTCGAGAGTGTGCCCGGCCAGGCCGAGGTAGCCGACGTCCGGCGGGCCGTGGAGCTGGCGCTTGCGGGACACCGTCGCGCCGCTTCGGCCAAGGGTCTCTCGCTCGCCGCCGAGCTCCAGGCGGTTGCCGGCGCCGACGTTGCCGTGCGCTGCGGTACGACCGATCTCGCGATCGTGCTCGACAACCTGCTCTCGAACGCCGTCGCCTACACCGAGCAGGGCGGGGTGACCGTGACGCGTCGCGGCAGACGACGAGACGGTCACGATCGACGTCGCCGACACGGGCATCGGGATTCCCACTGCTGACGTGGAGCGCGTCTTCGAGCGTTTCTACCGTGTCGACCGCGCGCGGTCCCGCACGAGCGGCGGCACGGGTCTCGGCCTGGCGCTCGTTCGCAACACCGTCGAGCGCGCGGGCGGTTCGGCCACCATCACCTCGGAGCCAGGCGCTGGAACGACCGCTACGGTGCGTCTTCCCCGGGCGCGCTGAAGTCCGCCTCCGAGGAGCCGGCGCCCCAGCGCGCGGACACGAGTACCACCGCTGCGAGCCACGATGCGCCGAGCAGCCAGGAGCCGACCACGTCGCCGAGGTAGTGGACGCCCAGATAGACGCGCGCCATGGCGATCGTGAGCGCGGCCAGCACGCAGAGCGCGGTCGCGATCAGCGCGCGCCGAAGGCTCCGCTCGTGGAGGATGACGAGGAACGCGAGCGACCCGAAGAAGAGCAGGCTTGCGAGCGCATGCCCTGACGGAAAGCTGTACGTCTCGGGAATCGGGATGCGCGCGACCTCGAGGGCCGGGCGCAGACGCGCGAAGAGCAGCTTGAGCAGCACACCGAACGCCGAGCCCGACAGCACCCCGATGACGAGTGTGGCCGCCGACGTCCGATTGCCTCGCGCCCAGAAGAGCATCGCCGTCCCCACGGTGAGGATGACCATCGGCCAGAAGTCGCCGAGCCTGGTGGCAAAGCGCGCGAACGCCTCGAGACCCGGTAGGTCGATGGACCTGATCGCCTCGGAAACGGCGATGTCGAACTGGATCCACGCCGGAGCGATGATGAGCGCGAGGCCGAGCGCAACGAACGCGGCGAGCGCCGAGAACGCGACCACCACGAGCACGCCCACCCTCGGGTCACGCTGCCAGCGCTCTCGACGTCCGGGAAGCATCGTCTCACGCCCCCGCAGTCTCGAGCAGGCGTGACGCGACCTGCTTCTTTCGCGAGAGCAGACCGTCGACCCACGCCGGACCGGCCGACAACTCTATGCCGAGCGCGCGCTCGGCGATGCGGGTCTTGCCGAACGCGAAGACCTGACTCCCCTCGCGGACCACGTCGGTGACCAGCAGCATCGCCAGGTCGAGGCTCCGGCGCTCGGCAAGCTCCTCGAGAGCAGCGGTGAGTTCCGCCGAGCGCTCGAGGTACTCGGCCACGTCCACCGTCTCCGCCTGTGCCACGCCGATCGCGAGATCGCCCGCGCGGTATTCCTTGAGGTCGAGGCTGACAGCGTCAGGCGCGGAGAAGACCACCCGCTCGGCGCGTGCGCGGAACATCTCGATGCCGAACTCGATCGGGTCGACCTCGAGCTGCGCGGCCAGGCGATCGGCCACCTCGCGATCGGTCGGGGTCGTGGTGGGACTCTTCAGCAGCACCGTATCGGTCAGCACGGCCGAGAGCAGGACGCCTGCCATACCGTCGGGCGGCGCGACGCCCAGATCGCGATACCGCTCGGCGACGATGGTCGCGGTCGAGCCGACCGGAAGGTTGAGGAACAGGATCGGTGCGGCGGTCTGCACGTCGCCGACGCGGTGGTGGTCGACGATCTCGACCACAGAGGCGTCCTCGACGCCTGGCGCCGACTGCGAGAGCTCGTTGTGGTCGAGCAGGATGACCCGGCGACGGAAGCCGCGCGCAAGGTTGGTCCGCGTGAGGATTCCCTCGAGGCGGCCGTCTTCGTCCACGACGAGCGCCTCGCGATGGGCGCTGTCCATCAGGTCCTCGGCTACCTCGGCGAGCAGCGCGTCCGGGCCCACGAGCAGCGGCGCAGCGTCCATCAGACCGCCCACCGAGTGCCCCAGGTTCACGAGACGTGCGGTGGCGTAGGTGTCGTGCGGACTCGAGATGATGGCCGCGCCGCGCGCGGCGGCCAGGTCGAGCACGCCGGCGTCCGGCTTCGAGCCCCCGCTGATGATCAGGCACGCCGCGCCCGCCTCGAGCGCCTGCGGCTGGGTGCGCAGGCGGTCGCCGACGATGAGCGTGTCGCCGGCGTGGATGTAGGAGACCATCGTCTCCGGCTCCATCGCGCCGATGAGCACAGAACCGGCCAGCCGCTGGCGACGTCGCCTGCAAGGACGCGACCGCCGAGCACGGCAGCCAGCTCGGCCACGGTGAGAGGAAGCTTCGCGAAGCCGAGCATCTCGGTCTCGCCGATGTAGAGCTCCGCGAGGATCTGCTGATTCATGAGCCCGCGAACGCCGCCCTCGGCGTCAACGACCGGCAGGGCACGCACGTTGTGCTCCGCGCATCAGGCGACCCGCGGTGAGCATGTTGTCCTCCGGGGAGACCGTGACGACGCCGGCGCTCATCGCGTCGCGGACCCGGGTGCGCACGTGCGGGATCTCGTCGGGCAGGTCCACGCCGAAGCGCTCGAAGACCCACGCGGTCTCAGGCGGGACGGGCCCCAGACGGGCAGGCAGGTAGACCTCGTGCCGGATCGGTCAGGTTCTTCAGGTGCGCGTAGGCGACCGCCGAACAGATCGAGTCGTTGTCCGGATTGCGATGTCCGAAGACCAGGATCGGTCCCATGGCTCCCTCTCGCCGCGCGAGGCGTACTACGCGTTCCACCTTGCGTATCGGCGCGAACCCCAGAAGCAGGTTCTTCGTCCCGCTCCCCGGGAAGGTCGACGGCGACCTTGTCGCCGCTCACCGACTGCGACCACGCCGCGTCCGAACATCTTGTGCTCGACCGTGTCGCCGGCGGCGCAGCTCGAGCTTCGGCTCGGCCTCGCGCCGGACCGGCTGCCCCGAGCCGAACACGCGTCCGCCGCCGTGGCCGCTGGTGCACGGTCGCGCGCCCAGCGCACCGATCCGCCGCGGTCGCCCCGCCCCGCCCCGGCGCCGACGTGCTCGAAGCCGGCCGAGCCGACGCCTTCGGCGCTTGCACGTGCTCCTCGGGGATCTCCCCGATGAACATGCTCGGCTGGTTGTACTGCGTCGCTGCCGAAGAGCTGCCGCATGGAGGCGTGGGTGATGTAGAGCCGCTCGCGCGCGCGGGTGATGCCCACGTAGGCGCAGCCGGCGCTCCTCCTCGAGCCCCGCTGGTCGAACATCGAGTTCGAGTGCGGGAAGAGCCAGTCCTCCATGCCGAGCATGAACACGACCGGGAACTCGAGGCCCTTGGCCGAGTGCAGCGTCATCAGCGTGACCGCGCGTTCGCTCTCCTCGAGCGTGTCGAGGTCGCTTCGCAGCGCCACCCACTCGAGGAACGCCTCGAGCGTCGCGCTCGGGCTCCTCGTGCTGCTGGTCGTACTCGTCGACCACGCCGAAGAACTCGCGGATGTTCTCGATGCGCGGCCAGCCGCCTCGTCGCGTGCCCTCGGCGCGAGCGCCGTGAGCAGCCCGAGCAGCGTCGACGATCGCCTCGACCCGCTCGCGCAGGTCGCCCTCGACCGCGCGCGCTCGCGATCAGTCGTCGGCGAAGTCCGCGACCTTGCGCGCGCGGGCGGTTGCCGAGCCAGCCCTTCGTCGGCGGCACGCGCGATCGCATCGGCGAGCGTGATGCTCTGCGTCGATCGCGGCGTCCTCGGAGCGTGTCGATCGTGGTGTTGCCGATGCCCTGGCGCGGCTTCTTGATGATCCGCGCGCGAGCGACCGGGTCGGCGGGGTTCGCGACGGCGCGCAGATACGCCATCACGTCCCGGATCTCGGCGCGCTCGAAGAAGCGCGTGCCGCCGACGAGCTGGTACGGCACGCCGGCGCGCAGGAACTGGTCCTCGAGACGCGGCTCTGGGCGTTCGTGCGGTAGAAGACCGCGAAGTCCGCGTAGCTGCGGTGCTCGTCGCGACAGCAGCCGCTCGATCTCGTCGACGACGAAGCGCGCCTCGTCCTTCTCGTCGCTCGCGAGATAGCGCGTGATCGCCTCGCCCTCGACGTTCGCGGTCCACAGCGTCTTGGGCTTGCGCTCGGCGTTGTTCGCCACCACGTGGTTCGCCGCCGCGAGGATCGTCTTGGTGGAGCGGTAGTTCTGCTCGAGCCGGACACGGTCGCGTCGGGGTAGTCGCTTCTCGAACTCGAGGATGTTGCGGATGTCGGCGCCGCGCCACGAGTAGATCGACTGGTCGTCGTCGCCGACCACCATGAGGTTGCGGTGCGCGCGCGGCGAGCATGTTCACGATCGTGTACTGCGCCCGGTTCGTGTCCTGGTACTCGTCCACCAGCATGTAGCGGAAGCGGTCCGCGCCAGCGCTCGAGCACCTCGGGGTGCTCCGCGAACAGCCGCACGGCGTTGACCAGCAGGTCGTCGAAGTCCATCGCGTTCGCCTCGGCGATGCGCGCTCGTACTCGGCGGTAGACCTTCGCGGTCATCTTCTCCGGCGGCGTGCTCGCGCTCTTGCCGCGTACTCGGCGGCGTCGACGAGCTCGTTCTTCGCCGAGGAGATCCGCGACGCGATGCCGCGGATCGGGAACGCTTCGGATCGATGTCGAGCTCCGTCGCGATGACCGAGGTCGATCATGCGCTTGCGGTCGTCCTCGTCGTAGATCGAGAACGCGCGCGTGAAGCCCGAGCCGCTCGCCGTCGCGGCGCAGCATGCGGCACGCAGAACGCGTGGAACGTCATCACCCACATGGCGCGGACGCCGGCCGACGAGCTCGGTCGAGCCGCGTAGCGCATCTCCTGCCGCCGCCTTGTTCGTGAACGTGATGGCGAGGATGCTCCGCGGGCGAGACGCCCAGGTCGCGCGACGATGTGGGCGATCCGGTACGTGAGCACGCGGGTCTTGCCCGATGCCCGCGCCGGCAAGCACGAGGAGCGGCCCCTCGGTGGTGGTGACGGCGTCGCGCTGCGCCGGATTGAGGTCGTCAGGTCGAGATTTCATGAGGGTGTACAGTGGACACGGAGCGGCCGGCGAGGGGATGAAGCGGCTGGAAGCGCTACTTCACGAACTTGATCATCGTGAAGCGAGCTCTCGGCGCTCTTGAGGCACTGTCGTGGATGATCTTGCGCTCGCCGCGCGACGATCTGGGTGTTGCCGCACTTCTCGCACACGGCGGTGCCGCACATCGAGCAGTAGCCGATGCGCTGGCCGCGTGTGGAGCCGCTGCCGCAGATGGTGAACATGCCGTCGGTCATCTGCCGTACCGCCCTGGTCACACAATACTCGCAGAAGCCCCTTCGCAATGCTGGCCGAGTTCCCGCTGCGTCATTCTGGCAGCCATCGTGCCGGCCGCAAGGTTCCCGTAAGCCGCTTCGCCCGACGAACGGCGCGTTACGCGACGACCTCCCCACCGTCGCTGCCGATAGAGTTCGGCCACCGGCTCGAGCTCGCCTACAAGTCCTTAAGCCGGGAAGGTCGAGCGACTGCGGGCCGTCGCACAGCGCCTTCCGCGGGTTCGGGATGCACCTCGACCATGATGCCGTCGGCGCCGACCGCCACCGCCGCCCGCACACCGCGGGGACGAGGTCGCGCTGGCCGGTCGGGTGCGACGCGTCCACGATGATCGGCAGCATCGAGAGCTTTGCACGACCGGGACGGCGGTGATGTCGAGCGTGAAGCGCGTCGCCGTCTCGAAGGTACGGATGCCGCGCTCGCACAGGATGACGTTCGGGTTGCCGCATCGGTGATGTACTCGCTCGCCTGCAGCCACTCCTCGATCGTCGCCGCCATGCCGCGCTTGAACAGCACGGGCTTGCCGAGCTCTCGGCGTGACCTGCCCGATCTTCTTGAGCAGGGAGAAGTTCGCCATGTTGCGCGTGCCGATCTGGAGGATGTCGGCGTAGGCGTCCACGATCTCGGCATGTGCGGAGTCCGATGACCTCGGTGACGTGCAGCAGCCCGTACGTGTCCGCCGCCTCGCGCAGGATCTTCAGGCCCTCCTCCTCGAGCCCCTGGAACGAGTACGGGCTCGTGCGCGGCTTGTACGCGCCGCCGCGCAGGACGCGGATGCCGAGCTCGGCGCAGACGCGCGCGCCGACCTCATCATCTGCTCGCGGCTCTCGACCGAGCACGGCCCGGCGATGATGGTGACGGCGCCGTCCCGCACGATGGCGCCGACGGCGGCGCTCTGCAGCGGTCATCCGCTACAGCTCCTTCATCACGTGCAGGATGGCCTCGTAGATCTCGCGCAGGTTGTCGGCGTACAGCGGCCCGTCGTTGCACTTGGCGAGGTTGGCGAAGATCTCCTCCTCGCGCTTGGGGTCGTAGAGGCCCCAGTGGACCTGCGGCTTGAGCGCGCGGATCGCGAGCGAGTCGGCTGCGCGCTCGTTCAGCAGCTTCACGATCTGCGCAGTCGATCTCGTCGATGCGCGACCGGTGCGCGGCGATCTGCTCTGCGGCCTCGGCTGACAGCTGGTCGGTCATTGCCCTCTCCTCACGACTGCCGGTACGGTGCACGAAGCGCCGGTCTCCCGGCGCTCACGCGGTCCGTATGCGTCTCATTCCCACTCGATCGTGCCGGGCGGCTTGCTCGTGATGTCGTACGCCACCCGGTTGATGCCCTCGACCTCGTTGATGATGCGGTTGGACATCTTCGCGAGCAGGTCGTGCGGCAGGCGCGCCCAGTCGGCGGTCATCGCGTCGGCCGAGGCGACCGCCCGGATGATGATCGGGTGCCCGTAGGTGCGCTCGTCGCCCATCACGCCCACGCTGCGGATGTCGGGCAGGACGCGCGAAGTACTGCCACACGCTGCGCTCGGTGTCCCAGTCGCCGATCTCCTCACGGATGATCGCGTCGGCACGACGGAGCGTCTCGAGCTTCTCGTGCGTGATCTCGCCGATGATGCGGACCGCGAGACCCGGGGCCCGGGAACGGCTGCCGGTGGACGATCTCGTCGGGCAGGCCCAGCTCGGCGCCGACCGCGCGCACCTCGTCCTTGAAGAGCGCCTTGAGCGGCTCGATGAGGTCGAAGTGCACGCCCTCGGGGAACGGGATGAGGTTGTGGTGGCTCTTGATCTTGGCCGCGGTCTTGTTGCCCGACTTTCGATCACGTCGGGATAGAGCGTGCCCTGCGCGAGCCACTTCACGCCCTCGAGCGTGGTGGCCTCCTCGAAGAAGACCTGCCAGAACTCCTCGCCGATGATCTGTGCGCTTGCGCTCGGGGTCGGTCACGCCGGCGAGCAGCGTCAGGTAGCGCTCCTCGGCTTCGACGTGCACGAGGTCGATGTGGAACTGGTCGCGGAAGCGTGCGCACGACCTGCTCGGCCTCGTTCAGGCGCATCATGCCGTGGTCGACGAACACGCAGGTGAGCTGGTCGCCGATGGCGCGGTGCAGCAGTGCCGCGACGACGCTTGAGTCCACGCCGCCCGACAGGCCGCAGATGACGCGATCGGTGCCGACCTGCTCGCGCACGCGCGTCACCGTCTCATCGATGATGTTCACCATCGTCCACACCGGCGGGATACCGGCGATATCGTGCAGGAAGCGCTTGATGATCTGCTGGCCGAACTCGGTGTGCGCCACCTCGGGATGGAACTGCGTGGCGTACAGACCGCGCTCCGGGTCCTCCATCGATGCGATCGGGGTGATCGCCGTGCGGGCGGTCACGAGGAAGCCCCCGGGCGGCGTCCCCACGCTGTCGCGGTGGCTCATCCAGACCTGCGAGGTCTCCGGTACGCCGTCGAGAAGGCGGCATTCGGGCTCCATCACCGAAAGCTCGGCGAAACCGTACTCGCCGATGTCGGTGTGCGGTACCGCGCCGCCCAGGTCGAGCGCCATGAGCTGCATCCCGTAACAGAAGCCGAGGACCGGGATGCCGAGATCGTAGATGCGCGGATCGAGCTTCGGCGCGCCCGGAGCGTAGACGCTCGCAGGACCACCGGACAAGATGAGCGCCGCCGGACGGCGACGCTCGATCTCTTCGGCAGTGATGTCGTGCGGCACGATCTCCGAGTACACGCGCGCCTCACGAACCCGACGCGCGATCAGCTGCGCGTACTGCGCGCCGAAGTCGAGTACGAAGACGGTGGGCTGTCCTCCGTGATAGTCGGTCACGCCCGTCCCCTACCGGCCCATGCCGACGCCCTGGGCCTGCTGGAGGGTCTTGCCCTCGGTCTGCAGGGAGGGCGCGACCATGACCTCGGCCTTCTGGAACGCCTTGAGATTCTCGTAGCCGCAGGTGGCCATGGAGGTGCGCAGGCCGCCGCACAAATTGAGCGTGCCGTCGTTCTCGTGCGCCGGGCCGATGAGCACGTCGGCGAGCGAGCCTTTCTGGCCGGCGAAGACGCGTGTGCCGCGCGGCAGGTCCGGGTGGAAGGTGGCCATGCCCCAGTGGTAGCCGCGGCCGGGAGCCTCGGCAGCCGCTGCGAGCGGCGAGCCGATCATCACGCTGTCGGCGCCGCAGGCGATGGCCTTGGCCAGGTCGCCGCCGGTGCGCATGCCGCCGTCGGCGATGACGTGGCAGTAGGTGCCGGTCTCGTCCAGGTGGCGCATGCGGGCCGCAGCAGCGTCAGCGACGGCGGTGCACTGCGGAACGCCGATGCCGAGCACGCGACGCGACGTGCACGCGTGACCGGGGCCTACGCCCACGAGCACGCCCACGGCGCCGGTACGCATCAGGTGGAGTGCGCCCTGGTAGCTGCAGCAGCCGCCGACGATGACCGGGATGTCGAGGCCGGCGACGAACGCGTTCAGGTCGAGCGGCTTGTCGAAGGTCGAAACATGCTCGGCGGAGATGACGGTGCCCTGGATGATGAGGATGTCGAGCCCGCCCTCGAGAGCCGGCCCGATGAACTTCTCGACGTTCTGCGGCGTGAGCGAGGCCGCCGCGAGCACCCCACCGGCCTTGATCTCGGCCACACGCTGCGTGATGAGCTCAGGCTTCACGTCCTCGGCGGCGTAGATCTCCTGCATCCTGCGGGTGGCCTCTTCGCGCGAGAACGACGCGATGGCGTCAAGCTGCGGAGCGGGATCGGCGTAGCGCGTCTGGATGCCCTCGAGGTTGAGCACGGCCAGCCCGCCGAGCTTGCCGAGGGTGATGGCGAACGCGGGATCCACCACGCCGTCCATGGCGGAGGCAAGGACCGGAAGCGGGAACGCGTAGTCGCGGCCCTTGAACGAGAACTCCCAGGAGATGTTCACGTCCCGGGGGTCGCGGGTGCGCCTGCTCGGCACGATCGCGATGTCGTCGAACCCATACGCCTGACGTGCCGTCTTACCGCGTCCGATCTCGATCTCCATAAGCGCTGATTCCTCCCGGTCGATTCGCGCTACATGATCCTGTGCCATCAAGACGCCCCTCGATACGCGAAAGACCAGGACCGCGCCACCGCGCGGGATGCCCTGGTCCGAAAGATGCTGCGACGAAGAGGACTTTCGGGGTGCGTGGTCTGTCTATGCTACGCCAGCGTCCCAGGGGGGTCAAACCCGCGCGACGTGCGGTACAATCAACCACAAGCCCGCATCCGGGGGTACGAATATGAAGCCTTGCCGTAGCACTCGAATCCCTCTGCGCACGTCACGCGCGGCCACGGTAGCCCTCGCGGCTGCCGTTCTCTTGGTCGCTCTCGCCGTTGCGTCTCCCGCGCTTGCCGGCCCACTGGTAGCGATCGACGCGGGTCATGGCGGCCCCTACAATCACGCGCGCTACGGATCGCTCACCGAGAAGGCCGCGAACCTGTTGTTCGCGATCGAGCTTGGCGCCCGTCTGAACGAGCAGGGCTACGACATCGCCTATACCAGGACGGCTGACACCGCCGTGTGTCTCTCGGACATCCCGACGTGGCACTGGATCGATGCCGAGGGTCGCTGGGTGTACGCCCCCGACGGCATCGTCTGGTACGACGACGGCGTGCCGCGTGACGACCTGCAAGCTCGCTCGGATGTCGCCAACAACCTCGGCGCGGACGTCTTCATCTCGATCCACTGCAACGGCGCCTCCTCCTCGGCCGCGAGCGGCACGGAGAACTGGGCGTCGGCGAACGACCCGCTCGGACAGCAGCTGGGCGGCTACGTCCAGGCGGCCGTGCTCGAACAGACCGGCCAGCGCGATCGCGGGGCCGGGGTGCAGAGCTTCTACGTGACCAAGTGGGCCAACATGCCGGCACTGCTCATCGAGACCGGCTTCATGAGCAACCCGACCGAGGGCAGCCTCATCGCGAGCCCCTGGTGGCGCACCCGCTATGTGGCGGGCATCGTCAACGGCCTCAACCGCTGGATGGCGAGCGGGTCATACGCACCGTTCTACTCGCGCTACGCTGGCGCGGCGCGGTCCAGCACGGCAGTTGCTGCATCCCGCGCTCAGTGGCCGGGCGGAGCGGCCACGGTGGTCCTGGCCTCCATCTATGACCCCGTGAGCGCGCTCGCAGCACCGATCGCAACCGCTCGCCTCGGCGCGCCGGTGCTCTACGCGGACACGAAGGGACTCTCGGCCGAGACTGCCGCCGAGGTCGCGCGCCTCAGCCCGGACCGGATCATCGCGCTGGGCTCGTCCAAGATGCTGCCGGACACCTTCCTCGAGCAAGCCGCCGCGGCCGCGGGAATCGACGCGTCGGCCGTGACTCGGCTCGCCGGTACCGAGCCCGCTGACGTTGCGCCGCTGCTCTCCGACGAGCTCGCCTCGGCGGACACCTCGATGACCGTGGTCTTCGCGAGCGCCGCACGCACAAGCGACGCCCTCGCAGCATCGCTCGTGGCCGCCTCACGCCCGGGCGGAGCGCTCGTGCTGACACGCGCCGACGGGTCGCTACCGCCCGAGGCGGTCGCATTTCTCGCAGCGCACTCCGGTGACGTCGCAACCACGGTCTCCGTCGGGCCGGTTCCCGACACCGTCACCGCGGGCATGCCGAACCGCTCGCGGATCGGCAACGCAGATGCGGGCGTGACGCAGGTGGCCGCCATCACGTCCACGCGGCCGTCGGGCCTGGCGTGGCTGTTCGCGTACAACGCCGGCTCGATCAGCGACGGAGTGGTGGCCACGACCGTTGCGGTCCGGACCCAGGGCGTGACGATGCCGCTCGTTAACGGACGCATCCTGTCTGCCTACGAGCGGGAGTGGATCGAGAACCAGTCGCCACGCGTCTACTACGCCACGATGGTGGGCGACACCTCTGTGCTGCCGCCGGTGGCCGATGCGATAATCGACAAGGCCCGCCGGTAGCGCGCTCGCGCGCTACACGTTGAAGCGGAAGTGTATGACGTCGCCATCGGCGACGACATACTCCTTGCCCTCGATGCCGAGCTTGCCCGCGGCCTTGGCGGCCGCTTCAGTCTCGAGTGAATCGTAGTCGGCGAACGAGATGACTTCGGCCTTGATGAAGCCGCGCTCGAAGTCGGTGTGGATGACGCCGGCCGCCTCGGGCGCCTTCGCACCCACGCGCACGGTCCACGCACGGACTTCCTGCTCGCCTGCGGTGAAGAACGACTGAAGGCCCAGGAGCCGGTACGCCTCACGGATGAGCGCGTTCAGGCCCGGTTCAGCCAGGCCCTCCATCTCGAGGTACTCGGCGAGCTCCTCAGGCTCGAGCTCGGCCATCTCGGACTCGATCTTCGCGCAGATCGGCACGGGCGCGATGCCGTCGATCTCCGCGAGAGACGCGCCGATGTCGCTCTCGTCCACGTTGGCGACGTAGAGCATCGGCTTCATGGTGAGCAGGTGGAGGTCGCGCACCATCGCGCGCTCCTCGTCGGTCATGGCCATCGTGCGCGCCCGGTGCCCCTGCTCCATCCATGCGTTCAGCCTGCGGGCAACGTCGAGCTTGAGTGCCGCCGAGGCGTCACGCTTCACGTCCTTCTCGAGGCGCGGCAATGCCCGCTCCAGCGTGCCGAGGTCCGCCAGCACGAGCTCGGTCTTGATGGTCTCCACATCTCCGGCCGGATCGACCTTGCCATCCACGTGGATCACGTTGGGGTCGCGGAAGTAGCGGACGACCTCGGCGATCGCGTCTGTCTCGCGGATGGTGGCGAGGAACTGGTTGCCGAGCCCCTCCCCTTCGCTCGCGCCCTTCACGAGGCCGGCGATGTCCACGAACTCGACGGTGGCAGGCACCACACGCTGCGGACTCACGAGTCCGGCGAGCCGGTCGAGACGGGCATCGGGGACGGGGACGAGGCCCACGTTCGGCTCGATGGTGGCGAAGGGGTAGTTGGCGGCATCCACCTGCTTCTTGGTGAGCGCGGTGAACAGCGTCGACTTGCCGACGTTCGGAAGGCCGACGATACCGATCGAAAGTGCCACGCTCGCTCCCTTCATCGCGCGGGAAGGCCGCGCGGCCTGCGATACTATACCACCATGGACTCGCTGGAAATCGTTGCCGCCACGCGCGGCGGACAGGGGCCCCGTCGGCGGTGAGCGACACCCTCACACAGGCACTCGCGCTCGGCGGAAGCGCGTTTCTCATCGCGTTCACCGGCGCTATGGCGCCGGGGCCCTACCTCACCGTCACCATCACGCGCACCGTAACGCGCGGTCCGCGTTCGGCCGCGCTCATGCTGATCGGGCACGCGCTTCTCGAGGGACTGCTTCTCGTCGGCTTCGCCTTCGGCCTGCAGGAGATCCTGCAGAATCTGCACGTATCGCGCGTGCTCTCCGGCGTCGGCGGCATCTTCTTGGTCTGGATGGGGTGGGGCCTGCTACGCGGCGCGATCGCAGGCACGATCAGCGCGAGTGCAGGTCCCGCGCAACCGGAATCGAAGCTGGGACCGGTCCTGCACGGCGCCGCCGTGAGCCTCTCGAACCCCTACTGGCTGCTGTGGTGGGTGACGATCGGGATCAAACTGGCATCCGACGGAGTGGCCCTCGGACCGGCGGGCATCGCGGCGTTCTTCATCGGTCACCAGCTCGCTGACGTGACGTGGTACGGGCTCGTCATCTTCGCCACAATCCGCGGTAAGCGCCTGCTCGCCGACCGCCCCTACCGGCTCACCATCGGCGCGTGCGCGCTGTTCTTGCTCTACCTCGGCGCACGGTTCTTCCTCGGCTCGCTCGACCTCATCTAGACGCTCCCCGGCGCGCTACTCGAGCGACGAATACGGGTCGAGCGGGTCGAACGCCTCGACAGTCCACTCGATGCCGAACGCCCGCAGCTTGGCGTAGTACTCCTCTTCCGTGTGCTCCTTGTTGAGGATGTGGAACCGGGCCCCGTTGAGTCCGACGCAGTAAGCGCAGTCGCGGCAGTCCACACACTGGATACACTCGACGATGCTGTCGCAGTTGTGGCAGCTGATGCAGCCCCTTGCGTTGTAGACGTAGTTGCAGTTGCGGCACACGTCCGTGTTGAAGCAGCCGTAGTTGTTGTCTTTATCCCGATCGTGGGTGTGCTCGCTCTTGAGCTGGTGCCACTCGGCCAGGAAGTGGACGTTCTGCGTCATCGGTGACCCCCTCGACTTCCCTCGCGACCCGACCATTGTAACGTCTGCCGGCCGAAGGGAAACGCTAGGGGGATGCTCTAGCGCGAAGCGCACGGTCGAACCAGCCCGGAGGCTACGACAGCCAGGGCCTGACGCTCGAGTACGCGTGCCGAAACCGGCGCGACCACCACTCTGTTGCGCCCATCGCCCTTGGCCTCGTACAGCGCCGCATCGGCGGCCGACAGCAAGGCCTCCGCGCTGTCGCCATGTTCGCCAAGGAGCGCAATGCCGATCGATAGTGTCACGGCTCCCAGGGACTCACCGCTGAACTCCAGGCGTAGCGCTTCAGCCCCTTCGCGCAGGCCCTCGGCGCGCGCGAACGCGCTGGCAAGATCGGCCCCCAGCCAGACCGCCACGAACTCCTCGCCGCCATACCGGGACACCAGGTCGCCGGCCCTCGCATGGTCCCTGAGGTACCCTCCGACCTGCTTGAGCACGTAGTCACCCGCCTCGTGACCGTAGGTGTCGTTGAAGTCCTTGAAGTGGTCGATGTCCATGAAGCCCACAACGAGCGGCGTGGAATCACGCTCGGCCCGCGCGATCTCGCGCGTCAGTCCCTCTTCCATGATGCGGCGGTTATACAGCCCGGTGAGCGGATCGCGCAGGGCCTGCTCCCGCAGCGTCTCTCGCAGCTGCATGTTCGAGATCGCCAGTGCGACGCGACCGGCGAATGAGGCCAGAATGGCGCGCGCGTGCTCGTACGAACCGGGTTCGGTACAGGGGTCCGACCCACTGCATCCCACCAGCACGATCGTACCGAGCCGCTCTCCGTGCGCCACCAGCGGCACGCACGCCGAGCAGGCCCCGGGCGCGCGCACGTGTTCGCACGTGGGGAGGTCCGACTTGTCGAAACGGGTCCAGTGGGCGTGCGCGGTCCGGAGCGACCAGCACTCGTCCAGGTTGTAGTGGTCCACCAGTGGCTCGGCGTCGCCCCACTCCACTGCGCGTGCGAGAACGGGACTGTCCCCGTCGTACAGGTACAGGGCGCCCTGGAACCCCGCGAACAGGCGGTGGCCGTAGTTCGCGATGACAGCATAGGCCTCCGACCAGGACAGGTCGGCCTGCAGCAACTCGTCCATCTCACCGGCGAGATCCGTCTCGGTGCCCGCGCGCCGCGCGCTCTCGAGCAGGCGCTGCAGCTCGCTGTTTGCCTCCGCGAGGACCTCCTCGGTCGCAGTCTGCTCTTCGATCCGGTCGTGAAGGGAACTCAGGGCGGCGCGAAGGTTCACGCGCATCGTCTCGAACATCGCAGCCAGCTCGCCGATCTCGTCGCTGCCCACCTGGGGAATCTCGTGGTCCAGCTCCCCGTCGGCAAGACGCTTGACCGCCGCGTCCAGGACGGCCAGAGGGCGAGTCACCGAGCGCGACGACGCGATCCTAGCCCAGATAACGGCAGCCATCATGACGATCGCGAGCGCGAACAGTGCGACCCGGGCCCGGGCGATGCTGGCGCTGAGCACATCCATGGCACCCGCGGCCTCCTCGCGCTCATGCTCCGCGAGTTCGTCCAGCGGCACGGCCATCCGGTCAAGTGCGCCGGCAAGACCCGCGGTTCGTCCCCGTACCGCGGCGCGCACGTCGGCCCACGACGCCTGGATGCGCTCCGTGTATGCGGTCTCGCTTCGTCCTGACGAGCCTTGGGATCTCCCGTAGTCGGCGGTTGCGAGCTCAAACTGCCCGGCGGCTACCTCGAAGGCGAGTTGATCCTCGTACTGGCCCGACGCTACGTAGACCGCGCCAAGGCGACCCGCCTCTTGCGCACGCGATGTCATCCGCTCGGTCTGTAGGGCGGCTTCGAAGTGCACGTCGTGAACGGTCTCGCTGCTCACTCGGACCGGGGCAAGCACGGCGAAGGCACTGAGGGCAACAATGACCGCGCCGATGGCGGCGAACGCGGTGACGCGATGTCTGGTCTTCAAGGGGTCAACGCCTCTAAGGGCATGAGGTAGATGCAACGATGAGCACTCTCTATCTGTCTTATCGGCAGATACCCTCTTATTGTGAAGCCGGGGGCCTCTGCCTACACCGTCGACCCGTTGCCGGAGTGCCGGGAACAGCAGGCGGGGCCCCGGCTCGTCGCGCCGGGGCCCCGCTTTAGATCGCGCGCTCAGCGAGCGACGCGGGTGCTACATCATCCCGCCCATGCCGCCCATACCTGCCATGGCGGCCGCGGCGTCGTTCTTCTCGGGAACGTCCGAGACGGTGGTCTCGGTGATGAGGATGAGTGCTGCGATCGACGCTGCGTTCTGCAGCGCGGTACGGGTGACCTTGACCGGGTCGATGACGCCCATCTTCGCGAGGTCGCCGTACTCACCGGTGGCCGCGTTCAGGCCCTCGCCCTTGGCAAGCGCCTTCACCTTCTCGACCACGACGGAGCCTTCGAAGCCCGCGTTGGCAGCGATCTGCTTCAGCGGCTCATCGAGCGCCTTGCGGATGATGGTGACACCGATCTGCTCGTCGCCCGGAAGCACGAGTGCGTCGAGCGCGGGAGCCGCGTCGGTGAGCGCCACGCCGCCGCCGGCGACGATGCCCTCTTCAACGGCCGCACGGGTCGCCTGGAGCGCGTCCTCGATGCGGTGCTTCTTCTCCTTGAGCTCGACTTCGGTAGCCGCGCCCACCTTGATGACAGCCACGCCGCCGGAGAGCTTGGCCAGACGCTCCTGGAGTTTCTCGCGGTCGAAGTCGGAGTCGGAGTTCTCGATCTCGTTCTTCAGCTGGGTGATGCGGGCCTTGATCTGCTCCTCGGCACCCTTGCCGTCGATGATCGTCGTGTCGTCCTTGGTGATCTTCACCTTGTCGGCACGGCCGAGCATGTCGAGCGTGACGTTCTCGAGCTTGTGGCCGAGCTCCTCGGAGACGACCTGGCCGCCCGTGACGATCGCGATGTCCTCGAGCATCCGCTTGCGGCGGTCGCCGAAGCCCGGCGCCTTGACGGCGACGGAGGTGAAGGTGCCGCGCAGCTTGTTCACGACGAGCGTGGCGAGCGCCTCGCCCTCCACGTCCTCGGCGATGATGAGCAGCTGCTTGCCGGCCTGCATGATCTTCTCGAGCACCGGCAGAAGGTCCTGGATGTTGCTGATCTTCTGGCTGACGACAAGGATGTACGGATCCTCGAGCACGGCCTCCATACGGTCCGCGTCGGTGATCATGTACGGGTTGATGTAGCCCTTGTCGAACTGCATGCCCTCGACGGTGTCGATGTCGATGCCGAAGGTGAGGCTCTCCTCGACGGTGATGACGCCGTCCTTGCCCACGACCTCCATCGCCTCGGCGATCTTGTCGCCGATGGCCTCATCGGCGGCAGAGATCGAGCCAACATGCGCGATCTCTTCCTTGTCCTCGATCTCCTTGGCGTTGGCCTTGATCGTCTCGACCACGACCTCCACGGCCTTCTCGATGCCGCGCTTGATGGCGAGCGGGTTGGCGCCGGCCGCCACGTTGCGCAGGCCTTCGCGCACGATGACCTGAGCGAGCAGGGTTGCCGTGGTGGTGCCGTCGCCCGCGACGTCGTTCGTCTTGGTGGCGACTTCCTTGACGAGCTGGGCGCCCATGTTCTCGATGGGATCCTCGAGCTCGATCTCCTTGGCGATCGTCACGCCGTCGTTGGTGATGGTCGGCGAGCCGAACTTCTTCTCGAGCACAACGTAACGGCCGCGGGGGCCGAGGGTCACCTTGACCGCGTTGGCCAGCTTGTTGACGCCGGCCTCGAGACCGCGGCGGGCCTCCTCATCGAAACGGATGTCCTTTGCCATGTCGGGTGATTCCCCTCCTTAGGTGAGATGACGGATGTGTCTTAGCCCTGCACGACCGCGAGGATGTCGCTCTGCGACATGATGAAGTACTCCTCGCTGTCGATCTTGATCGAGGTCTTGCCCCACTCCTTGTAGATGACGACGTCGCCGACCTTGACGTCCATCGGCAGGCGCTTGACGCCTTCGTCTTCCCAGCGGCCCTCGCCCACGGCCACGATCTCGCCCTTCTGGGGCTTCTCCTTGGCCGTATCGGGCAGGAAGATTCCGCTCTTGGTCTGCTCATCGGCCTTCGCCGGCTTGACGACGACGTTATCGAACAGCGGCTTCAGGTTCATGCTCTACCCTCCTACTTCAGTTGACTGACCCATGGATACTCGCGGAGCCGTGGCACCGCGGCGGATACCTATGTACCCGTTCTAACCACGGTTGGCACTCTACGGGTGCGAGTGCCAGCCGAAGGTGATTCTAGGCCTACCACAGAGCCAAATGCAAGGGGGCGTGAGCGAGAATCTGATGCTTCGGCACTCAGATTAGTGCGAGGGTCCGCCGAGTCGCATGTTGGGCACGGCATCCGCGCCGAGTCCGAGCACGCGTCCTTCGGCAAGGCGGTCGTGCGCAGCTGCCGCGATCATCGAGGCGTTGTCCGTGCACAGGTCGAGTGGCGGGACCGACAGCGCGATGCCCACATCCGCGAGCGCCGCCCGCAGCCCCTCGCGCAGTGCGGGGTTGGCCGCCACGCCGCCGGCAAGCACCACGGTCCGCGCCCCGCGATCTACTGCCGCACGCAGGGTCTTCGCCACCTGGACGTCCACGACCGCCGCCTGGAACGACGCGGCGATGTCCGGCACGCGCAGTTCGCGACCCGCCGCCCTCTCGGCCTCCACGTACTGGATGACCGCTGTCTTGAGACCCGAGAGCGATACATCGAGGTTGCCGCTGCGCATCATCGCGCGCGGGAAGGGTATGGCAGCCGGGTCGCCGTCAACTGCGAGGCGCGAGAGGATGGGCCCGCCCGGATACCCGAGGCCGAGGAGCTTGGCCACCTTGTCGAAGGCCTCGCCCGCCGCGTCGTCGAGCGTACGCCCGAGCACCTCGTAGCGCCCCCATTCGGTCACGTGGACGATCGCCGTGTGACCTCCCGAAACGAGCAGCGCCACGAGCGGCGGCTCGAGGTTCGGGCCGAGCAGGCGCGCCGCATAGATGTGCCCCTCGAGATGGTTCACCCCGACGAGCGGGAGGCCCGTGGCGAGTGCGGCGCCCTTGGCGTAGGCGAGGCCGACGACGAGTGCGCCCACGAGGCCCGGGCCCTGCGTGACGGCGAGCGCGTGCAGATCGCCGAAGCCGACGCCGGCCTTCGCAAGCGCCTCGTCGACCACGGCCACGACAGCCTCGGTGTGCTTGCGCGAGGCGATCTCCGGCACCACACCTCCGAAGCGTGCGTGGAAGTCGATCTGGCTCGCCACAACCGACGCGAGCTCCTCGCGTCCGCCACGCATGACGGAGGCGGCTGTCTCGTCACAGGAGGTCTCTATGGCCAGCACGAGGTCCTCGCCCGTGCGGGCCGCCTCGACGGCTCGTACCTGTGGCACGAGCGGCCTGGACCACAGCGCGAGCGCATCCTCACCGGTCTCCGGGTAGTAGCCCGTCCGGCGGCCCGTCGCATCGAAACCGCACGATGCGTAAAGCGCGAGCGCCCCGGCGTTCGACTCGCGGACCTCGAGCGTCATCCGGAGCGCCCCCCGGGCCACTGCCTCCGCCGCGAGGGCGGCGATCAGCGCACGAGCAAGACCGCGGCCCCGGTGCGCGGGGTCGACCGCGATGTCCATCAGGTGCGCATCGGGACCAACGACCATGATGCCGCCGTACGCCGCCACATCGCCGTCGTGCTCCGCCACGTACCACGCCCGGTCCGCCCTGCCGAGTTCACCACGCAGCATGCCTTCGGTCCACGGTGCGACGAAACTCGCGTTCTCTATCTCGAGCACGCGAGGGACGTCCGACACCACGAGTTGGCGGATCGTCATACTCGCGCCTCCCCCGGACCGGCCACGCCGTCGTCGGGCAGCGCAGACTCCCCACCCGTGCGCACACGCTCCGCCTCTTCGGCGTCGGAAAGGCGCGTGTAGATCGGCAGCGTGGCTCCCGGATGGGCCGCGGCATATGCGGCGTCGCGCTCGAGTCCGCGAATCTCCATGAGCGTGCGATCGCCATCGGCCGCCCACGCCGCGGCGAGGACGGAGGGGCCGTTCGGGACGCGGCTGCGCTCGGACACGAGCACGCCGCGCTCACCGAGCGCAGCGAGGAGCACGCCCTCGTGCTTGGCAACGCCGTTTCCGGTGAGCAACACCGTCTCGCCGAGCGCCGCCCACTCGGCTGCGATCTCCCCGGGGGGCGCGACGCGGTCCCGCACGAGACGCACGACCGTGCCGGCGTGGGCGCGGAAGAGCGCCGGGTACACCTCGCCACGCATGGCGTCTCCCACGACTCCGATGAGCCCTTCGGCTCCGACGTTGTGCGCGACCGCGTCGAGCGTACCGAAGCCGACGAGCGGCACACGGAGACCGTGTGCCAGGCCCTTGGCGGTCGCCGCGCCGATCCTGACCCCGGTGAACGAACCCGGACCACGACCGACGGCCACCGCTTCAAGCGATGTGGGCTCGAGCGCGATGCTCTCCATCAGCCGCTCCGCTGCGAGTAGTACGACCGTGTTCGCCGCGCGAGGCGCGCGGAAGTCGGCCGCCGCGAGCACCGCCCCGGGTGCGTCCAGGTCGCCGAGCGCGAGGGCGAGGTGATCGGTCGCCGTGTCGAGGGCGAGAAACGGCCTCATCGGGAGATCCGCTCGGCGCTGAGGGCATTCAGCCACGCCGCGGCCAGTGCGGTGGCGCGTGCGCCGGACGGGTGCAGCTCGAATCGACGCTCGTCGTCTCCCGTGCGATGGATCGTCACGAGCAGCCGATCGTTCGGCAGCGACGCGGGAAACCGGTCGCCCCATTCGATCATCGACACACCGTCCCCTTCGACCGTCTCGTAGAAGCCGATCTCCTCGAGATCCTCCTCGCGCTCCAGGCGGTAGAGATCGAAGTGGTAGAGCGGCAGCGACCCCGGGTGCACGAGCAGCAGGTTGAACGTCGGGCTCGTGACCGCATCGCCCACGCCGAGTGCGCGGGCCACGCCCTTCACCAGCTGGGTCTTGCCCGCGCCAAGATCGCCGGCGAGCGCCACAACGTCTCCCGCACGCAGCAGAGGACCCAGCAACTCGCCCGAGCGGACGGTCGCGGCCTCACCCGCTGTCATGAACTCCAGATCCACTACTACATCCCCTAGAAGAGCGTCGGCTGTTCGGGGTCATGTGCGGCCGAGCCTTCATCGGCCGCGGCCGCGTCGAGGACCGCGCGCAGCCGCTTGAAGTCGTCGAACAGGATCCCGCGCTTCGACTGGTCGTAGAGCGCAGCCGCAGGATGGAATATGGGCACCACGCGGCGACCGTCCACCTGGAACAACCTGCCCCTGAGCGCGGAGATCGGGCGCTCGGTACCCAGCACATGGTGCGTGGCGTGATTGCCGAGCGTGGCGATCACGGCCGGCGAGATCAGCCGCACCTGCTCGTTGAGAAACCGGGTGCACACGTCGACCTCCGCGGCCAGCGGGTCCCGGTTTCCCGGTGGACGGCACTTGAGCACGTTGGCGATGTAGACCTCGCTGCGGTCGAGTCCGATGCTCTCGAGCAGCTCGTCCAGCAGCTTGCCCGCCGCGCCCAACGAACGGCTCACCCTTCAAGTCCTCGTTGCGACCGGGCGCTTCTCCGATGAACATGAGCCTCGCTCCCGGATCGCCGACACCGAAGACGAGCGTCGTCCGCGTGTCGCCGAGGGCGCAGCGGTGACAGTCGCCGATCAGCTCGCGCAGCGCGACCAGGTCTGCAGCGCCTACGCGAAGAGGGACATCTGATGGGCCGTCCGACACTCGGTTCCCCTTAGAGCCAGGTGGTGACTTCGGCGAGCGGACGACGTGCCGGCCTGCCGGCGGACTCGGCCGAATACCCGATGGGCAGAACGGCGACCGGCGTGATGGGAGCCAGCGCGCCGATGGCCTCGGCCACGGCCGCCTGGTCGAACGCGCCGATCCAGCATGATGCGAGACCTCGGTCCACCGCCGCGAGAAGGATGTTCTCGGCTGCAGCAGCCGTATCCTGGATCGCGTAGAGGTACTCCCCGCGATCGCCGTATCGCGCCGCGCACGGACGCGGATCCACAGCCACGACGATCACGAGCGGGGCGGCAGCGGCCCAACGCTGGTGAAGCGCCGCAGCGAGACGCTCGCGGGCCTCTGCCGATCGCACGATGAAGAACCGCCACGGCTGGATGTTCCCCGCGCTCGGCGCCGCCACGGCCGCCTCCAGCAGCGCGCGGGTGTCTTCCTCGCTGACCGTGAGCTTCGCGTTCAGGTGCCGCACACTGCGGCGCTTGGCTATGACGTCGGTGAACTCCATCAAGATCCTTTCCGGACGGGCGATGAGCGCCTCGCGGCACGCGCCCATTCTAGCCCAGCGCGTGAGGTGCGGCGACGAACCATGCAGGAGTTGCTGGTCAGGGTGGCGAACATAGCCCCAGGAGGTGGGTAGCTGATGAATGGCAACAGATCAGATGTCAGGGACGAAGACATCGGCATGCGCGCGTTCCAGATCCGCAAGGCCAAGGCCGTGGAGCGGGCGATCGACCGGATTCGGCAGGGTATCAAGAAGGACTGGCCGATGTTCACCCAGCACGACTTGAGCGATCTCGACTGGATGCTCGGCGAGTTGTGGTCGTACGAGAAGCGTGCCGACTGGGAAGACCTGCACTTCAGCAAGCTCACCACCGAAGACGTGCAGCACATCGTCGAAGTGGCGCGCGCCCTGCGCGAGAATCCGCACAACACCGTCGAGACGCTCGAAGCGGTCGGAGACATCATCCGCGCGCGCAGCGTCTGAGAGTACACCCATGACACATGCCGAACGGCCGCCCACGGGCGGCCGTTCGCGTCTTCGGGCTTCGACAACGCCGCGCGATGCCCGGGAATGCGGTGAGGCGGCGCCAAGTACCCCCCGGTAGGCAGCGCCGCCTCACAGTACGCAGACGCACACATCAGGTTCCGTGCGCGGCCTTCTTCGCTTCGATCTTCCTCTTGACCTTCTTCAGGCGGAAGAGGTCCTCGCGGGCCCGCTCGTCGAGCGCCTGGCGGATGTACGCCACCTGCTCCCTGAGCTGCGGCACCGTGATCTGCTCCAACGCGTTGACGCGCCGGTTGGTCTTCTGGATCTCCTCGCCGAGACGCTTGAGGCGGGTCTCGATGTCGGCGTACTCGATGATGACGTCGAGGATCCGCTCGAACTTGTCGGCCGTCTCGTCGATTCGGGAGGAGACGCCGGTGATCGAGTATCCACGCGTGAACGACGTGCGCAGCGGGCTCTCGCCCTTGGTCACGACCGGGACCGCGATGCCCATGATCTTCGTACCGGTCATGTCGATGGTGACTTCGCCACGGGTGGCGAACGCCGCCGAGCGGACCGAGACGGTGCCGTCAACGGCCTTGGCGATCGCCAGGCTGTGCTGGGCCTCGTTGGTCGTGCGCTGCAGGTCGTTGCTGAGTCGCAGCGTCTCGTCCATGACCGACATGAACTCGATCAGCAGGGCGTCGCGCTTCTGCTTGAGCAGGTCCATGCCCTGCTCGGCAAGCGTGATCTGCTGCTTGCGTTCGAGCAGCTCGGATCTGGTCGGCCTGACTTCTTCCACGTCTCACCTCCTCCGCCGCACCCGGCAGCGGGTCTAGATGTCGCCCGTTTCTCCGCTGTTGGTTGCCGCAGTGGGGTGGTACTTCTCGATGAAGTCACGCACACGCTTCAGCTCGCCCATCGGCAGTTCGCTCATGAGCTCCCAGCCGATGGTCAACGTCTCTTCAATGGACCTACCCACGTCGCCCTGGCCGACGATCTGGTGCTCGAACTCGTCGGCGAAGTGCAGGAAGCGGCGGTCCGTGTCGGAGAGCGCTTCCTCGCCGACGATGGCGACCAGGCGGCGGAGGTCCCGGCCCTGCGCGTACGCGGCGTAGAGCTGGTTGGCTACCGCGCGATGGTCATCGCGGGTCTTCTCTTCGCCGATACCCAGGTTCATCAGGCGCGACAGACACGGCAGCACGTCGATCGGCGGGAAGAGACCGCGACGGTGCAGGTGCCGGGAGAGCACGATCTGGCCCTCGGTGATGTACCCGGTGAGGTCGGGGATCGGGTGCGTGATGTCGTCGTCGGGCATCGTCAGGATCGGGAGCTGCGTGACCGAGCCCTTCTGGCCCTTGATGCGGCCGGCGCGCTCGTAGATGGTCGAGAGGTCGGTGTACATGTAGCCCGGGTACCCACGGCGTCCCGGGACCTCTTCACGAGCGGTCGACACTTCGCGAAGCGCCTCGCAGTAGTTCGTCATGTCCGAAAGGATGACGAGCACCTGCAGGTCCTTCTCGAACGCGAGATACTCGGCCACCGTCAGTGCGCACTTCGGCGTCAGCAGACGCTCGACTGTGGGGTCGTCGGCGAGGTTCAGGAAGAACACGACTCGCTCGAGCGCACCGGTGGTCTCGAACTGGTTCATGAAGAAGGCGGCTTCACGATGAGTGATGCCCATCGCGCCGAAGACGATAGCGAACTCCTCGCCCGACTTGACGCGAGCCTGGCGGATGATCTGTGCCGCAAGCTCGTTGGCCGGCAGACCCGAACCCGAGAAGATCGGGAGCTTCTGGCCGCGGACGAGCGTGTTCAGACCATCGATGGCCGAGATGCCGGTCTCGATGAAGTCGGCAGGCTGCGCTCGACGGTACGGGTTGATCGGCGAACCGGTGATGTCCAGGCGCCGCTCCGGGATGATCGGGGCGCCGCCGTCGATCGGCTTGCCGGTGCCGTTCAGTATGCGGCCCAGCAGTTCGGGGGCCACGTCGATCTTCGCGACCTCCTCGAGGAAGCGTACGCGCGTGCCATCGATGTCGATGCCCTGCGTACCCTCGAACACCTGGATGACCGCGGTCGTCCCGGACACCTCGAGCACCTGGCCGCTACGCTCGCTGCCGTCCGGCATGAGCACGGCCACCATCTCGTTGTACGCGACGTGGTGGACGTTCTCCACAAAGATCAGAGGACCGGTGACGTACGTCAGCGTTCGGTACTCGGTGGAGAGCAGCGGACGGTCGAATGTTGCCTCCACGGTCATCTACATCACCTCGATTCCGGCGATCTGTTCACCGATCTGCTGAACCAGCACAGGCATGCGCTCGAGCGCCTCGTCGTGCGGCGTGGTCTTGAGGGTCGAGATCTCGTCGCGCGACGGGAGCTGCAAGACCTGCCTGAGCGACACGCCACGCGACATCGCCTGAGTGGCGGCGTCGTTGAACGCGAGGATCGTCTTCAAGATCCAGTACGCCTTCTTCGGCGGGCAGTACGCATCGACGGCGTCGAACGCGAACTGCTGCAAGAAGTCCTCGCGGATCATGCGGGCGACCTCGAGGATGATCTTCTCGGTCTCCGGCAGTGCGTCCGGGCCGACCAGCTGCACGATCTCCTGGAGTTCCGTCTCCTTCTGGAGGATGAACATCGCGCGCTCGCGCACCGCACGCCAGTCGTCGGCGACCTCGGTCTCGAACCAGTCCTGGACCTGGCTGAGGTACAGCGTGTAGGACTTGGTCCAGGAGATGGCCGGGAAGTGACGGCGGTGTGCAAGGGATGTGTCCAGCGCCCAGAAAGCACCCGTGACGCGAAGGGAGTTCTGGGTCATCGGCTCGGACATATCGCCGCCGGGAGGTGAGACGGCACCGACCATGGTGACTGAACCAACACGATCGCCATCGCCGAGCGCCTCGACACGGCCGGAGCGCTCGTAGAAACTCGCCAGTCGAGTGGCGAGGTAGGCCGGGTAGCCTTCCTCACCGGGCATCTCTTCCAGACGGCCGGAGACCTCGCGGAGCGCCTCGCCCCAGCGGGAGGTGGAGTCGGCCATCATCGCGACGCTGTAGCCCATGTCGCGGTAGTACTCCGCCAGTGTGACGCCCGTGTAGATAGAGGCTTCACGTGCGGCCACCGGCATGTTCGACGTGTTGGCCACGAGAACGGTACGGTCCATCAGCTTGTGACCCGTACGCGGGTCGTCAAGCTCCGGGAACTCGGCGAGCACCTCGGTCATCTCGTTGCCGCGTTCGCCGCAACCCACGTAGATGATGATGTCCACGTCGGCCCACTTGGCGAGCGACTGCTGCGTAACCGTCTTGCCGGTGCCGAAGCCTCCCGGGATGATGGCGTTGCCGCCCAGCGCGACCGGGAAGAACGTATCGAGGATACGCATCCCCGTCATGAAGGGGGTCGTCGGGTCGAGCTTCCGCTTGTACGGACGCCCGTACCGGACCGGCCACCACTGGCTCATCTTGATCTCGGTGCCGTTGTCGAGCACCGCAATGACATCGTCCACGGTATAGGAGCCCGCGGGGACGACCTTCGCGATCGTGCCGCTCACCTTCGGCGGCACCATGATCCGATGGAGCACCGTCGCGCCTTCGGGCGTCGTACCGATCACGTCGCCTCCGGACACCGCCTGCCCGACCTCCGCCACGGGAGTGAACTCCCAGAGCTTGGTGCGGTTCAGCGCGCTCGCCACGGTTCCGCGGGCGATGAAGTCGCTGCCCGTGTCCTCGGCGATGACCGGCAACGGACGCTGGATGCCGTCATAGATCGACGTCAGCAGCCCGGGGCCGAGCTCAAGCATGAGCGCCCCTTCGGTGGACTCGACCGGCTCGCCGATCAGCAGGCCCGAAGTGTCTTCGTAGACCTGGATAGTGGCGAGCTCGCCTTCGAGCCTGATGACCTCGCCCATGAGGCCGGCGTTGCCGACCCGGACGACGTCGTACATCTTGGTCCCCGTCATGCCGTCAGCGACGACGACAGGACCGGTGATTTTTGAGAGTGTTCCGACAATCATCAGCCTCGCCTCAGTGTGATATCGAATCCGATGGCCCGTCTGATCAGGCGTGAGAGGTACGCCCTATGGTCC
This sequence comes from uncultured Actinomycetes bacterium, assembly GCA_963700295.1. Taxonomy (GTDB): domain Bacteria; phylum Actinomycetota; class Coriobacteriia; order Anaerosomatales; family Anaerosomataceae; genus UBA6100. The sequence goes on along the minus strand of CAVOWY010000003.1, from coordinate 179,085 downwards.
TCTTCGGTCGCCAGCTTCTCGCGTATCGGCAGGGAGATCACGATCGGCCGGTACGACTGGTTGATCTTCTGCTGCGTCCGTTCGTCGATGTCGACCATGAACGCCTCGTTCACGGCCACGATCCCGCTATCGTCGTCGTCGATGAGCGCCGCGAGCTTGCGCCGCGCATCTTCCGGCGACTCGGCAACCTGTACGGTGACGCCGGCGAGACCGAAGCCGTCTGCCGTGTCGGGGTCGGTGAGGACGATGAGCTTATACAACGATGAGCTCCTCCCTCATACGCCCCTCGGGCATGCCCACATCCACGCCCTTGACCACGATGCGCAGGTTCGTGACTTCGTTCGCCTTCGCCCACAGGTAGCTGATAGTGAGACCGATACCGAGCGGATCGCCCTTGCTCGTATCGAATGCGATTCGGAAGAGGTAGTCCTCCAGCGCGCGTTCGAAAACAGAGATGGAACCGTGCTCCATGTACTGCAGTGCCGCCTCGTCGAGCGGCTTGCCATACGGCGTCTTCTTGATGCGGTTGAAGACCTCGTCAACATCGGACATCGCCGACAGCTCAAGGAAGAGCGCCTCATCGACCACATCGCCTCCGGGGAGGAAGAACCGTGACGCATCACCCTCGCCGAGATCGGCGTTGAGCAACCTGATGCTCGTCAGCAGGTTCATGGTGTCGACCTGCGCGCCGAGGAAGATCCGCGCGATCCGCGTGTTCTCCCGTCGGCCCTTGAGACGCTTGGCCGCCCACTGGTAGTAGTAGCGGTCGAGCGCCAACTCCAGAAGCGACAGGTCGTCCTCCTCTTCGTACTGCGGCATGACCTCCCGCAGTGGGACTGCGAAGGGAAGACCCCAGGTCGCAAGCGTGTCGACCACGCTGCGGATGTCGGGCTGTCGTGCGAGTTCGTCCGCGTCGACCTGCGAGAGCTGGCCGACGGTCATGAGGCTATCAACGATCTCATCCTCGGAAAGACTCATATGCTTGCCGCGGATGATGGTCTTGACGTTGAACAGGTCCCACCTGCCGAGAAGCGTCGTCACCAGCGCGGTCGCCTCATCGTTGCAGTGCGAGAGGACCTTGCGGAAGGTGCGCGTCATGTTGTCCTTCAGCGCCTCGTCCACCTGGGTCGCATTGCGCCCGTGCAGGATCCGCCCCTCTAGGTCGGGACCGTACTCCGTCTGCATGACCTTCGAGATGACATCGCCGATGTTCTTCGACGACATGAGCTCGTCGAAGAACGACTGCTTCAGCAGACGCGAACGCATCCCGCGGATGCGGGCGTTCGAGTAGCCGTACTCCCGGCCGCGTGGCCGATAGACGGACGCTGCTGCTGATGCGCGCTCGCTCATGAAGTCAGGACCTCGGCAACCTTCGCGCCGGCAAGGCTGCGGGCCTTGAGCATCCGGCTCTCGAACGTGTTCCTGCGAACCACACGACCCCCGTGCGCCGATACTACGAGCCCTCCGATGGTATCGAGCGTCGGTGACACACTCGCCGTCAGGCCGAGGTCGCGAACGACCTTCGCCGCCAGATCGGCATCCGCGGGCGCCACCTGGAGCTCACAATCGCTCTCCATGCCGGTGAAGGCTTCCTTCGCCAGCGCCGTGAAGACACGCTCGTACTCGGCCGTGCCGCGCATCGCCGCGAGGCGCTCCGCCGCTTCAGCGAAGACGGCATCGACCGCGCCGTCGCGCACCTCGGCCAGGTCTCTCTTGACCTGCAGGCGAGCAGCGTTGACGGCCTTGGTCGCCTTGGCTCGGACCGCCGCATCGGTGGCCTCGATCTTGGCTCCCGTGATCCGCTGCGCTTCGTCCCGTGCCTCGTGCTCGACCGTGTCCGACTGCACCGTGGCAACGTGCAGTATGTGGTTCACTTCGCCGTCGGCCTGTTCCTCAAGCGCTCTGAAGATGTCCTCAATCGCCATGCGTCAATCCTTCCATGGGTCGGGTCCTGGGGTGCCTTGGACCACTAACCGCCCTGGATCATGAACGCGATAACGAAGCCGAGGAGGATGATCGTCTCAGGCAGAGCCTGGAGAACGATCAGGGTGGTACCAGCCTCGGGGCGCTCGGCGAGCGTGCCGGCACCGGCGGAACCGATCTTCGACTGCGCGTACGCGGTGGCCAGTGCTGCCACACACATCGAGGCGCCTGCAGCAGCGTACTTGGCGATGTCGACCGACGGGTCGTTCTGGGTCGTCGTGCCCTCGGCGAGTGCCATCGCCGGGACGATCATGGCGGCCAGGAAGGTACTCCCGAACACCACCTTTGCGAGCTTGTTCTTGATCATGCGCTCTTTTCACCTCCGGTTTTGTGGAACGGCTTGTACTCTGACTTGCTCGCCTCGTAGTACTTCCCGCCGAACTCCAGGAAGTTGAGACGTAGTGCATGGACTGTAGGCGTGAAGACTGCCAGAACCAGGTGGATCGAGTGGAACAGCAGTGCCACGATGATGCCGACGATCGGGGGGAAGCCCCCGGCCATCTCATTGATGGCACTCGCGAAGATCGCGTCGGAAAGACCGATGGCCATGATACGCAGGTAGCTTGCGGTGTGAGACACCGTCTCGATCGTCTCGACGAAGCCCATCATCCCGCCGAATCGCAGGACCACGAGCACGCCGCCTCCGAGAGCGATCGCGCCGACCGCTTTCACGACCGGGTTCTGATTGAGGAGCACCATGCCGACGACGAGGATGATAGCGCCGAGCACGAAAGCGGCCAGACCGCCCTTGATCCACGCGTGCTTCTTGTGCTTCATCCTGAGCGAGTTGATCAGGCCGAGGATGAGGCCGAAGAGGATCTGCACGACGCCGAGACCGAGCGCCATGATCATGAGCGGCATGACGGCGTGCTCGCGGCCGTATGGCAAGGAGAAGCCCTGGCCGAGCGAAATGACCGGGAACATGAACTGGCCGTGCTTCCACAGCAGACCACCAAAGACCTCGCCGTAGAAGACGCCGAACATGATCGCGGAGGTGGCCGCGGGGCCGAGCAGACCGGTGGCCAGCTGCACAGCGGCGCTGTCCTTGTACTTGAACCGCATCCACAAGATGATCGCCAGCATGACCACGCCGTACCCGATGTCACCGACGATCATGCCGAAGATGAGCGGGTAGCTGATGGCCCAGATCGTCGACGGGTCGATGGTGCCGTACATGGGCTTGCCGCCCATGAGGTAGCTCATCGCCGCCGACGCCGGCTGAACCCACTGGGGGTTCTTCAGGGAGACCGGCGTCTCCTCATAGTCGTGCTGGTCGATCTCGAGCTGGTTGACGATGACATCCGGCGCCGAACTTGTCCGAGAGGAGCTTCCGGAAGTCCTTGACGCCCTCCACGGGCAGCCATCCGGTGATGACGAATGCGTACTCCGTCTGCCCGAACTTAGGAATCGCGGCGGTCTCATCGATCTTGTCCACGAGCACGTCGCGGACCGTGGTGAGCTTCATGTACCAGGTGTTGGACATCGACGCGAGTTCTTCCCTGACCTTCTCGAGCTGCGTCGGCAGGTCCTGACGGCGCTGCTTCAGCTGGTCGTACGCCACGTCGAACGGCATGTCCTGGAAGTCGGAGGGCAGCCGTACCTGGTTGACGTTCTCAACGGCGAGGAACTTGTGAACCGCCTCGGAGTACTTCTTGCCGAACACCATGATGACTGCGGTGGTGTCCTCGTCCACGTCGGTGGACACGATCTCGCACTGGTTGGACGTGATACCGTCGAGTTCCTTCTTGAGACCCTCGAGCGCGCCCTTGTAGCGACGCTCGACGAGCAGCGCGACCGAGTCGTACGCACCCGTGGTCACGATCTGCTTGGCGAGAGGCTGGATCTTCTGGAGGATCGGCTCGTAGCGCGCCAGGAGGCCCATCTCGGCCTCCATCGAGAACTGCGCCTGCGCGAGGCTCGACGTGCGGTCCTCGACCTGGTCGATGACCTTCGTCACCTCGGCGGCGAGTTCCTTGCTGTCGAGCTGCCACAGCTCAAGGTAGTGCTTCTGCCGCGCAACCTCGTCGACAGCCTCGGACGGGAGGTGCAGCGCCTTGATGATCGAGCGCAGACGGATGAGCAGTTCCTCCATGCGCTCCTGCTCGGCAAGCTGGTTCTCGACCACTTCCATCTGATCCAGCGGAAGCTCACCGGCGCCGATCTTCTTTGAAAGGTCCTCGATATGCAGCGTGCCCGCCTCGTGGAGCAGACTGAGAACATCAAAGAAGATGTTCTTCGGGCCAATCAGCTCCATCCGTGCCATTGGGACCAACATATGCGCCCTCCCCCGATTCCTCGGGATTCCTCGAGCTGCTGCGGGCGTCAGACCGCGGTGACGAGCTTAACGACGAACTCCGCCGCCTGGCTCTGACGCTTCGCCAATTCCTCTTTGAGCTCTCCGACTTCGACAACGCCCTGCTTCTTGACGTCCTCGATCGAAGACTCCACACCCGCGAGCACCTTGTCGCCATGTTCCTTCGCGAGCCGCTCTGCGTCAGCGTGGGCGCTACGCACGATGTCCAGTGCGCGCTGACGCGCGTCGCTGATCATCTTGTCTGCCTGGTTACGCGCCGCGAACACCCGGCCGGAGATCTCCATCTCCTTCTCGCGGATCTGGAACAGCGGTGAGTTAGCGTCCCGGGTGACCGCGTCCTGATGGAATCTGATCTCCTCCAGAACCTTCTCGTCCATCGGGCTCTCCTTGGTAGCAGTACTGGTACGAACGTCCTCTGCGAGCCGATCCGGTTTGCCGGACATCCACCCCGGCGCCCGGGCAGTCGCGGTTATGCCGCAACAGGCGGGCGGGAGCGCTCGCGCGTTCCCGTCTGAGGCGTTGTTCGCCAAGAAGAAGGCGAACTCCTGCAACGCCTCCACACAATTTGTTCAGCGATTCTCGGACGCCGACCTCCCCCAGGTGCGCCGAACGATGCGACGTACCGGGATGGGCGCCCCCGGAGCCTATGCCGGACGATACTCGCGGCCGAGACGGAGCGCGAATCCGCAGGCCATCTCGTAGTTGATGGTGCCGGCGAGGTCCGCCACTTCAGCCATCGCGATCGTCTCCCGGCCCTGAGTTCCCACGATCACGGCCTCGTCCCCCACGTGCACGTCAAGCCCGTTCGGGACCTCGACCATAAGCTGGTCCATGCATACCCGGCCGACCTGCGCGCATCGGCGACCGCCGATGAGCACCGACATCTGGTTGGACAGCACCCGATGGACACCGTCCGCGTAGCCGAGCGGCAGTGTGGCGATCGTCGCCGGCCCCCCAGCGTGCCAGGTAAGACCGTAGCTGACGCCGTCACCGAGACCGATGCGCTTCACGAACGACACGCGCGCCCGGACACTCATCACCGGCTCGAGCGACACCGAGCCCATGGTGGCCGCCGAGGGATGCAGCCCGTAGACGGCGATGCCGCAGCGCACCATGTCGAGATGCGTCTCCGGGTGCAGGACCGTCGCTGCGCTGTTCGCCGCATGCACGATAGCGGGACGCACGCCTTCGGTACGCATCGCGTCCAACGCGGTCGACAGGCGGGTCACCTGGCGATCGAACTCCCAGTCGCCCGGCGTGTCGGCCGTCGCGAAGTGGGTGAAAGCCCCCTCGAGCACGATGCCCGGAAGATCCGAGATCCGCGACGCGAGAGCTGCGGCGTCCTCGGCGCGAACACCGATGCGGTTCATACCGGTGTCGATCTTGAGGTGACAGACCGCTTCCCGCTGAGCGAGCATCGCCGCGCGGCTGAGCGCGACCGCGGACTCTCTGCTCGCGATCGTAGCGATGATGTCGTGCTCCAGCACAAGCGGCGCACCTTCTGGCGGGATCTCCGCGAGGATCTGGAGCGGGGCGGTCACGCCGGCCTCACGGAGCTCGATGGCTTCCTCGAGCGTGGCCACGCCGAGGCGATCGGCGCCCGCATCAAGAGCGGCTTGTGCCACCTCACGTGCACCGTGGCCGTATCCGTCTGCTTTCACGACCGCCATGAAGCGCGTCGTGCGCGGCGTGAGCGCTTTCAGCGTGCGCACGTTGCGCGCAAGAGCGCCGAGATCCACCTCGGCCCAGGCACCGCGACGGTACGGCATGGGCTAGCCCTCGGCGATGAGCGATCGGACGATGTCCGACTTGCTGATGATCCCGACGAGCTTGCCGCCTTCGAGCACCGGCACACGGCTCACGTCGCGGTCGACCATGAGCGTGGCGACGTCGCTTACGCTCGTGTTCGCCTCGACCGTGACGGGGTCGGTGGACATGACGTCCTCCACGGTGGCGCCGACGGCCTTCTTCAACTCCGACTCGAAGCGTGCGGTCGCGGGCGGATACATGATGAAGCCGTCGAGAAGATGCAGGTACGTCGGGAACTCCACCTTGACGTCCCGCATGATCAGATCGCCCTCGGTGACGAGCCCGATGAGCTCTTCGCCGGCGAGTACCGGCAGCGCACCGACACGGTTCTCGACCATCAGACGGGCCGCGTCGGTCACCGACAGATCGGCTGACACGGTGAGCGGATCCTTCGTCATGATGTCACGTGCGGTGAGATCGGCCATGGTACCTCCAGGTGTCGGAATCAATCGCGGCCCTCGCCGCGCACCTCGATTCTACCCGCTTCGGACCTCGCGCACAGCGCCGGGAAGGAAGCCGACGATGTCCACCGAGGTGAAGCAGGTCTCGGTGAGCCGCGCAGTCCCGAACTCGGCGGCGCGTCCGTGAAGATGCGCGGCCACAACCGCTGCATCGAAGGGCGCAACGCGTTGCGCGAGCAGGGTACCGATCATCCCTGTGAGCACGTCGCCGGATCCCGCTCGCGCGAGCCCTGCGTTGCCCGCCAGGACCACCGCCATGCGGTCGGCGCCCGCCACGAGCGTTCGAGCCCCCTTGAGCAGCGACACGCGGGACTCCCCCGCCAGCCGCGCTGCCGCACCGGGACGGTCCGCAACGACCTCGCCGATGTCGCAGCCGAGAAGGCGGGCGGCCTCCCCGGGGTGCGGCGTGATCACCAGCGGCACCCGGGCTGCGTCGAGCGACGCCAGGTCGCCCCCAAGCACGTTGAGCGCGTCAGCATCGAGCACGAGGGGGGCTGTCGCATCGCGCACGAGAGCGCGCACGATCTCTCCCACGCTCGGCGACGTCGTCAGTCCCGGACCCACCACGATCGCGTCCGCATCCGCGACGGCTGTCAGAACGGCATCTACGCGCGCCATCGAACCGTCGAGCGCGGCCGGCACCGCGCGCACGATCGCACTCGGTAGCGTCGTACGCACAACGTCCGCCATCGGCTCCGGCACGACCGCGTACACGTACCCCGCGCCCATGCGCAGCGCCCCGGATACGGCGAGCACCGCAGCGCCCGAGTACATGGCCGAGCCCGCGACGACGGCCACGCGTCCCCGCGCACCCTTGTGGTCCCCGGGTCCCGGCCACGGGAAGATCGGCCGAAAGTCGGATGGGCGCGGCACCTCCAGCCCGCCTTCGGCCTCCACCATGCGCGAAGGGATCCCGATGTCGGCCACGACGATCGAGCCGGCATGCTCCGCGCCTGGGTAGAGAAGCAGCCCCCGCTTGTATGCCGTGAACGTCACCGTCACATCTGCACGCACTGCAGGACCGGCGACAGCACCCGTATCGGCATCGACGCCAGAGGGCACATCGGCCGAGAGCACGAAGGCGCCCGAATCGGCGATGGCGGCCACCACAGCCGCCGCCGGTTCCCCCATGGCGCCGCGAAAGCCGAAGCCGAACATCGCATCCACGATCGCTGCAACACCCTCAAGGGAGACCGCAGCCGTCCCGGCAAACGCCCACGGGACGCCCGCTGCCAGCGCAGCGCCTGCCGCCTCGGCCGCGGGACTCGCAAGCGCCTCGATCCCGACGAGCGAGAGGACCCGCACGCCCCTGCCCGCCGCCTGCAGCATGCGGGCAGCGACCCAGCCGTCCCCGCCGTTGTTGCCGGGACCGCACACGACGAGCACGTCACCCTCGGGCACGCGCCGAAGCGTCTCCGAGGCCAGGGCGGCTCCCGCGCGCCCCATCAACTCGCCGAGCGTCGCGATCCCCTCGGCAACGGCCCGCTCCTCGATCGCCCGCATCTGCGGCGCTGTGAGCGCGTACTGCATTCGGCCCCCCATCGAACAGGGCCGCGCGAGCGCGGCCCTGTCATGATCGCAGACACCGTCCTTACGACTCTTCGTTCCCCACATCATCGAGAAGCGACCTCGCGTCTTTGAACGACGCGGCCAGGCGCTGTTCGGGAGTCTCGGGCTCAACCGGCTTCTGCGGCCGCATCTGCTCGGTGATGGCCACAGCGGACGCCACGGCGTTCGTGTGCGTATACGAGAGCGAGAGGTGCATCTCCACCACGCCCGCGGCTTCGGCCACCTCGGCCGCCTTGCCCGAGAGCTTCGGGATCGGTCGGCCGCGCTCGTCTCGCACGACCTCGACGTCGCGGAAGCGCATGCCCGAGAAGCCGGTGCCGAGCGCCTTGAGCACGGCCTCTTTCGCCGCGAAGCGCATGGCGTAGTGGATCTCCGGCTTGTTGCGCTTGTCGCAGTACTCGCGCTCCTCCTCGGAGAACAGGCGCTCCTTCATGCGTGGCCGACGCTTCAGCGCCTCGCGCATCCGGTCGATCTCGACGATGTCCACGCCGAGGCCGTTGATCATCTGGGCATCCCCGGGCATGGCTACTCCACCGTCACTGACTTGGCGAGGTTCCGGGGCTGGTCCACGTTGCAGCCGCGCAGCGCGGCGATATGGTATGCGAGCAGCTGGAGCGGCACGGTGGCCGGAATCGCCGAGATCGCCTCGCTCGTCCTGCGGCACGTAGAGCACGTGCTCGGCGTGCTTGCGGATCTCGTCGTCACCGTATGTCGCCACCGCGATGACCTCGCGCGCCGCGCGCCCGCACCTCCTGCATGTTGCTGACCACCTTCTCGTACGTGTGCCCCTGCGTGGCCACGACCACGACCGGGATGTCCTCGGTGATGAGCGCGATCGGCCCGTGCTTCATCTCGCCGGCCGGCGTACGCCTCGGCGTGGATGTAGCTGATCTCCTTGAGCTTGAGCGCGCCCTCCATGGCCACCGGCACGCCGATCCCCCTGCCGAGGAAGAGCGACGACGAGCGCGTCCACGTACTCCCGCGCGCACGCCTCGATGTCGTCGTTGCTGCCGAGGACCGCCTCGACGATCTCCGGCAGACGGCGAGATCTCCTCCCAGATGCTCCTCGATGCGCGACTGCTCGAGCGTGCCCTTGACCTGCGCGAGCTTGAGCGCGAGCACCATGAGCGCGGCGATCTGCGCGGTGAACGTCTTGGTCGCCGCCACGCCGATCTCAGGCCCGGCGTGCGTGTAGATGACGCCGTCGCTCTCGCGCGTGACGCGGCTCCCGACCACGTTGGTGATCGCGAATGCCTTCGCGCCGTTCGCGCGCGCCTCGCGGACGCCCGCCAGCGTGTCGGCGGTCTCGCCCGACTGGGTGATGGCCACGACGAGCGTGTCCGTCCACGATCGGGTCGCGATAGCGGAACTCGCTCGAGACATCGACCTCCACAGGGATCCGCGCCCACTGCTCGATCAGCGTCTTCGCGATGATGCCGGCGTGGTAGCTCGTCCCGCACGCGACGATGAAGACACGCTCGATCGCGGCGATCTCGGCGGCGTCAAGCGTGAGCTCAGAGAGCTGCGATGTCGCCGTTCGCGCCCATCCGGCCGCGCAGCGTGTCCCGGATCGCCGAGGGCTGCTCGTGGATCTCCTTGAGCATGAACGTCTCGTAGCCGCCCTTCTCGGCGGCGTCGAGGTTCCACTCGACGTGCATGTGCTCCGGCTCGCGCACCTCGCCGTCCGCGCCGTCGCACGACCACGCCGGCCGGCGGTGACGGTCGCGACGTCGCCGTCCTCGAGCACGAGCACGTCGCGCGTGTACTCGAGCACCACCGGGATGTCGCTCGCGATGATCGTCTCGCCCTTGCCCGCGCCGATGATCAGCGGTGAGTCCTGACGCGCCGCGACGATCGTCTCGGGCTCGCGATGCATGCACGACCGCGAGCGCGTAGCTGCCGCTGCAGCCGCCGCACGCGTCCGCGCACGGCATCGGCGAGGTCGCCGTCGTAGTAGCTCTCGACCAGGTGCGCGACGGTCTCGGTATCGGTCTCCGACCGAAGCACGTGGCCGGCCGCTGCCAGCTCCTCGCGCAGTTCGAGGTAGTTCTCGATGATGCCGTTGTGCACGACGGCGATGGCGCCCGCGCAGTCGGCGTGGGGATGGGCGTTCTCCTCGGTAGGCCGGCCGTGCGTGGCCCAGCGCGTGTGACCGATGCCCACGCGTGCCTTCGAGCGGCCCGGCCTCGAGGGCCTCACGCAGGTGTGCAGCTTGCCGACCCGGCGCACGGTCGCGAGCCGTCATCGCCGATGACGGCCACGCCCGCCGAGTCGTATCCGCGGTACTCGAGACGGCAAGCCCGCGCAAGCAGGACGTCGCTCGCCTGGCGGGGCCCGCAGTATCCGACGATTCCACACATAGGGTGTACTCCTCCCTCGGGAAGGATGAAGGTCAGTGGTTGTTGCAGGTTCGCGCGCATCGGGCGTCGGAGAAGCAGCCTGACACGCCGCGATGATGATGACCCGGTTCAGCAGCGGTTTGTCCCTGCGGTCGCCCGCAGGATTTGTCGCGTGCCGTTTCGACCCCGATGAGGGCCGGAGGACCATCCGCCGAGTCTTTCGATAGGTCCCCACCTCGTCACCTGATGGCATCAGGCCTGGCGCTGGCGTTCAGTTGGACGAGCGGCTCCCTTCTGCAAGGCTACCGGTCACGCTGCATTCTAGCAGAGGCGCGCTGCTGCCCCGGTCGGCGTGCCACCGAACGGTTGCCGGGCCGCTACCCGAGCTCGACGCGGACGAGGTCGGCGATGTGCTCCGCGATCGAGCGGGCCTGGTTCTCTTCGGCGGCCTCCACCATCACGCGTACCAGCGGCTCGGTGCCCGAGGCCCTCACGAGCACGCGACCGGAGTCCCCCAGCGTGGCCTCGGCCACCCGCACCGCGTCCGCAATCGCGGCGCTGCTCGAGAGCAGCTCGCGGTGCGCGACCCGGACGTTCTCGAGCACCTGGGGGTAGTGGACCATCACTCCGGCAAGCTCCGAGAGGCGCTTGCCCGAACGACGGATCACCGCCGCAAGCTGCAACGCCGTGACGAGTCCGTCACCGGTGGTCGCGTGCTCGAGGAAGATCACGTGGCCGGACTGCTCGCCGCCGAAGGCGGCGCCGGAGGCGCGCATCTGATCGAGCACGTAGCGGTCGCCGACACGCGTCTTCACGACGGTGATGCCACGCTCTCGCAGCGCCACGTCGAACCCGAGGTTGCTCATGACCGTAGCGACCACCGTGTCCCCCGCGAGCGCACCACGGTCCCGGAGGTCGAGGGCGCAGACCGCCATGATGGCGTCGCCGTCGATGACGGCTCCCGTCTCATCCACCGCGAGCACTCGATCGGCGTCTCCATCGTGGGCGATGCCGAGGTCGAATTCTCCACTTCGAACCACCTCTGCGATGACCTCCAGATGCGTGGAGCCACACGCGCGGTTGATATCGGTGCCGTCCCAGTCGCAGTTCACTGCGGTGACCTCGGCCCCGAGCGCCCGGAATGCCGCAGGCGTGGTCACCGATGCTGCGCCGTGGCCGCAGTCGATGGCGACCCGCAGTCCGTCGAGACGGTCAGGCACGGTCGTGACGGCGTGCGCGATGTAGCGCTCCGCAGCATCGGGTACCGCCTCGGCGATGCCCACCAGCGCCCCGGTCGGCCGCTCCCAGTCGCGCTCGGCGATCAGGAACTCCTCGATCTCGTCCTCGATCTCGTCAGGGAGCTTGAAGCCGTCGCGGTCGAAGAACTTGATGCCGTTGTACTCGGCGGGATTGTGCGACGCCGAGATGACGACCCCGCCGTCTGCGCCCAGCTCGCGCGCCAGGAAGGCCACAGCCGGCGTGGGCACGATGCCCGCCGGAGTGCGCTCGCACCCGAAGAGCAGATGCCCGCCACGAGCGAGGCCTCGAGCAGATCGCCAGAGCGGCGAGTGTCCATGCCCACGACGATGCGACCCGCGCCACGCTCGCCCAGGAAGTGCCCGGCTGCCTCGCCGAGCTTGAACGCCAGCTCGGGCGTGAGTTCGCTGTTCGCGATTCCCCGAACGCCGTCGGTGCCGAAGAGCTTGCCCATCAACGCCTCCTTCACGCACAAGGCCCGCCACCAGGGCGGGCCTTGATGATAGCGCGGTAACGCCTCGGCGCTCTAGCGCTTCGAGAACTGCGGACGCTTGCGGGCCTTCTTGAGGCCGTACTTCTTGCGCTCGACCATACGCGGGTCGCGGCGAAGGAGTCCGGCGCGCTTGAGCTCACCGCGGTAGTCGTCGCCCGCCTCGAGCAGGGCACGGGCGATGGCGTGGCGCATCGCGCCCGCCTGGCCCGAAAGGCCGCCGCCCTTGATGTTGGCGAAGACGTCGAAGTGGCCGACGGTCTCGGTGACCTTGAACGGCTGCTCGACGTAGCCCTTGAGCACCTCGCGACCGAAGTAGTCGGCAAACGCGCGGCCGTTCACGGTCATCTGACCGGTACCGGGCATGAGGCGAACGCGCGCGACCGAGGTCTTGCGGCGGCCGGTGCCCCAGTAGACTGCTTTGCTCTCAGCCATGCGTTAGACCTCCAGGGTGATCTGACGGGGGTTCTGGGCCTGATGCGGGTGCTCGGCGCCGCCGTACACCTTGAGCTTCATGCCCTGAGCCCGCCCGAGCGTGTTCTTCGGAAGCATGCCCTTGACGGCGCCCTCGATCACGCGCTCGGGACGCTTGGCGAGCATCTCGGAGATCGGGACTTCCTTGAGGCCACCCGGGAAACCGGAGTGGCGGTACTTCATCTTGGTAGCGAGCTTGTTGCCGGTGAGCTTCACCTTCGACGCGTTGACGACGATGACGAAGTCACCGGTGTCTACGTTCGGGGTGTACTGCGGCTTGCGCTTCCCTTTGAGGATGGAAGCCACTTCGCTCGCCAGACGGCCGAGGGGGATATCCGTGGCGTCAACGAGCAGCCACTCGCGCTCCACCTCGCCGGGCTTGGCGTAATAGGTCTTCAAGAGTTCCTCCAAAACGGTGCTGGACGTGGTCGTTTGTCGAGTTCACGGGGCTCTCGAAACGAACCCTTGCAGTTTATCCGCGCACCCGTGGGGTGTCAACAAACGCCACCGGGCGTATCTACCCGTCCCGATGGGCGGCTCCCTTACAGCCAGCACTCCTCCGGGTAGTGGACGTGCCACAGCGTCAGGCCCTGCGCGGGCGCGGTCGGACCCGCCGCCGACCGGTCGCACGCAGCAAGTGCGTCCGCGACCCATGATGCCGGCCGTCTGCCGAGGCCGACCTCGACGAGACTCCCCACGATCACGCGCACCATCGAGTGAAGAAACGCGTTGCCGGCGACCCGAATCACGATGCTGTGCTCCCCCATCGCGATCTCCGGCCCGATCTCGATCAGGTCGAGGCGGCGGAGGGTGCCGGATTCCCTCGGCGGAGGACGCAACGCAAAACGAGCGGAAGTCATGCTCGCCGAGGAGCGCATCGGCCGCCTCCCGCATGGCGCCGAGATCGAGCGTTCCTTTGACCCACCATGAGACCGGCGCCAGGAACAGCGGCGGCACGGGGCCCGGGACGATGCGGTAGCGATACTCGCGCCCCACTGCCGAATGCCGTGCGCTGAAGCCGACGGGGGCCTCGCGGACGCCCGTCACGACGATGCCGTCACCGACGAGCGCATTAAGCGAGCGTAGCAGCGCGGCGCGATCGAGATCAGGCTCGTCCCACTCGAGACTGACGACCTGCTCCGAGCGCGTGAACGCCGGCGTCGGTCCTGCCCGCCCCGACCGTCTCGACGCTCACGCCGAAGCGCAGTCGCAAGCGCAGACTCCAGCTGGCCCTGGACCGTGACGAGGCCGGGCTGCCTGGCGAACCCGGCAAAGCCGCGACCGTCATAGGAGACGGTGAGTACGATGGTCGACGCCACGGAGCCCCCTAGAGCGCGATTCCGACGGCGACGAGCGCCGCCGAAGCCAACAGTAGCACCAGCCAGTCGCGGACGGTCATGGCCGAGGCGTTGAGCCGGGTGCGCCCCGCGCCGCCGCGGTAGCAGCGCGACTCCATAGCCACCGCAAGGTCCTCGGCGCGCCGGAACAGGTTCACGAAGAGCGGCACCATCACGGGTACGAACGCCCGCGCGCGCCTGACGAGACCGCCCTCGTCGAAGCGCGCACCGCGGGCGGTCTGCGCGATGAGGATCTTCTCGGCCTCCTGCGCGGTGGTCGGGATGAACCGAAGCGCGATGGTAAGCATCATCGCCACCTCGCCCGCAGGGAAGCGAACAACCTCGAGGGGCCGCATGACCCGCTCGAGGCCGTCCGTGAGCTGCACGGGCGTCGTGGTGAGCGTCAGCAGCGACGTCCCCACCACGAGCAGGATGATCCTCAGCACGAAGAAGAGGCCCTCGGTCAGCCCCGGGCCGTCGATCGCCACCGGACCGAGCCGCACGAGAGCCACGGTCGCGGGATTCCACCGCACGGCGTGGACGATGAGCGTGAAGCTCAGCAGCAAGGTCAGCGCCTTGATGCCCCTGAAAGCGATGCGTGCCGGAACCCGCGAGATCCACAGGGCCAGGACGATGAATCCCGCCAGCGCCGCAAGCCCCGCGAACCCCTCGACCAGGAACATCGCCCCGGTGAACGCCGCTACAAGACCCATCTTGGTCTTGGAATCGAGCGCATGCATGGGCGACTCGGTCGGCACGTACTGTCCGAAGGTGACCGGAACCCTCATCGGCCCGCCCTCCAGGCGTCGAGCAGCACCCGTGCAGCCGCCGGGGCGTCAAACTCGACGGTCGCAAGGCGCGCACCGCGATCTCGCGCGAGCACCTGCGTCCGGACCACGTCGGGCAGGCGCAGGCCCGCCGCTTCGAAGTCCGACGGATCGTCCGTGAGTTCCGCTACGGTCCCGTCGAAGACGGGTGCGCCCCCCTCCAGGGCGAGCATGCGGGTTGCCGAGACAAGAAACTCGTCGGGATCATGCGTGACGACCACGATGCCGGCCTTAACCCGCTCGGCCTCGATGGCGGCGAGCACGTCCCGCCGACCGCGTGCGTCGAGTCCCGCAGTGGGCTCGTCAAGCAGCAGGTATGGCGCGCCCATCGCGAGCGCTCCGGCGATGGCCGCCCGTCGCGCCTCGCCGCCCGAGAGGGTGAAGGGCGACCGCGGACCGAACGCTCCCGGGTCGAGCCCGACGGCCATGAGCGCCGCAGCGGCTGCGCCCTCCGGGTCCGGCGCGCCCAGGTTGCGGGGACCGAACATCACGTCTGCGAGCAGGGATTCGGCGAAGAACTGCGATTCCGGGTTCTGGAAGACGATCGCGACGCGGCCGCGCGAGCTGCGCGAGCGAGGCGACGCCCCGTCGAGCTCCACGACGCCCGTCTCAGGCTCGAGAAGGCCTGCGAGCAGACGAAGGAGCGTGGACTTGCCGGAGCCGGTGGCGCCGGCGATCACCAGCACATCGCCGCGATCGAGTTCGAGGTTCACTCCTCTGAGCGCCTGCACTCGGTAGTCCGCCCCGGCGCTGTAGGTGTATCCGAGGTCCCGCGCTACGAGGGCCATAGCGCATCCACGATCCGTTCGGCGCTGAGCGCGTCAGCAGGCAGCGGGATGCCACCTGCGCGCAGTGCCCGGGCCATCACCACCACCGCCGGAACGTCCACGCCGAGGCGCTCGGCACCGCCCGGGTCTCCGGCGAGCTCGAGCGGGCTGCCCGCGAATGCGATGCGCCCTCCATCGAGAACGATCGCACGGTCAGCAGACAAGACGTCCTCCATGTGGTGCGTCACGTGGACGATCCCCACCCCGCGCTCCCTCAAGCTAGCGAGCACGGCGAGCACATCGGCCCGTCCGGCCGGATCGAGCATCGCCGTCGGCTCGTCGAGCACGAGGTAGGCCGGCATCCATCGCAAGCGCTCCGGCGATCGCGAGCCGCTGCTTCTGACCCTCCGACAGCAGATGCGGTTCACGGCGCTCAAGACCCGTGAGCCCGACCGCAGCGAGCGCGTCGTCCACGCGTCGCCGCAGCTCGACAGACGGGACGCCCAGGTTCTCCGGCCCGAACGCGACGTCCTCCTCGGCCACCGTGCCGACGATCTGGTTGTCCGGGTTCTGCTGGACGAATCCCACACGTGAGCGAATGTCCCACACAGTCGCCTCATCTGCGGTGTCCATGCCGTCAACGGTGACCGTGCCCGCCGACGGCATCAGCAGCGCGTTCATCAATCGGACGAGCGTGGACTTGCCCGAGCCGTTTGGGCCGAGCACCGCCAAGGACTCACCCGGCGCCGACGGTGAGGGAGACACCGTCGAGCGCCGGACGCTCCGCCCCCGGATACACGACGCGCACGTCGCGGAGTTCGATCACGCCAAGCCTCCTCAAGACGACTGAGGGCCCCGCGTTCTGCGAGGCCCTCGGCAGTCTCACGACCCTCGCGGGCCGATACTAGTCTACGAGCTCCATGATGACCATCGGGGCAGCGTCGCCCTTGCGCGGCCCAAGCTTGAGGATGCGCGTGTAGCCACCCTCGCGCTCCTTGTACCGCGGCGCGATGTCATCGAATACCTTCTTCACCAGCGCCTGATCGCCCAGTTCGGCGAGTGCCAGGCGGCGGGAGTGAACGTCGCCGCGCTTGCCCCAGGTGATGATGCGGTCCACGAGGGTCCGCACCTCCTTGGCGCGCGTTTCGGTCGTCTTGATCCGCTCGTTGGCGAGCAGGGCGCCGGCCAGGCTCCGGAGCATCGCCTTGGTGTGGCTCGCGTCGGTGCCGAGCTTGCGCCCCTTCTTCGCGTGTCTCATCTCGTGCGTTCTCCTAGCCTGCGAGACCCAGGCCCATGGCCTGGAGCTTGTCTTTGACTTCTTCGATCGACTTGGCGCCGAAGTTCCGGATGTTCAGCAGGTCGGCTTCGCTGCACTCGGTGAGCTGGCCGATGCTGTTGACGCCCTGGCGCTTCAGGCAGTTGTACGAGCGGACGGTGAGGTCCAGCTCCTCGATCGGGGTGTCGAGCACGCGGTCCTTCTCGTCGGGGATCGACTCGAAGATGCCGCCCTCGGGCAGTTCGCCCTCGGCCTGCTCGATGAAGAGCATCATGTGCTCGTTGACGATGCGGGCGGCACGGGCCACCGCATCGGCCGGCGAGATGGCGCCGTTGGTCTCCACCTCGAGGATGAGCTTGTCGTAGTCGGTGCGCTGGCCCACACGCGTGTTCTCCACGACGTAGGTGCACCGCGTCACCGGGCTGAAGATCGAGTCGACGGTGATGACGCCGATCGGATCGTCGAGACGCTTGTTGCGGTCGGCCGACACGTAGCCGCGAGCGACGCCGACGCGGATGCTCATCTCGAGCTTGGCACCCTTCTGCAGCGTTGCGATGACGTGCTCGGGATTCGTCAGCGTGAACTCGGCAGGGACCTTCAGGTCCGCACCGGTGACCGTCTTCGGACCGCTCACGGAGAGCGTGGCGACCGCGTCGCCCTCACCGATGCCCGTGTCGCTGAAGACCAGGCCCTTCACATTCAAGACGATGTCGGTGACGTCCTCGCGGACGCCCTCGATCGTCGAGAACTCGTGCTGAACACCCTCGATGCGGATCGATGTCGCGGCCGCGCCAGTGAGCGACGACAGCAGCACCCGGCGCATCGAGTTGCCAAGCGTGTATCCGTACCCACGCTCGAGCGGCTCGACGACATAGCGGGCGGTCCGCGCGTCGATCTCGTCGACGGAAACCTTCGGCCTCATAAACTCGGTCATGCGTCTAAGCCTCCTTGGCTGGCAAGGCGTGATTACTTCGAGTACAGCTCGACGATGAGCTGCTCGCGGATGGGAGCTTCGATCTGCTCGCGGGTCGGCAGCGAGAGCACGCGGCCCTGCAGCTTCTCCACGTCCACCTCGAGCCAGCCCGGGACCTCGATCTTCGAGGATGAGATCAGGGCCGCCTTGATAGCGGTCATGTCCTTGGCCTTCTCGGCCACGGCGATCACGGCGCCCGGACGCACCCGGAAAGACGGGATGTCCACCTTGCGACCATCCACGGTGAAGTGACCGTGGCGGACCGTCTGGCGCGCCTCGTCGCGCGACGATGCGAAGCCGAGGCGGTACACGGCATTGTCCAGCCGCGTCTCGAGCAGGCGCAGCAGGTTCTCGCCGGTGATGCCCGGCTGGCGGCTGGCCAGCTTGTAGTACGTGCGGAACTGCTTCTCCAGAACGCCGTAGATGCGCTTGGCCTTCTGCTTCTCACGGAGCTGGAGACGATACTCCGAGTCGCGCGGGCGCTTCTTGCCGGCCTGGCCCGGCGGGTACGGGCGCTTCTCGATGCCACACTTGTCGGTGTAGCAGCGATCGCCCTTCAGGAAGAGCTTCTCACCTTCGCGGCGGCACTGCCTGCAGTCCGCCCCTGTGTAACGTGCCATAGAGGTCGATCCTTCCGGAAACTACACGCGGCGGCGCTTGCGCTGCCGGCAGCCGTTGTGCGGGACAGGGGTGCGATCCTGGATGCTCGCAACCTCGAGGCCAGCGGCCTGGAGCGAGCGGATCGCGGTCTCACGGCCGGAGCCGGGACCCTTCACGAACACGGTCACCTTGCGGACGCCGTGCTCCTGGGCGAGCTTCGCGCACTGCTCAGCGGCAAGCTGCGCCGCGAACGGAGTTGACTTGCGCGAACCCTTGAAGCCCACCTGGCCGGCGGACTTCCATGCGATCACGTTGCCCGAGGGGTCCGTGATGCTGATGATCGTGTTGTTGAACGTGCTCTTGATGTACGCCTGACCGACCGCGATGTTCTTACGCTCGCTGCGGCGCACCCGGGTCTTGGCAGTCTTCTTCTTGGTGGCCATCTGCTACTTGCCCTTCTTCTTTGCGCCGATCTGGCGGCGGGGACCCTTTCGGGTACGCGCGTTGGTGTGCGTGCGCTGCCCGCGGACCGGGAGGCCCCTGCGGTGACGAAGGCCGCGATAGCAGCCGATCTCCATCAGTCGCTTGATGTTCTGGCTGACCTCACGGCGGAGGTCACCTTCGACCTTGAGGTTCCGGTCGATGTACTCGCGCAGACGGACGACCTCTTCTTCGGTGAGGTTCCGGACGCGAGTGTCGGGGTTGATGCCCGTCTCGCGCAGGATCTGCTGCGAAGTGGTAAGCCCGACTCCGAATATGTAGGTGAGGCCGATCTCAACGCGCTTCTCGCGCGGGAGGTCGACTCCCGAAATGCGTGCCAAAGCCCGCTCCCTCCTCTAGCCCTGCCGCTGCTTGTGACGCGGGTTCTCGCAAATCACGAGCACCCGGCCGTGGCGGCGGATGACCTTGCACTTTTCGCACATCTTCTTAACGGAAGGTCTGACTTTCATGCTGAGGTTCCCTTTTCCGTTGAGTTCTCAGAGCCTGATCTATCTCGTCGCCCAGCCGCAGGCGTGTTCTTTCGTGACGACAGCACTAACACGGCACCGGGTGTCTCCATGACCCCTCACCGCGAACGAACTACTTGAAGCGGTACGTGATCCGACCCCTGCTGAGGTCGTACGGGGAAAGCTCGACGACCACCTTGTCGCCCGGCAGGATGCGGATGTAGTGCATCCGCATCTTCCCCGAGATGTGAGCAAGCATCTTGTGCCCATTGTCGAGCTCAACCCGGAACATCGCATTGGGTAGAGCCTCGAGAACGGTGCCTTCCATCTCGATAGCATCTTCGCGCTTGGCCAAGTAGCCGATTCCCTTCAAGAGCTGTTAAGTCGCAAAACGGCAGTATATCCAATACGGATGCCCGCGTCCAGCATCCATGCAGTCGCCGAGCGCCCAGACTACTCGAGTGTCAGTATCCTCGGCCCGCTCTCGGTAACCGCCACGGTGTGCTCGAAATGCGCCGAGAGGCTGCCGTCCGAGGTAACGACAGTCCAGCCGTCATCGAGCGAGTGCACTTCCGCGCCGCCCGCATTGATCATCGGCTCTATCGCCAGAACCATCCCGACCTTGAGCGTCGGGCCAGTGCCCGCCTGCCCGTAGTTCGGCACCTGCGGGTCCTCATGCATCGCACGTCCGATGCCATGACCGACGTACTCTCGTACCACAGAGAAGCCACCGCCCTCGGCCACCTCCTGTACGGCCGCCGACACGTCGTGCAGGCGCATACCGGGCACGCAGCGCGCGATCCCCGCTTCGAGCGACCTCCTGGTGACGTCCATGAGGCGCCGCGCCTGCTCGCTCACCGCGCCGACCGGGAAGGTCATCGCCGAGTCGCCGTAGTAGCCATCGACGATCGCCCCGCAGTCCACCGACAGTATCTCGCCCTCGCGCAGCACCCGGGGGCCCGGGATGCCGTGAACCACCTGCGAGTCGACCGAGGTGCACAGTGTGGCCGGAAAGCCATGGTAGCCCTTGAAGGCCGGCCTGGCACCGGCATCACGGATCGTCGCCTCGGCAAGCTCGTCGAGTTCGGCGGTCGTGATGCCCGGACGCACCGCGTTCGCGACCGACCGCAGCGCCGCGGCTGTGATCCGGCCCGCTTCGCGCATGACGTCAAGTTCGGCGGGCGACTTGGTGACGATCACGACAGGCTAGCCGATACCGCGTAGGATCTCGCTGATGGCAGCGTACACATCGGCAGGTACGCGGTTCCCGTCGACTGTGTAGAGCGTGCCGTGCTCGGCGTAGTACGGGATCAGCTTGCTCGTCTGCTCGTCGTAGGCGGCCAGACGCTTGCGAACGGTCGCTTCGGTGTCATCGTCGCGCTGGTAGACCTCGCCGCCGCACTCGGTGCATGCGGCGAGTTCGCCGTCGGTCGCCACGTTGAAGATCTTGCCGCAGCCGCGGCACTGGCGGCGCGACGTGATGCGGGTGACGATGGCCTCGGGGTCGACCTCGACGCTCACAACCGCATCGAGCTTGAGTGCCGCTCTCGGCGAGCGCTGCACCGAGCGCGTCGGCCTGAGGGATGGTACGCGGAAAGCCGTCGAAGAGAACGCCGCGTTCCAGCGCGTCGGGCTGCGTGATCCGCTCCTGCACGAGACCGATGACGACATCGTCGGGAACCAGGCCACCCTCGTCCATGTGCCGCTTGGCCTCGAGGCCGAGAGGCGTCTGGTCGGCGACGGCCTTGCGCAGGATGTCACCGGTGGAGAGATGGACCAGCCCGAACTCCTCGACGATGCGTGCGGCCTGCGTGCCCTTGCCGGCGCCGGGGGCGCCCAGAAGCATGACGTTCATCGCTGTCCCTCCCGTCTCATCGCCAGTGCCCCGGCACCGGCATCATGCCGGGACCGGGGCCCTTGCGATCACAGCCTCGGGCGCACGCGCCCGTTTCTACTTGAAGAACCCGTCGTAATGGCGCATCTGTAGCTGGCTCTCGAGCTGTCGCATGGTCTCGAGCGCCACGCCCACCATGATCAGGATCGACGTGCCGCCAAAGGCCTGCACCAGCGCGTCGTTGGTCTGCATGAACATGATCTGCGGACCGACCGCGATGGCCGCCAGGAACAGCGAACCCGGCAACGTGATCCGGTTGAGGACGTTGGCGATGTACTGCGCCGTGGGATTACCGGGACGCACACCCGGGATGAACCCGCCGTTCTTGCGCAGGTTGTCCGCGGTGTCGATCGGATTGAAGACAAGGGCGGTGTAGAAGTACGCGAAGAAGACGATCAGCACCGCGTACAGGAGGATGTGCAGCCAGCCCTGTGCCAGGGCGTCAGAGAACCGCTGGAGCCAGGCCACGTCCGTGAAGAACTTCGCGATCGTGGACGGGAACAGCAAGAGCGACGACGCAAAGATGATCGGGATGACGTTCGCGCCGTTCACCTTGAGCGGGATGTACGTGCCCACGCCGCCGTAGACGCGACGACCCACCACGCGCTTGGCGTACTGCACCGGGATGCGCCGCTGCCCGCCCTCCATGAAGACGACGGCGGCCACCACGAACAGCGATATCGCGAGAATCGCGAGCATCAGCCACGCGTTCACCCGGAATGAAGCGACGATCGTCTGCGGAAAACGGGACACGATGCTGGCGAAGATGATGAGCGACATGCCGTTGCCGATGCCGCGCTGGGTGATGAGCTCGCCCATCCACATGATGATCGCCGTTCCCGCGATCAGCGAGATGACGATGACGATCTCCGTGAGCAGGTCGAAGTTCACGCCAAGGCCGGTCGGGGGCCGCGCCTGGAACACGGTGAGCAGACCCGAGCGACTCCATCAGGGCGATGCCGAGGGTCATGTAGCGGGCGGTCTGCGTGATCTTGCGCTGACCGGCCTCGCCCTCCTTCGACCAACGCTCGATCGTCGGGATGACCGCCTGCAGCAACTGCATGATGATCGTCGCCGTGATGTAGGGCATGATGCCGAGCGCGAACAGCGCGAAGTTCTCGAGCGCACCACCGGCGAACAGGTTCAGCAGGCCGAGGGCGCTACCGGCTCCGGTTACGAGTTCCTTCACTGCGACCGGATCGACACCGGGCACCGGAACGTGCGCACCCACGCGGTAGAGCGCGATGATCGCGAGCGTGAAGAGGATCTTCTTACGAAGGTCCGGGATACGGAAGGCGTTCTTGATGGCCTCGATCACGAGAGATCGACCGTCCCTCCAGCCGCTTCGATCTTGGCACGTGCCGGACCGGAAACCTTGTCGATCTTCACGGTGAGCTTCTTGGTGAGTTCGCCGTCGCCGAGCACCTTGACCGGAGTGGTCTTCGACTTGATGACGCCCTTGTCGAAGAGGCTGTCCACGTCCACGGTGTCACCCGCGGCGTAGAGGTCCTCGAGGCGGCCGACGTTCACCACCGCATACTCCACACGGTTGCGGTTCTTGAAGCCACCGAGCTTCGGCATCCGCATGTGCAGCGGGTTCTGCCCACCCTCGAATCCGGGGCCTTTGCCGCCGCCGGCACGCGAGTTCTGGCCCTTGTCGCCGCGGCCCGCGGTAGAACCGTGGCCGCTCCCGTTGCCGCGACCGACGCGCTTGCGGTTCTGGCGCGAACCCGGTGCCGGGAAGAGGTCGTTCAGCTGCATGTCATGACTCCTTGTCGCTTCTGGCCGGGACTGCGTCCCGGGTTGCCGGCCGCTCGCCGCCGGCTGACTTGACTGCGGGAACGTCCCGCTACGCCTCGTCCACGCGGACGAGGTGCTTCACCTTGAACACCATGCCGCGGATGACCGGCGTGTCCGCCTGCTCCACGGTGTCGTTCATGCGCTTGAGGCCAAGCGCGCGGACGGTCGCCTTCTGATCCTTCGGGAGACCGATCGCGCTTCTGACCTGCGTGATCCTGAGCTTCTTCTCTGCCATGGTCCGCTAACCCTTCTTGCCGTAGATCTCGCCCACGGTCTTGCCGCGGCTGCGCGCGACCTCGGCGGGGCTCTTCAGCTGCTGCAGACCTTCGGCGGCCGCCTTCACGATGTTGAGGGCGTTGCTGGTGCCGAGCGACTTGCTCAACACGTCCTTGACGCCGCCGAGCTCCATGAGCGCGCGCACCGGCCCACCGGCGATGACGCCGGTACCGGGAGCGGCTGGCTTGAGCAGCACGTTGCCGGCGCCGTAGTGGCCGGTCACCGCATGCGGAATCGTCGTGCCGGTGAGCGGGAACGTGAACATGTTCTTCTTCGCGTCCTCGATGCCCTTCTTGATCGCGATCGGGACTTCGGCTGCCTTACCCATGCCGACGCCGACGCGACCGTTGCCGTCGCCCACGACCACAAGCGCGGTCAGAGAGAAACGGCGACCGCCCTTGACGACCTTGGCGACGCGATTGATGTAGACGACGCGCTCCTGGATCTCGGAGACCGGAGCGTTGCTGTCATGCGCCATTACTCGATCCTCCCCTTAGAACTTCAGGCCGGCGTCGCGGGCACCCTCGGCGAGGGCGGCCACACGACCGTGGTAGAGACGTCCACCGCGGTCGAACACGACCTCGGTGATGCCGGCCTCGAGGGCGCGGCGCCCCAGGGCGCCACCCACCGCCTTGGCGGCGTCGGCGTTGGCGCCCGACTTCAGCGCCGACCGCAGCTCCGGGTCGACCGACGATGCTGCTACGAGCGTCTTGCCCGCAACGTCATCGATGAGCTGCGCGTAGATGTGCAGGTTGGTGCGGCTCACCCGCAGACGCGGGCGCGCTGCGGTTCCGCTTACCTTTCCGCGGACGCGGCGCTGGCGGCGGGCGAGACCTGCTGCCTTCGCTTTCGTCTTGTCCATGATCGTCCTCTAACTCCTTCTCGCGCGCCGGCAGGCGCGGTCACGTGGCTGGTTACTTGGCGGCCTTGCCGACCTTGCGGCGGACGTGCTCGCCCGCGTACCGGATACCCTTGCCCTTGTACGGCTCCGGCGGGCGGATGCCGCGGATCTCGGCCGCGAGTCTGCCCGACACGCTGCTTGTCGATGCCGATGACCGAGATGCGGTTCGGCGCAGGAACCTCGAACGTGATGCCGTCGGGAGCCTTGACCACCATGGGGTGGCTGAGGCCGAGCGACAGGTCGAGGTCGGAGTCCTTCAGCACGGCACGGTAGCCGACGCCGACGATCTCCATGTCCTTGCGGAAGCCTTCGGACACGCCGACGACCATGTTGGACGACCAGCGTGCGGGTAAGGCCGTGGAG
This sequence comes from uncultured Actinomycetes bacterium, assembly GCA_963700295.1. Taxonomy (GTDB): domain Bacteria; phylum Actinomycetota; class Coriobacteriia; order Anaerosomatales; family Anaerosomataceae; genus UBA6100. The sequence continues at coordinate 154,428 of CAVOWY010000003.1, read as the reverse complement.
GCTGCGGTGCTGACGCGCGTCGCTCGGGCGGCGCACGTACAACGGCACCCTCCTCGAGCGTGATCGCCATATCAGGATTGAACGACTGCGACAGAGTGCCCTTGGGCCCCTTGACCGTGACGCTCGATCCGTCGATGGTCACTTCCACTCCGGCTGGGACCGGGATGGGCTGCTTGCCGATACGAGACACGGCTTGCTCCTTTCTCTCCGGTCCGGTTACCAGATGTAGGCGATGACCTCGCCACCGACACCGGCGGCGCGGGCCTGCTTCTCGGTCATGACGCCCTGCGAGGTGGAGATCACGGCGATGCCGAGACCGCCGAGGACGCGGGGCAGCTCGTCCTTCTTGGCGTACACGCGAAGGCCGGGCTTGGAGATCCGGCGAATGCCGGTGATGGTGCGCTGCTTCTTCGGGCCGTACTTGAGGGTGATCGTCAGCGTGGCCTGCGGCTCGCCGGGAACGACCTCGAACTCCTCGATGTAGCCCTCGCTCTTCATGATCTTGGCGATCGCGACGAGCTTGTTCGAAGACGGCATCGACGTGGACGTCTGGAACGCGTTGTTGGCGTTCCGGACGCGCGTCAGCATATCTGCGATGGGATCGGTCATGCTCATGTTCTCTGCTACCTCCTATGATTCGGGTCTGACCGTGTCCGTCGGTTCACTCCGGCCCATGACCGGCGCGCCTTACGGACCCGTCTGCCCGGGTCGCAATGCGGCTTACCAGCTCGCCTTGCGGACACCGGGCAGCTCACCGCGGCTGGCCAGCTCGCGCACGCACACGCGGCACAGCCCGAACTGACGGTAGTACGCGCGGGGCCGACCGCAGCGGTTGCAGCGGTTGACCGCACGGACACCGAACTTCGGCGTGCGCTTGGCCTTGGCGATCATCGACTTCTTTGCCACGTTCTTTGACCTCCTCGAAAGGGCGTCCCGCCAGGGATGCTCCCTAGGTCGTCTCTACTTCTTGAACGGGAAGCCGAACTGCTCGAGCAGCACCCGGCACTCCTCGTCTGTTTTCGCGGTTGTGACGATCGTGATGTCCATGCCCCGGATCTTGTCGACCTTGTCGTAGTCGATCTCCGGGAAGATCAGCTGCTCGTTCACGCCGAGCGAGTAGTTGCCGCGTCCGTCGAAGGCCTTCGCGCTCACGCCGCGGAAGTCGCGGATGCGCGGCAGGGCGGTCGACGAGCAGGCGGTCGAAGAACTCCCACATGCGATCGCCGCGCAGCGTGACCTTCGCGCCGATCGCCATACCCTGGCGCAGCTTGAAGCTCGCGATCGACTTCTTCGCCCGGGTGATCGCCGGCTTCTGGCCCGTGATGATGGTGAGGTCGGTGATCGGCGGACTCGAGCAGCTTGGCGTCCTGGGTCGCCCCGCCGACACCCATGTTCACGACGATCTTCTCGAGCTTCGGTACCTGGTGCACGTTGGCGTAGCCGAAGCGCTCCATGAGCGCCGGCACGACCTCCGTCGCGGTACCTTTCCTTGAATCGTGGTGCCACGTGACTACCTCCAGTTGGTCTCTGCGCCCGTCCGGATTGCCGACCCGGCGGGACTTCTCGCGCGACCGCATCATGCGGCCGCGCGTCTGCTACTTGTCGATGTCCTTGCCGCACTTCTTGCAGGTGCGGATGCGGGTGCCGTCGTCGCGACGACGGGCTACCCGCGTCGGCTGCCCGCAGTTCGGGCAGACGAGCATGACGTTCGAGACGTGGATCGTGCCCTCCATCTCGATGATGCCGCCCTGCTGGTTCTTCTGGCTGCGGCGCGTGTGCTTCTTGATCATGTGGACGTTCTCGACGACCACACGCTCCTTCTCCGGCATAGAGCGGAGGACCTTGCCCTCTTTGCCCTTATCCTTGCCGGCGATGACATGCACGCGATCGCCCTTGCGGATGGTCAGTGACTTCGCCATCTTCTTCGGTCCCTCCTACAGCACTTCGGGTGCGAGCGACACGATCTTCATGTACTTGCGGTCGCGCAAGCTCACGTGCGACCGGACCGAAGATGCGGGTGCCGCGGGGGTTGCCCTGTGCGTCGATGATGACGGCAGCGTTCTCGTCGAACCTGATGTAGCTGCCGTCGGGGCGGCGCACTTCCTTCTTGCAGCGCACCACGACCGCCCTCACGACGTCGCCCTTCTTGACCGCCCCGTTGGGGGTGGCCTCCTTAACGGCGCAGACGATCGTGTCGCCGACATAGGCATAGCGCCTCCTGGAGCCGCCGAGGACCTTGATGCAGGCCACCTGGCGCGCCCCGGAGTTGTCGGCCACCTTCAGCCGTGTCTCCTGCTGGATCATTCTCTTCCTCCATCCTCGTGCCGCAGGTGCATGCAGCGAGCGTTCGCGAGTCTGCTCGATCCTGCGGACGCAGGCGCCGCCTACGGTCGGTGCTTGCGCTACTTTGCCTTCTCGACGATCTCGACCAGCCGCCAGTGCTTCAGCTTCGACACGGGGCGGGTCTCCATGATGCGGACGACGTCGCCCACACCGCACTCGTTGTTCTCGTCATGCGCATGGAACTTCGTCGATGCGGGTGATCATCTTGCCGTAGAGCGGGTGACGCTTGCGCGCCTCGACCTTCACGACACAGGTCTTCTCGCCCGCGGTCGAGACCACGACGCCCTGGCGCTCCTTGCGGCTGTTACGATCGGTGCTCATCTACCGTCCTCCCACTTACGCCTGGGGCTTGCCGGCCGCGATCTCGCGGGCTCGGAGCTCGGTGTGCAGGCGCGCGATGTCCTTCTTGACCACGCTGATCCGGTTCGGGATTGTCGAGCTGCCCGGTTGCGAGCTGGAAACGGAGGTTGAAGAGCTCCGTCCTGCGCTCCTTGAGCTTCTCGGCGATCTCGGTCTCGGCGAGGTCCTTGATCTCTGTAGCCTTCATCTATGCTTCACCGCCACTGTCAGCACGGGTGACGAACTTGCACTTGATCGGCAGCTTCTGGGCCGCAAGGCGCATCGCCTCCTTGGCGACCTCTTCGCTCACACCCGCGACCTCGAACATGATGCGGCCGGGCTTCACGACCGCGACCCACTTCTCGGGGTTGCCCTTGCCGGAGCCCATGCGGGTCTCGGCCGGCTTCTGCGTCACGGGCTTGTCCGGGAAGATGTTGATCCAGACCTTGCCGCCACGCTTCATGTGCCGGGTCATCGCGACACGGGCCGCCTCGATCTGGCGGTTGGTGATCCACGCCGGCTCGAGGGCCTTGAGGCCGTAGTCGCCGAACTGCGATCTCGGTGCCGCCCTTGGCGATGCCCTTACGGGAACCGCGCATCACCTTGCGGTGCTTTACTCGCTTGGGGAGCAGCATCTAGCCCCTCCTTCCAGCACCGGCGCCAGGAGCGCCACGGCGGTTGCCGCGCGGGCGATCGCTGCGCTCGGGACGGGGACGCTCGACGAGCGCTGCCTCTTCGGCGGCGGTCAGCGTGGAACCGGGCAGCTTATCGCCGCGGTAGACCCAGACCTTCACGCCGACGACGCCGAACGTGGTGCACGGCGTCGGTCGGTGCCGTAGTCGATCTTGGCGCGCAGCGTGTGCAGCGGCACGCGACCCTCGCGGTACCACTCGCGGCGACCCATCTCGGCGCCACCGAGGCGGCCCGAGCACTGGATGCGGATGCCGAGCGCGCCGCTCTTCATCGCGCTCGTGACGGCCTTCTTCATCGCGCGGCGGAACGACACGCGAGCCACGAGCTGCTCGGCGACGCTCTGCGCCACCAGCGTGGCGTCGAGCTCCGGGCCGCTTGATCTCGACGATGTTCACCGCGACGGGGTGGCCGGCGAGCTTCTCGAGCTCCTTGCGAAGCACGTCGACCTCGGCGCCCTTCTTGCCGATGACGATGCCCGGACGCGCGGTCCAGATCTCGACGAACACCTTGTCGCCCTTGCGCTCGATGTCGATGCGCGAGATGGCGGCACGGCGGAGCTTCGCCTGCAGGTACTTGCGCAGACCGAGGTCCTCCGCGAGCGTCTGGCGCGTAGCCCTTGTCCTGGAACCAACGGCTCCGCCATTCCTCGGTGATACCGAGGCGGAACCCGATCGGCTGGACTTTCTGGCCCATGAGGCCTTATGCCTCCTCTCGCTGCTTCACGACCACCGTGATGTGGCTCGTGCGCTTGTTGATCCGGAATGCCCGGCCCATGGCGCGCGGGCGGATCCGCTTGATGCGTCGGACCCTCGTTCGACGAAGGCCTCCGAGACATAGAGCGTCTCCGGCTTGATCCGCAGGTTCTTCTCGGCGTTCGCGACCGCACTGTGCACGACCTTGCCGACGATCTCCGCCGCGGCACGCGGGGTGAACTTGAGGATCGCCTCGGCATCGCGGAACCGACTTGCCCGCGGACGAGGTCGACGACCTCGCGCGCCTTGCGCGGAGCTCACCCTCACGATACTTCGCGGTAGCTCTTGCTTCCATCTACTCAAAACCTCCGACCGTTCTCTTCGGCCCGGCGCTCCCGCGCCGAAGACCGGTGTCAGCGACTGATCAGCGCCTAGCGCTTGCCCTTCTTGCGATCGTCCGCGTGCCCGCGGAAGGTGCGGGTCGGGGAGAACTCGCCGAACTTGTGGCCGACCATCGACTCGGTCACGTAGCACGGGCACGTGCTTGCGGCCGTCGTGCACGGCGATCGTGTGGCCGACCATCTCCGGGAAGATCGTCGAGGCGCGCGACCACGTCTTGATGACCTTCTTCTCGCCGGCCTCGTTCATGCCTGGATTCGCTCAGCAGACGCGGCTCGACGAAGGGGCCCTTCTTCAGGCTTCTGCTCATCACTGTCTCGCTTCACTGCTCGGTCTCTGGGAGCTCCGCTACTTCTTGCGGCGGCGGATGATCATGGCGGTCGGACGCCTTGTTCTTGGGACGCGTGCGGTGGCCCTTGGTCGGGACGCCCCACGGCGTGACCGGGTGACGGCCGGCGGTCTTGTTCTTGCCCTCGCCACCGCCGTGCGGGTGGTCGACCGGGTTCATCGCGGTACCACGCACGGTCGGGCGCTTGCCGAGCCAGCGGTTGCGGCCGGCCTTGCCGATCGAGATGTTCTTCGGCTCGGCGTTGCCCACCGTCCCCACCGTCGCGCGGCAGGTCAGCTGGACCATGCGCATCTCCGAGGACGGCATGCGCAGGATCGCCTTGGCGCCCTCCTTGGCCATGAGCTCGGCGGAGGTGCCGGCCGAGCGGGCCATCGCGGCGCCCTTGCCGGGCTGCAGCTCGACCGCGTGCACCATGGTACCCGTGCGGGATGTTCGCCAGCGGCAGCGCGTTGCCCGGCTTGATGTCGGCGTCGGGGCCGGACATGACCGTGTCGCCCACCTTGAGCCCCTGCGGGCACAGGATGTAGCGCTTCTCGCCGTCCGCGTAGTGGAGCAGCGCGATGCGGGCGGAGCGGTTCGGGTCGTACTCGATCGTCGCGACCTTGGCCGGAACGCCGTCCTTGTTGCGCTTGAAGTCGATGATGCGGTAGCGGCGCTTGTGGCCGCCACCCTGGTGCCGCGTCGGTGATCCGGCCGTTGTTGTTGCGGCCGCCCTTGCGTGGTGCAGCGGCGCGAGCAGCGACTTCTCGGGCTTGTCGGTCGTGATCTCGGCGAAGTCCGAGACCGTCTGGAACCGGCGACCCGGTGAGGTCGGCTTGTACTTCTTGAGTGCCATTGCTTCTCCTTCGTTCCGATTGCCGGGCCGCTTGGGACTCGGAGCTCGTATCTCCTCCGAACGGCCCGACGCCGGACGTTCCTACCACGGTGCCGGGTGGCTCCATCAGCCTCGCGAACTCCCTCACGATGCGGGAGTGCGCGGGATCACCTGCCGGCGTACAAATCGATCGTGTCGCCATCCTTGAGGGTGACGATGGCCTTCTTCCATGAGCGCGACAGCCCCTTATTGTAGCGCAGCCGCCGCGGTCTTGCCAGAGACGTTCATCGTGTTGACCTTGTGACGGTCACGCTGAAGACCTCGGTCGACCGCCTGCGGCGATCTGAGGCTTCTTCGCCCCTTGCCGACCTCGAACGTGTACCGGCCCTGCTCGATCAGGTCGAAGCTCTTCTCCGACACGATCGGGCGGATGATGATGTCGTGCGCATTCATCAGCTCAGCACCCCCTCGAGCCACTCGAGCGCCGGCTTGGTGAACAGCACGGACACGTTGTCGACCAGGTCGTAGGTGTTGGACTCGGAGGCCGTGATCACGCGCACTCGCTCGATGTTGCGCAGCGACAGGTCGCGTTCATCGTCCTCGTCGTCCACGACCACGGTCACGCGGCCGGTCGATGCCGAGAGCGGCGAGCACGGCTGCGGCCTTCTTGGTGGAGGGCTCGTCGATGCCGAACGTGTCGATGACGTAGAGCTCGCCCGTCGGCGCGCTTGGCGGACAGAACGCTCCGCATCGCGAGCTTGACGACCTTGTTCGGCACCTTGAACGCGTAGCTGCGGGGGTGGGGCCGAAGACCACGCCGCCGCCCTTCCACTGGCCGGCGCGGGTCGAGCCCTGGCGCGCGCGGCCGGTGCCCTTCTGGCGCCACGGCTTCGCGCCGCCGCCGGAGACGTCGCTGCGCCCCTTGGTGCTCTGCGTGCCCTGACGGCGTGCGGCCATCTGGCTCCGCACCACCTGATGCACGGCGAACGTGTTCGGCTCGATCGCGAACACGGCGTCCGCGAGATCGGCCGAGCCCACCTTCTTGCCCGTGCTGTCTTTCACTTCGACAGTTGCCATCGTCATCTACTCCTAAGTTGCGCACCTGACGCCCGCGTCTAACCGAGGCGGATCGTCAGAAGGCCGTTCTTGCCACCGGGAACCGCGCCCTTGACGAGCAGGAGGTTCTGCTCGACATCGACTCGACGATCTCGACGCTTGCGGATCGTGACGGTGTCCCCGCCCATGTGGCCCGGGAAGCCGGGTGCCCTTGAAGCACGCGCGAAGGCGTGGAGGCCTGGCCGATCGAACCGGGCTCGCGGTGTGCAGTGCGAACCGTGGCCGCCGGGACCGCCCTTGAAGTTGTGACGCTTCATGACGCCCTGGAAACCCTTGCCCTTGCTGGTGCCGGTGATGTGCACCTGCATGCCGGCCTCGAAGCCGTCGACCGTGATCTTCTGGCCGAGCTTGTAACTGCTCGCCTTCGGGCAGCGGGCCTCGCGCACGAACCGCTTGGGGCTCGGTGCGTGCCTTGGCGAAGTGACCCGGTCATGGGCTTGTTCGACCGTGACTCCTTCATGTCGCCGAACGCGAGCTGGACGGCGCGGTAGCCGTCGCGCTCGTCGGTGCGTGACCTGGGAGACGACGCAGGGGCCGGCCTCGATGACGGTGACCGGGATGAGCCGGTCGTCATCGGACCAGACCTGGGTCATGCCCAGTTTCCTGCCGAGAATCGAATGTGCCATCTTCAGTGCCTCTTCGTCTCGTGCGGTCTGTGGGACCCGTACGTCGCCTCGTGCGACGCCTCCCAGAGGACCGCGCCTCTCTCAACCGGCGCCGATCCGCCGGGGGGTACCTACGAGCTTGATCTCGATGTCGACGCCGGCCGGCAGGTCGAGACGCATGAGCGAGTCGACCGTCTTGGGCGTGGGCTCGAGGATGTCGATGAGGCGCTTGTGCGTCCGCATCTCGAAGTGCTCGCGGCTGTCCTTGTTCACGTGCGGCGAGCGGATGACGCAGTAGAGGTTGCGCTCGGTGGGCAGCGGGATCGGGCCCGCCACGCTTTGCGCCGGTCTTCTGCGCGGTCTCCACGATCATCTTCGTGGACTTGTCCACGATCTCGTGATCGTAGGCCTTGAGCCTGATGCGGATCTTCTGGTTCGCCAACTTGCTTACCTCCGTTTTGGTACGGACGCTTCTCGCTACTTGATGATCTTCGTGACCCGACCCGAGCCGACGGTGCGGCCGCCCTCGCGGATAGCGAAGCGCAGGCCCTCCTCCATCGCGATCGGGTTGATGAGCTCGCCGCGTGATCTCGACGTTGTCGCCGGGCATGACCATCTCGGTGCCCTCGGGCAGGTGCGCGATGCCGGTGACGTCGGTGGTGCGGAAGTAGAACTGCGGACGGTAGCCGTCGAAGAACGGGGTGTGACGGCCGCCTTCCTCCTTGGTCAGGATGTAGACCTGGCCGAGGAACTCGGTGTGCGGGGTGATGCGAGCCGGGCTTGCAGAGCACCTGGCCGCGCTCGATCTCGGTGCGGCGCGACGCCGCGGAGCAGCACGCCGATGTTGTCGCCGGCCTCCGCCTGGTCGAGCAGCTTGCGGAACATCTCGACGCCGGTGACGACGGTCTTCTTGGTCTCCGCGTGGATGCCGACGATCTCGATCTCGTCGCCGACCTTGACCATGCCGCGCTCCACACGGCCGGTCGCGACGGTGCCGCGGCCGGTGATGGTGAAGACGTCCTCGACGGCCATGAGGAACGGCTTGTCGGTCTCGCGGACCGGGTCCGGGAAGTACGATGTCGATGGCGTCCATGAGCTTGTCGATCGACGCACACCACTCGCACGACGCCGGTAGCGTCGCAGGTCGTGCACTCGAGCGCCTTCAGGGCCGAGCCGTGGACGACGGGGATGTTGTCGCCGTCGAACTCGTACTCGGAGAGCAGCTCGCGGACTTCCATCTCGACGAGCTCCAGCAGCTCCGGGTCGTCCACCATGTCGACCTTGTTCAGGTAGACGACGATGTACGGCACGCCCACCTGACGGGCGAGCAGGATGTGCTCGCGGGTCTGCGGCATGGGGCCGTCGGCGGCGGAGACGACCAGGATCGCGCCGTCCATCTGGGCGGCACCGGTGATCATGTTCTTGACGTAGTCGGCGTGGCCCGGGCAGTCGACGTGCGCGTAGTGGCGCTTGTCGGTCTCGTACTCCACGTGCGCGATGGCGATGGTGATGCCGCGCTCGCGCTCTTCGGGGGCCTTGTCGATCTGGTCGAACGGCGTGAAGTCGGCCTGGCCCTTGGCTGCCCGGCACTTCGTGATGGCAGCGGTGAGCGTCGTCTTACCATGGTCGACGTGACCGATGGTGCCGACGTTCATGTGCGGCTTGGTGCGCTCGAACTTCTTCTTGGCCATCGTCTCTCCCCTAGCTCTGCTCGCCGCCGGCTTTGGCGACGATCTCATCGGCGATGGACTTCGGCACAGGCTCGTAGGCCTTGAACTGCATGGTGTAGGCGGCACGGCCCTGGGTGCGCGAACGCAGGTCGGTCGCGTAGCCGAACATGTTGGCGAGCGGCACCTTGCCGCGGACGAGCTGCGCGTTGCCGCGGGGCTCCATGCCCTCGATGTGACCGCGGCGGCTGGAGAGGTCGCCCATCACGTCGCCCATGAAGTCCTCGGGCGTGTCGACCTCGACGGCCATGACCGGCTCGAGGATCACCGGGGAGGACTTGCGCAGCGCCTCCTTGATGCCCATGGAGCCGGCGATCTTGAACGCCATCTCCGAGGAGTCGACGTCGTGGTACGAGCCGTCGACCAGCTGCACCTTGATGTCGACGACCGGGTAGCCGGCGAGCACGCCGGTGGTGATCGCTTCCTGGATGCCCTTGTCGACGGCCGGGATGTACTCCTTCGGGATGGTGCCGCCGGTGATCTTGTTCTCGAAGACGTACCCGTCGCCCGGCTGCTGCGGCGTGACGGTGAGGACGACGTGGCCGTACTGACCGTGGCCGCCGGTCTGGCGGACGAACTTGCCGTGGACTTCCTTGACTTCCTTGCCGGCGGTCTCGCGGTACGCGACCTGCGGCTTGCCGACGTTCGCCTCGACCTTGAACTCGCGCAGCAGGCGGTCGACGATGATCTCGAGGTGAAGCTCGCCCATACCGGCGATGATCGTCTGCCCGGTCTCCTCGTCGGTGTGGACCCGGAACGTCGGGTCTTCCTCCGAGAGCTTGGCAAGCGCGGTGCCGAGCTTGTCCTGCTCGGCCTTGGTCTTGGGCTCGATGGCGATGTCGATGACCGGGTCCGGGAAGACCATCGACTCGAGCAGCACCGGGTGGCTGTCATCGCACAGCGTGTCGCCGGTGGTGGTGTTCTTGAGGCCGACAGCCGCGACGATGTCGCCGGCGAAGACCTGGTCGACGTCCTCGCGGTGATTGGCGTGCATCTGCAGAAGACGCCCGAAGCGCTCCTTGTGGCCCTTGGTGGAGTTGAGCACGTGCGACCCGGAGGTCATCGTGCCGGAGTACACGCGGAAGTAGGTGAGCTTGCCCACGAACGGGTCGGTCATGACCTTGAACGCGAGTGCGGCGAACGGCTCCTTGTCGTCGGCGGCACGCGTGACCTCCGAGCCGTCGCGCAACGAGGTGCCCTTGACGGGGGGGATGTCGAGCGGCGACGGCAGGTAGTCGATGATGGCGTCGAGGAGCGCCTGGACGCCCTTGTTCTTGAACGACGCGCCGCACACGACCGGCGTGATCGCGCAGTCGACGGTCGCCTTGCGCAGCGCGGCCTTGAGCTCGTCTTTGCCGATCTCCTCGTCACCGAGGAACTTCTCGAGCAGACCGTCGTCGTACTCGGCGGCGGCCTCCACGAGTTCGTGGCGGTACAGCTCGGCGTCGTCGAGCATGTCGGCCGGAATCGGCTCGATCGAGGGGTTGATGCCCTTGTCGTCCTCGTTGAAGTGAATCGCGTTCATCTCGATGAGGTCGATGATGCCGGTGAACTTGTCCTCGGCGCCGATCGGCAGCTGCAGGAGCACCGGACGGGTGTCGAGGCGGTCCTTCATCATCTTGATGACGTTGAAGAAGTCGGCGCCGGTGCGGTCCATCTTGTTGATGTAGGCCATGCGCGGAACGCCGTAGCGGTCCGCCTGGCGCCACACCGTCTCGGACTGCGGCTGAACGCCGCCCACGGCGCAGAACACAGCGACCGTGCCGTCGAGCACGCGCAGCGAGCGCTCGACCTCGACGGTGAAGTCCACGTGGCCGGGCGTGTCTATGATCTGAATGCGATGGTCTTTCCAGAAGCACGTGGTCGCGGCCGACGTGATCGTGATGCCGCGCTCCTGCTCCTGGACCATCCAGTCCATGGTGGCCGCGCCGTCGTGGACCTCGCCGATCTTGTGCGTCCTGCCGGTGTAGAACAGGATGCGCTCGGTCGTCGTGGTCTTACCGGCGTCGATGTGGGCCATGATCCCGATGTTGCGGGTCATGTCGAGTGGGGTCCGCTTGGGGGCCATCAGCTGTTCTCGTCCTCTTCCTGCAGTCGCGTGGTACGCTGGCTTACCAGCGGTAGTGGCTGAACGCGCGGTTGGACTCGGCCATCTTGTACAGGTCCTCGCGCTTCTTGACCGAGGCGCCGAGGTTGTTCGCGGCGTCCATGATCTCGGCGGCGAGGCGCTCCTGCATCGTCTTCTCGCGGCGCTTGCGTGCGAAGCCGACGATCCAGCGGATCGCGAGCGTCGTCGAGCGGCGGGAGTTGACCTCGATCGGCACCTGGTAGGTGGCGCCACCCACGCGCTTGGGCTTGACCTCGAGCGTCGGGCGAACGTTGTCCATCGCCTTCTTGAAGACCGACAGCGGGTCCTGAGCTCGTCTTCTCCTCGACGATGTCGAACGCGCCGTAGACGATCCGCTCGGCGACGGACTTCTTGCCGTCGAGCAGGACCTTGTTCACGAGCTGAGTGACGAGCCGGTTGTTGTAGACCGGGTCCGCCAGCACCTCACGACGCTGCGCAGCTGCACGCCTGGGCATGCTTCTACTCCTCTTTCTCACATCGAACAGTCCGACCTGAGCTCGCGGCGGACTGCGACCGTCAGCTCGATTGCGCGACTACTTGGACTTCTTCACGCCGTAACGGGAACGGGCCTGGTCGCGCTTGCTCACGCCGGCGGCAGTCGAGCGCGCCACGGATGATCTTGTAGCGGACACCCGGAAGGTCCTTCACACGACCGCCACGGACGAGCACGATCGAGTGCTCCTGGAGGTTGTGGCCGATGCCGGGGATGTACGCCGTCACTTCCATCTGGTTGGTGAGACGCACGCGAGCGACCTTGCGCAGAGCCGAGTTCGGCTTCTTCGGCGTGGTCGTGTAGACGCGCGTGCAGACACCGCGCTTCTGCGGGTTGCCTTTGAGCGCCGGCGTCTTGCTCTTTTCGGTGGCCTGCTGACGGCCCTTGCGCACCAGCTGATTGATGGTGGGCACTACTCATCTCCTTCGTCGATCCGTGCGTGCCTCGTCCACGGCGTCCAGGCATCGGGCGCCGAGCGTAGTCGCAACGCGCAACTCTAACAAACCACCTGGGGCGTGTCAAACCACGCTCCCGGGCGTATCGCTCCTCTTGCATACACCGGCCCCGGGGTCAGCGGACCTCCGGGGCCGGTGGTGACGTACGTACGCTACACGTCCTGCCCTGCGAGCTTGGCGTGAACGCCGCAGTAGATGCCGTCGTCCTTCGACTTGTTCGGGCACGGCGTGCCGTCCACGCGGAACGCACGGCACAGCCCGTCGCGAGTCGGCCACCTTGGCGTGGACGCCGCAGTAGCGCGAGCCGTCCTTGGCCTTGTGCGTGCACGGCTGACCGTCGCCGAAGAGCGCCTCGCACAGCCGCTCGGCCGGCTCGTCGACCGCAGGTGGCGCCGGCTCCTCGGGATCGAACACGACGCCCTCGTAGCTGCTGACGTCGATGTCCTCGTCCGCGTCGTCCACGTTGAGGATGCCGAAGAAGTCCTCGGCCTCCTCGTCGGTGAACCGGCCCTCATCGAGCGCCGGACCGGGCAGCATGGCCTCGAGCTCGCGCAGCTCATCGGGGGCGAACTCCGGCAGCGGGCCGGTCCCCTCTTCGCCGCTCCACTCCGCGGACTGACCACGGTAGGTGAGCTTGACCGAGCGGTAGCGCTTCATGCCGGTCGCCGCCGGGATGAGCTTGCCGATGATGACGTTCTCCTTGAGGCCCAGGAGCTCGTCGGACTTGCCGGCGATCGCCGCGTCGGTGAGCACGCGGGTGGTCTCCTGGAACGACGCCGCCGACAGGAAGCTGTCGGTCGCGAGCGACGCCTTGGTGATGCCGAGCAGGACCGCGTGGCCCACGGCGGGCTCGCCGCCCTCGGCGATGACGCGCTCGTTCTCACCCTCGTAGACGAGGCGATCGACGAGCTGACCGGGCAGGAACGTCGGTGTCCCCCGCCTCGAGCACGGAGATCTTGCGCATCATCTGGCGCGCGATGACCTCGATGTGCTTGTCGTTGATGTCGACGCCCTGGCTGCGCGTAGACCTCCTGCACCTCGCGGACGATGTAGCGCGAGCACGGCCTTCGGGCCGCGCAGGATCGAGCAGGTCGTGCGGGTTCACGGAACCCTCGGTGAGCTGCGTGCCTGCCTCGATCACGGCGCCGTCCACCACACCCGGGCGCAAGCGCGAGCGCCGCGAAACGGTGTAGTCCTTGGCCTTGCCGTCCTCGGCGGTCACGGTGAGCTTGCGGGTCTTGTCGCCCTCTTCGATCGACAGCGTACCGGTGAGCTCGGTGAGCTGCGCCTGGCCCTTCGGCTTGCGGGCCTCGAAGAGCTCGGTGACACGCGGGAGGCCGTGGGTGATGTCCTCGCCCGCGACACCGCCGGTATGGAAGGTGCGCATCGTGAGCTGCGTGCCCGGCTCGCCGATCGACTGGGCGGCGATGATGCCCACCGCGGTACCGATGTCGACGGTGCGGCCGGCCGCCAGGTCGAAGCCGTAGCACTTCTGGCAGATGCCGTGCTGCGGCGCGGCAGGTCATCACCGTGCGCGCCTGACCGTCTCGATCGCCCGCATCGGCAAGCTCGTGCGAGTTCCTTGTCGGTGCGGATGTAGTCGCCCGCCTCGATGAGCACCTCGCCGGTCTTCGGATGCACGGCCGGCTGCGTGCAGGCAGCGGCCCACGAGGTCGTGATCCGGCTGTGCCCTTCTCGTCCATGATGCGGAACTCCATCGCCTCGTCGGTGCCGCAGTCGCTCTCGCGAACGATGACGTCCTGGGCGACGTCGACCAGACGGCGGGTCAGGTACCCGGAGTCGGCGGTACGCAGCGCGGTGTCGGCGAGACCCTTGCGGGCGCCGTGCGTGGAGATGAAGTACTCGAGAACCGACAGGCCCTCGCGGAAGTTGGCCTTGATCGGGCGGTCGAGGATCTCGCCCTTCGGGTTCGCCATCAGGCCTCGCATACCGGCGAGCTGGCGGACCTGCTTGATGTTACCGCGGGCACCCGACTGGGCCATCATGAAGATCGGGTTGAACTTGTCGAAGTTCGCGGCCATCGCGTCGCCGACGTCGTCGGTCGCGCGCGTCCAGACTTCGACGATCTGGCGGTGCCGCTCGTCCTTGGTGATGAGACCGCGGTCGTACTGCTGCTCGATCTTCTCGACCTCGCCCTCGGCCTTCGCGATGATCTCGCCCTTCGCCTCCGGCACGGCGGCATCGTAGACGCCGACCGTCACGCCGGCACGCGTGGCGTAGTGGAAGCCGAGACGCTTGACCTCGTCGAGGATCGGCGCCCATCTGCGTGGTCGAGTAGACGACGGAGCAGTCCTCCACGATGCGGGAGATGCCCTTCTTGTCCACGTCGTGGTTGATGAAGGGGTAGTCGTCGGGAAGCGACCTGTTGAACGTGATCCGGCCGACGGTGGTGTCGATGCGCTCGCCGGCCTTGCGGTCCCGGAGCGCGATCTTGCCGTCCTCGTCGAGGTACTCCTCGATGAGGTCGTCGGTGAGACGCACCCGGACGAGCGCCTGCAGGTCGAGGTCGGCCCGGCTGTCGTACGCGAGCTGCGCGTCGTCGAAGCTGGAGAACGCGCGACCCTCGCCCTCGCCGCCTTCACGCTCGGTCGTCAGGTAGTAGAGGCCGATGACCATGTCCTGCGACGGCACGGTGAGCGGACGGCCGTGTGACGGGCTCTTGATGTTGTTGGTCGAGAGCATGAGCGATGCGTGCCTCGGCCTGCGCCTCTGCCGAAAGCGGCAGGTGCACGGCCATCTGGTCGCCGTCGAAGTCGGCGTTGAACGCCGTACAGACGAGCGGGTGCAGGCGGATGGCCTTGCCCTCGACGAGGATCGGCTCGAAGGCCTGGATGCCGAGGCGGTGCAGGGTGGGCGCGCGGTTGAGCAGCACGGGATGGTCGCTGATGACCTCCTCCAGCACGTCCCACACCACGTCGCGGCCACGGTCGACCATGCGCTTGGCGCTCTTGATGTTCTGCGCGTACTCCATGTCGACCAGGCGCTTCATGACGAACGGCTTGAACAGCTCGAGCGCCATGACCTTCGGCAGGCCGCACTGGTGCAGCTTGAGCTCCGGGCCGACGATGATGACCGAGCGGCCGGAGTAGTCGACGCGCTTGCCGAGCAGGTTCTGGCGGAAGCGACCCTGCTTGCCCTTGAGCATGTCGCGAGATCGACTTCAGCGGGCGGTTGCCGGGCCCGTGACCGGGCGGCCGCGGCGGCCGTTGTCGAACAGCGCGTCGACGGCCTCCTGCAGCATGCGCTTCTCGTTGTTCACGATGATCTCGGGCGCGCCGAGGTCGAGCAGCCTCTTGAGGCGGTTGTTGCGGTTGATGACCCGGCGGTACAGGTCGTTCAGGTCGGAGGTCGCGAAGCGGCCGCCGTCGAGCTGCACCATCGGGCGCAGGTCCGGCGGGATGACCGGGACGCCTCGAGGATCATCCACTCGGGCCGGTTGCTCGAGTGCCTGAACGCCGAGACGACCTTGAGGCGCTTGATGGCCTTCTGCTTCTTCTGACCCTTGCCCTCGTCGATCTGCTCGCGCAGCTCCTCGGCGAGCGCGTCCATGTCGATCTGCTTGAGCAGGTCCTGGATCGCCTCGGCGCCCATGCCGCCGCGGAAGTAGTCGCCGTAGCGGAGCTTCATCTCGCGGTAGAGCGTCTCGTCGTTGACGAGGTCCTTCACGGCGAGCTTCTGGAAGCGGTCGAACGCCTCGCGCAGCAGATCGCGGCGCTCCTCGAGCTCCTCGTCGAGGTCGCGGATGTCGCGCTTGGCCTCGGCCTCGAGCTTCTTGATGCGGTCGGCGGGGTCGACCTCCTCGTCGAACGACTCGCCCTCCTCGCGGCTCGAGTCTCGCCCTTGGCGACGGCGATCAGGCGGTCGCGCTCGGCCTCGGTCGCGCGACTTCTCCTCGGCCACTCGGACTCGAGTGCCTGCGAGTCTCAGCGTCGAGCTCGTCCTTGCAGCATCGCGAGATCGGCCTCGCGGTCCTCCTCGTTCACGCGACGTGATGATGGAGCGACGCGAAGTAGAGCACCTTCTCGAGATCGCTTGGGCGCGATGTCGAGGAGGTAGCCCATGCGGCTACGGCACGCCCTTGAAGTACCAGATGTGCGAGACCGGCGCGGCGAGCTCGATGTGGCCCATGCGCTCGCGACGCACCTTGGCGCGCGTGACCTCCACGCCGCAGCGCTCGCAGATGATGCCCTTGAAGCGCACGCGCTTGTACTTGCCGCAGTAGCACTCCCAGTCCTTCGTCGGACCGAAGATCTTCTCGCAGAAGAGTCCGTCCTTCTCAGGCTTGAGCGTGCGGTAGTTGATCGTCTCCGGCTTCTTGACCTCGCCGCGCGACCACTGGCGGATCTGCTCCGAGCTTGCGAGCCCGATGCGGAGCCTATCGAAGTTGTTGACGTCGACGTCGAGCAACGTTCATTCCTCCATCCGGTGAACGCCCTGACGTGCGGGCGCCTACCCGTGTCCGCCTAGCCGGGCCCTACTCTTCGCCGACTTCGGCAGCCATGTCCTCTTCGCCGAACTCGAGCGAGAGGTCGATCTCCGACGTGTCGAGGTCCTCGAGCGACTCGCTCGACGTCCTCGATGCCGATGCCGGGGGCCTCGCCCATGCCGGTGAGGTCGAGGCCGAGTTCCTCGGCGGTCCGGAACACGTCCTCCTCGTCCTCCTTGAGCTCGATCTCCTCGCCGGTCTCGGACATGATCTCCACGTCGAGACACAGCGACTGCATCTCCTTGACGAGCACCTTGAAGCTCTCAGGGATGCCCGGCTCGGGGATGTTCTCGCCCTTGACGATGGCCTCGTAGGCCTTCACGCGGCCGAGCACGTCGTCGGACTTGATGGTGAGGATCTCCTGCAGCACGTAGGCGGCGCCGTACGCGTACAGGGCCCACACTTCCATCTCGCCGAAGCGCTGGCCGCCGAACTGCGCCTTACCGCCGAGCGGCTGCTGGGTGATGAGCGAGTACGGGCCGGTCGAGCGAGCGTGGATCTTGTCGTCGACCAGGTGGAGCAGCTTCAGGATGTAGATCTGGCCGACCGTGACCGGCTGCGCGGAACGGCTCGCCGGTGCGACCGTCGAACAGCACGGTCTTGCCGTGCGCGCTCGATCTGCGGCACGACCGACTCGAGCATCTTCTTGCCGTAGCGCTCCTGCGCCTGGAGCCGCACGTTCTTGTCGGCCTTCACGAGCGTCGTCGGAGATCTCGTCCTCGCTTGGCGCCGTCGAACACCGGGCGTCGCCACGTGCATCGGGCCGTAGACCGGCTCCTTCTGCGCCTTCGTCGTCGCTCCAGCCCACGTGCGCGGCCCAGCCGAGGTGCGTCTCGAGCAGCTGCCCGATGTTCATTCGGCTCGGCACGCCGAGCGGGTTCAGGATGATGTCGACCGCGGTGCCGTCGGCGAGGAACGGCATGTCCTCGACCGGCAGGATCTTGGAGATGACGCCCTTGTTGCCGTGACGGCCGGCGAGCTTGTCGCCCTCCTGGATCTTGCGCTTCTGTGCGACGTACACGCGCACGAGCTCGTTCGACGCCGGGGTTCAGGTCGTCGCCGTTGTCGCGGCTCATCTTGTGGACCGCGATGACGCGGCCGGTCTCACCGTGCGGGACCTTGAGCGACGTGTCGCGCACCTCGCGCGCCTTCTCGCCGAAGATCGCGCGCAGCAGCCGCTCCTCGGCGGTGAGCTCGGTCTCGCCCTTCGGGGTGACCTTGCCCACGAGCACGTCGCCGGGGAAGACCTCGGCGCCGATGCGGATGATGCCGTCCTCGTCGAGGTTGGCCAGAACGTCCTCGCCGACGTTCGGGATCTCGCGGGTGATCTCCTCCGGACCGAGCTTGGTATCGCGCGCCTCGACCTCGTACTCCTCGATGTGGATCGAGGTGAGCAGGTCGTCGCGCACCACGCGCTCGGAGAGGATGATCGCGTCTTCGTAGTTGTAGCCCTCCCACGGCATGAACGCCACGAGGAGGTTCTGGCCCAGCGCGAGCTCGCCCGCCTCGGTGGAGGGGCCGTCGGCGAGCACCTGGCCCTCGGCGACCTGCTGGCCCTCGGAGACGAGCGGGCTTGTGGTTGATGCAGGTGCCCTGGTTCGAGCGCATGAACTTGGGCAGCGAGTACGTGTCGACGCCCGTCCTTGGAGGTGACCTCGATCGAGGTGCTGTCCACGGAGCTCGACCGATGCCGGCGTGCCGCGCCACGATGATCTCGCCGGTGTCGACCGCGGCGCGGTACTCCATGCCGGTGCCGATCAGCGGCGCCGAAGGCGTGAGCAGCGGCACGGCCTGACGCTGCATGTTCGAGCCCATGAGGGCGCGGTTCGCGTCGTCGTGCTCGAGGAACGGGATGAGCGCGGTCGCGACCGACACGATCTGCCGGGCGCTGACGTCCATGTAGTCGACCTCGTTGGGCGCGGCGTCGATCGGGCTCGCCGCCCTTGATGACGGCAGAGCACCTTGTCGTTGACGAACTTGCCCGTCTTCGGGTCGATCGGCTCGCCTGCCTGCGCGATGATGAACAGCTCGTCCTTCTCGGCGGTGAGGTACTCGATCTCGTCGGTGACCTTGCCCTTGACGACCTTGCGGTACGGCGTCTCGATGAAGCCGTACGCGTTGATGCGCGCGAAGGTCGCGAGCGAGCCGATGAGGCCGATGTTCGGACCTTCAGGCGTCTCGATGGGGCACATGCGGCCGTAGTGCGAGGGGTGGACGTCTCGCACCTCGAAGCCGGCGCGCTCGCGGGACAGACCGCCCGGGCCGAGGGCCGACACGCGACGCTTGTGCGTGAGGCCGCCGAGCGGGTTGGTCTGGTCCATGAACTGCGACAGCTGCGAAGAGCCGAAGAACTCCTTGATGCGACGCCACGATCGGCCGGATGTTGATGAGCGACTGCGGCGTGATCTGCTCGACGTCCTGCGTGGTCATGCGCTCGCGGACAACACGCTCCATGCGCGCAAGACCGATGCGGAACTGGTTCTGGATGAGCTCGCCCACGGAGCGAACGCGGCGGTTGCCGAAGTGGTCGATGTCGTCCACTTCGAAATCGCGATCCTCGGCGCCGAGCCGATCGAGTCGTACTTGGCGCGAAGCGTCGCAAGAACATCCTCGGTCGCATGCTCGCGATAGTCCTGCTCCCAGAGGCCGAAGAGGAACTTGAGCATGCCCACGACGTCCTCGTTGGTGAGGGTGTGGACCTCTTCGGGCACGCCGAGCCGCAGCTTGCGGTTGAGCATGAAGCGACCGACCTTGCCGAGGTCGTAGCGCTGCGGGTTGAAGAACAGGCCGTCGAGCAGCGATCGCGCCGACTCGACGTTGGCCGGCTCGCCCGGACGAAGGCGCTTGTAGAGCTCGATGAGCGCCTCTTCGCGGGTGGCGGTGTGAGTCGCGCTCGAGCGTGCGGCGGACGACGAAGCTGTCACCGAGGACGTCGAGCATCTCCTCCTCGGTCTCGGCGATGCCGAGCGCCCGGATAAGCACGGTCGCGGGAACCTTGCGCTTGCGGTCGACGCGGACGTACGCCTCGCCGAACTGCTTGTCGGCCTCCATGGGACGGCCGGATGCCACCCACGAGAACCACGGGCGGCCGATCTCGAACTCGAGCCATGCGCCGCGGCTCGGGATGACCGAGCCCACAGCGTAGCTCTTGTTGTTGCGGATGTCCCACTTGAAGTAGGCACCCGGGGAGCGCACGAGCTGCGAGACGACAACGCGCTCGGTGCCGTTTATGACGAAGGTGCCGCGGTCGGTCATGAGCGGGAAGTCGCCCATGAACACCTGCTGCTCCTTGATCTCTCCGGTTTCTTTGTTGATGAAGCGCACCTCGACGAACAGGGGCGCCTGGTAGGACATGTCCTTCTCCTTGCACTCCTCGACGGAGTACTTGGCATCGCCGAACTCGTGACCGCCGAACTCGACGGCCAACGTGTCGGTGAAGTCACTTGATTGGAGAGATGTCCTGAAAGGTGTCGTTCAGTCCCTCATCGAGGAACCATTTGAAACTGTCCGTCTGAATCGCAATGAGATTCGGAACATCCAGAATCTCGGGGATCTTAGCGAACGAACGGCGCTGGCGAGCACCAGCGGGAGCGGGGGAACCTGCTTCGCGCGGCACCAGGTGATTCCTCCTTATAAAGCGAGCGGCGTACTGAGAGTCGCAAACGTTCAGTCTACCGAAGGCCTTTGCCTCGGTCAATGAATACTTGACATCAATCGTGCGTTGTGGCCGGCGGCGCGATTCCGCGCCGCCGGCCACGAACGAGACGGGGCTAAGCGGCCCCGCGACGAACGGTTCTACTTGACCTCGACTGTGGCGCCGGCCTCCTCGAGCTTGGCCTTCGCCTCGGCCGCCTTCTCCTTGTTGACGCCCGTGAGCACGGCCTTCGGCGCGGCGTCGACGAGGTCCTTGGCTTCCTTCAGGCCGAGCGACGAGTCGAGCTCGCGCACGACCTTGATGACCTGGATCTTCTTGTCGCCCGCAGCGGTGATGACGACGTCGAAGCTGTCCTTCTCCTCGACCACAGCGGCCTCGCCTGCCGGGGCGGCGGCAACGGCGACCGGAGCGGCAGCCGAGACACCGAAGACCTCTTCCATCTCCTTCACGAGCTCAGCGAGCTCGAGGGCCGGAGCAGCCTTGATCCACTCGAGAATATCCTCACGCTTAAGAGCAGCCATCTCTTAGTACTCCTTCTGTTCTCGGGACTTGAGGCGAGTCTGTTCGCCTGTCCGCATGTGTCGTTCGAACGTTCCTTATGCGGCGGCCTTCTGGTCCGCCACGGCCTTGACGGCCCGTGCGAATGCGCCCGCAGGGGCGTTCGCCATGGCCATGAAGCCTCTGATCGGGTTGAGCATGGTGCCCATGAGCTTCGCGATGAGCTCCTCGCGAGACGGCAGCACCGCGATCGCCCTGACGGCGTCAGCCGTGACGACGTTGCCCTCGATGAGCCCGCCCTTGAACGCGAAGGCCTTGTTCTCCTTCGCAAACGCGAGCAGCGCCTTGGCGGTTGCCACCGGGTCCTCCGGGGTGAACACGAAGACCGTCGGACCCGCAAGGTACTCGTCCATGTTCGGCAGCTCGAGTTCGCGGATCGCGATCTGGGCGAGCGAGTTCTTGTACACGGTCGCCTCGCTGCCGGTCTCGTGGAGCGAGGTGCGCAGCGCACGCATGTCCTTCACGGAAAGACCGCGATAGTCGGCGAGGATCACGCCACCCGACGACGACAGGCGGTCCTTGATCTCGGCCACAAGCCGCTGCTTCTCAGATGTCGGCATACACTTCCCTCCTTCCGTTCACACGCGCGACACGCCAGACGAGGCCGTGTCGCTCGAGGGCGTGCAGCCCTCCGGAATGCGACGTGGCCCCCGCCTGATGCGGCGGAGGCCACGGACGCGAAGACGCTTGCGCGTCGCT
Organism: uncultured Actinomycetes bacterium; assembly: GCA_963700295.1. GTDB lineage: Bacteria > Actinomycetota > Coriobacteriia > Anaerosomatales > Anaerosomataceae > UBA6100. The sequence continues at coordinate 132,856 of CAVOWY010000003.1, read as the reverse complement.
AGTTCGTGTGTCTCCACCTCGGCGGGCGGAACCGGGCTCGGTTCCCTTAAGACCCGGATGCCTCCGGGCACCTGCTGTCTACGGCAGCGGTCGTGCGTGTGTTATCAACTTTGGAGCGCAGGTGATGATAGCCTGTCACCCGCACCCGTGCAAGCCTCGCGAGGCGCTAGGCCTCTTCGAGGAGGTTGCGCGTCTTGAGCGGGTCGACCTTGATGCCCGGGCCCATCGTCGTCGAGATGGTGATCGACTTGATGTAGCGGCCCTTCGAGCCGGCCGGCTTCGCGCGAAGGATCTCGTCCAGCAGCGCACCGTAGTTCTCGATCAGCGCCTCGGGTGTGAAGGACTTCTTGCCGATGCCCACATGGGCGATCCCGAACTTGTCCGCACGGTACTCAACGCGACCGGCCTTCAGTTCGCCCACCACGCGGGCGACGTCCATGGTCACGGTGCCGAGCTTTGGGTTCGGCATCAGGCCACGTGTGCCGAGGATCTTGCCCAGGCGGCCGACCTTGCTCATCATGTCGGGCGTCGCGACGGTGGCATCGAAGTCCAGGAAACCGCCCGAGATCTTCTCGACGAGGTCATCGGAGCCCACGATGTCGGCGCCGGCCTCCTCGGCCTCCTTCGCCTTGTCGCCCTGGGCGAAAACGGCGACCCGCACCTCCTTGCCGGTCCCGGCAGGGAGCGACACGCTGCCACGGACCTGCTGATCGGCCTGGCGGGTGTCGATGCCGAGACGGAAGTGCACCTCAACGGTCTCGTCGAACTTGGCGGGCGCGAGCTCCTTGGCGAGCTTCATCGCCTCGAGCGGCGTGTACAGTCGCTCCCGATCGACCGCGGCGACCGACGCCGCCATCCTCTTACCTCGCTTCATGGTTCCTCCTCGTGGTCAGCGGGCAGCGAGTGCCCTCCCACATCTGCGCGTCACGCGGCCGCACGGCCGCAGCGACGTTAGTCCTCTATCGTGATACCCATCGAGCGGGCGGTGCCGGCGACGATCTTCATCGCGGCATCGATGTCGTTCGCGTTCAGGTCGGGCATCTTGGTCTCGGCGATCTGGCGCAGCTGGTCGGTCGTGACCGATGCGACCTTGGTGCGGTTGGGCGTGCCCGAACCGCTCTCGATGCCGGCGGCCTGCTTGAGGAGCACCGCGGCCGGCGGGGTCTTGAGGACGAACGTGAAGCTGCGGTCCTCGTAGACCGTGATCTCGACCGGGATGATCGTGCCGATCTTGTCCTGCGTCTCGGCGTTGTACGCCTGGCAGAACTGCATGATGTTCACCTGGTGCTGGCCGAGGGCGGGGCCCACCGGCGGTGCCGGGTTGGCCTGGCCACCCGGGATCTGCAGCTTGATGAATCCGACGACTTTCTTGGCCATCTCGTCCGTCCTTAACCTCTCGGCGGCCCGAAGGCGCCGCTCTTCACGTCTATCGCATCGGCGCCGCGTCCGCGAGAAGCCCGGAGCGCATCGTTGCCCCGGCACGAACGCCCGCCGAATTGTCTACAACTTGGCGACCTGATCGAACGAAAGCTCGACAGGCGTCTCGCGTCCGAAGATCGAGACCATGACCTTGATCTTGCCCTGATCCGCATTGACCTCGGCGATCACGCCGTCGAAGTCGGCCAGCGGACCGGCCGTGACCTTCACCGGCATGCCTTCGGCGAAGTCGGTGAGCGTCTTAGGCTTGGCCGAAGAAGCTACGCGCCCCTTGATGCGCTCCACCTCGGCGCGAGAGAGCGGGACCGGCTTGGCCTGAGCGCCGACGAAACCCGTGACGCCCGGCGTGTTGCGCACCACGTACCAGGAGTCGTCGTTGAGCTCCATCTGCACGAGGATGTAGCCGGGGAAGACCTTCTTCTCGCTGGTGACCTTGCGGCCGCCCTGCTTGATGTCGGTGACCGTCTCCTTAGGGATGAAGACGTCGAAGATCTTCTCCTGCATGTTCATCGACTCGATGCGATGACGCAGGTTCGTGGCCACCTTGTTCTCGTAGCCTGAATACGTATGGATGACGTACCACTTCTTGGCCATCTCGCCCCTACCTGCCGATCCCGGCGAGCACGTCGAGGAACGCGTATGAGGCGATGTTGTCGATGATCAGGGTGTAGAACACGAAGAACACGAGCGTCACGATGACGACGATGCTGGAGTTCACAACGTTCTTCCGCGACGGCCAGATGACGCGCCGGAGTTCGGTGCGCACATCCTTGAGATACGTGCCGAAGCGCTTGAAGATGCTTGGCTTCGCAGCGCTCTTCTTCGACTGAGCCATCCTACTTACACCTCTTCCGCCCCCGTACGGGGGCCGGTATGTCCTGCCGCGATCGTGCCGCGGCCGATCCTTCGTCTGGCAGGGCAGGAGGGATTCGAACCCCCAACATCCGGTTTTGGAGACCGGCGCTCTACCGTTGGAGCTACTGCCCTGTGAAGCGTTCGCGCTGAAGCCCGTTACGAGCTAGCGGGTCTCCTTGTGGAGCGTGTGGGTCTGACACCACTTGCAGTACTTCTTGAACTCGATCCGCTCCGGATTGCTCTGCTTGTTCTTGTTCGTCGTGTAGTTGCGGCGCTTGCACTCCGTGCAGGCCAGCGTCACGAGCGTCCTCATGGAAGTTCCTCCTCACAGCCGCACGTCAGAACCAGGATAGTCGGACGGGCGGTAGCGTAATCTAACACCCGCTCTCAAACACTGTCAAAGATGGCACGCGCGTTTGAGCGGGCAAAACGGGGCCCGGCCATCAGCCAGGCCCCGTTCGGATTCGTGCTCGTCCCGGGCGCTACTTGATGATCTTCGTGACACGACCCGAGCCGACGGTGCGGCCGCCCTCGCGGATAGCGAAGCGCAGGCCCTCCTCCATCGCGATCGGGCCGATGAGCTGGCCGCGTGATCTCGACGTTGTCGCCGGGCATGACCATCTCGGTGCCCTCGGGCAGGTGTGCGATGCCCGTGACGTCGGTGGTCCGGAAGTAGAACTGCGGACGGTAGCCGTCGAAGAACGGGGTGTGACGGCCGCCTTCCTCCTTGGTCAGGATGTAGACCTGGCCGAGGAACTCGGTGTGCGGGGTGATGCTGCCGGGCTTGCACAGCACCTGGCCGCGCTCGATCTCGGCGCGGCCGATGCCACGGAGCAGCACGCCGATGTTGTCGCCGGCCTCCGCCTGGTCGAGCAGCTTGCGGAACATCTCCACGCCGGTGACGACCGTCTTCTTGGTCTCCTCGTGGATGCCGACGATCTCGATCTCGTCGCCGACCTTGACCATGCCGCGCTCCACACGGCCGGTCGCGACGGTGCCGCGGCCGGTGATGGTGAAGACGTCCTCGACGGCCATGAGGAACGGCTTGTCGGTCTCGCGGACCGGGTCTGGGAAGTAGTTGTCGACCGCGTCCAGAAGCTCCTGGATCGAGCCTTTCCACGCCTCGTCGCCCTCGAGCGCCTTGAGCGCCGAGCCGCGGATGACGGGGATGTTGTCGCCGTCAAACTCGTACTCGGAGAGCAGCTCGCGAACCTCGAGCTCGACGAGCTCAAGAAGCTCCTCATCGTCGACCATGTCGCACTTGTTGAGGTAGACGAGGATGTTCGGCACGCCCACCTGACGGGCGAGCAGGATGTGCTCGCGGGTCTGGGCCATGGGACCGTCGGTGGCGGCGATGACGAGGATGGCGCCGTCCATCTGCGCGGCGCCGGTGATCATGTTCTTGACGTAGTCGGCGTGGCCCGGGCAGTCGACGTGCGCGTAGTGGCGCTTGTCCGACTCGTACTCGACGTGCGCGATGGCGATGGTGATGCCGCGCTCGCGCTCTTCGGGGGCCTTGTCGATCTGGTCGAACGGGGTGAAGTCGGCGAGGCCCTTCTCGGCCTGCGTCTTGGTGATCGCGGCGGTGAGGGTGGTCTTGCCGTGGTCGACGTGACCGATGGTACCGATGTTCATGTGCGGCTTGGTGCGCTCGAACTTCTTCTTTGCCATGTGTCTCCTCCTCCAAAGGACCTGATGCGACCGAGCCGGTCGCGGGCTCATGGTCCCGTCTCCGGCCTGCCCGGTCGCGTCGCGACCGCAGCAGCATGGTGTGCTGTCTATTCGTTGCACGTCACGCGCCATGCGCGTTTCCGTGATGATGCCTGGTAGCGGCGACTGGACTCGAACCAGTGACATCACGGGTATGAACCGTGTGCTCTAACCAACTGAGCTACGCCGCCACGACGCCGACATCGCTGCCGACGTGATGACACGTGGAGCCCACAACCGGACTTGAACCGGTGACCTCTTCCTTACCAAGGAAGTGCTCTACCGACTGAGCTATGTGGGCGGGATGACCCCGCTTGCGCGGGGGTGGTGGATTGCTGGTGGGAGCGCTAGGATTCGAACCTAGGTAGGCGTAGCCAACGGGTTTACAGCCCGTCCCCTTTAGCCACTCGGGCACACTCCCAACAATAAAAAAGCCGCACTCTATCACGTTTTCAAGTTGCTTGCCTGGCGACAGGCGAGAGGAATACTACTTCATCGTGAGAAACAGTGTCAACGACTACAACGGTGCCGGGCGTATCCAATGACGCAGCTCGCGGGACGCATCGAAGGCGGTGCCGGATCGCTACCTGACGTTCAGCCGACTGTAGACGGGCGCGACCACCGACACGCCCCGGACTGCCGCCTCGAGCTCCGCCATCGGCACGATCCTGTACCAGGCTGACCTGCCGCCGGTGATCACCGGCCTCGGGGTGTACCGCTCATTCGAGCGCTCGAACCACTCGCGCAGTTCACGCATGGGCACGATCCGAAGCTCGTCGCGATCCACGCCGAGCTCCGAGAAGAAGACACCATCGGGGCTCTCCAGCAGCGCGGCGATCTCCCCTTCGGGTCGCGGGATGGCGAGGCGGTAGTACAGCAGCTGGTCTGCGAGCGACGTGTGGACCCAGCCCGGTGTACGCGTCGCGGTATCGGCCATCGACTCGAACGCATAGCTGGCCGTGTCCTTCCGATAGAACGTGAAGTCGCGGTTCTCGATCTGCGCCTGATCACTGCCGAAGTAGTAGTCGACCTTCACTTTCGCGGTGATCTTCGTCGGACCCTCCAGGCGACGGATGTCGACTCCCGTGCCGTCGGCGCGCATCACGGGTGACAACTCGACGTCTCGGGCTCCCGCCTGCTGCAGATGCCGACCGAGGATGCGCTTGCCCACCTCGTGGATGAGCGGCGAACCGGTGAGCAGCATCGATAAACTCCCCTTCTGACTGTCAGCGGGCCAGCCGTTCGTCGGCGACCCGCAGCCGACGACTCAGCACTTCGAGTAGGCGGATGGCAATGGCCGGCATGCGCTCGAGCAGCGACTTGAAGTCCCAGCTGGAGAGCATGAGGCAGTGCGTCTCGTCGATCGCACGGATGGTGGCCGACCGCGGCGCGCTGTCGAGCAACGACATCTCGCCGAAGAAGTCACCCGGTCCGAAGGCACCAAGCCCCTGACCGTCCCGCTCGATGGCGACGCGTCCCGAGGTGATGAGGTAGAACGCCTGACCGGGCGTACCCTGGGTCACGATGATCTGATCCGGTGCGTACGTATGCTCCTGGGAGACAGCGAGGATGCTTGCGATCTGCTCGGGAAGACAGCTCTCGAAGATCGGTACCCGGGACAGGAACTCCTCGTTCGTCATGGCAGCCTCCTCCGCTCGGCACCTGCGCCCATGCTAGCCCAACAGCGGCCTGCGGTGAAGCGCGCTGTGCATCGCCCGCGCGCATGATGCACAATGACCGCAGGTAGCGGACCGGCACATCCGCAGGCGGGAGATGCGGTGGCGCTCTTCCTCGGTCTTTATCTCGGCCACGTCCTGGGCGACTTCGTCTTCCAGCCTGGTCGGCTCGTCGTCGCCAAGCGACAGCATCTGCAGGCGGTCGTCCTTCATACGGCGATCGTCACCCTATGTACTGCACTCGTCTTGCTTGGCTCGCTCGGGCAGACGTGGCCGGCACTCGCACTCGCGGGTGGCGCGCACTTCGCCGTCGAACACCTCACCATCCGCGCCCGCCGGGCGCCCGGGACGTCGAACATCACGGTGTTCCTGCTCGATCAGGCCCTCCACGTGGTGTCGTTGGCGATCATCGCGGCCGTCGGCCCGGGCACGCCCGCAACACCCGTGATCGGCGATGTGGGTGGTCACAGTGCGCGAGTTGGCGATCGCGTGTGCCGTCGCTACGGTCGCCTTCGGCGGCTCGATCCTGGTGTTCGAGACACAGGTGGCGCTCGCGGGGAACGCGACCGACCCGACCCGATACTCGGATTCGACGCCGCGCGCGTGTACGGGTTCGCGGAGCGGGGCGGCGCCCTGCTCGCGGCCCTTCTTCTGCCCTCGCCACTCCTGGGTCTCATCGTGTTTGCGCCGAGACTAGGGTACGCGTCGTTCGGACCGGCCGAACGCAGACGCTCGCAGCTCGCGGCCCTCGGTGTTGGTCTGGCGATCTGCGTCGTTGCTTGGACGCTCGTGGGCGCCGTCGGCGCCTGACAGTGAAGGGAACGCACATGGCTCGCTCGCTCGCGCGGAAGAACGAGTTGCTCGCACGCTACCTCGCCGCCGCGATGCTCGCCGCGGTCACGTGGCTCGCGCTGCGCGCGATGCCCTTCTACCCGCCCTGGCTCGAAGCCACACTCGCGCTCGCGACCGGCCTGCTCGCCGCATTCTCGCCTGCCACTGCGTCGCTGCTGTTCGTGATCGTCCTCGCGTTGCCGGTCATGTGGGCCGACCTCATCGCGGGATTGGCGTTCCTCATCGGCGGGCTCATCGCCACGCAGTATCTCAGCGTCGGGCGTGCCGGCGGGTTCCTCCTTGCAGTGCTCGGCGTGGCGGCGGTACCGCTGCATGCCGAGTGGGCGGTGGTGGCAGTCGCCGGGTATCTGCTCGGGCGGGGCAAGGGCGCGCTGACCGGCGTGACCGTGCTGCTGACCGTCGTGGTCGCAGGCATCGCGCTCGGCGCGCCGGCGATCGGCACCGTACGCCACAGGAGGCAGCGCACCGGGGACGTGACCTTTGCGACCTCCCCCGAGGGTGCGCTCGGCTTCGGCTGGCTTGCGCAGGCGCTCGAGTCCGCGGATCCCGGCCGAGCGCTCGACGCCCTGCTCGGGATCGACGCAACCACTGCTCGTGGGCGCCCAGGCGCTGCTGTGGGCGCTCGCGGGGGCTGTTGGCGCGGCCGTTCGACGCCCGGCGAATCGCGTCGTCGCGTTCGCCGGACCCGCTGCGGCCGTGATGGTGCTCGCGCTCGGGAGCCTGGCGCTCGATACGGCGTTCGACGGGCCGGTCGCAACCTCCAGACTGCTCGCGACCGCCGCAGTCTCGCTCCCGCTCGCGCTTGCCGGCACCGCTGTAGCGCTCTTGGTGTTCCCCGAGCGATCGATCTCCCTCGGCACTGCCGCCCCCGCTGCGCCGCGCGACGTAGACGACCTGCTCCGCACCATCGCGGCCGCCGAAGACGAACTCGCATCACGGCACAACACCGAGGCGGTGGTCCTCATCACCGACATGAAGTCGTTCTCGGCCATGACCGAGGAGATCGGCAGTGTCGAGTCGGCGAAGATCGTCCAGCGCCACCGCGACCTCCTGCTCCCCATCATCGCCTCGCACCGGGGGAAGGGCGCGCCGACCGGCGGAGACGGCCTCGTCGCTGCGTTCGGTTCAGCCGCAGACGCAGTGGCTGCTGCTGCAGCCATGCAGGCGGCGCTCGAGGGGTACACGGGCTCAGACCGATCCCCGCACGAGCTGTCGGTGCGCGTGGGGATCGCCTCGGGCGAGGTCGTGCTCGATGCTGCCGGCTGCCCGTTCCTCGGGGGTGCGCTCAACCTCGCCGCCCGCGTGATGGACCTCGCCGATGGCGCACACATCATGATGACGGGCCAGGTGGCGAGCGCGTCCGCACTGGCGCCCGACCGACTGTATGCTCACGGCGAGTACAAGCTCAAGAATATCGCCGAAGCAGTGCCGGTAGCGGAGCTCCTCTGGCGCGAGGGCATCGAGCCGCAGGAGATCCGCGCCTCGTGAGACACCGTACTGAGGACGCACAGCGGCCCGGGCATCTGCCCGGGCCGCGTGTCATCTGGAGCCGGCGGAGGGAGTCGAACCCACAACCTATCGCTTACAAGGCGATTGCTCTGCCGTTGAGCTACGCCGGCGGCGCGCACCATTGTAGCGGCACGGTTGCAGGAACGGCCAGGTTCTAGCAGGCGTGAACGAGTTCGATCTGGAACTCGATCTTGCGCTTGATGCGCTGCAGCGCGTTGTCGACCGACTTCACGCCGCGGTCGAGCACCTCGGCGACCTCCTGGTACGACTTGCCGTCAACGTACAGGCGCAGCACCTCGGTCTCGAAGGGTGAGAGCACCTGCAGGAAGCCTTCGCGGATGCTCATCGTCTCCCATGCGGAGATCACGATCTCGGCAGGGTCACAGACCTCGCGTGCGGCGAGGATGTCGGCAAGCACCCGGTCGCCCTCTTCCTCGACCGTGGCCGAGCGGCTGAGCGAGACGTAGCTATTGAGCGGCGAATGCTTCTGCCGCGTGGCCGACTTGATCGCAGTGATGAGCTGGCGGGTGATGCACAGCTCGGCGAACGAACGGAAGCTCGCCTGACGCGACGGATCGTAGTCGCGTATGGCCTTGTACAGACCGATCATGCCTTCCTGGATGACGTCATCACGGTCGGCACCGGCGAGGAAGTAAGAGCGCGCCTTGCAGCGCACGAATCCCCGGTAGCGTGATACCAGCGCAGCGCTGGCAGCCTCGTCCCCCCGCTGTGCAGCGACGATGAGTGTGAGTTCGTCGCAGCGGTCGAGTCTACGTCGTGAGTCCCCAAGCGTCCTTTGCAATTCCGTGTTCCCTCCCACGAAGCCCCCCGGTCTCGAGGGGGAGGAGTGTGGCCGGCGTTCGCCGCTTGTGAATCGCGTTACTTGACGAACACAATCGACGATAGCATCGCGAGGGCCGGTGTCAACGCGTTCCGAGAAGCCTGAATAAGCCTGACCCGTACTCCTGGTTTCGTTAATCATCTTTCTGCATCGATACATCACCGCGGGCCCACCGTGCAAGCGTTGCCCCGACGCTCGCATCGATGCGCTCGCTCACGGGCACGCGTCGCGGCACGGTCGTGCTTTCCGAACGGCGCTCGGCCTCTCCCGCCAGCTCGTCGACGAACGCGGCGGCGCAGAGCACCGACACGCTTCCCGAGAACACCGTATCCCGCGTGGCGCCGTCCGAGGTCACGACCACCGCGCGCTCCCCCCGCTCGCGGAAGCGACGCGCAAGGCCCTCGATGACCGTATCGGCCGAGACGCCCGCTTTCGAGAAGATGACCGTGAGCTGCCCCAGGTGATGGGGCGCGCCGTCCGAGGCGGGATTCCCCGCGCCGTCGAACACCACGATCGTCCGGGGGCCGCCCTGGGCGAACCCCGCGAGACTCCGCAACCAGTCGCGCCCGCGCAGCATCGAGGTCGTCGCTGAGCGCCGGCGCCGAGAACCGGGTGTGCGTGGAGCACGTTGTAGCCGTCGATGATGTAGTGGTCGCGGCTCACGCGCCCCGTCTCACCCACTCGAACGCAAGCACGGTCGTGGCCTGCGCGACGTTGAGCGACGAGACGCGCCCGGCAACCGGGATGCGGACGAGGAAGTCGCAGCGCTCCCGCGTGAGCCGGGCCAGACCGCTGCCCTCGGCGCCCATGACAAGCGCCAGCCGGCCGGTGAGCGGGGCGTCCCACAGACCCTGCTCGCCCCGCTCGTCAGCACCTGCGACCCAGTAGTCCGCGTCTTTGAGTTCCTGGAGCGCGCGGGCCAGGTTGCCCACCTGGACCACCGGCAAGTAGGCGGTCGCACCCGCAGACGCCTTGTGGGCGACGGGCCCGACGGACGCGGAACGGTCCTTCGGGATGATAACCGCGTCAGCGCCTGCAACCTCCGCCGAACGGACAACGGCACCCAGATTCCCCGGATCGGTCACGTGGTCGAGGACGATCACGAGGGAGCGCTCGCGACCGGCGGTCGCGCTCGTCACCTCGGCAAGCTCCGTGTAGTGGAAGGGACGCGCGGTCGCCACCACGCCCTGGTGGGCACCTCGCGCGCTCTGGCGGTCGAGCGCCGGTCGCGCGACGGTCTCGACGCGGATCCCTGCGCGGTCGGCCCGCTCCCGGATCTCGTCGAGCACGGGATCGGACCGCAGGCCGTCGGCAATGGCGATGCGCTCGAGCGTGACGCCGGCCCGAAGCGCCTCCAGTACCGCGTTACGGCCCTCGATCAGGTCGCTCATCGCCGCTCTACCCGCGACCGTGGAAGACGACCCGGGCGCCCGACGGCGTGTCTTCGATGGTGAACCCGAGGCGCGCGAGGCCATCGCGGACCGCGTCGGCAGCGCCCCAGTTCCGCTCGATTCGTGCAGCCGACCGCGCCGCGAGCAGGGAGTCGACCGCCGCACGCGTGTCCGGACCCGTGTAGCCGGCGAGGTCTCGCGCGAGCTCCAGGACGTCCGGGGGATACTCGTTCATCTGATCAGCGCCGACGGTGGACACGCCGAGCACGCCAAGCAGCTCGCGAAGTGCGTCGCCGGCCTCATCAAGACGCGCGACGTAGCGTGCGTTGTCACCGATGCCATGACGCTCCAGGAACGTGTTCAGGATCCGAACGAGATCGAAGAGCGCGGCCAGCGCACCGGCCGAGTTGAAATCGTCGTCCATCGCCTCGGCGAACGCCGCGCGCGCGACGCCGGGCGCTGCCTCCAGCGCCTCGATCGCCGACGGGGTGGCCTCGGTCAGCGCCCCGTTGGCGCGATTGCGCTTGGCCCACTCGAGGTTCCTGAGCGGCGTGACGAGCCGCTCGTACGAGCGCGACGCGTCGTCGAGCCGGTCGGAGGAGAAGTCGAGCGGGCTGCGGTAGTGCGTTTGGAGCATGAGAACGCGCACAACAGGCGCCGGGTACTTCTCGAGAACCTCCTTCAGCAGCATGAAGTTGCCGAGCGACTTGCTCATCTTCTCGGCGTTCACCTGCAGCAGGCCGCCGTGCAGCCAGTAGCGCACGAACGGCTCACCGGTCGCGGCCTCGGACTGCGCGATCTCGTTCTCGTGGTGCGGGAAGATCAGGTCACTCGCACCGCCGTGAATATCGAACGTGAGTCCCAGCTCCTGCTCGGACATGACCGAGCACTCGAGATGCCACCCGGGTCGGCCGTCGCCCCACGGGCTCGGCCAGTGCGGCTCGCCCGGCTTGGCGGCCTTCCACAGCGCGAAGTCGAGCGGGTCTTGCTTGCGCTCGTCCACGTCCACGCGCGCGCCCGACTCGAGGTCGTCGATGTTGCGGCCCGACAGCTTGCCGTACCCGGAGAAGCTGCGGACCGCGAAGTAGACGTCGCCGTCGACCACGTAGGCGTGACCGCGCTCGATGAGCCGCTCGGTCATCGCGATCATGGCGGGAATCGTCTCGGTGGCCTTGGGCGAAACGGTGGGCCGCTCCACACCGAGCGCGTCCATGGCCTGGCGGAACGAAAGCGTGTAGTCGGTAGCCACTTCGGCGGGACTGCGGCCCTCTTCGGCGGCGCGCGCGATGATCTTGTCGTCCACGTCGGTGATGTTCTGGACGAACCGGACGTCGTACCCCGCGATGCGTGAGGTATCGCCGGATGACGTCGAACGTGAGAAACGTGCGCGCGTTTCCGATGTGGATGTGGTTGTAGACGGTCGGACCGCAGACGTACATGGCCACAGAACCCGGATCGCGAGGAACGAACTCCTCCTTGGAACGGCTGAGTGTGTTATAGACCCGGATCGTCATCGTCGTCCTCTCCTGCTTCCGGAGCTTCGCCGAAGACGGCCGTTCCGGCCTCGGCGCTCACGTCCTCGTCCCGCGCGAGCCGTGCTTCGAGGCGGTCGATGCGGCGCGCCGTCGAGCGGTACATCTCCACAACCGGGTCGGGCAGGTCCTCGTGATGGAGGTCGACCACGTCAACCCGCTGGCCTTCGCGCACCACGACCCGGCCCGGGATACCCACGACCGTGCACGTGGCAGGCACGTCCGCGATCACGACCGCGCCAGCGCCCACGCGGGAGCCGCGGCCGATCACGATGTTGCCGAGTACCGTTGCCCCAACGCCGACCACGGCGAAGTCCTCGATCGTGGGATGCCGCTTGCCGTGTTCCTTGCCCGTACCGCCGAGCGTGACGCCCTGATAGAGCGTGACGTCGTTGCCGATGATGGTCGTCTCGCCGATGACCACGCCCATGCCGTGATCGATGAAGAAGCGATCGCCGATCACTGCGCCGGGATGGATCTCGATCCCCGTCCGTCGGCGCACCAGCTGACTGATGTAGCGCGCAAGCCATGTGTGGCCGGACCTGTGCAGCCGATGCGTCACGCGGTGCCACCAGACCGCCCACAGACCCGGGTAGTTGGTGAGCGCCGAGAAGGTCGAGAGGCATGCCGGGTCACGCTCTTTGACCGCAGCGATGTCTGCCTTTATGCGGGAGACCACGGGCACCCGACCTTACCTCCCTCTTCTCCCGGCCACAGGTCGCATTACTATCATGTCACGTCGCGGACCATGTCAACCGAGCGCGCGTTCCAGCCTCACGAGGCAGACCGAGCGAGGGATAACGTCGAGCAGAAGCGCGATGGGGAGCCCGTGGGCGGGACCGGTGAGCGCCGCCCGCAACGAGGGTAGTGCGATCCTGAGCGGGAGTCCGGCTCCGGCGTACGCAGCGCGCACACGATCTTCGAGGTCCTCGCCAGACGACTCGCCGGGCGCCGTAGAGAGCGCCCGGATCGCGAGGTCGATCGAGCGAACACCGTCGGACGAGCGGAGCAGCGTGACCGCCTCCTCGTCGGCGGGCGCAATCCCCACGACCGCGTCCACCAGTGGTCCCACATCGGAGAGCAGCGCCAGATCGGCGCTGATACGGGTGACGAACCGGTCGAGGTCCAGCCATTCAGGCACATCCGGCACCATGGCACGCACCACCGCCAGCAGCTCTGCGTGCGGAAGCGCGTGCAGGTGACGCGTGGTGAGCGAGGCCAGGCGGGCGGGGTCGTGGACCGCCGATGCCACGGACACCCGCTCGAGCGAGAACGATGCGACGAGATCATCGACGCTCAGAAGCTGCCGCCCCGCCGGGTCCGACCAGCCGAGCTGGGCCACATGCTGGAGCACCGCGGCCGGCGAATGACCTGCGGCGGCCAGCGCGGCAACGGTGGTGGCGCCGCCGGACTTGGAGAGCGGGGAGCCAGTGGGACCGGTCACGAGCGGCAGATGTGCGAAGCGGGGAGCCGACGTGGCAAGCGCATCGTAGATCAGCAGCTGGCGCGCCGTGTTGGTGAGGTGGTCCGCGCCACGGAGAACGGTGGTGATGCCCATGTCCAGATCGTCGGTCACACAGGCGAGGTCATAGGTGGCGGTGCCGTCCGAGCGGACGAGCACGAAGTCGCCGATGTCGGCAACGGGCACAGCGATGTCGCCGAAGACGGCGTCCACGAAGCGGATCACGTCACCAGCCGGCACCCGGAACCGCCAGGCGTGAGGCTCACCGGCGGCGATGCGCGCTTCGGCGGCCGCTGCATCGAGTCCTCGGCAGCGCCCGCTGTAGCGCGGAGGCCGATTCGCCGCTGCAGCGACGCCGCGGTCGACGACGAGCTGGTCGGTCGTGCAGAAGCAGGGGTAGAGGAAGCCGGCGCCGCGGAGACGCGCGAACGTGCCCTGGTACTGCTCCTGGCGCTCGCTCTGCCGGTACGGCGCATGCGGCCCGCCCACATCCGGACCTTCGTCCCACGTCAGGCCGAGCCAGGCCAGATCGGATGAGATCGCCTCCTCGGCACCGGTGACGACCGACGCGGCGTTCGTGTCCTCGATGCGCAGGATGAACGCGCCTCCGGTGGCACGGGCGAGCAACCAGTTGTACAGGGCCGTTCGGGCACCGCCGAGGTGAAGACCCCCGCTCGGGCTCGGTGCGAACCGTACGCGCTCGCTCACGGCGACACACGCTCCAGCAGCACCACAGCGTGGGCCCCGATACCCTCTCCCCTGCCCTCGAAACCAAGGCCCTCGGTGGTCGTGGCCTTCACGCCCACACGCTCGAGCTCGACCCCGAGCGCCTCGGCGATCCGCGCGCGCATCTCGTGGCGATACGGTGCGATTCGCGGGTGTTCCAGCACGAGCACGGTGTCAGCGTCGATGAGGCGGAAGCCGCCCCCCGTCATATGCGAGCTCACCCGCGTGAGCAGCTCCAGGCTCGAGATGCCCGCAAAGGCGGGGTCGGTGTCGGGGAAGAGGCGCCCGATGTCACCCTTGCGCATCGCGCCGAGGATCGCGTCCATGAGCGCGTGCACAAGCACATCGGCATCCGAGTGGCCCGCGAGGCCGAGGCCGTACGGCACCTCCACACCACCCAGGACGAGCGCTCGGCCTTCGGCGAACGCATGAACGTCGTAGCCGATGCCGACTCTGAGGTCACTCATCGCTCTTTGCCTCCGCTCTCGCCTCGAGCAGACGCTCGACGACCAGCAGGTCCTCGGGAACGGTGATCTTGAGGTTGTCGCGCGGGCCGGTGAACATGGCGATCGCGCCGCCGGCGCGCTCGACAAGCGAAGCGTCGTCGGTGCCCAGGGTGCCGCTCGCGGCTGCCGAGGCGTAGGCGGCGCGGAGCGCGGCGGCGCGGAAGATCTGTGGCGTCTGCGCCGCCCAGACCAGCGCACGATCGAGGGTCCCGGAAACGCGCCCTTGCGGGTCCACGAGCTTGAGCGTGTCGTAGGAGGGGTGCCCGACCACGATGCCGTCGAGCGACGGGTCTGCCTCGAGCGCCGCGACCGCGTCGGCGATGAGACCGGGCGTGACGAGCGGCCGAGCGCCGTCGTGCACCATGATCACGTCCGACCCGGCGGAGACGGCCGCGAGTCCGGCTGCGACCGATTCCTGCCGCGTTTCGCCACCGCCAACCACCGCGACGACCTTCGGGGAGCCGAGAGGTTCCACAGCTGCGGCGCTGTACTCGCCGACGCGCTCCGGGTGGACGACAACGACGATCTCATCGACCGCCGGACAGATGGCGAAAGCGGCGATCGTGTGATGCAGCACGGGACGCCCGGCGAGCGGAGCGAGCTGCTTGCCGCCCGTAAGACCGGTGCGCTCCCCCGAGCCGCCCGCGACGATGATCGCAGCGTTCACGAGACCTCCCTGATGCGGGCGAAGACCATCCTGCCTGCGCTCGGTTTGCAGCACCGAGGTCACTTCGGCATCGATATCCATGCCCACGGACGAGGCGGCCTCGGCCACGACGACCATCGTGCCGTCTGCGAGGTAGCCGACGCCCTGCCCCGCTTCCTTGCCCTCTTTGGTGATGACGATGTGCAGACCATCTCCGGGCAGGAGCACCGGCCGCAGGGCCTCCGCGGCTTCGTTCACGTTGAGGACTGCGGCTCCCTCGACGCGGGCCACCTTGGTGAGGTTGAAATCGACGGTCACGACCGTGCCGCCGCTCGAAAGCGCGAGCTTCACGAGCTTCGCGTCCACGGTGGGGATCTCCGCGAAGTCCGACTCCATCACGAGCACGCTGTTCTCGCTCGTGGCGAGCGTAGTGAGCAGGTCGAGCCCGCGCCGACCGCGCGCCCTGCGCGCGTCGTCAGCCGAGTCGGCGAGCGTCTGCAGCTCGACGAGGACGAAGCGCGGGACCCTGAGCGGGCCCTCAAGCATGCCGGACTTGGCCAGCTCGGCGAAGCGCCCATCGATGATGGCGCTCGTGTCGAGCAGCTTCGGCGGGCGTTCGTCAGTGGGAGCGGCGGCTGCGAACGACCAGGTGAGGGTCTCGTCGCGGCTCGGCAGCAGGAAGAGGCTGGTGCCCGCATACGCGCAGAACACGTAGAGGAGCGCGGTCACGACGAATCCGAGCCACTCGGGCCTCTCGAGATACCTGAACAGCGATGACGAGATGAGGAACGCCACAAGCAGGCCTACGACAAAGCCAACTGATCCCAGCAGCAGAGCCGGGGTGCGGAGTTCAGCAAGCTTCTGGTGAATGCGCCGGTACGCGGAGTTGGTCTCACGACCGATGATGCCGCCGAGGACGTAGCCGATCGAAGCTCCCAGGATGATGAAGACGAAGATGACGTAGCCTTCTGAGAACCCGGTCCGTGCCGTCCAGTCGACCTGTTGCGAGACCGCGAATCCGCCGAGGGCGCCCACTGTGACCAGTGCCACACGAGTGAGCTGTACGAACATGGCCTCGACGCCCAAACGTCAGATGCCTCCTCTGACGAGCGCCGTCACCTCCTTAAGATCCCGGACCGGTCGAACGGTCAGACGAACAATACATATGATGGAATGAATGACCCGATCGTAGCACAGCGATCTGCAGCGGCCCTACAGCACGGCGCGTTCGCGCATGCGCCGAAGTCCCTCTCGAATCGCCTGGGCCCGCCGGGCGCCGACACCGTCGACGTCGTCGAGCTGCTGCTCGGTGGCCTCGAGGAGCGCCTTGACAGTGCCGAACCGATCCACCAGACGATTGGTCACCGTGCCGGGAAGCAACGGCACGCGATGCAGGAGCCGGTAGCCCTTTGGCCGCACGGGCAACTCGTCGACATCGACTTTGGCAGCGAACCCGAGCGCACCGGCGAGAGCGGCCGGGTCGAGCAGTTGCTCGGGCGTGAGCGCCGCAAGCCGGGTGAGCGCAGCTGCCGCCTTGCGGGGACCCTGATCGGGGATGTAGTCCCGCACGAGCATCATGAAGTCGTCCTCGGCCCCAACGGTGAGCTCCTCGGCCTGCATGCGTACGAGACGGCCTTCCGTCCCGAGTTCGATGACGTAGCGATTGAGCTCGCGGCCGACCCGGCGCAGCATCTCAAAGCGGTGGATCACCAGGGCGACGTCACCGAACGTGACCATGTCCTCGAACTCGAGCGCGGTCAGGTGTGCCGATACCTCGGTGAGGCGGGTCCGATAGCGCTCGAGGGTCTGAAGCGCCTGGCTCGCTTTGGCGAGCACCACGTCGATGTCCTCGAGCCAGACCCGGTCGCCGCCCCGGTAGAGGCTCACGACCTCGCGGCGCTGGGAGACGGAGATGACGAGCGCGTCGGTCTGACGGCTCACCCGCTCGGCCGTCCGATGCCGCATGCCGGTCTCCGAGGTGGGAAGCGCCGGGTTGGGCATGAGATGCACGTTGGCGCGACGGAGGCGGGTCGCGCCCGCGTCCAACAGAATGGCGCCGTCCATCTTTGCGAGCTCGAACAGACGCTGCGGCGTGAACGGCGCGTCGATCACGAAGCCGCCGTTGCTGAGCGAGTCGACGCCCTTCTCATCGCCGATGACGATGAGCGCTCCCGTGCGACCGGCGATGACGTTGTCCAGCGCCTGCCTGAGCGGCGTCCCCGGCGCGACGGACTGGAGTGCGGCAAGCATAACGTCCTCACGCATCACGCCCGGCTCACCTCCCCGTTACGACGTCCCTACCTGGATTCTGCCACGACCGCCGACGGCTAACCAGCGTTCCTATCCGAACGCCCGCCCCAGCGCGTCGCTGAGCGAGCGAACCGCTCCATGCCCGGGAGCGCCGATGCCCTTGCAGCTCCGGCCCGAACGACCGCGCGAAGCCCATCCTCGCCGCCTCGCGCAGCCTTGCCTCGGCATGCGGCACACCGCGCACGTCGCCGGTGAGACCGACCTCGCCGAACGCGACCGCGTCCGCAGGCAGCGGGCGATCGCTCCTCGACGAGGCGAGCGCGAGAGCGAGCGGCAGGTCGACGGCGGGCTCGGTCACCCGCACGCCTCCGGCAACCGACACGTACACATCGTACGTGCCGAGTCCGACATCGGCACGCCTCTCGAGGATCGCGAGCACCTGAAGCAGGCGCGCGTTCTCGATGCCCACGGACAGCCGCCTCGGTACCTGGAGATAGGTGGGCGTGACCAACGCCTGCACCTCGACCAGAAGCGGCCGACTGCCTTCCATCGTCGCCATGACCGCCGAGCCCGCGACACCACCCGCGCGGCCGGCGAGCAGAGCACTCGACGGCTGTCCTACTTCGGCAAGGCCGTCCCCGGTCATCTCGAAGATCCCGATGTCGGAGACGGAGCCGAAGCGGTTCTTCGCTGCCCGCACGATGCGGAACGCGTGATCGGCGTCGCCCTCGAAGTAGAGCACCGTGTCCACGACGTGTTCCAGAACGCGGGGGCCGGAGATCGTGCCGTCTTTGGTGACGTGCCCCACGAGGATCAGCGTCACGTCGTGCGTCTTGGCCATGCGCACCAGCCGCGCGGCGGTGGCCCGCACCTGCCCGACACTCCCCGGGACGCCATCGAGCCCCGGATCGAACAACGTCTGCACGGAATCGATGATGACCACCTGCGGCCGTTCCGCGAGAACCGTGGCCTCGATCGCCGCCGCATCCACCTCGGGCAGCAGCATGATGCCGTCCAAAGCGCCCACGCGATCGGCACGGGCACGAACCTGCTGCGCGGACTCTTCACCGCACACGTAG
The DNA here is from genome assembly GCA_963700295.1 of uncultured Actinomycetes bacterium. Taxonomy (GTDB): domain Bacteria; phylum Actinomycetota; class Coriobacteriia; order Anaerosomatales; family Anaerosomataceae; genus UBA6100. The sequence continues at coordinate 114,384 of CAVOWY010000003.1, read as the reverse complement.
AGCACCGGAACGCCGCGACCGCCGAGCTTGCCGGCGGCCTGGAGCAGCAGTGTCGACTTGCCGATGCCCGGCTCGCCGCCGATGAGCACCGCCGAGCCGCGAACCAGTCCACCGCCGAGCACCGTGTCGAGCTCGCCGATGCCCGTAGGGAAGCGCATCTCCGGCGAAAGCGTCACGTCCGAAAGCGAGGTGACCGGTCGGGCCGTGCCCACCGCCGAAGAACCGCCTGTCCGCTGCGGCGCCTGTGCCCCTTCGGCGAACGTGCCGTACTCGCCGCACTCCGGGCACCGACCCAGCCAGCGCGCAGCCGCATGGCCGCACTGCTGGCAGCGCCAGGAGCTGTGCGGCTTCGGCATGCTACGCGCCTGCCGCGCCGCCGGCTGCCCCCGAGCCGCGGCGCGTGCGAGGTGCACGCGACACCGTGGTCGCCTTCGGCGTCACGGTCGCCGGGGCGGCAGCTGCAGACACGTCTTCGCCCTCGCCTTTGTGGAAGACGATCTGCTCGCCTTCCACGGTCACGAGCACAGTGTCACCCGGAAGCCACTCGCCAGCGAGCAGCTGCTCAGAGAGCGGGTCCTCCACCAGTCGCTGGATCGCGCGGCGGAGCGGTCGGGCGCCCATCGCGGAATCGAATCCGCTCTTGGCGAGCAGCGTTCTGGCTTCGGCGCTCAGGCGGATACCCACGCCCTGCACGAGGAGCTGCTCGCGCACGCGCGCTATCAGCAGGTCCACGATCGCCTCGATCTCCTCGGCGACCAGATCGTGGAAGACGATGACCTCGTCCACGCGATTCAGCAGCTCGGGGCGGAACATCTTCTTGAGCTCGCCGGTGACCCGCTCCTTGAGCGTGTCGTAAGCGAGTCCCGTGGTCTCCTGCATCGAGAAGCCGAGGCTGCGGCCCTTTCCGATGTCGCGCGCGCCGAGGTTCGACGTGAGGATGATGATCGCGTTCTTGAAGTCCACCTTCCGGCCCTGCGCGTCGGTGAGACGGCCCTCTTCGAAGATCTGGAGCAGCACGTTGAACACGTCCGGGTGCGCCTTCTCGATCTCGTCGAACAGGATGACCGAATACGGACGGCGGCGGACGGCCTCGGTGAGCTGACCGCCCTCATCGAAGCCGACGTAGCCCGGAGGCGAGCCGACCAGACGCGAGACGGTGTGCTTCTCCATGTACTCGCTCATGTCGAGCGAGATGAGCGCGTCTTCACTGCCGAAGAGGAATGCCGCGAGCGCCTTGGCGAGCTCGGTCTTGCCTACGCCGGAAGGGCCGAGGAAGATGAACGACCCTGCCGGGCGTGAAGGGTCCTTGAGCCCGGCCCGTGTACGGCGGATGGCCTTCGAGACAGCGATGACGGCCTCGTCCTGACCCACGATGCGCTCGTGGATGCTCGTCTCCATGCGGAGCAGCTTCTCTGTTTCTTCCTCGGTGAGGCTTGCGACCGGGATGCCCGTCCACATCGACACGACGTCGGCGATCTCGCGCTCGGTGACTTCGACGATGCGTTGAGTGTCCGGCTTGCGCCACTCGTTCTCCATTGCGCGCTTCTCGGCGAGGACCTGCTTCTCCTTGTCGCGGAGGGACGCAGCCTTCTCGAACTCCTGCGCCTCGATCGCCGCTTCCTTTTCCTGACGCACCTGCTTGAGGCGCTCGTCGACCTCGCGCACACCGGGGGGGGCGGTCATCATCTTGATGCGCATCTTGCTGCCGGCTTCGTCCACCAGATCGATGGCCTTGTCGGGCAGAAAGCGATCCGAGATGTAGCGGGCCGCAAGCGTCGCGGCAGCCTCGAGCGCGGCGTCAGTGTACGAGACGCGATGGTGCGCCTCGTAGCGGTCGCGCAGACCACGCAGGATGTCGAGCGTCTGCTCGATCGTCGGCTCACCGACCATGATGGGCTGGAAGCGCCGCTCGAGCGCCGGATCCTTCTCCACATACTTGCGGAACTCGTCGAGCGTGGTGGCGCCGATGGTCTGCAGCTCGCCTCGCGCCAGCGCGGGCTTGATGATCGATGCGGCGTCGATCGCGCCTTCGGCGGCACCTGCTCCGACGAGTGTGTGCATCTCGTCAACGAACAGGATGATGTCACCGCGCTCGCGGATCTCCTTCATGACCTTCTTGAGACGCTCCTCGAACTCGCCGCGGTACTTGCTGCCGGCGACGAGCGCCGCAAGATCGAGCGTGTAGAGCTGCTTGTCGCGGAGGGTCTCAGGAACCTCGTCGGCGGCGATGAGCTGGGCGAGACCCTCGACGACCGCCGTCTTGCCGACACCGGGTTCTCCGATGAGTACCGGGTTGTTCTTGGTGCGACGCGACAGGATCTGCATCACGCGTTCGATCTCCTGCTCGCGGCCGACCACCGGGTCGAGCTTGCCCTCGACCGAAGCGCGCGTAAGGTTCCGACCGAACTCGTCGAGCAGGGCGCCCTCGCTACCGCGGCCGCCACGTCGCTCCTCGGCAGGTTCTGCCTGCTTGCCGTAGTAGCCGCTCAGCAGTTGGATGACGGCCGAGCGCACCTTCTCGAGGTCGGCGCCGAGATTCAGGAGCACCTGGGCGGCGACACCCTCGCCCTCGCGGATGAGGCCGAGCAGGATGTGCTCGGTGCCGATGTAGTTGTGGCCGAGCTGCAGCGCCTCGCGCAGGCTGAGCTCGAGGACCTTCTTGGCCCGGGGCGTGAACGGGATGTGGCCCGTTGGCACATAGGTGCCGCGACCAATGAGTTCCTCGACCTGCTGGTGGACGTCCTCGAGCGAGATACTAAGACTCTCGAGCGCCTTGGCGGCGATGCCGTCCTGCTCGCGGATGAGGCCGAGCAGCAGGTGCTCAGTGCCGATGTAGTTCTGGTTGAGCATGCGCGCTTCTTCCTGCGCATACACGACCACCCGGCGGGCCTTCTCGGTGAAACGTTCGAACATCTCGGGTCACTCCTATCGTGAGCGCCACGCAGGACGCAACGGGATTCGCACGCCTATTCTACCCCGCCCGCTGACATGGGTCGAAGCGTACGCGCGACGAAGCAAGCCTGATGCCACGGGATGTGAGCGCCCGGCGCTCACATCCGGTCGCGGTGTCGAGGGTGGGCCTAGGCTTCCGGCCGCATGTGCGGGAAGAGCAGCACGTCCCGAATCGAGGCGCTGTCGGTGAGCAGCATGGCGAGCCGGTCGATGCCGATGCCCAGACCACCCGCGGGCGGCATGCCGTACTCCTGGGCGCGCAGGTAGTCCTCGTCGACCCACATCGCCTCGACGTCACCTGCGTCCTTGGCGGCGGCCTGCGCCTCGAAGCGGGCGCGCTGGTCAGCCGGATCGATCAGCTCCGAGAACGCATTCGCGAACTCGCGGCCGGTGATGATCAGCTCGAACCGGTCGGTGAGCGCCGGGTCGGCATCGTTGCGCCGCGCCAACGGCGACGTCTCGGCCGGGTACAGCATCACGAACGTCGGCTCGATCAGTGTGTGCTCCACAAGCTTCTCGAACAGCTCGTTCAGCAGTTTGCCGGGGCCCCACGCGGCTTCGACAGGAACCTCATGCTTCGCGCACTCGGCACGAAGCTCCTCAAGCGGCGTGTGGACAGATAGCTCGCGTCCGGCCGCCTCGCTCACGAGCTCGGCCATCGGCGCCTGACGCCACGGCGAGACGAGCGAGACCGGCGTGCCCTGGTACTCAAAGTCGAGCGTCCCAAGGACCTCGGATGCCACGCTCGTGATCAGCGATTCGGTGAGCTCTCGCATCGTCTCCATGTTGCCGAAGGCCTGATACGCCTCGAGCATGGTGAACTCGGGGTTGTGGCGTGGCGACATGCCCTCATTGCGGAACGAGCGGTTGATCTCGAAGACGCGCTCGAAGCCGCCGACAAGCAATCGCTTGAGATAGAGCTCCGGCGCGATGCGCAGGTAGAGGTCCATGTCGAGCGCGTTGTGGTGCGTAACGAACGGCCGCGCGGTCGCGCCACCCGGTATCGGCTGTAGCATCGGCGTCTCGACTTCAAGGAAGCCACGCCCCGCCATGAACAACCGGATGGCCGAGATGACCGCGAATCGGGTCTCGAAGACGTCGCGCACCTCGGGGTTGGCGATGAGATCCACGTAACGCTGGCGATACCGGGTCTCCGTGTCTGCGAGGCCGTGGTACTTCTCGGGCAGAGGGCGGATCGACTTCGACAGCAGCAGCAGCTCTGTCGGCGACAGCGAGAGCTCCCCCCGGCGGGTGCGAAGCACCGAGCCGGTCGCGCCCACCCAGTCGCCGAGATCGAGATCGCAGGCGGCCGCGAACGCCGCATCGCCGAGCACGTTGGGCCGGCAGAAGAGCTGGATCTCGCCCGAACCGTCCCGGATGACGAGGAAGAGCACCTTGCCCTGGTCGCGCTTCGCGATCACGCGTCCTGCAAGACTGATGATGTCGTCGGTCTCGGCGCCTGCCTCCAGAGATGCATACGTCTGCGCAACGGCCGCGGCATCCGATGTCCGTTCGAAGGAGTCCCGGTACGGCTCGATGCCGTCGCGCCGCAGGGCGCCGACCTTGGCCAGCCGGACTGCTACCACGTCCTCGGCCTGTGGTTCGTCTGTGCGCGGCTCGTCGGACATGGCCCCCCGCTACTTGGTGATGGACACGACCTCGTACTCGATGACCGCGCCGCGGGGGGTCGTGACGCGAACGACGTCGCCCTTCTTGGCGCCGATGACCGCCTGGCCCACGGGCGACTCGTTGGAGATACGGTTGTGTGTCGGATCCGCTTCGGCCGACCCGACGAGCTGGTACACGAACACCTCGTCCGCGCCCAGGTCCTTGAGGTGCACCCGCGTGCCGAGGCAGACGCGATCGCGGCGCTTCGGGGACTCGATGATCGTCGCGTTGGCGAGGATCTGGCTGATCTCGGCGATACGGCTCTCGACCCAGGCCTGCTCGTTCTTGGCGTCGTCGTACTCGGAGTTCTCCGAGATGTCGCCGAAGTCCTTGGCCTCGCGAATGCGCTCGCCCACCTCGTGGCGCCTGACCGTCTCCAGGTGGAGTAGTTCCTCCTCAAGCCGTGCCTGGCCTTCGGGGGTGAGTGCGATCTCCTTCTGCATGTATGACTCCTGTAGATCGGTCTACAACGGTGACAGGCTTCGTGCGCCGCTGCCCGCGATTGGCTCACGAGAGTATAGCGGCGCCTCCTGACTCCGACAAGCAGGACATGCAAGAGGGCGCCGTCGGGCGCCCTCGATGCAGGTGAATTGCCGCTCTCGCGCTATTCGTCCGAAGGTGTCTCGGACTTCTCGGCCTTCGTGGCCGGCTCTTCGTCGTCCGTCTCCTTCAGGCCCTCGTCCATGCCTTCCTTGAGTGCCTTGGCCGACTTGCCGAACATCTTCGCAAGCTTCGGGAGCTGTGTGGGGCCGAACAACAGCAGTACGACGACGAGTACAACCACCCACTCCATGCCGCCGGGTAGTCCGAAAACCGCCATGTAGCCTCCTCGATCCAAGGCCCGCACCGCCGGGTGCCGGCCCGTGTGAACGAACGCCAGCTTACCACCTACGTCTATACCCGCGCCACGCCCTCTCGGCGCGAGAGGTAATACAGGGTGTGCAGCAGCTCCTGCACGGGGTCCGTGTTGTGGAGCGTCACGCTCTCGGGAACGCGCACGATGACCGGCGTGTAGTTGAGCACAACGCGCACGCCGGCACGGGCCAGCTCATCCGTGACGCGCTGGGCAGCCTCGGGCGGAACCGCCACGACGCCGATTCGGATCTTCTGCACCTTGAGCGTCTCTTCAAGGGCGGCGACGTTCTGGACCACGATGTCGCCAATACGCGTCCCTATCTTCCCGGGGTCGTCGTCGAAGATCGCCGTGACGACGAACCCGTGCTGCTTGAGTCCGTTGTATCCGGCGATGGCTGATCCCAGGTTCCCCGCTCCCACCAGCGCCAGCCGGTGCACGTGATCCGAGCCGAGAATGCGCTGGATCCGCTCGACAAGCAGCGAGATGTCGTAGCCGACGCCCCGCTTGCCAAAGGAACCGAAGTACGTGAGATCGCGTCGGATCTGCGCGGGGTTCACCGAGGTGAGTTCACCGAGTCGCGCAGAGGACACCGTACGTGCACCGTCCGCCCGCAACTGGATGAGTATGTTCAGATACGCAGGAAGGCGCTCGATGACGCCTTCCGGGATGCGTGGTGCTTCCTGTTCGGTCATTGTGCTGATGCCGCTCCCCGATTCGGTGTATGCGACATGGTAACGCGCTGTTACAAAGTCGCACAAGCCCAGGGATCACGTGCGCCCGGTCGACTCCCGGACGAGCCGGATGACATCGGCCCGGGTGACGATCCCGGAGAGCCGACGATCCTCTACCACCAGTATCGCGCCACGACCGCCAGGCTCGAGCTTGTGGAGCACGCTGTCGACTGAGTCACCTGGCGCCGCCACGATGTCAGCGAGGTCCGCCGCGGCCACGTCCCTGACGTACGTGGATGGCCACGTGTCGCGCGGTATCTCACGGACACGCGCAAGGTCGATGAGTCCGACCACATGGCCGTTCTCCACCACCGGATACCGGGTGTGCCTGCCGCCCAGGAAGTACGAGTGTGCCATCTCCTCGAGCGACAAGTCTGCGGGAGCGAGCTGCGCGGGCGACGACATGATCTGGCGGAGCGGGACCGCTGCCAGCGTTGAACGCACCACCTGCTGCTGGTACGCACCTGCCGACATGTTCGACAGGAACCAGCCCATCACCGCAAGCCACACCAAATCGAAGGTCCCAAGCAGCACGCCGATGACCGCGGCGGTGATAAGGGCCAACCCGATCGCCTGACCCGCGCGGCTCGCCCATCGGGTGGCCTTGAGCATGTCCCCGGTAACGGCCCACAACAGCGCCCGTAAGACCCGCCCGCCGTCGAGAGGGAACCCCGGCAGGAGGTTGAACACCGCGAGCGAGATGTTGATGATGCCGAGATACTCGATGGGGACCCAGACCACATCGGTCACATCAAGCGCTGACAGGAGAACGCTCGCGGCAAGCGCAGCGCCCCCGATGAGGACACTCGTGGCCGGTCCGGCCACCGCCAGAAGGAACTCGTGCCCGGGGCTACGCGGCTCGTCCTCCATCTGCGATACGCCACCGAGCGCGAACAGCGTGACCTTGGAGACCCGCAGCCCCCCGGCCCGCGCAACGAGCGAGTGCGCCAGCTCGTGAAGGACGAGCGACCCAAAGAAGGCCAAGGCCGTGAGCACGCCGAGGACCACGTAGAGCACGGACTCGCGATCAGGCAAGGCCGCAGGCAGGTAGCTCAGTGTCAGCGTCGAGGCCACCAGAAAGAAGACGATGAGCCAGCTCGCGTCGATCTCAAGCGGGATGCCGAATGGCTTCCCGAGCCGAACCGATGGCAGCCCGAACATCACTCACCTGCCTACGACGGACGGAGGCTCAGAACGCGGCACCCTCAAGCGCGGTCGCACAGACGCACGGACGCTCGGCGGGAAGCGCGGGGATCATGGCGAACAGCAGGTCCTTGACCTTCTGGTTGCTCGCCGCGAACATCCGCACGACCTCTTCGTTGGTGACGGGCTCCCCGAGACCCTCCACGCCGGCATCATGGTCGGTGATGATCGAGATGTTGCAGTAACACATCTCCAGCTCGCGCGCGAGGTACGACTCGGGGTACTGAGTCATGTTGATGACCTCCCAGCCATGGGAGGCGAACCACTGCGACTCGGCGCGCGTCGAGAATCGCGGGCCCTGGATCACCACGACGGTGCCGCGCTCATGCACGGTGATGCCAAGCTCCCGCGCCTTGTCGGTGGCGACGGCACGCATGGTCGGGCAGTACGGGTCGGCCGACGACACATGTGTGGTGGTGGGGCCGTCGTAGAACGTGTCCTTGCGCCCCCACGTCCGGTCGACGAACTGGTCGCAGATCACGAAGTCGCCGGGCTTCACGTTGGCCTGAAGCGAGCCACAGGCGTTCGGACCGATGATCCTGGTGACCCCCAGGTGCTTCATCGCCCAGACGTTTGCGCGGTAGTTGATCATGTGGGGCGGCAGCGTGTGCTTGGAACCATGCCGCGGCAGGAAGGCGACCGTGCGGCCGCCGATCTCACCCACCATCAGGCTATCGGATGGCGCGCCGTAAGGGGTGTCCACCTTCACCTCGACGGGGTTCTCCAGCAGTGAGTAGAACCCGCTACCGCCGAAAACGCCGATCTCCGCCTGGGGCTGGCTCATCTCTGGCTCCTCACACCCGGTGCAACCGGGAATCAGCACGTCTTGTCACCTGAGAATTGTAGCCCATGCCACCCGCTGTCACGCGATCAGCGCGTACTGACCGTCCTCGGCCGGTGCCAGCGGACGATCGTCCTCAAGCGCACGCGGAGCCCACAGGGGCCGACGGAAGAGGTTCCCAGCATCGGTCCAGGGCTCCTCGGTCCGCGCAGCTGAGGCTGCGGCTGCGATGAACCCGGCCGTCTTCGCATCGAGGTTGTCTGCGTGATGAAGCATCAGTGCCTCGAGCGTGCACGGCCGCTTCGGCGAACCCCACTCCAACTCACCGTGGTGCGCCAGCAGAACGTGAGACAACCGCGTGGCGGCCTCGTGTGACACGGCGGGACCAAGCGACTCGATAGCAGCCCGCACCCGGCGCTCGCCGAGCACCACGTGCCCGATCATCCTGCCCGTCGTCGGTGTAGCCGATGCCCGTGGTGTGCTCGAGTTCATCGACTTTGCCGACATCGTGAAGCAGCGCGCCGGCCAGCAGAAGGTCCGCGTTGGCGTGCGGGTACAGCCCGCACAATGCCCGGCAAAGCGAGGCCACGCCAACGGTGTGCTCCATCAGGCCACCGATGTAGGCATGGTGGTAGGCCTGTGAAGCCGGACACGCCTTGAAGCGCTTCATGAACGATGAATCCGCGAAGACCGACCGCACCACAGCCGAGAGCCCGGGATCCGTCACGGACTTCACGAGAGCACGCATCTCGGAAAGCAGCTCGGCCTGATCGCGCGTGCCAGACGGTATGAGATCGGCGGGGTCGTACTGCCTGACCTCGTGCATCGCCGTCGCCGTGACACGCAAGACGCCGCGGTACACCGTAGCAGCGCCACGAATGCGTACCACGGTGCCCGCGGGTATCGCTGCGGCGTCGGGCCCCGGACGGAACATCACGGCGTTCACGCGGCCTGTCCGGTCTGACAGCTCGAGGGCAAGGTACGTGTCTCCCGTGCGCGCTGCTCGCAGCTCCCTGGCCGCCAGCGCGAATACCTCGTCGACCCGCTCACCTTCGGTGAGTTCCGCGATGAACCGCCGGCCCATGATGCACCTCCGCTGCCTCGTTCACTCCTACACACCAGGAGCATAGCGGGGTGCACTGACATCGTGCCGGGGGTCAGGGCAGCGGGCGTATCCGTGCGAGCATCCCCGGCTCTACCGAGTAACGCTCGGCTGCACTGCCGAGGTGGACCGCGACCGTCAGCCAACCGGAGGAGTCGACGAGTGCGACAGGTTCGCCTTCAGACGACATCCGAGTAGGTGCTTCCGAACGGCAGTTCGATTATCGCGTGTCCGAGCGCGATCTCCAGTCGGCCCTGGTCCAAACCTCGCGCAAGCACCTCCTGCGCGGACACCGCAACCCTGATCGAGCCGAAGCGGTCCGTGTCGATGACCTCTGCAACGGTGGTGTCGCCCTCGAGGTGGCCCGGCTGAAAGCGGCGCCTCGGCGAGCATCGAAGGGTCCACGGACGAACCGAACGCGGCAGACATCAACGCCGCATGCAAGCAACGCGGCGGCCGGGCGCAAGGACGTCCCGGGCGTGGAAGGTAGCCAGCGGCGCATGAAAGTCCAGGTGGCTGGCGTCGATAGCGTAGGCGCGCTCGACACCCCCGAGACGCCACGTTGCGGGAAGCAGCACACCGTTGTCCGGGCCGACAAGGACCGTTCCCATCCCAGTCACGAGCACCAAGTCCCGACGGCCGCCCCCAACGCCGGGATCCGCGACCACCAGATGGATGGCATCCGGAAGCTGCCAGGCACCCGCCGCGGCGACCGCGGACGCTTTTCGGATGTCGTACGGCGGGATGTCGTGGGCCATGTCAACGACGCGGACTTGCGGGCACGCGCGGTAGATGACCGCATGACAGACGCCCACCCACGCGTCACTCGTTCCGAAGTCTGAGGTGAAGCACACGATCGACTGCATGAGGTGTCCTTCGTCATCGGGTGGACCCGCCATCCGCTAGTATGGTCCCAGACGGCAACCATTGGAGGTGCGGAACCATCATGCGCAAGCGCCGGTATGCGTTCTGCCTCGTTGCACTGTTCGCCGCACTCAGTGCTGTTGGATGCGCGTCGGCATCGCGCGTCACCTATATACCCGAGGGCGCTTCGTACACCGCCGAGAGCCTGGCCGAGTCGCTTGAGGCGTCCGATGCAGGTTCGGCGGCCGATGTGACCACAGAGGAAGCCTCGGACGTTCGGCAGTCGGCACTTGCAGACCTGCGCTCACACGGCGATGAAGCCGCCCGTCTCGCGGACGTGCTGACCTCCGAGTTCCCGGCTGGCGTCGCTGCGGTCCCGTATGCTGTCGAACACGGCTCCTACGAGGACCGAGGATGCTTGGATCGTCTTCGAGGCCTGGGGAGACGCGGTGCGGAACGTTGTCCAGCCGCCGGGTGTGGGTCTTCGCCAACGACGATCTCGCGGTCCTCGCCGCACAGTCCGCCCGCTAGGCGGCTCCTGCGCAGCCGAGCGACCTCCTGTCGCCCGCACAGCCTCGGCGGCCGCACGTTCTGCATCCCATCCCGCGCTCAGCAGGTCGGCTTCGATCGTGGCTGCCACCAGGCGCCTGCGCGTCGCTCTGGCCCTTCGGCATCGTTTGCGCGCATGGTAGCGCGCCGGACGACACCGCCGAAGTACCCTGCAACGCGCGCCTGCTCCCGAGAGGTGAGCTCCCGCGAGCCCCAGCCGGAGAACCGTGCACTCGTGGCACGCGCAGCCACGGCAACGTGCGGTCCGTCCCCGAGCCGGCGCACCCACTGCTGCACGAGAAGCGGTACGGTCTCCGCAAGCGTACGGTTATCATCACGGCCCATGAGACTGAGTTGCACCATCGGAATCGCCTCCTCACGAACACCTGTTCGCAAGGAGCGTACCTGCCCGCTCTGACACGCAGTGATGATGCTAGAGCAGACGCTCGGCGATCGAGCGCAGCCATGCTGCCGCCGGCGAGCTCCACCACTGTGAACCCCGTCGCCAAGAGCATCGCGAGCCAGAGGTCACGCACCGCTCGGCACGACGCTCAAAGCGCGGCATGAGTCCGACGAAGACCATGTTGACCGCGCCCAGGGTCACGAACACCGCCACCACGAGCAGCAGCGGGTAGACCACGCCCAGGAGCGGAAGACCCCAGCGCACGACGACGAATGCCGCTGCGAGCATCGCGAGCCACTGCAGGACCTGCACCCGGCCATCCGGCGTGCGACCGAGTCCGGGCTGCATCCAGATCTCCGTGTTGAACATCGGGAACGTCAGCGCGGAAAGTCCCCAGCCGGTGACGAGACCGGTGACGAGCCGGAGGTCGTTGGTCGTCGCGCGCAACCCCGCATACGATGTGACGCCGTCGAAGCCCATCGCCGCGATGAACATCCCGATCAGCACGAGCACGGGCCACCGGGGAAGCTCCGATGGACGCGACTTGCGCGCGAGTATCGACAGCGCGACAAGGCCAAGAGCGAATCCCAGGTAGATGCCGGTGTCGCGCGCGCAGACCGGCAACTGATAGCCACCGCTGAAGAACGAGCGCTCGGGCAGCTGATGGCACAGTCCATATCCGATGGCGCGAAAGAAGTCGTCCAGCACGATACTCCTCTGGATACGCTGACAGGCCGGTCGCCCGGCCTGTCAGGTGTCTCAATGATGGTCGGGATGGCGGGATTCGAACCCACGACCTCTGCGTCCCGAACGCAGCGCTCTACCAAGCTGAGCCACATCCCGTGAGCCGCTATCATACATGGTCGTCAGGCCAAGGGCAAAGGCCCGGAGCAGTGACTTCTCGCCACAATAGGAAGGGGCCCGGCCACTGCAGGCCGGGCCCCCATAGTCACACTCCTTGAGCCTACTGGCGCCTCAGATCAGCTGCCTTGTTCACGTGGCAGTAGGAGCAGAACGTCGGCTCGTGGCACTCGAAGCACGGCTGTGCGCCGTCGGCTGCTACGACATCCGGGTGATAGTACACCCACTGCTCTTCAGCAACGGACTTCGGATGGTGGCAGCTGTCGCACATCGGCTGCACGTGGCAGTTCAGGCAGACGGCCTTCGGCACAGCGTTGGTCGTCAGGTCTGCCTGGTGGCCGGCGGTGTCGTACGCGTCAGCGTGAGGCATCCCCAGCTGGTGGCAGTTCTGGCAGAACGCTGCCGCTACGCCGCCATCACCGTGGCAGTAGTCGCACGAGTCGGTCGCCGCCTTGTACGCGACCTGGTGGGCCGCACCGGCATCGGTCGCCCTGCGCGTCCAGTCACCCACCGTGTGAGACGTCGGAACCGCGTTCAGTGTCGTATGGCACTCAACACAGAACTGCTTGTCCTGATGGCACTTCTCGAAGCACGGGTTCGCACCATCAGCAGCAACCGTCACCGGGTGCTGGCGCTGCCACGGCGTGCCGTTGACGGCACCCTTGTGGTGGCAGTCGGAGCACAGTTCCACGGCCTTGTGGCAGTTTGCGCACACCTGCGGCGTGCTGGCACCGGAAACGTGGTTCGTCTTGAACTGGTCCGGGTGCGGCATCTCGATGCCGTGGCAGTTCGCACAGAACGCTGCGCTGATGCCGCCGGGACCGTGACACACGTCGCAGCTGTCGATCGACTTCTGCGCCGAGAGCGCGTGAGCGGCGCTCGGAACGGCCCGTCCGTCCGGGTAGGACGTCACGGTCAGACCCGCGTGCAGCCAGTCGGCCGCCGTGTGGGACGTGGGCAGCGGCTGGAGAGCCGTGTGGCAATCCACGCAGAACTGCTGCTCGTGGCAGGCGCCGAGGCATCCTGCGACGCCCTTCTCAACGACGGTCTTCGCGTGCTGGTTCTGCCACGGCGCGGCCGGATCGAACGTCCAGTCGACCTTCGTGCCGTGGTGGCAGCCGTCACAGAAGTACGTGGTGGACTGCTGGTGGCAGAACTCGCACTTGTCGATCATCGTCGCCGCGGTCTCGGGGTGGGTCTTGGTCTCGAACTCCTCCGAGTGCGGCATCTCCATACCGTGGCAGCCGAGGCAGAACTGGTTCTCGACGTGGCAGGTCTGGCAGTAGTCGACGTCCTGAACCGGGACGAGCTCGAGGACCTCGCTGCTGCCCTCTTCTTCAGCCTCGTGCTCGGCCTCTTCGCCTTCGCCCTCGGCTGCTTCGCCCTCAGCTTCGCCCTCCGCGCCCTCCACGGCGCTCTCGTACGGCTCGCCGTGGGCGACCGGACGGATGATGTCCTCAGCCGGACGACCGGAGTAGTGGTCGACCTCCATCATCGCAAGATCAGCGTGACCCTTGGGATAGAAGTCTGACTCGTCGTGATTGGCAGGCTTCAGATCGAAGTCGGCGGGGTGGCACGCCGAGCAGGTGCCCGGGGCCTTGAACTCCTCGCCGGAGGGAGACTCGTCGGTGAGGGTGTGGCAGCGGAAGCACGCGGTCATCGTCATGAAGTCCGCATGGTAGGCTGCCCGGCTCGCCCGTCTTCGGGTTCACCGTCGCGATCTCGATCTCATCTTCCGGATGCGCGACACGGTTGTGACAGGCCGTGCAGTGGATCTCACGGTCGGTGTGCGCGTCATGGTTGATGATGATGCCTTCGCTCGGCGTGATCTCACGGTTCTCCAGCGTGTGGCACTGCGTGCAGTGATCGTCTGAGAAGCCGCTGAACGCGCTCTGGTTGAGGGCAAGGTGACTGGTGGCGTTGAGCGGCAGCGCATAGGTGGTCGTGGCCAGCTCGTAAACGCCGATGACACCCGCCTCTACCTTGCGGTAGGTGAAGCTGAGCGGATCCCCGTTGACCGGTTCATGGCACGTCAGACAGCTCACCTTGTTGTGTGCGCCGTTGTCGTACGCAGCGACTGCATCGCCCTGCACTGAGTGGCAGAAGCTCCCGCAGAACCAGTAGGTCGAAGAGCCGATGAACCCGACGACGAGGAAGGCACAGATGCCGATGAGGGCAACGCCCGTCCACATGATGAACCGAGGCCGCTTCACCGGGTCTTTGAACCCGGCGATCAGCCCCCCCTTCTTCTTCTCTTTCGACTCCTTCGCCATACGCACCCTCTCCTCGCCTGGATCCAAAGGTCATGCGCCAACCGCAGAACAAACAGAGACAGCCCCCTCGGCCGCCCTGCGACACACGATAGCCGAACCCCTGTGCACGAACAATACGAACGCGCACGCTACAACGTCCGCTCTCAGCCTATTCGGCAAGCATCTCCGCATTCCTGCCTCAGTCGCTCACTCCACCTCGAGAATCAGCGAGACCTCCACGGGCGCGCCAAGCGGCAGCTCAGCGACGCCCACAGCCTCACGCGCGTGCGCCCCGGCGTCGCCGAAGGCGGCGCTCATCACGTTGCTCGCGGCGTTGATGACGCCCGGCTGCCCGTCGAAGTCCGCAGCGGATGCGACGTAGCCCACGAGCTTCACGACGCGCACCACCGCATCGAGATCGCACACGGTCGAGGCGGCAGCGAGCGCGTTCAGCGCACACTGCGCGGCACAGGTCGCTGCTTCCTCCGGCGTGACATCGGCCCCCACGACACCGCGCGCAAGCAGCTCGCCCTCGCGCATCGGCAGCTGGCCCGAGGTGAACACGAGGGAGCCGGTGCGGACCGCCGGCACGTAGGCGCCCAGGGCGGCGGCCGGAACGGGCAGTGTGAGCCCGGCGGAGGTCAGCCTGGATGCAACAGCGCCCGGCATCAGCGCGACGCCAGCGAGTCCGCGAGGCGCGTGAGTTCGGAGATCGCGGATGTGATCTTGCGCGATGCGCTCGCGGCCTGCTGCGACACCTGCGCCACCTCGCGCATCGAGACCACAACCTGGTCCGATGCGGTCCGCTGCTGCTGTGTCGCGATCGAGATCTGCTTGGCGGCGTCTGTGGTCTGCTCGACCTGGCTCACGATACGCTCGAGCGAGCTGGCCGTGTTCTGGGCGAGCTCCTGGCCCTCGGCCACCTTGTTTGCGGCCTTCTCGGTCTGCATGATCAGCGCCGAGGCCGACGCCTGGATCTCGCGAACCACGCGGCCGATCTCATTCGTCGACTCGGTGACCGAATCGGCGAGCTTGCGGATCTCCTCGGCCACGACCGAGAAGCCCTTGCCCGCCTCGCCGGCCCGGGCGGCCTCGATGGCCGCGTTGAGCGCGAGTATCTTCGTCTGCTCCGCGATCTCGTCGATGATCGACAGAACGCGACCGATCTCCTGGCTGCGCTCGCCGAGCGCGAGGATGCGGTCCGATGACTGCATCGTGGTCTCGCGGATCTCCTCGATGCCGGCTGCGGTGGCTGCGACGGCAGTCATGCCATCTTCTGCGGTCGCGAGCGTCCGCTCGGCGATGCGTACGACCGCCTCGGAGTTGTCGGCGATCTGGCTCGAGGTCTGCGCGAGCTCTTCGACTGTGGCGGAGGTCTCCGTGACCGCCGCTGCCTGCTCGGCAGCGCCGGAAGCCTGCTCTTCAGTCGCCGCGAGGACCTCGGCGCTCACAGCACGGATGTTCTCGGTGGCCGAGCGGAGTTGTCCGAGAATCTGCGCGGCCGCTGCGAGAATGCGCGCGATCTCCTCCGTGAGTGCGGCCTCGCCCGTCGCGTCGGCCGCAGCGATGCCGAGTTGCGAGCTCGTGTTGCGGAGCACGCCACCAAGGGTGTGCTCGACCGCCCGCTTGAACAGCCGCAGACACACGAAGCCGACACCGATGCCTGCGGCGATGGACATGAGCCAGAAGAGCACCAGCGCAAGCGTGCTCTTCGGCTCGACCAGGAGACTCGCCACAAGGGGAAACACCGCACCTACCGCGGCGCCCGATCCGATCACGATCGTGCTTGTGCGCTGCGCACCATCCCGTACCTGTGTGCTCACTGTGAGCCCCCTGCTCGCGTGCGGGTCGGCCGACCGCTCCAGTCCCGGCTATGGTACCAGCACCGAGGCCCCAGCGTGAACGCCGGGCCCATCCACGTGGCGCAACCGGTCGAGTCACATCGCTTGCGCTCCATACCCTATGGGGTATACGATGCGCGTGTTAGCCGATGCGTGGAAGGACTCGAACGTGCGTACCGTGACCATCGATACCTCTGCCTGCGACCGCTCCCCCATGTGTCCCGCTCGCCGTGCGTGCCCAAGAGGCGCTATCGTACCGGTATCCGGCGGGTCCTTTCCGGGCTCGCAGGGTTACATGATCGACGAGGAGCGCTGCACCGGCTGTGCGGTGTGCGCGCTCAGTTGTCCCGGCGGCGCAGTGCGTGTTGGATAGGAGAAACATCATGGCCGAACCGAAGGTCAACATAGAGGTCTTTGACTACCCCGCAGATACCACCTGCTGGAGCGGCGGTTGAGGTCCCTCCTGGTCTCCGGAGGAGATCACCGCGATCATCCGCTCTGAGGTCGAACACCGCTTCGGCGACAGCGCGAGCATCGTCTATCACGACACGAGCCGACCAGAGGTCCTTGCAGCACACCAGGACATGGTGCAGCTCATCCAGGACCAGGGTCTGGTCTATCCGGTTACAGTCGTCGACGGAGAGCCCATGTACGATGGAGCCGTCTCGTACCCGGCGATCCTGCGGGCCGTCCAGATGCGCTTGAACGCGTCCTGACCGAGGCGATCTGACCGCGCCATACTCCCGCCTCGGCCCCGCTCGGGTAGACTGACACTCGACCCTGCCCGACAGTGCGGAGGCGCCGCACCATGATGGACGAACCCCACGCTACCGACGGCGTCGAGCCCGAAACGGACTCAACGCCGCTGCGAGCTGTACCCACCGGCCTCTTCTCTGCATGGCGTCGCATGGTGAGCTCGATCGCCGGCGTAGTCCCCCGGGTCATGAACGGTGTCCGCTCGGCCGTCCGTACCTGGATCGGGCAGTGGCGACGGGTGCGCGAGTACCACGGGCACGCCTCCGAGCCCTGGACGGCTGCAACCGCGGCGGACCGCGAGACCGCAGCTGCTGTGGGCACGCGTGCCTTCCTCTTCGGCGTGGTGGTCGCCGGCATCTCTCACCGCGACATCCTCCGGACTGTGGGGCCCCGCGGTCGTCACGACCGGGACCGAGGTGCTCTGGGCCGGTGCCCGGTTCATCATCATCGCCATGCTCATGCCGCGCGGCGCGATCACCCGCACCCGGCTGTCGATCGTGTTCCTCTCCGGTCTGTTGCCCTACGCATTCGGGGCGACGTGGTTGCTGCGGATGGTCGCGCTGGGTGGCTCCGCTCTTCTCACCCGACGTGGACTCCTCGGCGCGGGCGTATCCGCGCGCGACGTTCGAGTCACGGTGGGCTGGTCGTTTGGCGGACAGGCGGCGATCCTCGTCGGAGGCTGGCTCGTCCGGGCAGTCATCGCACTCATCACGCTGGGCTAGACGCCCGCGGGCACATCCGGCGTCTCGCGCGGCCTCTCGGCAAGCGCGATCCCTCCGATCACGAGCGCAGCGCCCGCCGATTGCGCGATGGTGAGCCGCTCCCCGAGCAGCAGTATCGCGAGGACGACGGTGAAGACCGGCTCCATGGCCGAGACGAGCGATGCCTGCGACGCCCCGAGCTCACGTACGCCACGCAGGAACAGTGTGACGGCGGCGTAGGTGGGCACGAGGACGATCAGGGCCAGGATGAGCCAGAGCCGTGGCGTCCATCCCGCCGGTGAGAGCGGCTCTCCCACGACCACCGTCACGAGACCCACGCCCAGCGCCGACAGCGCGAACGTGTAAGCCATGAGCACCAATCGGGACCGGTCCCCGACAAGCCGATCGGAGAGCACGGTGAAGAGCGCGTAGCCGAGTGCGGCCCCCAGTGCCAGAACGATGCCGGTGCCGTTCACCACGACCGCGCCATCGAGCACGCCGGCGGCCAGCGCGCAACCGAGGAAGGTCATGACGATCGCTCCGAGCCGGGAGCGCGCGATGCGTTCACGATCGAGCGCGGACTCGATCAGCGCCACGATCGCCGGATAGGCGTAGAGCAAAACGGTCGCCACCGACGCGGTGATGTGCTGAAGGGAGAAGAAGAAGCACACCGACGCGGCGCCGTATCCGGTGAACGACAGGGCGGCGTAGCGCGGCAGGTCCTTCAGCCCGCCACGAAGTGCGCCCGGGCGACGGACGGCAAGCAGTCCTATCATGAGCACACCGGCGATCGCGAAGCGCCACGAGAGCAACGGCAGGGGCCGACCCCCTTCGGCGTACGCCAGCCGGGTCAGCACGGCCAGCGTGGCGAAACACGCGGCCGAGGTGATGACGACGAACAGCGCGGTCCTGCGGCGCACGGGCCCTCCATGATGGGCGAGACGGTAGAATCACGCTGGCAGAGGTCGAGCGGCAGGTCAATCGGAAGGACGAATGCCCCCTGTGAATCGCACCCGAACGATACGCACTGCCGCGACGGTGCTCGCGGTCGCATGGATGGGCGTCATCTTCGGCCTCTCGTCCCTGCACGGTTCGTCGGTTCCCGGGCGCTACAGCACGCTCGGTCACTTCGTTCTCTACGCGGTGCTCGGGACGCTCTACCTCACGGCGCTGCCGGCTGGCGGACGACGGTGGGCGATCGTGGTGGCGGCGGTTGCGCTCGCGTCGCTCTACGGCATCTCCGATGAGATCCACCAGTCGTTCGTGCCCGGCCGGATGCCCGATCCGGTCGACTGGCTCGTGGACACGGCGGGAGCGCTCACCGCGGTGATGCTCGCCGAAGGGCTGCGCCGCCTCGTTGCAAGACGCGACGCAGCGCTTCTGACCCGGCCTGACGCCCTAGTAGATGCCGGTTTGCGCAGCCTGCTCGGCGGACATGCCGAGCTGGCGCACCTTGATCTTGAAGTCGTGCGCGTTGCCCGCCATCGCGATCGCATCGTCCAGCGTGATGCGGTTCTCCGAGTACAGACGCAGCAGACTCTGATCGAACGTCTGCATGCCGTAGTACTCGCCCTCTTCCATGGCGTCCCGGATGAGGTAGGTCTTCTCGGAGTCCGTGATGTACTCGCGAATCGTGCCGGTCATCACCATGACCTCCACCGCAGGCACGAGACCGCCGTTGATCGACGGTATCAGGCGCATCGAGATGATGCCCTTGAGCGTCGAGGCAAGCATCAGGCGCGTCTGCTTCTGCTGATACGGCGGGAAGAAGTCGATGATGCGGTTGATCGTCTCGGTGGCGTCGATGGTGTGCAGCGTCGAAAGCACGAGGTTGCCGATCTCAGCGGCCGTGAGCGCGGCGGCCACCGTCTCGTGATCGCGCATCTCGCCGATCAGCACGACGTCGGGGTCCTGCCGGACCACATGGCGAAGGGCGTCGGCGTAGCTCTCGGTGTCGATGCCGATCTCGCGCTGGTTGATGATGCACTTGACGTCCTGGTGCAGCACCTCGATCGGGTCCTCGATCGTGACGATGTGGCCCTCACGGGTGTGATTGATGTGATCGATCATCGCGGCGAGCGTGGTGGTCTTGCCCGAGCCGGCCGTGCCGGTCACCAGCACCAGGCCCCGAGGCTCCTCGGCAAGACGCCTCACCACTGAAGGCAGGCCGAGCTCCTCGATGCCGACGCGCTCGGTGGTGACGCGCCGCAGCGTGATACCCACGCTCCCCCGCTGATGGAACACGTTGACGCGGAAGCGGCCGACGCCTGACAGGGAGTACGCGAAGTCGAGTTCGCGGTGGTTCTCGAACGAGGCCTTCTGGCGGTCGTCCATCATCGACGTCGCGAGCGCGCTCGTCATCTCGGGCTTCAGCATCGGCAACTCGCGCAGGACGACGAGTTTGCCGTTGAGCCGTACCGCGGGCGGACTCCCGACCTTGAGGTGCAGGTCGGAACTCCCGTTGTCGGCCATCATCTTGAGAAGTCCGTCTATGTCCGCCATGCGGCGCTCTCACCTTCGGATCGGGACACAGGAGGTACTTCGACGTGAAGGGCGCTGTGCTTTAGTAGTCTACTGCAGGTCCTGCGCGCCTGACAGGGGTAGCGCCCGCCGAAGGGCCGGACGCAACCAGCCGATCGCCGCAACCGTCACCATGAAACCGCTCACCAAGATGATCGATGTCTGGAGTCCCAGCTTCTCCGTGAGCGCACCGGCGGCGAGATACCCGCCGACCGAAAGCGTGCGGCTGAGCGTCTGCTTTGCCGCGAAGGCGCGCCCGGTCATCGAGGGGACCGTCATCGTCTGGAGCACGGTGGACATCGGCACGTAGAAGAACATGTTGGCGATACCCATCACCAGCAGCAGCGGTATGGACCATGCGACCGTGGGTACGACAGCGAGCAGCCAGTACAGGCCAGCGAAGACCGTAAGACCCCACAGCAGCTTGCGCACGGCACCCGCAGCCCCCGTACGGCCGATCAGGATGCTGCCGATCAGCAGACCGACGGTGATCGCGCCGTCCATGACCGCGAGTCCCGGTGCCCCCCCATCGAACTTCTCGAGCGCGAGAACGTAGAAGAAGAGCAATGCCGCGGCAACCGCGGCCGTCGCGGCGGAGTACACGAGCAGCAGGTCGCGCAGCACGTCGTGCTGCCAGATGTACCGCATACCCTCCACGACGTCCGCCCATACCCCGCCCGTGGGAGCGACCTGCCCTGACTGCCGCGTTTCGCGATAGCCGACGCCGAGGATGAACAGCGCCGACACCAGGAATGTGGCCGAATCGAGGAAGAATGCCAGCCGTGTGCCCATGCTCGCCACGAGTCCGGCTGCGAATGCGAGTCCGGCGAGCTCGGCGGCCGAGACCGTGGCGTTGTCGAGCGAGTTGGCAGCCATCAGCTGCTCCTCGTCGACAAGCTTTGGGATGAGCGAGAGCTTGGCAGGCTCGAAGAAGAGGCTGACCGTGGCCACGAGGAGGGCGACCGCGTAGACCGCCACGATGCTGTACTCCGCAACGAACGGCACGCTCAGGACGAGCACCGCGCGAAGCAGATCGGCGACGATCATCGTGCGGCGCTTGTCGAATCGGTCGACGTACGCACCGGCGACCATCCCGAACAGCGCTGCGGGCAGCATCGACAGTGCGAGCACGATGCCCATCTGCAGGCCGGAGCCGGTGGCCTCGTAGACGAGGATGCCAAGGGCGATCTGATCGACTTTGTCTCCGATGACGGACACAAGCTGACCGAGCCAGAGGCGTCGGTAGTCCCTCGAGCGCAGTGGCTCGGCCAATCTCCCCCCGAGCATGGCCCCCCCGTACCGTCGTCGACCCCCGGGCGCGAGGCCTACGGCCTGCACGCCCCCACGTAGTCGCTGCGCGCATCCAGGCTTGAGATCTTCACGACGTCACCGGTGTTCGGCGAGTGCACGAAGTTGCCCCCACCGATGTAGATTCCGACATGGTGAATCGTGCTCCTGCCGAAGAACACGAGATCGCCCGGAGCCAGATTGTCCCGGGAGACGCGCTGGCCGACGTTGATCTGCGAGCGTGAACTGTGCGGAAGGCTCACGCCGACCCGCGCGTAGCACCACATGGTGAAGCCGCTGCAGTCGAATGAGTCGGGACCTGCAGCCCCCCACTCGTAGGGTGAGCCCAGCTTCGAGAGCGCGATGTTGACGACCTCGGAGCGCGGCGCGTTGGTCGGGTTTCCATAGTCGGTCGCTGGGCGGCTCTTGGCCTTGGCGGCAGCCGCCCTGCGTCGGGCGGCCTCCTCTTCTTCCCGCTGGATCTGGGCGATTTCCGCCTCGATTCCCGTGAGGAGATCCTGCCGCTCGGCGACCTGCGCTTCGATCGTGTCCGTGTTCGCCTTCATCGCATCCGAGTACGCCTTCGCCTCGGCCTGCTGCGCGGCAAGACTCCTGCTGCACGATCTGGAGATCGGCACGCGTGTCCTTGAGTTCGGCGACGGTCGACGCGTCGTTGTCGTTCAGACTCTGGAGGAAGTCCCAGAGCGTGGCGAACTCATCGAAAGACGAGGCGCCCGAGGAGCACTTCGAGCGCGCCGAGCGGACCCTGCCGGTACATGCTGGACACGCGGGTGGCCAGGTTGGCCTCAAGGACATCCTGACGGGCGGAGAGCTCGGCCTGGCGCGCCTCGCTCGCTGCGACCTCGGCGGTCACGGCGTCGTAGGCGCTCTTCGCCTCGTTGTACTGCTCGGCGGCGATCTCGAGCTGTACGTCCAACTCGTCGATCTGCGTCTTGATCTGCGCGGCCTGCGCGCGCTTATCGTCGATCGGAGCGCCGAATGCGGGCATGGCAAGACCGACGAGCAGCGTCGTGATGATGAGCGGGCAGAAGGCCCGTAGGGTCATTCGTGTCAGGCTTCTCGCCTCCTCGTGCGCTCCACGGTGGTCGAGCAGCCGGGCTATGATACCACAGCGATCGGGCCATCAGACAGGACGGCGCATACCCCGTCCAGTATCTGCACAGCGACGCTCTGCGCCTCGTGCTCGTCGACGGTGACCGTTTCGGGCACGAGCACGACAGCCGAAGCGGCGTGCGGCGCCCCCTTGAACGCTGCGATGAATCGGCCTTCGGAACGCGCGCCCGACGCGACCGAGATCGACGGGCAGCCGAGCCGCGTCGACAGGCGCGCCGGAGCCCACGAACAGCCGGAGTCCGCCGGAGTCCCGGTCCGAATCGACCGAGACGCCGAGGCGCGCCGCGGGTTCAGCGGCGCGCGCAAGGTTCTCGACGCGCTCCGCCACCACGCGCCCGCACTCGTCGCCGTACACGAGAGCGATGACCGCATGTCGCAGCACCTCGGCGGCACGCGCCGGGGCGACCGCGAGCGACGCCGGTGCGGACGGATCCTTGCCGCTCCAGACGTGGTGCAGTCGCTCTATCGCGGCGACGGTTTCCGGACCGGCGATGCCGTCGACCGGCAGCTGTACGTTCGCCTGGAACTCGCCCACAGCCCGCTCGGTGAAGGCGCCGAAGATGCCGTCGGGCTCGCCGCAGGCGAACCCGAGCACGTTGAGCGCCCCCTGAAGCAAGCGCACGTCCGCTCCGTGCAGAAACGGATACTTCAGGTAGAGGAGGCGGTCACCCAGGCGGAAGGTCGCGTCGACGAGCGCAGCCCAGGTCTCGTCGCCCACCACGCCGTCCTCGGCGAGCTTGTGCTCGGTCTGGAAGCGGCGGACAGCCGTGAGCGTAGCGCCGAAGAAGACGCCGTCGACGCCTGTCGGGCCAAGATCGAAGCCGAGACTCAAGAGACGCTTCTGAACGTCCTCGACCGCGGGGCCACGATCGCCCTGAGCGATGGGTCGAACCACACTGCCTCCGATCGGTACGAGCCCCCGTACCGTGGGGCCTAGTAGCTGTGCCGCTCCCGGAATCGGGCGACGTTTGCGCGCACGTGGCTCTGGTGGGACTCGGCGCGGCGCATGAACGTATCGATCTCGAAGCCGAGCACGACATCGCCACTATAGCGGTAACGCGCCTCGGCGCGGTCGAAGTCGAGCACATACGCGTCGGAGAGCACGGGAAGGATCCTGTCGAGATCCTGTCGGGTCCTGCCGGTCTTGGTCTGGACGTCCGCCTCGCTCAGCCACTCAGCGGTGTGACGCCCGAAGAGCACGAGGACATCCCGGAGCACGCGCTCTGTGTGCTCATCATCTGAGAGGGTGGCTAGCGCGCGGCTCAGACTCACAACGTGGGCCCCTTATCCTTAACCCAGGATAACGCTGAGATGCATTCTACGCGCCTGATCTACGACGCGACAACCACCTGGTTCTTGCCCGCCCGCTTCGCCCGATACATCGCCTGGTCCGCCGCCTCCACAAGCGCTGCGGCAGTCGAAGCGTGTGTGGGGTAGTTCGCCACGCCGAGCGACACCGTCTGCGTGACGCGCTCGCCGCCATCGCCGGTGATATGCGGGTACTGCGCCATGCTCGCCCGGATCCGCTCGGCGACGGCCGCAGCGCCGGCGATATCGGTCTCGGGAAGCACGACCACGAACTCCTCGCCACCGTAGCGGGCCGCGACGTCGATCTCGCGCAGGTTCTGCTTGATGATGCCGCTCACGGCCTTGAGGACAGTGTCGCCCTTCGGATGGCCGTAGCGGTCGTTGAACTTCTTGAAGTCGTCGATGTCGAGCATGATGAGCGACATCTCGTGTTCGAATCGCTGGCAGCGCTCCAGCTCCTCGTCGAGGCGCTGCTGGAAGTAGCCGTGGTTGTAGAGCTCGGTCAGCCGGTCCGTGACGGAGAGCCGCTCGAGCTCCTCGTGGA
This sequence comes from uncultured Actinomycetes bacterium, assembly GCA_963700295.1. Classification (GTDB taxonomy): domain Bacteria; phylum Actinomycetota; class Coriobacteriia; order Anaerosomatales; family Anaerosomataceae; genus UBA6100. Next base: position 90,071 of record CAVOWY010000003.1, on the reverse strand, counting down.
GCAGGGCGTTCTGCAGCGCCAGCGAGGACTGGTTGCCGATGACCTGGAGACGGTCGCGCTCGGCGTGAGTGAGCTCGCGGAACGTAGCCGAGGCGACCAGCAGCACGCCGAAGACCGAATCGCCCGAACGCAGAGGCGTGGCCGCCTGCGAACGGATCTCCTCAGGCCTGGTCGACCAGTCAGCGAGCTCGGAACCAGGCTGCACGTCGCTCTGCTGGACGAACCCGTCCCGGAACGCCGCACCGATGATGGTCTCGGAGACGGGCACCACCGGGCGGAACGTCGTCCTCCGGGCGGCCCTGGCTCGCGCACAGCCGGAGGGTCCAGTCTTCCGGAGCGAAGAGGTAGACGGCCGAGATCTCCGCGCCGAGGATGCCGTTCGCGCCGTCGACGATGAGGCTCGTGACGTCTTCGACCGAGCTGAAGGTGGTGAGCGCCTTGAAGAACTCGTGCGTGAAGAAGATCTCGGCGAGCCGGCTTTCGAGCTCCTCGTTCGCCTTCTCGAGCGCCTCCTTGCCGGACTGCAGCTTCCGCTCGTGGCTCCGGATCTTGTCGTAGGCCACCTGCAGCTCGACGAAGAGCTTCTCCTGCTCCTCGCCGCGCTTCTTCGCGATCAGGAGGTCCCAGACCATCTCGGCGCCGGCCCCCGTGACGATGCCGACGCTGCTCGGAACGCTCGGCTTCGAGCGTGTCATGGATCGCTGAGTCCTCGGAGAGGTCCACGATCAGGTCGAGCCCGCCGAGCTGGTAGAGCTCGGAGATCTCGGTGGTCGTGAAGATGCCGAGGTCCTCGGCGAGCCGGACTGCGGGCGCCGAGCGCACGGTATCGTAGACCGCAACGACGCTCAGGTTATCGACCTCGTTCAACAGACGCAGGACCGATGTGGCCCGAAGGCCACCCCCCGCGATGGCGATGCTGATATGGCCGTTGCGGGTCGCCGTGAGAGCCGCCGACCCCGCCCGCTCCTCCATCAAGCACCCTTCGTTGGCATTGCCACTATACCTGGCATCAGAGGTCCTTGATGCCGTACCGGTAGCTTCGCACGACCACCAGCCCCGTGTCGAGATGCAGTTCCATCGTTCTGGCGTGCGCGCCGCCGGTATCTTCGGCAACTAGGGGTATCCGCAACAGTGCGAGCTGCCGCTTGACCTCGATGATGTTCCGCTGCCGATGCTCGGCGCACCGTTCTCGGAACCGAACATCGCCGACCCGCCGGCCATCTTCGCTACCAGCCGCCGGATCACGGAGCCCTGCGTGACCTCCGCGGCGAGCGCAGGTATCGCGATCGAAGCGAACCGGTTCACGAGTCCGTCGAGCCGCGTCTCGCCGGGCGTCGGCAGCATGACGTGCGCCATGCCGCCCCGCCGGGCGAACGCGTCCCACAATGTGACCCCGACGCATGAACCGAGGGCTGGCGTGACGATGACCTTCGGGTGCTCAGCGACCGCGATCTCGCCGGTCGCTACCAGCACCGTGTTCTCGTCCGGGTCAGCCCAATGGCCGCCTATTTCCGTGACGCTTGCCATCACTCAGACGACGCCGAGCCGGCCGAGCAGGACGTCGAGGCTGTCCGGATCGGGCAGGAAGAACAGCGCGCCGTCGACCACGATCTCGGTCGACTGGAACCGCGTGACGATCAGAAGCGCGGAGTCGGCCTTCATGCCGATCTCGGCCGTGACGAACTCGAGGATGCCCCCGAGCATGTCGAACGCGAACTGCGGCGGCCCGGGCAACACGGCGAGCTCGGTGAGTCGGGCGATCGCCGCCAGATACGCAGACTGCAGCACGCCGGCCGCGTGCACCACGAGTCCCTCCTCGGCCACGCCCAGCGACTTCGAGCTCCCCGGCTCCCGGGAGCGTAACAGGTCCGCGAGAGCAAGAAGGTCGGCGCGGGGAAGGACGAACAGCAGCGCACCCGACAGATCGCCGAGCAGGCGGCTGTAGACCGCGCCGACAAGGTTCTCCGGGCCGCCGAAGACCATCGGGACCTCGCTCACGGGGAGCAGCCGGGTGTCCGGCACCTTGATCTCCACCGAGGCGCCCAGCAGCTGGGAGAGTGCGGTGGCCGCATGACCCGCACCGATGCTCCCGACCTCACCGAGAGCGTCGATCTGGAGTTCTGTAAGGTGTCGCGGGTCCATGTCATACCTCCAACTGGAACAGGGTCCGCGGATCGAGGATCAGCGCGACGCGCCCGTCGCCGAGCACGGCCGCGCCGCTCAACCCCTTGAGCCCGCGGAACAGCGGCGAGAGCGGCTTGATGACGATCTCGCGACGGCCGATAAGCCGGTCGACGGCGAGCGCACGCGTCTCGGTACCGGAGCGCATGAGCACGCAGCTGCTCCGCGGATGCACGCCTGCTCGGTGGGGTCGTCGCCGTCCTCGCACAGCGCGCTCAGACGCTGCAACGCCACCGCGGTGCCGTCACGCAGCACGACGACCGGCCTGCCATCGATCGTGGATGAGCGGACCTCATCGGGAGGCAGGACCTCGTCGACGGCGTTGAGGGGCAATGCGAAGACCCGGTCGCAGTTGCCGACCAGCAGCGCCTGGATGATCGCAAGGGTGAGGGGCAGTATGAGGGTGACCTCCATCCCCTCACCAGGGGCAGAGACCACGTGGATCGTGCCGCCAAGGTACTCGATCTTGCCTCGGACCACGTCCATGCCCACGCCGCGGCCCGAGACTCGCGTCGCGGTCTCCTTGGTGGTGAAGCCCGGCATGCACACCAGCATGAACACGTCGTGTTCGGAGTACGTCTCTCGCGCCGAGCGGTCGACGATCCCCCGCTCGACGGCCTTGGCCCAGATGCGCTCCACATCCATCCCACGACCGTCATCGGACACGGTCGATCCGAACCTGATCGCGTTCCCGTTCGGCGTGCAGCCGGACGGTGCCACGAGCGGGCTTGCCCGCAGCGGTACGGTCCTCGGCAGACTCGATGCCGTGATCGATGCGTTGCGCAGCAGGTGGACGAGGGGATCGCCGATCTCATCGAGCACCGTGCGGTCGAGCTCGATGTCCAGCCCGTCCATCTCGAACGTGACGTCCTTGCCGAGGTCGCGAGCGAGGTCGCGCACCATGCGCGGGAACCGGTTGAAGATGTTGCCGACCGGCACCATGCGCGTCTGCATGACCTCGTGCTGCAGCTCGACGCTCACTCGCTCGAGGGTCGCAAGCGCGTCGTCAAGGTCCGCACGGGCCACCGGCGGCGATGCGATCGAGGCGCGACCGAACGATGACGAGCTCGCCGACGAGATTGACCATCTCATCGAGATGGCCGATCGAGATGCGCACCGTCTGGGTCTCGGTCAGCTTGGGCACCGAGCGGGCGCGCTGGGCCGCCAGGGGCTGAGCGGCGCTGTCTGCGGTCACGGGAACAGGCACGCCGTCGGCCACGTCCACGGTGACCGAATCGACCTCGGTGACCGCCATGCCAGCTTCCTGCACCGCCTCGGCGGTCGAGCGGGTGCGCAGCACGATGTCGAAGGAGCGATCGAACTGCTCGTCCTCGATCTCGCGCGCGCCGGGGACGGTCTCCACGACGGTGCCCATGTGGCTCAGCCGCTTGATCACCATGTACGCCCGCACGCCCTTGAGCACGCAGCCCTCCTCGAGGGTGATGCGCGCCCGATACAGCGTCGCCCTCCTCGGCACTCGGCGAGTGTGGCCGCGCTCCCACCGATCGGACGGGGCTGCGCTTCCGCTTCGGCGCCTGCGCTCTCGGTACGCGCGACGAGCGCCGCAACCATCTCGGCGATCTCGACCGAACTGCCGCCCGACGACTCGTCGGCGATCACGTCCCGCACCGTGTCGGTGGCGCGCAGCACGAGGTCGATGAGCGTGTGGTCGGCTACCTGACGGCGGTAGCGGACGGTGTCCATGAGGGACTCCATCTTGTGCGTGAGTTCCTGCGTCCGCTCGTAGCCCATCGCTGCGGCCATGCCCTTGAGAGTGTGCGCGCCGCGGAAGACGATCTCGACCGGCTCGAGGTCGTTTGGATCCGACTCGAGTGCCAGCAGACCCTCGATGATGCCCTGAATGTAGTCGGCGCTCTCGCTTAGGAAGACATCGCGATAGGCTGACATGTCGTCACTCACGACGCGTCACCCCCTCACCGCGCGCCGGATCTCAGCCGACGACCCTGCCGAGCGGGACCACGTGCAGCGCGGCACCCGAGCGGGTAGCAGCGCCAGGCATGCCCCACACGACGCTCGTCTCCTCGTCCTGTACGACGGTCTCGCCGCCGGCATCGCGGATCAGCTTCAGCCCGGCGGCACCGTCGGCGCCCATCCCGGTCAGCACGACCCCGACCGCCCGGTCACCGTAACTCGAGGCCACGCTCTCGAGCAGCGGGTCCGCGGCTGGCCGCACACCGTGCATGGGCGGACCATCCTCAAGGCCGAGCCGCTTCACGCTCTTGCCGACGATACGCATGTGCGAGCCGTGGGGCGCGACGTAGGCGACGCCCGCCTCAACCTTCATGCCGGCCTCGACCTCGATGACCGGGATGTCGGTGACACGTGACAGCCGACGCGCAAGCGACGCGGTGAAGCCCGCCGGCAGATGCTGGACGACGATGTAGGCCGCCGGCAGATCCGGCGGTGAGACCCGAGAACACGGTCTCGAGCGCAGGCGGCCCGCCGGTCGAAGCGGCGATCGCGACAACCCGCTCAGCCGGAAGGCCCCGACGAACGGGCGTCACCGTCGTCCCGCGCCACCGTCGAGCTTCTCGGCCGGGCGAGCAGAACCGCTTGCTCGGGAGAGATGCGGTACGCGGTCTTGATCTTCTTGATGAGCGTTTCGCCAAGTCCGCGAGCGAGAGCGCGACGCCAGCGGCCGGCTTCGCAATGAAGTCGACCGCGCCGCGGTCGAGCGCCTGGTAGGTGGTGTCGGGATCGTTCGAACGACGAGAGCATGAGGACGCGGCCTGGTTGTTCTTGATGATGTGCGGCAGCGCCTCCAGCCCGCTCAGCTCGGGCATCTCGATGTCGAGGGTCACGACGTCGGGCTGGAGCGCGCTCGCCTTCTCGATGGCCTCGACGCCGGTCTTGGCGGTGCCGACGACCTCTATCCGCGGGGTCGAGCGGCAAGGCGCGCGTGAGCATCTGCCGGATGAGCGCCGAATCGTCGACGACCAGGACCCTGATCGGCGACCGCATGGCCCCCCAATCAGGCACGCGCCGCAGACTGCAGGCACTTCTTGACCGTCTCCAGCACCTTCGTCGGCTGGAACGGCTTGACGAGGAAGTCCATCGCGCCGGACTCGAGCGCCTCGACGATCATCTTCTGCTGGCCCATGGCGCTGACCATCAGTACGCGCGCGTCCTTGTCGCGTGCCTTGATGGCGCGCAGTGCGTCGAGCCCGTTCATCTCGGGCATCGTGATATCCAGGTGACGAGGTCGGGGCGGACCTCGGCGTACTTGTCGACCGCATCGCGGCCGTTGACCGCCTCGTGGATGACGTAGCCCTCCTTGGCGAGGATGTCCCTGATCATCATCCGCATGAACGCGGCGTCGTCGACGACGAGGATCGTGCTAGACATCGGCGTCACCCTCCGTGGGTCGTCCGGCGGCCGATCGAGTACGACCGGCTGCGCGGTAGCGCCTTGTCGAGATCGAGCAGGATGATGAGCCGATCGCCGTAGTTCGACGACACCCTCGAACGCCTCCGCCGTCTCGCTGCCAACCGCCGTCTCGGGAGCGGGGCGGATATCGGCGACCTTCACGGTCGCGACCTCGCTCGCCGCATCGACCGCCAGCCCCACGCGCCCCGCCTCGCCCTTCCGCCACGATGATCCGCGACGAGGGGGTCGGCTCGATCGCGCACCCCGAAGAGCCTGCCGAGATCGATCGACCGGGATGACCCGTCCGCGGAGGTTGATGACGCCCTCGACCGTCACGGGCGCGCGCGGGACCGGCGTGGGCTGCTCATAGCGGATGATGCTGCTCACCCTGCGCGATCGGCAGCCCGTACTCCTCGCCGCACAGGTCGGAACAGCACGTACTGCCGCTGTTCGGTCGCTGACGCTCTCGTCCACGCCTCACTTCGCTCCTCGAAGCGTGGAACTGGAGTGCGCCGACTCCTCCAGCCGGTGGGCCATGTCGGCGAGGTCCTGAGCCGAAGAGGAGACCTCCTCCATGCAGGCCGTCTGCTCCTCGGCGGCTGCCGCGGTCTCCTCGGCCGATCGCGGCGTTCTGCTCGACGACCGCCGCGATGTCGTGCATCGCGCGGTCGACCGTCAGAGGTCCGCTCGCGCTGCTCCGCATGCGCAGCGGCGATCTGCTCGGCCAGCGCGGCGGTCCGCGACGACAGCCTCGTTGATCTGGCGCAGCGACTCGCCGCTCCGCCCGACGACCTCGCACCCGACGTCGACCTCCTTGGTGCCGATCTCCATGTACTTCACGGCCTTGGCGGTCTCCGGTCTGGACCTCCTTGATGAGCTCGCCGATCTGCTCCGCGGCCTTGCCCGAGCCCTCGGCGAGCTTGCGCACCTCTTCGGCGACGACCGAGAAGCCGCGGCCGGACTCGCCGGCACGTGCGGCCTCGATGGCCGCGTTGAGGGAGAGCAGGTTGGTCTGGTCGGCGATGGTCGTGATCACGTCGACGATCTTGCCGATCTCTCGCCGAACGATGACCGAGCATCTCGACCGAGCCCGCCAGCGTCTCGATCGCCGTCGCGCACCTCGCCGATCTTCGTCGATCGCCTCATCGCGTGGCCTGCTCGCCCTGACGCGGCCGTACGCGCCGCCTCGTCGCTCGTTCCGACTCGCCTCCAGCGGCACGCGCGCGCCACGTCGTCGACGCTCGCGACGATCGCCTCCATCGACGCGGATGGTCTCTTCGACCTTGCGCGACTGCAGCTCGGCGCCGTGCGCGATCTGCTGCACGGAAGTGGAGATCTCCATCGTGGACGAGTTGATCTCCTCCGACGATGCCGACAGCTGCGTGGCGGCGGCGGAGACCGACTCGGCCGAGCGCCGCACCTCGCCCGCGATCTCCGACGAGCGACTCGATGAGGGCGTTGCACTCGTCGACGAGCACGCCGATCTCGTCATCGTTCGGCGACGGTGCCCGCACGGTCAGGTCGCCCTGGCCTGCCTCGACCATCACCCCGCCCAGGTCGTGCAGCGGCTCGAGGATGCGGCGACGGAACGCCCGCCACCACAGTATCTGTCCCGGAACGGCACAGATGAGCATCGCCACGCCGCCGAAGAGAGCGGTGAGCAGCAGGCTGTTGTGATCGATCTTGAGAGCGAACCACGCGAACAGCCCGGTGGCTGTCAGACCGATGGCCACTGCCGGACCGATGGTGGCCCATGTCAGCAGCGTGAACGTCAACGACAGCCCGCGCATCACCTGACTAGGCCGGTTGGCTTGCGGCATCCGGATCCCTCCTCGAACGGTGTCCCCACACCCGATGTATCCGCCCTACGATAGCAAAACGAGCCGTTCACGACAGTCCTAGCGGCTTACGGTACACACGCTCGCGACCGCTTACCAGTTCGAAACGCTTCGCCAGCGCCGGTGCCAACCGCTCCGAACGACCGAGAACGAGGTAACCCCCCCGAGTGAGGGCCTCCCAAAACGACTCGATCAGCCGTGACTGGTCGCCGTGGTTGAAGTAGATGAAGACGTTACGGCAGAACACCACGTCAATCCCGTTTATCGGCGGGTCTTCGAACAGATTCAAGTACTGGAACCTGGTGACCTTCGCAATCTCAGGCTTCATGCGGAAGACTTCGCCATCAACGTCGATATACCGGTGCCGATCGGCGGCCGGTATCTGGTTCAGCAGCCGCACGGAGTACTCCCCCCGCTTCGCTACGGCGAGGGCTTTGCGGTCGATGTCCGTCCCGATCACTGAGAGCATCGCGTCGTTCGACCTCGTCCGGATGATCCCGTCAAGCATTGACATCGCGAGCGAGTAGGGCTCTTCCCCGGTCGCGCACCCTGCCGACCACAGCCGCACGAGCCGCTGCTTGCGCGACTTCTTCGTCGCGAGCAGTGACGGCACCACCTGGTCCCGAAACAGCGCGTAGACCGTGGGATCGCGGAAGAACTGAGTGACGTTGATCGTGAGCGTGTCGAGCAGCTTTGCGTACTCCTCGGGATTCTCATCGAGGTACACCGAGTACTGATGGTACGTGTGCAGCCCGAGCGTGTTGAGTCGCACCGCCACCCTGCGGGTCACGTAGTTCTCACGGTACTGAGAAAGATCGAGACCACGCTCGGAACGGACCTTGTCGAGAAGCCGGCTGAGGTTGCCCCTGTATGCTGGATCCGTTGTCTGCTCGGGCATCCGCCGCGTCGTCTCCTCCCCGCGCACTTCACGAAAGGCGTTCCCCTGAGTAGAATATGCGGAACCACACCCGCCGAACCCTAGGGGACCGATCATGCACCGTGCGTCACTGCCACTACGTATCATCGCACTCATCGGTGCTATCGCGCTGTTCATTCTTGCAGGCGGCGGCGCGTTCGCCGTTGCCGACGACTACCTCACACGCGAGATCCTCCCCGACGGCGCGACTGTGGCCGGCGTGGACGTGGCCGGACTCACGCGTGACGAGGCTCGCGCAGTGGTCGAAGCAGAGGTGGCCCAGCCCCTCGCCGAGCCGGTCACGGTTACGCACGGCGACCGCTCATTCGCGCTCGACGCCGGCTCGATGATCTCGGTGGACGTGGACGGCATGGTCGAGACGGCATTCGAGCCCAGGGTCCAGTCTGCGCTCGTCAACCGTGTCGTGGACCGCGCGCTCCGGCGCGAGACCGGCGGTGACGCCGAGGCGGCCCTGTCCCTCGACGACGCCCAGATCGCAGCATGGCTCGATGAGGTCGCCGCATCCGTGGACACGACGCCGCAGGACGCGACCATGACGGTCGAGGCCGACAAGATCGTGGTCGTCCCGTCCCGCACCGGACAGACAGTCGACCGCACGCGCACCACCGAGGTGCTGGAAGATGCGCTCACCCAGGGCGTGAAGACCGTCGAACTCTCGGTCACCTACACCGAGCCGGCAGTCACGGAAAGCGGTCTCGGCACCGCGATCCTGGTCGACCTCTCCGAGCGCAAGCTCTACCTCTACGACAAGGGCGCGCTCGTGAAGGAGTACGGCGTCGCAGTGGGCGCCTCCGGCTTCCCGACACCGCGCGGCAACTTCACGATCGTGCTCAAGCGGTACATGCCGACGTGGTCCAACCCGGGTTCAGCGTGGGCCGCAGGCATGCCCGCGTCCATTCCGCCTGGCCCGAACAACCCCCTCGGAACGCGGGCGCTCAACCTCGACGCGCCGGGCATCCGGATACACGGCACCAGCAAGGACAGCTCGATCGGCACCGCCGCATCGCACGGGTGCATGCGCATGCACCGGTGGGACATCGAAGACCTCTACGATCGCGTCGAGGTCGGCACGCCGGTCTTCATCGTGCGCTAACGCCTCCGGGACACGCGGTCCCGGATCTCCGCCTCACCGCCAGGCTCAAGCCCCGAAGCCTCGAGTGCTTCGAGCGCGCTCGCGCGCTCGGCGATCGGGACGCGCACGGCGAAACCGCACAGCGAACCGAGGGCGCGCGGCGTGGGGATGAGCACCACATCGACCTCGGCTGCGATCAGCACTTCCTCGGCACGGATCGCCTCGTGAGTGCCCTCGAAACCGAAGACCGTGAACGCCTCCCGCTCCGCGCTCATCCGCAGAGTTCCCGCATGGCGGCCACAGCGACGTCCACGTCCTCGTCGGTAAGGTTCCAGCCGATGCTGAAGCGCAGTGCGCCCGAGTCGCTCGTGCCGACGGCCTCGTGCGTCCAGGGAGTGCAGTGCAAACCGGCGCGAACGGCGATCCCCCAGCGACGGTCGAGCGCGAACGCCATCTCGTCGGGAGCGAGCTTCCCGTGTACGACGCTCACCACGGGCACGCGCTCCTCGGCGATCGGCGGTCCGAGCACGGTGACCCCGGGGATACCGCTCAGACCGTCGTACAGCCGACGGGTGAGCTCACGCTCGCGCGACCGGATCAGGGCGGCGTTTTCCGCCAGGTAGTCGGCAGCGGCACCCAGCCCGGCTGCGGCGATGACGTTGCCCGTCCCAGCCTCGTACCGGTCGGGACGGACGCGCGGCTGCTCGATCTCCTCCGAGCGCCCGCCGCTTCCTCCCTGCACCAGCTCCCGGGGATCGAATCCGGGCGCGAGGTACAGCACGCCGATCCCCTGCGGGCCGAGCAGTCCCTTGTGGCCCGGCGCGACGTAGGCGTCTGCGCCAAGCACGCCGAGCGCGAGCGGAAGATGCCCGGCCGCCTGCGCGCCGTCCACCACGACGACCGCGCCGTGCTCGTGCGCGATGTCCACGATGTCGCCGATCGGCTGGATGGCGCCGGTCACGTTGGAGGCATGCTGACACACGACCATCCGCGTGGGGGCAGCCGCGACAGCACGCTCGATGTCGTCCAGGTCGATCCGACCCTGCGCGTCGGCAGGCACTCGCGCAACCTTGATCCCGGCCGTTGCGAGATATGCGAGCGGACGCGCGACCGCGTTGTGCTCCACGGACGACACCACCACCCGGTCGCCCCGCTTGAGCGTCCCCTTGAGGACGAGATTGAGCCCGTACGTGCATCCGGGAACGAAGGCCAGGTCCCGTGGATCGGCAACGCCGAGGAAGGCCGCCACCTGCGTCCGGGCATGCTCCACCGTGCGTGCCGCGGCGAGTGCAAGCGAATGCGCGCTACGGCCGGGATTGCCGCCCGCAACATCCATCGCGCGAACCATCGCCTCGGCCACCACAGGCGGCTTCGGCCACGACGTAGCGGCATGGTCGAAGTAGCGGATGCGGGGCGTATCGGGCATCGGTCAGCTGTGCCCCCCGCCGGCCATCATCTCGACCGCGTGCTCGAGTTGGTCGGCTACGATGCCGAAGCTCTCGCGCGCGCCCTTCTCGCTGCCCGGCAGGTTGACGATGAGCGTCCGGCCCCGCTGCGCCGCTACCGCACGTGAGAGCATCGCGCGCTTGGTGATGACAGGCTCATCGAGCGGATCGCCTCGGCGATACCGGGGACTTCGCGGTCGGCGATCGCAAGCGTCGCCTCGGGGCACTGGTCGCGAAGTGAGAGGCCGGTGCCGCCGGTGGTGAGCACCACGTCGCAGCGGTCCTCGTCGGCCATCCGCATCAGCGCCGAGGAGATGGCTTCCGCGTCGTCCGGGACGATCGCGTAGGCGGCCGTCTCCCAGCCGCGCTCCTCACTCAGCGCGCGCAGCGCCGCGCCCGAGGTGTCGTTCTCCTCGGTACGCGTGTCCGAGCACGTGAGTACTCCGATCCTGAGCACAGCCATCTATGCAGCCGCCTCCACCACGATCTCGTCGCCGGCGTTCACCGGGCCACCTTCGACGACGACGGCGAAGATTCCTTCCTTTGGCATGACGCAGTCGCCGGCCTGGTAGTAGATCGCGCACTTGGTGTGACACTCCTTGCCGATCTGGGTGACCTCGAGGAGTGTGGCGCCCACGCGCAGGCGCGTGCCCACCGGCAGCGAGACCAGGTCGATGCCGCTCGTGGTGATGTTCTCGGCAAAATCGCCGGCATCCACATCCAGGCCCTTGGCCTGCATCTTGGCGATGGACTCCTCGGCCAGGAGGCTCACCTGCCGATGCCAGTCGCCTGCATGCGCATCGCCATCGAAGCCGCGATTCTCGATGAGCGTGCCGGCTGCACCCGGCGTCTTGCGCACCGTCTTCTTCGCGGAGAGATTGACCGAGGTCACCGTCGCTGCCATTGCTAGTCCTCCTTGGGGGTCTTGCGCGGGACGTCCTGTCGTTCCCAGGTGCCTGAAGCGCCACCAGCCTTCTCGAGCAGGCGCACCGAGGCGATCTCCATGCCGCGGTCGACCGCCTTGCACATGTCGTAGAGCGCGAGAGCCGCAACGGACGCAGCCGTGAGCGCCTCCATCTCGATGCCCGTCTTGCCGTCGGTCTCGACCACGGCGGTGATGCGCACCGCACCATCGCACGGCTCGAGTTCCACGCTCGCGTGCGTGATCGGCAGCGGGTGGCACAGCGGGATCAGGTCGCTCGTGCGCTTCGCGGCCTGGATGCCGGCGATGCGCGCCACGGCGAAGACGTCGCCCTTCGGCGCCCGGCCCTCGACGATCATCGCGAGCGTCTCCGGCTGCATGCGGATGAGCGCTTCGGCCACCGCGCGCCGGTGCGTGACCGGCTTGTCGGCCACGTCGACCATGTGTGCGGCACCGTGCTCGTCAAGGTGCGTGAGGTGCGAGCCGTCCTTCATGTCAGCCTCCGATCTGCGACATGCGTCGCACAGTGCCGAGCTGCATGTGATGCCCCTCGGGCTTGGCCGCCAGCGCCTGCCGGATGATGTCCCGCACGTCGGCGTCCGTCCCCGAGCGCAGGACGCCGCGAACATCGATCTCGTCGTCCGAGAAGAGGCACGTCCGTAGCTTGCCGTCCGCAGTGAGACGAAGCCGGTTGCACTCGCCGCAGAAGTGATGCGAGAGCGGCGAGATCACGCCGATCGTGCCGAGCGCCCCGGGGAACTGGTAGTAGCGCGCGGGACCCCAGCCGCCGGGCGCGTCATCGCGCGCCACCGCCGTGAGCTCGCCCAGCCCCGCGGCTGCCCCGTCGGCGGCGATGCGCTCGAGGATCTCATCTGTCGAGACGTGGTCGCCCTCGCTCCATCCGTCCGCCTCGGCGCTCGTGCACGAATGCTCGCCCACGTCGCCGACCGGCATGTACTCGATGAAGCGCACGTGCAGCGGACGGTCGAAGGTCATACCCGCGAAGCCGACGAGATTCTGGTCGAGCGAGCGCACGACCACCACGTTGAGCTTGACCGGGTCCATGCCCACCTCGAACGCCGCGCCGAGCCCGTCGAGCACGTCGGCGAGGTTCCCGCCTCGCGTGACCCGCTTGTAGACCTCGGGATCGAGCGTGTCGAGAGAGATGTTGATGCGCTTGAGGCCTGCCTCGGCCAGGTCGGCCGCATACTGCCGAAGCAGCGTGGCGTTCGTGGTGAGCGCGATCGCCTCGATCCCGGTGGTCTCGCGCAGGCGGCGCACGTGATCCACGATGCCTCGCCGCACGAGCGGCTCGCCGCCGGTGAGGCGGATCTTGCTGATGCCCTCACTTGCAGCGACCGCCGCGAACCGCTCGATCTCCTCGAAGGAGAGGACCTCGTCGTGCCCCTTCCACTCCACGCCGTCAGGCGGCATGCAGTAGACGCACCGCAGATTGCAGCGGTCCGTAACGCTGATGCGCAGATAGTCGATGCGCCGTCCGAACGCGTCAGTCGCCACGGGGGCTGCCCTTCAGGAACGTCGCTTCCACCAGGTCGGCCAGCCCTTCGGCATCGTCCAGACCGAAGACCGGCACCTCTCCCACGTCGAGTCTCATCGTTGTCGGTGACGAGCGCGAACAACTCCGCCGCCTCACACACGAGCTCGGTCGAGCGGGCGCGCCGCGATACCTCGATGCGCACGTTGCCCGCGCGGCGGTAGCCCTCCGTGAGCAGGATGTCCACGTCGTGCGCCAGCGCGAGCAACTCCTCGAGCGAGGCCTCATGATCCATCGTGCGCACCATGCCGAGCTTCGAGGGCGTGCTCACCAGCGTGACCGCCGCGCCGGCCTTCGCGTGGCGCCACGAGTCCTTGCCGGGCACGTCGATGTCGAAGTCGTGCACGTGATGCTTGACGCTGCCCACGCGGTAACCGCGCGCGGCGAGAGCGCGGATCAGCCGCTCCATCAGCGTCGTCTTGCCCGAATCGCTCTTGCCGACGATGGAGACGACCGGGATGCCCGCCTCCGGGGTCACGCTAGAAGCACCCGAGGTCGCAGTTGTGGACACGCACGCCGGCGGCGTCGGCAGCGGCGCCCGCGACCTTGTAGGGCACTCCCTGGTCCTCGGCGAACTTGCGGAGAACGGGACACGTGATCTTGCCGTTCTCGTCCGCCTTGGCCTTGATGGCGTCCTTCATCTCGTCCGTGATCTGCGCGGTCCAGCGGGGGTCGGCGAACTTCTGGTTCTCGCTGCTCATGCCGTACCTTCTTCCATGTCAAGTCGAATACACATCACCGAGGTGCCGGCGGGGATGAACGACTCCCCCTCCGGCAGCGACATCAGGCAGTTGCCGCGATGCATCGCTGTCAGCAGCGCCGAGGACTGGTTGCCCGCGACGGCGACCGAGTAGCTTCCGTCGCCGCTCGCGGTAAGCCGGGCGCGTAGGAAGTAGCGGCGGTCGGCCTTCTTCTTCACATCATGCGCGAGCGTGGCAACAACGCGCGGGCGGCCGAGCGCGGTGCGTCCGGCCATCTTCAGCAGCGATGGGCGCACGAACATCTCGAACCCGACCATCGTCGAGGTGGGATTGCCGGGCAGGCCGAAGAACGGCGTGCCGCCGATCGTGCCGAACGTCTGCGGCGCTCCGGGCCGCATGGCGACCCGCCAGAAGTCGAGCTCGCCGATCTCCTCGAGAACCTTCTTGACCACGTCGAAGTCACCCATCGAGACACCGCCGGTGGTGACCATCAGGTCGAACTCGGGCGCCCGGGAGAGCAGCGCGCGGGTGTCGTCTTCGTTGTCGCGCGCCACGCCGAGGACGTGCGGCTCCCCGCCTGCCTGAAGCACCTGCGCGGCGAGCGAATGCGAGTTGGAGTTGCGGATCTTCCCGGGCCCCGGCTTCTCGGTGACCTCCACGAGTTCGTCCCCGGTGGAGACGATGGCGACCCGGGGACGGCGGCGCACCATGAGCTGGTCGTGCCCGACCGATGCCGCCAGCCCGATCGCCGCCGGACCGATGAGCTCGCCGCTCAGCAAGACGGCCTCCCCCGCGCGGACTCTCCTCGGCGCGGCAACGGATGTTCTCGCCGGGCTTGGCCGTCGCGAGGATCTCAACCGTCCCGCCAGTGCCGCCCGCGTTCTCCCCCGCTCGCGTGAGCTCCACCTTCACGACCGCGTCGGCGCCTGTCGGCACCGGAGCGCCCGTCATGATGCGTGCGGCCTGCCCCGGGCCCAGGGTCCGCTCGGGAGCGACGCCCGCCGGGATGTGCTCGATCACGTCGAGCGTCACCGGGGTGTCGTCGCTCGCGCCTGCGATGTCGGCGTAGCGAAGCGCATAGCCGTCCATCGCCGAGTTGTCGAAGGGCGCGACGTCGATGTCCGAGATCACGTCCTCGGCAAGCACGCGTCCGAGAGACTCGAGGAGCGGGACCCGCTCCGGCTCGAGAACCGGGATGCGCGACAGCACCTGCGCGGTTGCCTCCTCGACGGTGATCACGAATGCGCCTCCTCGCTCGGGGTGATGCGCTGCGGGTTCGTGTAGACGACCAGTTTACCGCCGCGGGCGTACCCCACGAGCGTGATGGCGGCGCGCTCGGCGACCTCGGCGGCCAGATCGGTGACGGCCGTGCGTGACGCAACCACCGGGACGCGCGCCTTGGCGGCCTTCACCGCCATCTCGTAGCTGATGCGGCCGGTGGTGAGCAGGAGCGCGTCTTGCGGTGGGGATGCCGTCGAGCCACGCGCGGCCGAACAGCTTGTCGAGCGCGTTGTGCCGGCCCACGTCCTCGCGCATGAGCACGAGCTCGCCGTTCACACCGAGGCCGCAGGAGTGCATGCCGCCCGTGTCGCGGTACGCCGCCGCCGCACGGGCGAGCTGCCCCATGAGGTCGTAGATCGCCTCCGGCGAGACGGTGGCCGAGGAAACGACGGGCTCCACGCCTCGCGCGTGCCCGACCGATGCGAAGGTCACGCCCTTGCCGCACCCGGAGGTGACGTAGCGCTTGCGCTCGGCCACGTCGGCCGGCGCCTCCTCGCGGCTGCGTACGTACACGAGTCCGCGCTTGTGGTCGATGTCGACGCTCTCGAGCGCATCGCGGTCGGTGAGGAAACCCTCGGAGACGAGGAAGCCGATGCCCAGGTCGTCGAGGTCCTCGGGCGTGCTTTGCATCGTGGCGATCTCGTCGTCATTGAGGAAGATCGTGATCGGCCGCTCGGAGGGCATCCCGCGCTGTCGGCGCGCGCCCACCTCGATCACCGAGACGCGCGGAGCGGCTGTGGATACGTCGCCCGCGGCCTCGTCGCGCACCTCGAGGAGCTCCTCGGGGGTGTTGACGTTCACGAGGCTGCGCAGCCCGGGATCCACCCGACGCAGGGTGTCGAGCGACACCTCGACGGTCTTGACCTTGGGCAGGATCGCCACCAGCCGGCGCCGGCCCGACTCGAGCACGCGCCGCGCCTCAGGCAGGCAGCTCGTGTGGTAGAGCGCGAGTAGCGGCTCGGGACCCTTCTCGGAGGTGGGGAGTACGGCCTGCGCGCCGTCGCGCGCGTCCCATAGCGCGCGGATGACCGAGGGCTCGAGCCACGGCATGTCGGCTGCGAGCGCGAGCACCCACTCGTCCTCCGACTGCGTGAGCGCGGTGACCAGACCCCCGAGGGGTCCCTGGTAGGCGACCTCGTCGGCGAAGACGGCTACGTTGGCCGGCAGACCAGCTTCAGCGATGGCCTCGGGGCGGTTCGTCACGACCATCACGTGGGCGCACACCTGCGCGGCGATGTCCGCGACGCGCGCCACCAGCGACTCACCGTCGAACTGCAGCAGCGTCTTGTCCACGCCCATGCGCTGCGAGCGGCCGCCCGCCAACACCGCGGCGGTCACCGGTATGTGTGTCGTGTCGTTCACGCAACCTCCATCGCGAGTGCCGGCCCGCGAGCCCGAGCGCGAGCGTCGGGCAGCTTTCGTATCATACCCCGCCGGGTACGTCGTGGGCAGGTGCCACGCGCACGGCGGTCGCCTTGAACGAGGCGATGGTGTTCGCGCCATGCTCGAGCCCGAGTTCCCGCGAGGATGCGCGAGAGACCGAGGCCGCAAGGCGCAGCCCGTCAGCGACCAGACTCACCCGGTCGGTGCTTCCACGATGCTCGACTGCGGCCACGCGCATCACCAGCTGATTGCGTGCCGAAGACGGCGGCAGTGCCGCATCAGCTCCAAAGAGCGTGATGTCTTCGGGGCGGATACCGATGAGAACGTCGGATCCGATGGGCAGATCGGTGCAGGCGAACAACACGGCGCCCTCCACTGCGATCTCAGCGATGCCCTCCTCGGTGGCCGCGATGCGCCCGCGAAGCGACCCGTCCATCCCTATGAAGTCGGCGACCCACTCATCGGTGGGTACGCCCATGACGTCGTCCACGCTGCCGCTGCGCACGACGCGTCCCTCGTGCATGATGCTCACGCGATCGGCGACCACCATGGCCTCGTCCTGGTCGTGCGTGACGTACAGCGCCGTCACGCCCTCGCCCGCCAGGATCTCCGAGAAGTCACCCACGAGCCGCCGCTTGATGAGCGGGTCGAGGTAGGACAGCGGCTCGTCGAGGAGTAGGATGCGGGGCTCCAGCACGAGCGCCCGTGCGAGGGCCACACGCTGAGCCTCACCGCCGGAAAGCCTGAGAGCCGAGGACTTCTGCGTGCCGCCGAGCCCGACGCGCTCGAGCGCGGCCGCCACGCGTTCGGTGCGCTCGGCCTTTGACACGCGGCGCAGCGCGAGGCCGTATTCCACGTTCTGCTCGACCGTGCCCTTGAAGAGATACGGGTTCTGGAAGACGGCCGCCATCATCATCCGGGCCGGCTTGTCCCCGGCCACGACCTCGCGTCCGTCGAGCAGCGACCCTGCCGGACGTAGGCTTCTCCAGAAGACCCGAGCACGCGCAGAAGCGTTGACTTGCCGGAGCCCGAGGGCCCGAGCACCACGTGCGACTCGCCGTCACAGAGCTCGAAGTGCCCGACATCGAGCACGGTGCGCTTTCGGTAGCGCATGGTGACATTCTCCGCGGTGATTATCGGCTGGCCGCCGCAGCGCCGTTGCCTAGCGCTCATAGCGACCGCCCGATTGCTGGACGCGCGTGAAGCCGTTCATGATGACGAACGCGATACCGATCAGGATGAGTCCGAGACCGAGCGCGAGCCCGAAATTGCCCCTGACCGGTCTCCAGTTGGATCGCGGTGGTCATCACGCGCGTCTGTCCCTCGATGTTGCCGCCGACCATACTTACGGCGCCGACCTCCGAGATGATGCCGCCGAAGCCGGCCGCGATCGCCGCCATCACGCCCCAGCGCGCCTCTTTGATGGTGAGCGCCGCCTCGTGAAGTCGGGACGCGCCCAGCGATCGCGCCTGCAGGCGAAGCTCGGCGGGAACAGACCCTACTGCGGCAAGCGTCACCCCAGTCACGATCGGCGTGGAGATGATGACCTGCGCCATCACCATCGCCGGCACGGTGTACAAGCATCCGGGGCATGATTCCGCCGGTCAGACTGAGATAGGCATCGTACACCGGTCCGCTGCGCGAGATGAGCATGTACACGACAAGTCCCACCACCACCGGTGGCAGCCCCATTCCGGTGTTGACAAGCGCGATGATCAGTCCCCGCCCCGGGAACCGGCGCGAGCCGATCACGTAGCCTGCCGGGATGGCGATCGCCATCGCAAGGAGCAATGAGACGCCAGACACGCGCAGGGAGAGCCCGATGATCTCGAACGTCCCTGCGTCTCCGCCGAAGAGCAGTCCGACCGCCTCGGCAATCGCATTCCAGAAGATCTCCATCTCGCCCCTCAATCACACGCGGGGCGTCGCCGCGTGCGGCGACGCCCCGTCGATGAGCGGTTACGCAAGCGCTGCTACTGTGCGTTGGGGAAGAAGAGCGGCTCCCCGAACTCCTCGACACCGTACTCGGCGATGACGGCCTGGCCCTCTTCGCTCGTGATCCAGTCGGCGAAGGCCTGCGCGCCCTCCATGTTGGTGGCGTCGGTGACCGGGATGACGCCGTACTGGTTGAACAGGGCGGTGTCGCCCTCGACGAGGATCTCGAGGCCGAGCGAATCCCGCATGTTGTAGTACGTTGCGCGGTCGGTGAGCGTGTACCCGCCCATCTCGTCGGTCATGGTCAACACGTCGCCCATGCCCTTGCCAGCAGAGATGTACCATGCGCCGGCCGGCGTGATGGCAGCCTTGGTCCACAGCGCCTTCTCAGCCGTGTGCGTTCCCGACTCATCACCACGGGAGACGAACGAAGCGCCGGCGGCGGACAGCTTCGCGAGCGCCTCAGCGGCAGTCGCGGTGCCCTTGATGCCCGCCGGATCGCTGGACGGGCCCACGATGATGAAGTCGTTGTACATGACGTCCTTGCGCTCGGTGCCGTAACCGTCGGCCACGAACGTCTCTTCCTTGGCTTTCGCGTGGACGAGCAGAACGTCGGCATCCTTGTTCTGGCCGAGTTCGAGCGCCTCGCCAGTACCCTTCGCGATCACGTTGACCTTGTACTCCGGGTAGGCCTCCTCGAATGCCGGAATCAGCACGTCGAAGAGTCCTGAGTCCTGCGTCGACGTGGTCGACGCGAGGATGAGGTCGGTGGTTTCGACCGGTTCCTCGACTACCTCTTCTGTCTCTTCCTCGACGGGCTCCTCGGTCGCGCACGCGGCAAGCGAGAACACCAGCGCGAAGGCGAGGAGAACGGCGACGAAGCGCCAGACAGCAGTACCCCTCAAGCGGTCGATCATTTGTGCTCCTTTCCAAGTACGGGAGGCGGACCCGTTTCCGGTCCCACCCTATGGGCCCTGCTGCCATAACGGCCGCTCTACCGTGACAGGCCTGCAGGGCTCGGAGGCTATGGCCCGCGCATCGGACGCGGGTTGCTAGGAGGCAGTGTAGCGCAACGCTACAAGGAACGCGCAAGTCTGAGGGAGCGTGAACCGGCACGCGCAGGGCCGGAGACCGTCGCCGCTCCAGGGACGGTTCGCTCAGTCCTGCTGGGGTCGTGCAGCCGGCGTCATGAGCCGATGGGTTACGAGGCCCGCCAGAAAGCCGAACGCCATGTTGGTCGGCAGCGCCACCAGCACGGTCACCGCCGCCACGGCTATGTCCTTGGCCAGCTTCAGGTGACGCACGAACCTGATGAGCTCGAGACCCACCATGAACATCATCGCGCCAATGATCGCCTTCGGGAACGCGGCGAAGAGCCCCGCGATCGAAGCGGCAAAGAACACGCCGAGCACGATCTCGATCGTCCCCTCGATGAAGTTCGTGCCCGCCGTGCGGGCACCGTAGAAGTACTGCCCCACCAGGCCACCTGCTCCGTGGCACATGGGCATCCCTCCAAAGACAGGCGAGACGATATTCATCACGCCATGACTGAATGCGAGCTTCCGCGGACTCACATGCTCATCGGGCCAGTAGCTCGTGATGAGCGAGGAGGTAGAGATGACCGCGTTCGCCGCAGTGAGTGGCACCTGTGCGAACCCTGCCAGCAGCAGGGTCTCCCATACCTCGGCGGGGGTGAACGTGGCAATGGACGGCAGGCGGAACTGCACGGGCGCCAGCCCGTCAAAACCGCCCTGCAGCAGCATGATGAGGAGCCCGCCACCCACAAGCACGATCGCCGCTGGAGCGTACTTGTTCTTGCGCAGCGTCAGCACGATGATGACGCCCGCGATCGCCAGCAGCCACGAGGCGGAGCTCAGCCTGACGGCTTCTGTGGCGAGCAGGACGCCGAGCGTCACCTGGATCCCCATCACCACGGGCTTCGGCGTGACGCGCGCGATCCATGTGATCGCCCCGGTGGCGGCAAGGAGGAGCCACACGATTCCCATGCCCAGCCCCGAGGCGCTGACCATCGAAGGCGTCCAATGCTGCGCGATGGCCACCACCGCAAGCACCTTCATCGGCTCGATCGGCATCGGCAGGCGGTAGACGAGCCCGGTCGCGATGTTCGCGAGTCCCATCATCACGAGGAAGCCCGCCGGGTCGAGATCGCACACGACGATGTAGCCGATCGCAAGCGGCAGCAGGGTGCCAAAGTCGCCCATCGAGCCGGCGAACTCGCCGAGGTTAAGCTTGATATCCTGCTTCGGCATAGGCGCCCTACGCCTCGGTCACATCTCCACGCGCAGGTAGTCCGCGAGCGCCGCGCCCGCCCTCACGAGCGTGCGTCGCGGCAGAACGAGAAAGAGCGGGCGGGCGACCGGGAAGCCCGCGCCCTTCACCTCGGCCACAGTGCCGAGGCCGATCGCCTTGTGCGCCACCTGGAGGCTCACGATGCCGAGGCCCATGCCACCTTCGACCGCGCTCACGATCGCCTCGTTCGTGCCGAGCTCCATCACGACATCGAGATCCGCGGGGTCCACGCCGCCGCGGCGGATGACCTCCTCGACGGCCATGCGGGTGCCCGAACCCTCCTCGCGGACGATGAAGAGCTCACCGGTGATCTCGCTGAACGAGACCGGACCGTGCGATGCGAGCGGATGGTCGGGGGGGCAGATCAGCGTGAGGTCGTCGGAGCCCAGCCGCTCGTAGACGACCCGGGCGCCGTGGACCTCGGCGCCGGTCATCCCCAGGTCGGCCTCCCCGCTCTCCACGTGCGCGACCACATCGGTGCTGTCGTAGACGCGGAGCGTGACGCCCACCTCGGGATAGGTCTTCAGGAAGCCGCCCAGCAGGCGCGGCAAGAGGTACTGTCCGGGCGTCGTGCTCGCTGCCACCGTGAGCCGACCGCTGACCGTGCTCGACACCATGTCGATCGCACCGCGGGCGTCGTCGATCTCGGCGAGGACCTTGCGCGCGTGAGGCAGGAGCGCCTGACCGGCTTCGGTGAGCGCCACCTTGCGATACCCGCGATCGAGCAGCGTGGCCGCGATGTCCGCCTCGAGCGCCTGCACCTGCATCGTCACCGCCGGCTGCGAGATGCCGAGCGCGCGCGCTGCCTCGGAGAAGGAGCCGTGATCCACCACGGCGACGAAAGTCCTGAGCTGGCTGACGTTCACACGCGCCTCCCGCCGTATAAGCACCCGTGATATGCATGCTAGCGCAGTGCCCGGTGTTTGCCATCGTCCGGGTTGTGGCACACTCCACTAAGTGAGAAGCGTTCTCACCTTGAAGGGTGGCGTGGGACGGTGCCGAATCGGATGGTGGACAGCACGAGCGCGCTGGAGCGGGGCGCGACGCCTTCGGCGCGCCCAGACCTCCGTTCGCTTTACGGCACCGCCCGCATGAGCCCGCAGCGGGCGCTCATCGCCGAAGCGGTCAGCGCGCTCCCCGGAGCCTTCACCGCCGAGGAGCTGCACTGCTCCGTGCGGCGCACTGCCCCCGGCGTGGGACTCGCGACCGTCTACCGCGCGCTGGCCGCCATGCAGGCAGCGGGCTCCGTCACCCCGGTCGGCGAGCGCGGCGGCTCGGCGCTCCTCGCCCACTGCGCCCGGAACGACCATCACCACCATCTGGTGTGCACCGAGTGCGGCGCCGTCGTGGCGATCGACTGCCCGCTCGGCGCGGAGGCGCTCGCGTCGGCCGAGCACGCCGGCCACCTCGTCACCCGGCACGAGATCACGCTCTACGGGCTCTGCGCAGGGTGTCGGGCCGCAAGGGAGAGCGCCTAGATGTCGCACATCCACATCCCCGACGGCGTGCTCCCCTGGTGGCTGTGGCTCGGCGGCTGGGCGCTCGCGTTCGTCTTGCTCGCGGTCGCGTCGGCCCGGGCAAAGCAGGCCGAGTCACGTCGGGCGGTGCCGCTCATCGGGGCCGTCTCCGCACTCGTGCTCGTCTCGATGGGAAGCGAGATCGTTCCGCTTGCCTACCACATCAACCTCACCGTGATCGCCGGCGTCATGCTCGGCCCGTGGCTCGGCGCGATCTCGGCGTTCATCGTCGTGCTCGTACTGGCGCTCATGGGACATGGCGGCATCACGGTCGTCGGGCTCAACACGCTGGTGATCGCGACCGAGATGGCGCTGGGCTGGGCGCTCGTACGCGGCGGGGCACGCCTGCTCGGGCGGGCGCGCATCCGGCCGCTCGCCGCCGTGGCGACTGTGCTGACCCTCGCGATCACCACCACGATGCTCGTGGGCATCGTGGCACTCGCCGGCGCCGGAGCGACCGCGCGCGAGACCGGAGCGCTTGATGCCGAAACGCTCGAGTTCAGGAACCCGTTCTCCGATGGCGTGCTGTCCGTCGGCCTGCTCGGCGAGCACCGCGATGAGACCGAGGAGGAGCACGCCGCCCACGTGGGTGAGAGCGGGCTCTCGGTGGCGCGCTTCGCGGCGGTCGTGTACACCCTCGGGCCGATCGGGTGGCTGCTCGAGGCGCTGGTGACCGCAGGCATCCTCGGCTACGTGGCACGCGTGCGCCCGTCGCTCGTGTTCGGCGAGCCGACCGCCGAGGACCACCACCCCCGCTACGGCGACGAACACGGGAGGCACTAGTGGACATCACTGCTGTCGACCGCTCCGCCGTGCTCGGCGACACGCTGCTCCACCGCGCAGCGCCCGCGAGCAAGCTCATCGCCGCCGGCTTGTTGCTCGGTGCCGTCGTGAGCGTGAACGACCCGCTCGTCGCGGCCGGGCTCGCGCTCTCGCTCACCGGTGCGGCGGCGGCCGTGCGCCTTCCGCTCCGGCAGATGCTGCCGCTCGCGCTCTACCCGACGCTCTTCGCGCTGGTCTTCGCCTTCGCCGCGGCCCCCGGACCGGTGACCGGCGCGCTGTTCGTCCTCAAGGCGGTGACCGCCGCGCTCGCAGTGGTGACGCTCATGTTCTCGACCCCCTACCCGCAGGTCTTCGCGCCCATCCAACGCATCACGCCGACGATCGTCGGCGACGCGCTGCTGATGACGTACCGATCGCTGTTCATCCTCGCCGAGAAGTTCGGCGACCTGTTGCGCGCCGTGCGTCTGCGCTCGGGCATCTCGGCGCGCCAGCCGGTGAGAGCGGCGCGCGCGACCGTCCGCGCGCTCGGCGGACTGCTGCTCTACTCCTTCGACCTCTCGCAGCGCGAATACGACATCTTGCGTCTGCGCGGCTACGAGGGCGGGTTGCGCGTGAGTACCCGCCGAAGCGCCGAGCCTGCGGCCGATGTCGCTGCCGTGGCGTATGCCGCGATCGTGCTCGTAGTGGTGCTCGCCTTCCGCGCCTTTCCCGCCAGCCTCAGCGGCTACGCGTGGCTGGTGACCGCGGCGGGCGCACTCGACCTCGCACTCGGCTTGCTGATCGGACGGAGACACGCATGAAGGAGCACACCCACGACCACGGCCCGCTCGCAGGCGCCGAGGAGATCGTCCGGATCTCGTGCATCCGCCACACCTACGAAGACGGCACCTCGGTGCACCTCTGCGGCCTCGACTTCCTCGCGCATGCGGGCGCGCGCGTGGCTGTTCTCGGCCCCAATGGCTCGGGCAAGACCACGATGCTCTTCCACATCCTCGGCCTGCTGAAGAGCCAGGAGGGCGAGGTGCGCGTGTTCGGCATGTCGCCCGCCGACGAGTGGACGAGCATCCGCCGGCGCATCGGCGTGGTGCTACAGAACGTGGACGAGCAGCTGCTCGCTCCCACCGTGATCGACGACGTGGCGTTCTCGCCTCGCCAGTACGGGCTGCCCGAGGGAGAGTCGCTCGACCGGGCGCACGTGGCGCTCGGCCTGCTCGGCATCGAGCATCTCGCCGATCGTGTGCCGCATAACCTCTCCGGCGGCGAGAAGCGCAAGGTGGCGCTCGCGGGCGCACTCGTCATGGACCCCGAGCTGCTCGTGCTCGATGAGCCGTTCGAAGGACTCGACCCGGCGTCGCGCAGCGCGCTGCTGGATCTGATGAGCACGCTCGCGAGGGAGCGCGGGATGACCATCATCATGTCCACGCACGACATCGACTCGGTGCCGGAGTTCGCCGACTACGCCTACGTGCTCGCCCCCGGCGGTACCATCGCGCTCTCGGGCACACCCGAGGAGCTGTTCGCGAACGCCGACACGCTCGCCGAGGGCAACATCGAGCCGCCGATCCTGGCCGAGCTCTTCGCGCGGTTGCGGGAGCGCGACGCCACCGCGCCGCCGCTTGCGCTCTCGGTGGCCGAAGCCGTGGACGCGCTTGCCGCGTGGAAGGGCTGTGGCGCCTAGTCTGTCGCCGGCTCGGCGGCCTCGGACTCCGCTATTTCAGCGGCGGGCGCAGGTTCGGCCAGCGGCGCCGGCGCGACCTTCGGAACCGGCGTGTCGAACAGGATCGCGACCGACGGCCGCATCATGACGAGGTAGGTGAAGATCGCCAGCACCACTCCGAACGGCCACGTCACCATGGCGCCGAGTGCTGCGGCAACGAGGATCGCTATCCGGTGAGTGCGGCGCCGCATCCAGATGCCGGCGAGTATCTTGAGCACGCCGCCGCCGGCGAACCACACGATGAACCCGAGCCCGATGGCCATGAAGAACCAGCCCATGAACACGGGTGGTGCGTCGGG
Organism: uncultured Actinomycetes bacterium; assembly: GCA_963700295.1. Classification (GTDB taxonomy): domain Bacteria; phylum Actinomycetota; class Coriobacteriia; order Anaerosomatales; family Anaerosomataceae; genus UBA6100. The sequence goes on along the minus strand of CAVOWY010000003.1, from coordinate 64,808 downwards.
GGCCGACTCCTCCCACGGCACGAACGCCATCATGGCGCCCATCCCCACGTAGATCAGGCCGTAGAGCGAGATGAAGATGTCGATGCCCGCGAGCACCCAGAAGAAGATGGGCAAAAGACGCAGATGCTCGGTGTCGAGGATCTCCTGACGTTCCTGCTCGGTGACCATGCGTCCTCCGCCTCAGTCGTTCGACGCGCCGCGAATGGCCCTAGCTCTCGACCGGGAAGATGGCGGTGATGCCCTCGCGAGCCACCACGATGAACGGCGGCGAGGCGACGAGGTGATCGTCGTCCACCCGATAGATCGCCGCCTGGGTGACGGCGTAGAAGTCCTTGTTCTTGCTATTGAGCGAGTCCGAGAGGCGGGCCCCCTCGAGGATGTGCATGTCGCCCTCGATGCGGTGGTCCTTGGTGATGATCATGACGCGGATGGTGTCCTTCTTGGTGATCGCCATGCCGTTGCCTCCCCGGTGTCAGCGTGCCTCACTAGCTCTTGTACCCTCGTGCTACCGTACTGACTCCCCTGTGACCTCGGTCAACCGGAACTCCACGATGCGCTTTATGAGTCCCGTGGGCAACGGCTGGTCGAGCGGGAACTGCACGGAGCCCTTGCCGGTCTTATACGGTTTGAGGTCCTCCTTGAACGCCTCCATGCCGCTCGGCGCGGGATAGAGGCCCACGTGCTTCTCGTATCCCGCGAAGTGCACGAGGTGCTTGCCGCCGAGGTCGAAGGTCGGAATCGCGTAGCTGATGGTCTCGACAGCATCCGGCGCCAGCCCGTGGATCAGCGCACGCAGCTCCTCGAGAACCGCTTGCACATCGGGTGGAAACTCCGCGATGTACTCGTCGATCGTGGTGGCCGAAGAACGGTTCGACATCAGCGACACCGGCCTCTCCGTGGATGCGATGTCAGACAGCGCCCGGCGCTATCGCCCGACGCTGCCCCAAAGCGCGAACACGATCCGGGCACGTCCGTTCACCACAAGGTATATCGTCGCAGAACGCCCGTCCGCACCTTCCACCAGATCGGCGGCCGTCCAACCCGCCTGCACTTCGCGCCCGATCGTGCCCGCTTCGATTGCTGCGAGGAGCTGCTTGAAGTTCACACCACCGCCCGGAACCAGCCCGCCTCCCACGTGCTCCACCTCGCCTGTTCCGGCGAAGAGGACCTTCTGGTGGGTGAGCTGCTGGTCGAACGGGTCCGCCGATTGCGGGAGCGCGTAGAGAAGCCAGCCGGCATCAGCGTCGGCGATCCGCTCGATCGGGGCAGCGTCCCCCGCATACGCGCTGATCCGCTGTCCCGGCGCCGTCTCCACCGGACGCACGAACCGCAGTCCCACGAAACGGTTGCCCTCGGCGACCAGGCGCGTAGCCGGGAACCCGGGCTCGACCACCTGCCCGAGGGCGAACGTGAGGAATGCGTAGCCCTCGCGCAGAAGGTAGTAGCGGGCCGAACAGGCGAACCACTCGGCGTAGTTCGACTCGGTGGGGATCATGCCGTGCTCCTGTGCCGAAGTCGGCCATTCTTCCAATCGGACATCTCAGCTGCCCCCGAGCGCGAACGCCACCGCCGCGGCGGCATGAAGCTCGCCGGTGTCGAACAGCGGGACGGCCGAATCGGCCGCCGAGACCAGCAGCGGGATCTCCGTGCAGCCGAGGATGATGCCTTCGGCGCCTTGCGCGACGAGCCGTCCGATGATGGCGCGGAACTCGGCGCGCGACTCCCCCGAGAGGATGCCGCAGCACAGCTCGGTGTAGATGACGCGGTTCACGAACTCACGGTCCTCGGACCCGGGAACGAGCACCTCGAGGCCATAGCGCTCGTTGAGGCGCGCGCGGTAGAAGTCCTGCTCCATCGTGAAGCGCGTGCCGAGGAGTCCCACGGTGCCGATGCCGGCGGAGACGATGGCCTCGCCCGCGGCGTCGGCGATGTGGAGCATCGGCACGCTCACGGCGGCTGCGATGGCGTCGGCCACCTTGTGCATCGTGTTGGTAGCGAGCACCACGCAGTCCGCGCCGGCCGCCTCGAGCGAGCGGGCGGCATCGGCCATTGCGACCGCCCCCTCCTCCCACCTGCCCGCCGACTGCAGCGCCTCGATGTCGTGGAAGTCCACGCTCACCATCACGATTCGCGCCGAGTGCAGCCCGCCCAGCCGTTCCTTCACCAGCTCGTTCATGCGCCGGTAGTACGGAACGGTCGACTCCCAGCTCATGCCGCCTATGATGCCGATGGTCTTCATAGCTTCTTCTTGTACCCCGTCCATCGCGCTGCGAAGCCCGCCGATTCGTAGAGTGCCGCCGCGTCAGCGCGGCACGACTCGGTGAGCAGGATCATCTGCTTGCAGCCGTGCTCGCACGCGAAGCGCTCGAGCTCGCCGAGAAGGGCCGTAGCCACGCCTTGCCGACGATACTCCGGATCGACCACCACGTCCTCGATCACGAGGTACGCGTCAGCGCCGCCGTACAGTCCGCGGCACACCACGCCGGTCGCCGTCCCCACGCAGGTCCCGTCGATTCGCGCCGCCAGCAGCGCGTGATCGGGATCGGCTCCGAGATGCCGGAGCGTCTCGGCCATCTCATCGGCATCGGAGACTTCACCCCAGAAGTGCGCGTGCAGCCTGCCGATGGCTTCGAGGTCGGTGCTCAGGACTCGGCCGATCTCCACGGTCACTCCTCCACTCCTTCATTCGGCGTGACCAGCCGCACGAGTTCCCCGACTGTGGCGGCAACGTGCGTGGGCCGGGCCGACGCGATCTCCTCGGCGCTCCCGAATCCCCAGAGCACGCCGATGGAGCGCAGGCCGTTGGCGTGCGCCGCCTCGATGTCCACGCTGCGGTCGCCGATCATGACCGCCTCGCCATCGATCTCGCCCCGACTCGAGCAGCCCGTCGAGCTGTTGGCTCTTCTTCACGCCGATATCGCCGCCGTCGATGAAGCTGAAGTGCTCGCGGATGCCGAACAGCTCGAGGATCTTCACCGAGTACGATGCGAGCTTGGAGGTGCAGACGCCGAGCCGGGCGACTGCGGCGAGCCGTTCGAGCGCTGCGGGGATCTCCGGGTACACCTCGTTCTCAGAGAAGCCCACGCTCGCGTAGCGCTCCCGGTACGTGGCAACGAGCGCCGGGATCGCATCGACGGCGTCGGCGGGTACCAGCCTGCCGAAGATCTCGTCGAGCGGCGGTCCGATCTCGGCGGCGAGAAACACGTCCGGTACGATCGGAAACCCGTGTGTGCCCAGGGCATGATTGAGACAACGGGCGATGCCCACGCTCGGATCGCTCAGCGTGCCGTCGAGATCGAAGACGAGCGTCGAGAAGCCGCGACTCATGCGATGCGGGCCCGGTCGAGCGGTTCGAGTGCCATGCTCCCCCGTTCAACGTACGTCCACGGGCGCCGAGCCGTGCCCGGCATCCCCGACGTAGCCTACCGCAAGTCATTCGAGTCGTGGGTGCCTACTCCAGACGCTCCACGAGCTCGAGGATCGACTCGGCGGTCCGCCGCTGCTGCTCGTCCCGGCCGATGGTGGCGGTGCCGTCCCCCTCCTGCGGGCCGTAGTTCCCGAACTGCGCGTGGTTGCCGCCGTCAAGCACGATCAGCGACGCATCGTCAGGCAGCCGGAGCAGGGAGTCCTCGAAGACGTCGCCCGCCACGCCGTCGGCGGTGCCGTAGATGGAGGTCACCTCGAGAGCGAGTGCCGAGAGGTCGGTGGACTCGGCCGGATACGAAGCGAGGAACGCGATTCCGTCGATGGCTTCCGGGCTATTGCTCGCGAACTCGGCAGCCATCGCTCCGCCCAGCGAGTGACCGCCGATGACCCAGGTGCCGACCTGCGGATAGGCAGCGAACACGTCGTCGGCGGCATCGATGTCGAAGACCGCCAGGTCGAGCGGCATCGGGACGATGACGGCGAGCACACCGCCGTCGGCGAGCCGCTGCATAAGCGGCGCATAGGCGGCGGGGTCCACCAGTCCGCCCGGGTAGAAGACGAAGCCGGCCACCGGTTCACCCGCCGGCTCGAAGACGTACCAACCGCCTTCGGTCTCGGCGACCTCGGCAAGCGTGACCGCCTCGGGGAACGCCGGGTAGCGGGCCAGCCGGGTCCACGCAACGAAGCCCGCCGTGGCCAGCACGACCAGCGCGACCAGAACGACAGCGGTGATCTTCAGAATCCTTCGCATACGGCACTCCTCATTCGGACAGGCGGCCCTACCGCTCCGGCCTCAGGCGGAACGCCGCCCAGCTCTCGTCCACGCTGACGATGCCGAGCGGGCGAAGCTCCAGCCCCTCGGCCAACGTCCACACGTCATCCCGGCTCATGTCGAGACCTGCCGCTCTGGACCCCTTGCGGAAGAAGACCCACACCGCGGCACCGGGCGAGAGCGCCCTGACCGCAGACGGCAGTCCGGAGTCGAGCTCGGCACGCGTGCTCGCGAAGAGGAACACGAGCTCGGCAGCGGACGCGTCCACGAACACCGGATCCGGCAGCCCGAGCGCCTCGATGATGCCGGGAGCAGCGTTGAGCACCGCGATTCGTGTTCCGGGCTTGACCCGGGCCTTCTCGGCGACCGACTTGTCGGACACACGCACTCCGATCATCCGATGGGCACATGCCCGGCCACTATCTGCACGCCGACTCGATCCGCTCCAGGACTTCCTCGATCCGGTGCAGATGTGCCTGGACGTCTTCGATCTCGCCCTCTGCCTTCACGTTCATCTCGTAGTCCGCTTGAGCCTGGTACCGGTCGCGTTCGGCCTGGCGGTTCTGGCTCATCATCAGAATCGGAGCCGCATAGGCAGCCTGGACCGAGAACATCAGGTTCAGCAGGATGAACGGATAAGGGTCCCACCCGTTGACCCAGGCGGTGACGTTGAGCAGCACCCAGACCCCGACTAAGATCGTCTGACCGATGATGAAGGGCCACGAGCCCATAACGCGCGCGGTTGCGTCCGCGATGCGCTGTCCGGGTGTCCTGCCGTCATCGTGCCGCTGATGCCAGGTAGGTGTTGCGTTGGATGTCATATCCCACCCCCGATGACCGATGGCAAACCGATCCCTCACCTTGGTAGTCCGCATGACGTCTTGACGCCACAGCCGTGCGCTTGTGATGCTCAGTGTACGACGACCAAGCGTGTCAGCCGGAAGCCGAGTCGAGCCGGACAGCGTACGCTGTCCGCCGAAGGGATGGCGGTCAAGTGATGAACAGCATGTGGCGTGCCTCAGTAGTGCTGATTGTGGCGCTCGCGCTTGCCGCGCTTCCCGGCTGCGGCGGCGGTGACGACGAGAGCGGCCTCGACCAACCCTCGACCGCGCAGAACGAAGGTGCCGAAACGGGCACCGCACAGGGAGAGTCAGAGGCCGAGACGGAGGTCTCGGGGCGCCCTGCCGAGTTCCCGGGCGACGTCCCGGTGCATCCGGGCACCGTGACCGCGTACGACCCCATGGCAGTGACCGAGTCCACGACCGTCCACCAGCTAACCGTCGAGTCAGCGGCATCGTTCGACGACGTCATCGCCTGGTACGAGTCCGAACTCCCTGCTGGCTGGTCGGTCGGATTCATGGAGCAGGACGGCGAGAGCGGCAGCCGTGAGGGGAAGATCGCCCTGGACGGCGGCAGCTACACGCCCGCGAGCCCGGAAGGGCTCGGTGGCGGCGTGATCATCGGCGTCTTTGAGGGAGACACGACCCAGATCGTCACGACCGTCACGGTCATGGCGCCGTAGGCTCGTTCTCGCCGACACCGACCCGAGGAGGATCCGATGCCTCAATACGGAGTACTCGTCTACTCGCCGGCGCCCGCCGACCCCCTGGCACTCACTCACGAACACCTGGAACTGCTCGACCGCTATCCGGCCCAAGCCAAGGAGCTGGGCGGCAAGGTCCTGGGCGGTTCCTACTTCCCGGAGCAGCGGGGATTCGCGTTCGAGCCGAGCACGACGGCGATCCGCGGTCAAACCGTGGAGAGCGGCCCGCTCGTCGAGTCCGATCTGGTGCCTGCCGCGTTCTACGTGGTGTCAGCACCCAACCTCGACGTGGCGGTGCAGATCGCCAGGGCCCACCCCGCGGTCCGCGAGGGTGGTGCCGAGGTGAGGCCGCTGTTCGTCCCGCCCGCCGAGTGAACGGCGTTCCTCAAGGACCCTAGCGGCGCGTGGCGACGGCCCCCTCCAGGGTGACGGGCATGCGCCATGGACGCTTCAGGCGATATGGCGCCGCATCCGTGAATCCTGCGGTGATCAGCGAGTCCATGAGCACGGTGCTGTCTCTCATGTTCTTCAGTTCCAGCGCCGGGTTGCCCGGCTTCGTGTGGGGCAACGGCATGAGTGGGCGCCCGAAGTCCCAGATGCTGATGCGCCCGCCGACGACAAGCACTCGTCGTGCCTCGGCGAGGAAGCTGAAATAGGGCTCGTCGTCCAGGTGCTTGACCATGGCATTCGCCATCAGCAGATCGAAGGACGCATCGGGAAACGGCAGCTTCACGGCGGAACAGACTCGTAGGTCCACGGTGGTCGCGGGAGAGACGACACTCTCCAACCGCCGCCGCGCGTCTTCGACCATCAGGTTGCTCACATCGACGCCGGCCAGCACTTCGGTGCCGTGACCGCGTGAGTAGAGATCCGCCAGCCACAGCCCCGTGCCGCATCCTGCGTCCAGCACTCGTGCGTAGGGTCCGCCCGCGAGGCTCTCCAGGACCGTGGGTACTTCGATCGGCCGACGCCTACGAAGGTACCAGCGCATGTACCACGAGAACGGCCCGAAACCCCTCAATCCACGCTCGTAGCCTTCACCGATTGCGATCTCATCCGGTTGCATGTGACGACCGCCCTCCCCCCGAGTCGCGGTAGGCTGCGGCTGCGCGCCGAAGCCTCGCGGTCCATCCTACGACTCCTGCGTATCAGCTGGAAGCACCTGTCAGCAGGCGCGAGGCGTAGCGGAGGTAGACCACGCCGCTGGAGAAGCGGTGCTCGTCGAGCAACGTCAGGTCGATCCGGGCGTGGCCGGGGAGGAAGGGCAGTCCTCCGCCGACCGCGACCGGGAAGACGAAGAGGTGGTACTCGTCCACGAGCCCTGCGCTGATCGCCTCGGCCGCAAGCGTAGGACCGCCGACGAGGACGTCGCTTGAGCGATCCTGCTTCATACGACGAACCGCCTCAGGGTCGAAGTCCCGCTCGATGCGAGTCCCGGTCGTCGACACGGTATCGAGCGTCTTCGAGTAGACGATCTTGTCAGCCGCGCGCCAGATCACCGCGAAGTCCCGGATGTACGGCGGCTCCTCGGGACTCGAGCCGAGCGTTTCCCATGCCGACATGACCTCGTACATCCGGCGGTCGTACAGGTGGGTGCCTGCGGAGCGCTCGAGGTCATTGACGAAGGTGTGGACCGACTCGTCAGGCATGGCCCAGTCGAAGCGACCGGACTCGTCAGCAACGTAGCCGTCCAGAGATGCGAGTGCCGAGTAGATCAGCCGCGCCATGACGCCTCCTCTACTGCCCCGTGCGGGCGGGCTTCACCTTGGCCAGATTGTGTTCGACACCTGCGCGGATCAAAGACGTCAGGGCGCTCTCTCGGAGATCGATCACCCCTGTAGAAGTCGATAGCCCGCGACTTGTTGCCCTCGAGCTGGGCGTTGTAGATCGCGTGCGGATCGGGGAGACTCGCACCCTCCCAGAAGCCCAATCGCACTCGTTCTTTCAGGATGACCCCGACACACACGATTCCGCTGTGCTCGAAGACGGCCGAGCCAAGCGGGTTGGCGGGCCGTATCCACTTCACATCCTCGATGACGTCGGGATCCGCAACGTGGATAATCTCCCGCAACCTGGCGAGGGTCTCCCCGCGCCAGTCCGGAGTCGCCGCGATCATGGTGTCGATGAGTTCGCTTCGACCTGGCATCGCATCCTCCAAACCGCCTGTCTCGCCGGCGTTACGGCCGTGCCGTCAGGTGCCATCCCTGAACCCAGCACGCCTCTTACTGGCTGCAACCCACAAGGCACTCAGTCGTCGATTGGCTCGAGACCCTTGATGCTGTCCTTCATGGCCTGGATCGTCTCGGGGGAGTGCCCCTGCCAATCGGTGACCTCGCCCGTGACGCGCAGCGGGTCCCGGGAGCGGTATGACTTGGTCGGATTACCCGGGAACTTCTTGTCCGTCAGATTGGGGTCATCCTCGATCGGACCGGTCGGTTCCACTAGGTAGATTCTGCCGGGACCTTCGCCGAGTGCCAGCTCTGCCCCCCAGGTGGCTGCGTCCAGGGTGGCGGTCAGGTAGACGTAGGTGGTCGTGTTCCTCTTCCCGTAGTTGGAAATGCGGCCGGCCTCGATCAGGTCTCCGGGTTTCAGGTCAGCCCGTGTACCGTGGTAGAACCGCTGCGAACTCACGTCCCTCATGGCTGCCACCGGCTCGCTCCTTTCGCGCTGCGCGGCTGCACTGCGTGCGATGCATCCTCCAGCCGCTTCTCTGCCGCCCAGTAGTCGAGATGCTCGCCGCCACCGACTTCGATGGACCGGCTCTCCAGCACACGGTAGCCGCGATGCTCGTAGAAGCCGCGCGACGGCAGCGAGACACTGAGCACGGTCGCTGTGAGACCTGCCGCGTTCGCGACCTCCTCCAGTTCGTCCATGACGTGTGCGCCGATGCCGAGACCCTGGAACGCCGGATCGACGAACACCCCGGTGATCTCGTTCCCGACGAGAGAGCCGGTGGCGATGATCTCTCCACGGTGCTCCACGACGAAGACATACCCAGTCGCGTGGCGATCGCGGATGCGATCAAAGGAATGGTAGTCCCTGAAGAAGTCCACCGCGCGTGGCGGGTACACGCCCGAATAGCAGGCGTCGATCGTGCGGTGGATCAACGACGTGACTGGCGGTGCGTCCGAAGTCTCAGAACGCACGCAGACGCATATCGGACCAGTCAGTCACCGTGTGATCCTAACGTCGAAGGATTCAGCCGCGCCCACTACTTCTCAGTCTAGCCGTCGACTCCTGCGCGTCGGTCTGATGCGCTTGTCAGGTACGTCGCGGTGCGCCGGTCCGTTGACGCGGTGTATTCGGTAATGTACCTTAGGTACTGTACTCACGGACCGTTAGTTGGGGGGACGAACGAATGACCAAGAATCTGAAGTGGTATCTGGCGTTCTCGGTGGTGTGGTCGCTGACGTTCTTCACGGCACTGAACTGGGGGCTTGTCGACCCGCGATATCGCTGGCCGTACATCATCGCGGCAAGCATCACCTACGGCCTTGGCTTCGCGCTCGCGGGATACCTTCTGGGCAGGCGGGATGACCAGAGCGCCGTACGATACGACCTCAGGCGCGCTTACGCCGCAGTCAGCAACATGGCCTCGGCGACGATCGGTACGCTGTGGATCATCTTCTTCCAGCCGTCTGGGCTTGTGGGCGTCCCCATCTACGTCGCCATTCTTGTGGCTGTCTGGTTACTGGGTGGGATCCAGGCACGGCGCTCCATCAAGGGCATGTCGGCTGAGGAACTGTTCCAGTGAGCGGGCTTGATTCCTACGAGCGCAAGCTCCTCGACGGCTGGGAGGAGGTCTTCAAGCGTGGGCAGCTGAGCTTCTGGATCCTGCTCTCGCTTCGCGATGGCCCCAAGGTCATGGCGGACGTCCGGAGCTGGATGGCCGACATCACCGACGGTGGAGTGACGGTGGAAGAGCGGAGCCTCTACCGGGCCCTTCAGCGATTCCAGGAGACGGAGCTCGTGACGAGCACTGCGATCGCCAGCAGCAAAGGCCCCGACCGCAAGCTCTACGAGCTGAGCCTCGTGGGCGAGCGCGTGCTGTCCGCATTCATCGAGCGCGACGTCCGGCTGTTCCTCCGGCCGGAAGTGGTGCGCCTTCTGGACATGACCTCCTGAGCGCCTCGGATCGTCACCGCGACTGACTCCGCCTCACGTCCCGGCGCTTCAGCTGCGCGCCGAAGCCCCCCCCCCCGCCAGGCCTACGACTCCGCCCCGTCGGCCGGGTGCACTCAATCGGCGTCTCGCGGCACGATCAGAGCACGGATGCCCGCATCCAGCTCATAGAGAATCGTGTCCAACCGGCTCTTGCCCGGTTGGCGAGCGGGCATCTGCAGCAAGACCTCGCGCACTTCGGAGGGGGCGTGCTCGATCGCCCAGCGGACCTCGTCCGCACCGACACTCGGATCGCCGGCGTCGAGTTCGAGAGCAAGAGCAGCATAGGCCGCCGAACCGACGATGTGCTTGGTCTGATGGACGTCCGCCAGAGGATGCGTGTAGGCGCTGGCTGCCGCAACGCCCGCGGCGCGCGCGGCGGCGGCCGCAGCAGGGTCGCCCACTTCACGTGCCGCCGCATGTGCCTCCAAGGCAAGGGTGCGCAACCGGGCTGCGCGCTTTCCCCCCGCAGCAAACTCCCGGATACCTTCGATCGCCGCACCGGGGCGCGAATCTGAGCCGGCGTTTCCCTCATACACCGACAGTGCCCTCTCGGCACACTCCGCGGCGTAACCTCCGATGACCCTGAGTGACTCCATGCTCAGCGTGAAGTACTTTGACTCGCCATCCATCGCTCTTCTCCCCCAGGGATGCTCAGGCCGCGACTGGGCGGCCTGCGCGCCTGCTGCCTCTCAGTCTAGCCGACGACTCCTGCGCATCGGCCGGAAGCGCCTGTTGGACACGACAGGTTCATGACAACAAGACGGCTACGATGACCATCCCAAGGTCAGCGGCAACGTGCGACGCGACAGCCGGGACGAGGCTTCCCGCCTCGTGCGTGAGCCGCTGCCATAGGAACGAGGCCGTGACGAGCGCCCCGAAGCAGACGACAAGCCACGGGAGACTGAGAAGCGAACTCAGCACGATCATGTGGTATCCGGCGAACGCGACGTGGGCCAGCGGCGTCCGCTCTCTGAGCGGCGTCCAGTGCAGCTGCTCCAGCACCGGATGCAGCAGCCCGTAGTACACGACCATTCCGAAAAGGGCAGCGCCTGACAGTCCATGGTCGGCCAGCCATGCGGAAAGGTCGATGCGGGCCACGAGCGGCAAGACGAAGTACAGGAGCGGCGCGCTGAGCGCCGAGGGGACGATCATGAGCGCCAGCGGACTCCACGACGGCCACTTGTAGCTGATGACCGGTCGGATGACCACGAGCCACAGCAGGATCTGGGCGTGATAGGCGAGGATGGCAAGCCACGCGTTGCGCCCGAAGCACCAGAAGAGCACAACGGCAAGGTAGGGTGCGGCCATCATCAGGGCGAGTATGAGCGGTTCGCGGATGCCGCGACCACCCTCGGCCCCCCTGTCGCTCGTCCCCAAGTGATCTCCCTGCCGTGATCGTCAGGTCTGCATCCAGCCTTGCGGAGACTCAGTGCTCGCCTCGATCCCGGCAGCGTCGAGAAAGTCCTGGAGTCTCGCGTCCCGAACGAGCGCAACGCGTTGATGCGGGATGAAGGCGGCTACCCATTGCCGCTCGCGAGGCGGGTACAACAGCATGCTGTCACCCCAGTCCTCAAACTCGCCAGTGTCCGGCCGCAGCGAATCGATCAGTTCTGCCGACACCCGCACCCTGCCGCTGCACGGGGGCTCGTCCCCACTTGGATATACGGTCACACGCTCGAGGGATTCCGGCTCTCGCGAAACGGAGAACGGCTCCGGGAAGTCGGCCGCGTCCGAGTCGGGGTAGAGGCAAAGCACCATGTCGCAGGTCTCGCGCTCGCAGAACACCTCAACGAGGCGAAGCCACAGTTCGTCGTCCGAATCTTCGATGTAGAGCATGCTCCTCCTGTCGCGGTACACAACCGGCCCACAACCCCAACTCGCCGTCAGGTGGTGAGATGGGTGACGAACATCGGCGTCTTGCCGCCACCGAGCTCAAACCCGCACCGCTTGTAGAAGCCGACCTCCGCGTCATAGGCGATCAGCACCTTGCGCGCATACGACTCGTACTGGTCGAGCATCTTCAGAACCAGCTGTCGGCCGATTCCCCGGGACTGATACTCGGGCCTGACCAGCAGGTAGTGGAAATAGGCGGTCATGGCCCCATCGGCCAGCGCGTTCATCAATCCGACGAGTCTGGTCCCATCCCAGGCCGAGACCACGCTGTGGCTGTTGCACATCGCAAGCGCAAGATCGTCCGGATAGTCGCCCGAGGACCAGCCAACCGACAGGAAGAGCTCCTGCAGCTGCCGAGGGTCGAACTCCTTGTGTTCCGAGTATGTGATAGACAAGTGAATCTCCCTCAACCAGCATCCGTTACTCACGCGAGCGGTCTGACGTGGGTGCGTGTGAGAGTGGCCCGCCCCCCGTATACGTGCAGATTCTACCTCGGCGCGCTACCTGCGGAACCGTCGTCGTCTCCGACGAGGGGCTAACAGCACGACGCGTGTCCCGCGTGCCGCGGGCCGTTCGGCTCTTAGGCCAGAGTATCCCACCGCCGTGTGTTTCCGCTGCGGTGATGGGCGGGAACAGTCCTGCATGAGGGTTTCTTCCACGGAGGGCTGAGATGATGGATGACCGAGTACGCAAGCCTCACGGTAAGAGGTGGCTGTTCGCACTCGTGGCCGTGCTGGTGGCCCTCGGCGTGACGTTCGTCGCCGGGATGTGGTTCGCCGATCGTGGCGAGCGGACCGTATCGGCTGTCACCGAGTCCTATGCCGAGGCGTACGAGGGACTCGACACGACCAAGGATGTGCCGGGCCTCATTCCCCTCTACGCTCCCGATGCAGTTCTGCAAGATGCAGCCGCTGATAGGACGTACACCGGAACCGCTGAGATCGAGGCTTTCACTGAACGCTCTCTCGGCGACACCCGACTTCGATCTCACTATCGAGCGGATGCTTGTTGGTGACGACTGGGCGCTGGTGTTCTGGACCGCCGACGGGATGCGCCCGACCTGGACAGGGTCACGCAGGTCGTCGGCGTCACCTCACTGGAGGTGTCGAAGGGCAAGATCGAGAGGGAAACCTGGTACTACGATCCCGCTAAGGCTCCGTTCTGATGGCTCAGATGCCGGCGCTGCGGGCGTGGGGGGAGGTTGCGGTGAACGCGAAGCGTATGGTCGTGGCGTTGACGGTGCTTCTTGTGCTGGGCGCCGTGGTCGTGGGCTGCACGGATTCCGACGTCCAGACTGGCACGTACGTGGGGTGGGATGCCAGCTTCGAGGGAGATGGAACGCCAGCTACATGATCGAACTCGACGACGGAACGAAGATCATGGCGCTGAGCGAGGAGCCTCCGCCCGAGGCGGGCGCACAGGTCACAGTCCGCCAGCTCGATGACGACACCTGGGAGATCGTGCCAGACGAGTGAGTCGAGCCTCCGGCGGGGACGCTACCTGACGGCCCCGGTGCTACCCCCGTCTTGAGGTTGGGCTCGAAACAGCACAACCCTCTCGGGGGTTCCTTTTGCTCTGTACATGGCCTCGTCGGCGCTCTTCAGAAGAACGTCAGCCGATTCTCCGTCTCCGGGATACATGGCAATGCCGATACTGCAGCCTACGGACAAGTTCGCCCGCCGGATTCGAACTCCTCGGCGATACGATCGATCATGCGCCGTGCAAGGCGGGCGACTTGGCTTCCTGTCCGACTTCCAGCAGCAAACACGCATACTCGTCGCCACCCCAACGGCTGACCATGTCCTCCTCGCGGACAAAGACCTCACAGCGATCGGCGATCATCGAGCAGCACCTCGTCACCTACATGGTGACCGTACGAGTCGTTGATGATCTTGAAGTCGTCGATGTCGATGAAGAGCACCGCAAGTCCCCAACCGTGCCGACGAGCCTGAGATCAGCCCGTGGTCGAGACTCTGGTCGAACAGCGCCCTGTTGGGTAGACCGGTGAGTGGGTCGTGAAGCGCGCGTTGTAGGGCTTCGTCCTCGCTCGCCTGGGACTCCGAGAGATCGTCGCGAGCCGTGGCCAGATCGACCTTCATATCGGCCAGATCGGCCTTGGTGTCGGCGAGTTCGGATTCGATGCCCACACGTTCCGCGACCTCCACGGCAAGGTCGGTGTTGACCTGCGTCAGGTCGTGAGCGGCGTTCACCACTTCGTCCGCTGCCTTTTCGTACTCAGTGATGGCACGCTCGACGGAGTGAGCCGGGCTGTTCGCGCTCTTGCCTCGCTTCAGGACCGCGGTTGCCGAAGTGAGTCTGCCGGCGGCCTGCTTGATGGCGACTTTGATCTTCCGGCTACGACCCAGCACGCGTCCCAGCGAATCGCTCTTTGCGGTTGAGACGTCGCTGGGGTCGAGCGGTGCTGGCTTCATGGGCGCTCTCTCTGGGCGTGCGTTGCGTCTGGCGCTAGCGTACTCTGCGGGCTTCGCCGCGTGGCCGGCGCATCAGCTGCGCGCGGCTGAGTTGCAGGATACGCCAACGCTCGGCGCGTCAGCTGGAAGCGTTCTCAAACGCGGCGACGGTGTCCTAGCGCGCCCTCTCACCGCCAGCCGGTCGTCCCTCGGTCACTCGCATCCACGCGTCGAGAAGAACCGCCGCGGCTTCCCGGTGTCCAGCCATCAGGCAATCGACTGCCGCGTTCGCTGAGGTCGCGTCCAGCTGCGCCGCAACGTCCTGTTCCGTCGCGGAGAGCAGTTCTGCCGCCGTTCGATGCGATTCGAGCAGCGCTGTAGCCTCCTCTGCCGGGCGGGTGCTCTCATTCGCAGCTTGCCGCGCCTGATGGAGAAGGCGCTCCGCACTCTCCTGCTGTGCGAGCACGAGCGCCAATGCTTCGCGCTCCGCCTCGCTGGCGACTCGTGCGGCCTTCGCGCTCGCCTCCGAAAGAATGCGTATCGCCTTTTCCTGTGCAGCGAGCAGTATCTCTCGCTCTTCGCCGCTCACCTGCGCCCCCCTCCTACATCACGCTGGCGACCAGGCCAGACATGTCCATGTTCCACCGCGCGGCACGAACTGCGCAATCCTGAATCGGGGGACAGGTCCCTCGGGTTGTGCGCAAGCCCACGGGAAGGGTGATCCACACACGGTGTGCCCAACGTCGAGTGCTTCATCTGCGCGCCGAAGACTCCGCTTCACACGATAGCGCCTGGCGCATCGGCTGGAGGTGCTTGTCACGCATGCAGTCTCAGGTTCCCTGACCGGACCGCACGGCTCTCCATTCGCGATAGAGCGGATTGCAGTTGCCGGCGCAGTCGTTGCCGCAGCGGCGGCAGGTAAGGTGCCGAAACACGGTGTGAGCAGAAAGTGCCCAGGCGGCGATGATCACGGTCACCACCGGGTTGAACTGCCACGCGGCCACAACGGCGAGGGGTCCCGCGATCAGCAACGGGACGACCGTCGTCCGAGTGATCTCCAGGTCAGAGTAGGGCCCCGCACTCCCGTCGTCCGGCGCAGCCCCGCTCGGAGACTGTTCGGCGGCACGCGGGTTGAAGGCGCACGCGAGGTTCGAGCAACGAGGACACAGCCCCGCCGCGTGCCTGACCAGCACGGCACCCGCCACGACGATGAAGACCGCCGAGAGGATCCAATTGCCGAGGAACGAGGTGACCGCGAGCGCGAGGAATGCACCCAGGATCGCGATCGCTGTGATCCGCCGCGCGTTCATCGAATCGCCCCCACTCGAGTGATCTGACCGCTACGCCCAGCGTCCGGCGCTGTGGCTGCACGCTGGAGCCTTGCAGTTCAGCCTACGACTCCTGCGCTTCAGCTGAAAGCGCCTGCTAGGCAGTGGCCTGCCGGCCGACCGTGGAAGCTAGCGAGCCATAGCAGGTTGTCCGCTTGCCAGCAGGTCAGCCCGAGCCCTGCCTCACGTACGTTCGGACCAGAATATCCGCTATCGCCTGGTCGACTACGGGGCGCGCCGCGAGCGGACTGATCTTGGATCGGAGCATGTCACACACAGCGGTCACGTCACCCGGGCCGAGTTCATGGCCGGCCTTCCCCAGAGACTGCGCAGCCTCCTCGACGTACACCGTCGCCATCGCCCGCCCGACAAGTGGCCCGAGCACGCTGACGACGACATCGGGGAGTTGCTCGCTCACGACGTGCTGCCTCCCATGATCGGTCTTTGAACATCGACCAGGAGCGAGGCGGCGACTGCGACCGCGGTGTACCCCAACCACCACCCGAGATCAACGGGTGAGCCCGTGACGTAGGTGCCAGCGTTGTCCATCACCGCGAAGATCGTGTCCGCGACTGCCATTCCCGCGAAGCCCAAGACGAGAGCCCACCATGGCCATGCGAGCCGTCCGCCGCCGAAGCGTGACAGGCCGATGGCCAGCGCGAGCGCCGGAAAGGCCAGCAGCCACAAGTCGCCTATGGGGTAGCCGACGGCGAGCAGCCTGTTCAGGCTTCCTGCCTCGGCGTCACCAAGGATCGGCCAGAAGACGCTCGTCCACAGCGCAGCGGTCGCCAGCGCGCATGCCGCGAAGGACACCGCCAGCGGCATCCTGATGCTCAGCGACTGGCGAAGACCGAATAGCGCCCGCAGCGTACCGCCTCCCAGAAGCAGGAATGAGAGGAGGTAGAAGAAGTCGGCGAGGGAAGGCCATGGTACCTCCCTCGCGACCACTTCCAGATATGCGTAGACCGCATCCCCAATGAAGATGGCGCTCATGCCAAGCCCGACCAGAAGCCACTGGCGCCGCAACTCTTCGCCCCGGTCGAGGCGCAGAGTCGCCCAAAGCACGATGACGCTTGCAGCCCCGCCAGTCACCAGGCTCGGAAGATTCCCGAAGAACGCCTCAGCATCGGTACCGACGCTGTTCCGAATCAGGGCCAGGCACGCGACGGAGACGGCGACGCCGGTCGCAGCGATTCCCCAGGTTCTGCTCGAAACCACACGGCTTGCACCCAAGGTTGACCACCCTTTGACTGGCGGGACTCCGGATGTGGATCGCGCTTATGAGAACCCTACCGGTGTCTTGGCGAAATGGACAAGAACGGGCGTTCGCACCGCTAGGGTGCTCAACTCGGCGAGAGTCCGTGGCACCTAACGTCGAGTGCTTCGCCTGCGCGCCGAAGACTCCGCTTCACACGATGACGCCTGGCGCGCCAGCTGGAAGCGCTTGTCAGGCGACGCCCCCACTGAGCTCCTCCGCGATTGCAGCCGCAGTCGTCACATACGCGAAGCCGAACGCAAGGTTCATGAGAGACGCCACGTGCATCTCCTCGTTTATCGACCCGGTCCCATCCGCCGGGAGGAAGACGCGATAGTCCCGGTAGTAGGCGTCTCGTGCTGTCGATTCGCAGCACATGTTGGTCATGACGCCGCTGATGACCAGATCCTCTACCTTGAGGCAGCGCAGCACCGTTTCGAGATCGGTGTTGTAGAACGCCGAGTAACGGTGCTTGAGGACTACCTTCTCGCCTGGCATGGGCGACAACTCAGAATGGATGGCGCTCTCCGCGCTCCCTTCGAGGCACTTGCCCTCCCACCACCAACCCATGATCCCGCTGTCGAGGTCGTCGGGGTGGTGCACGTGTTGTGTGAAGATCACGGGGCGGCCGGCCTGGCGAAAGGCGGTTACGAGACGCGTGAGCGTCGGTAGGATCGCCAGCCCACCACACGTGAAGCTCGGAGATGCTTGCTCCAGGAAGAAGTCCTGCATGTCGATCACCAGCAGTGCGCTCGCGGAAGCGTTGAGACGCATTTGATGCTGGTTGTACGGCCGAATCCGCTCCAACCAGGTCAGGGCCCTTGACTCGATGTCTTCCGGTGTCGCGTATGGCTCCAAGGTCACCCCTCTGAACGAGTCGTTCGCCTAGCGTCGAGTGCTTCAGCTGCGCGCCGAGGCCTTGCCGTCCAGCCTACGACTCTGGCGCGTCAGCTGGAAGCGCTTGTTAGGTGTGAGGGAATCGCGAGCGCTGCTCTGCATTCAACGCACCGGGCCGGCGATGTGCCGCCCGCGTAGTCGTCCGGATCGTAGGGCGTACCACATTGGGAGCAGCGGGGCAGGTCGCCCGGCACTTCCGACGGGTGGGCCGACCGGACCACAGACGGCGAGCGATCGCCTCCGCGCGGAGAACCAGGAACAGGCCGATAGCCAGTCGAGCCGCATCCGCCAGCAGTGACGGCAGCCAGTCACCGACCGTCACGTCGCTCAGATAGGGCACGTCCCCGAGCGTGGTGCGCTCCTGCACCAGCGTGCTGACCGTGAAGACGCCGGTCGAGAGTGCCGCAAGCACAGCGAAGGCGATCATCGAGACGCCAAGCGACACGAGCCCAGCGCGCAGCAGGTCCGGGCCTGCCGCCCCGAGTTCGATATCGGAGTCCTCGAACAGCCGGTCTGCCAGACGGTTCCGGTTCACGACCAGTAGGAGACCGAGCAGCACAGCAACAAGCGGAGGCGTCAGCGCGGAGACGAGCGCCGACAGGCTTTCAAGGCCGTCGTACTGAAGCATGCCCGACGCGTACGTGAGGAGGTTAGGGACGTACGTGAGGATCCAGAATCCGAGGAGAGCGATGCCCAGCCGAGCGATATTGCGCACGATTCCCCCTCTACACCTACCGTCTTGGCGCTTCAGCTGCGCGCCGTACGGCTTCAGTCTATCGCTACCTTGGACGCGTCAGGTGGATGCGCGGGTAAGGCATGCTTGCCACCCGCGGCGACGTCACCGGTGATCGCGGACCGGATGAAGCCGACTGCGGCGCTTGATGCGTAGGAGTAGAGGAGGCCCGTGGCGATCAGCCACAGGACGGGTGCGCCAAGTAGGACTCGAGGATCCTGGGTGAGAAAGGCGAACTCCGCGAACACGAGTCCGAAGACCACTGCGAGCAGCACCGCACCTTCCCTTGTGGACATCCGATAGCGGACCTCTACGCCATCTGCCTCCGTGACAGTGATCTCACTCCTGCCCACTGAGGAGAGCGCGTACCGTGTCGAACTGATCAGGAGTGGGAACCCCAGCACCACCAGGAAGTTGCCGATGAACACCGTCTGCTCCCCGGTGCTGAGGACCTTGAGCACCCCGGCGTGGTCCTGTAACGCCGACGCGATGCGCGCCGAGACCGACTCGGCGGTCAGTCCCGGTTCGACTATTCGAAAGCCACCTTCGACACTCACTGGGTACATCAGCTATGCCTAACGTCGAATGCTTCAGCTGCGAACGAGCAGTTCAGCCTAACGCGTGCGTGAGTCAGCTGGAAGCGCTTGTTAGACCGAGCCAAGCACGCTGCAACGATCAATCCCGCGCTCAGGCTTCGTCGACAACGATCATGATCTCGTTGCGCCGCGCAAACCCGGGCTTCCACGGGGGGTCGTACTGGGCAACCACCGGTTCGCCGACCGCGATAAGGCCCTGCTCCTCGATCCACGATTCCAACTGAGCTTGAGCCTGTACTGCCTTGGTCCCGGAGAAGCTGCCGCCGAAACGTACAACCGCGGCTAGATGGGCATCCACCGGGTCGATTGACACCGCCGCGTTGTTCGGCCGCGGAAGGGTCTCGAGCGAATAGCCGGACGGCATCGTGAAGCTGACGACATACTCGTCTTCGGACTGCCGCGCGGTCACCGGCGCCGTCATCGAGATCTTCTGGCAGCAGGCCCTGCCTGCGGTCACTGGCGCGGTCATCGAGATACGGTCGGCGACATGGTTGTTTCCGAAGATGAAGTCGGCGAGCGGGTCGAAGCCCGCGTTCATCGCCCGTCCGTAGTCGCTTGCAGTCACGCGCACGTTTGCCGTGAGGTAGCCCGGGTAGCGGCGAAGCTCGAAGGGGCCGTCGTGCCTGAGAACCTCGTAGTCGGGAGTCTCGACCGCCATGGATGCTCCTCAGCGAGAAGGATCAGGCTTCATGCGGTATCTACCGCATTGCCATCGAAGGCACTCTACTGCCGCTTCTGTCTAACGTCGAGTGCTTCAGCCGCGAACGAGCTGCTTCAGCTCAGCCTAGCGCGTGCGTGAGTCAGCTGGAAGCGCCTGTTAGCCGGGTGCCGTCACACACGCGACGCGCTACTCCGCCTGACAGCGAGACCGAGGGCAACCATCGCCGCGCCTATGGCAAAGAAGACCACCTCAGCCACGGTTGGCTCAACGGGCTGGTTGAGGATCAGGATCTCCCCGACCAGGAAGCCGATCATCGAAGCACCGGCGAAGACGGACGCAAGCGGCCCCCATCCGGCTCGTCTCAGCATGCCGACAGACGCCACAGCCGCCGTGGCACCGACCGCAAGCGTCAGGATGATCCCTGGAATGAGATAGCTGTTGAACGGCGTGCCCGCAATCCACTCCTGTGGGAACGGGTCGACCCCGGTGGCGGTAGCGATTCCGCCGCCGATTCCGAGAAGACCGATGAGGACGTCCAGCACGATAAGTGCGGTTCTACCGGTTCGGGCCAACACGCTCGTTCCTCCTCACCTGACACTCCGGCTAACGTTGGGTGCTTCAGCCACGCGCCGCTCGACATGCAGGATACGCCGACACCTGGCACGTCAGCTGGAAGCGCTTGTTAGATGGCCTTGCCTAGGCTATCCAGCACCGCATTCAAGTCATCGCTGAGCAGGGTCGCCTGGCTCCTGGTCAGACGACCCGCCCCCAACTTGAGCGCGGTGCCATCCAAGAGGACAACGGGAGCACTGTCAGCCGAACTCAGGAACGACGGCCGAGGCGCGACCATGAACAACCCGGTGCCCAGCTTCACGTCAGTCTCGCGCAGGACCCAGCCGAGGATTGTCAGGCGTCTGGTCGCATGCCCGTCGCTTACCAGGAGTTCTTCGCGGGTGAGCAGCAGTGTCAAGCCGCCCGCTGTTGCAGCCAGGCCTACACCGAGAACAACGTAGTCGAGCTGTGATCCGCGTCCTGCCAGCAGGTGGAGCACTGGTGTCAGGACCCAGAAGTAGCCGATCACGGCCACGATGAGCCACGTCCACGCCGGCCACGACAGAACGATGCGGGCATCCGGTGTGCGAGAAGAGACACGGTACGGCACGACGAACCTCCCCCTGGCCCATCTAACGTCTCTGTGCTTCAGCTGCGCGCCGAAGCCTTGCCGTCCAGCCTACGACTCTGGCGCGTCAGCTGGAAGCGCTTGTTAGGCATGCGGCTGCCGGCGGGCGGCTCTAGTCAGTCTGGCTCGCGCCATGGCGGCAAGCGCAAGCGGGATGAACACGACGGTCGTCAGCCCGAACGCCGAGCCGAGCGCGACGAAGGCCATGCCCCCACCGCCCTCTCGAGGATTCGCTGCGTTCTGGATGCCCGCGATCACTAAGCACAGCACGCAGCTGGCCGCCTCGATGGCAAGCCCGAGAAGAAGGGAGCGCGGTCCGGCGTCGCGCAGAGCGCGAGCGATCAGGAGCCATGCCGGGACGACCCCGACGGCGATCGCGAACACCGACATGATGGCGAAGGCCAGAAACGGTGGCACGTCATGTCGCGAGCTGAGCGGCACCCTCATCAGCGAGGTGGCGAGGAAGACGCCAGCTACTATGACAGGGAGAACCAGACTGAGGCCGATCCCCCACCGGATCCAACTGGCTCGAGCGGCTTCAGGCACCGTGTCCCCCCGCAGTGGCGATGTCTTCACGCCATACCTAACGATCGTTGGGCGCATGAGCGGACGCCGATGCGCTCTCAGGTCAGAGTCTACCGTGTGGCGCATTCTCGGCTCGGTCGGGCCGCTTACTCGTCGTAGACGACCTGCACGGTGCAGAAGCCGACGCCGCCCGCCTCGTCGTTGGTCGACCACGTCGCCGGTCCGGAATCGACGATGGTGTAGGTGCCGGCGGGCAGCGGAGCGTTCGGGCGGGTGTCCCAGAAGCCGTTCTTGACCCCGCCTTGGGCGTCGATCCCGGTGCACGGCCACGGTCCGTAGATGGTTCCGTCGGCGCCTTCGAGAGCCAGAGTACCGGGAGTCGGACCGCCGCCCCCGACGTAGTGGTAGGTCATGAGGTCGACGAGTGTCGCGGGCTTGTCGAGCTTGAAGGTGGGCGCCGTGCCTCCGGCGCGGATCGGAAGGCCGTTGCCTACCTCGAAGGCCATCACCCACTCGCCCGCGGGCGCGGAAGGCGTCTCTTCGGCGGTGGGCGCTGCGGCCGGCCTCTCGCTGTACTGCTCCGCCGCGCTCCCGAAGGTCCCGGACGCATCGCCCCCGCAGCCGACGAGCACCGCCGATAGACATATCCCAGTGAGTACGAGCGGCACCACTCTGAGACCGCTGACCTGCGAACGCATGCGCTCCACCCCTCTCGATTTGTGGGAACCCCTTCGCCGCACCGCCCAACTACACACCAGTCTGCAAGCGAGCCCACACTGCCCACCATCCGCCCACAGCACTGTGCTTTGTCGAACGTCGAGTGCTTCAGCTGCGCGCCATCATCATCTTCTCTGCCAAACCTACGACTCCTGCGCGTCAGCTGGAAGCGCTTGTTAGGCGGTAGCAAGCCGTTTGCGCATGACCACACGCCTGACTCGCTCCGACTCGAGCCCCGCTTCTTCTTCGAACCGACGGTGCGTTTCAGCATCCCAATCGGGCTCCGGGACGACGGTGAACCCCAGGCGAGCGTAGAACGGTGCGTTCCACGGCAGATCGCGATACGTGGTCAGCGTGATCTCCGAGAAGTGGCCCGAGCACGCCCAGTCATCGACCGCCCGGACGAGTGCCGTGCCGACACCGCGACGTCCGTGCGCCGGGAGCACGTCGAGTTCCGCAAGATGAACTCGTGCGCCTGTCACGTCCACGCGCGCGAAGCCAATGGGCAGATCGTCTGACCCGAGAGCCACCCAAAGGGTGCCGTCCTGCTGGGCAGCGAGGAAGATGGGCTCTGGCGTCACGTGTTCGAGCAGCTCCGCCGGTACGGCGTCCCCAAAGACCGCCGCCGCCGATCGTTCGATTGCAGGGAGCAGCGAGACGTGCTCCGAGGACGCGGGGACGACCCTATAGGAATCCCGCATCCCCCACTCCTATCCGCCTAACGTCGAGTGCTTCACCTGCGCGCACGGTTGCCGGCCTGCTTGGCAACTGCCTTCCTGCCATGGTAGCCCTTGCCCCGCTTGGGCCCACAGTGATTCGCTTTGATCCGACCCCATGCCATCGCACTGACTCCCTATGCCGAGACGTGCAGTTTGAGCCCGAGCGAGCGCACGACCTTCTGCACCGTTCCGAACTCAGGATTACCGTCAGACGACAGCGCTTTGTAGAGGCTCTCGCGACCCAGTCCGGTCTCACGGGCAATCTCCGTCATACCCTTGGCGCGCGCGACGTCGCCAAGTGCGGCGGCAAGGAGCGCGGGGTCATCCTCATCGATGGCAGCGTCGAGGTATGCCGCGACGGCCTCGTCTGAGTCGAGGTACTTGGTGGGGTCCCATCGACTCGTATAGGTCTTGGTGTTCGTCTTTGTCATGACTGGTCTCCTCACAGGCCCCGAGCGAGCTCCTTGGCGCGCTCGATGTCTCGCTTCTGACTCGACTTGTCTCCTCCGACCAACAGAATGACCAACACGTCGCCTTGCAGCTTCACGTAGACGCGATAGCCGGGTCCGTAGGTGATGCGCAGCTCTGACACGCCTTCGCCGACCGGCTTGACGTCGCCGAGATTGCCAAGAGAAAGCCGTCGAATCCGAGCGAGGATGCGTGCCTTTGCCTGAAGGTCACGGAGTTTCTCGAACCACGACTCGTACTCAGCTGTCTGCCGAATCTCGATCATGCGCTGAGTGTATCCCCAAAGATACGCCAGTGCAAACGCAGGGACCGGGACACGGGTGTGGGATTCGGCCCAACGTCTTTGGCGTAACCTGCGCGCCGCTCGGCCCGAGGCTACGTCAACCGCGGCGCGTCAGGTTGATGCGCTTGTTCGCCCGTATCCACCCAGGCGATAGGGCCGGTCGGCTGAGCCATGGGGACGGCCCAAGAGCACCTCAGCCGTCACGAGCATCCGTCGGCAGGCCCCGCCTCGCCGACCTTCCACGCTACCCATTCAGTAGTCTCCGAAGGACGCGAGCAACTCCGACGCCCACGAACGATCCGACAACTATGCCCCCGACGAGTCCGATCCCGATCGCTATGGGCCCGACACTGTCCGCGTTGCCACCACCGCGCGCGATGACGATTGCCACTCCCACGCCGAGCGCAATGAACAAGACGATGAAGAATACCGTGGCACAGCCGCCGACCTTGTTGGCTAAAGGCGAGACGATCCGGTCCTCCACCATGTCGTTCCGCATGCCCCTGGCGGCCTGTCGGCCGATGTCACGAAACTGGTCGTCCATCGGGCCCCTCCCTCGAACATGGATCGAGCGCATCCGTACTGCCTGGGAACCTCGGTTCCAGCAGCCAACACCATGGTACCCAGTACCCTTCAAGCGACCACCGACGGAAAGCGCGTCGTGCAGAATGCGCCCTCCGGGATCCGGGCGAGCGTCGAGTGCTTCAGCTGCGCGCCGCTCGACTTGCAGGATACGCCAACGTCTGGCGCGTCAGCTGGAAGCGCTTGTTAGGCATGTCACCTACTGGCGCGCAGGCTGGAAGCGGTTGTTAGGCATGCGGCTGCCGGCGGGCGGCTCTAGTCAGTCTGGCTCGCGCCATGGCGGCAAGCGCAAGCGGGATGAACACGACGGTCGTCAGCCCGAACGCCGAGCCGAGCGCGACGAAGGCCATGCCCCCACCGCCCTCTCGAGGATTCGCTGCGTTCTGGATGCCCGCGATCACTAAGCACAGCACGCAGCTGGCCGCCTCGATGGCAAGCCCGAGAAGAAGGGAGCGCGGTCCGGCGTCGCGCAGAGCGCGAGCGATCAGGAGCCATGCCGGGACGACCCCGACGGCGATCGCGAACACCGACATGATGGCGAAGGCCAGAAACGGTGGCACGTCATGTCGCGAGCTGAGCGGCACCCTCATCAGCGAGGTGGCGAGGAAGACGCCAGCTACTATGACAGGGAGAACCAGACTGAGGCCGATCCCCCACCGGATCCAACTGGCTCGAGCGGCTTCAGGCACCGTGTCCCCCCGCAGTGGCGATGTCTTCACGCCATGCCTAACGTCTCGGCGCTTCACCGGCAGCGCGCCGGCGAGCGCTTGCCACCCGAGTCTACCGCACGGGGCGCGCTGTCCGTGTGGAAGCGCGGGTTGGCAGGGCCCGCGAGCGCTCGCATCGAATCAGCGCCGGATTCGAGCCGTCATTCTGGCGCCAAAATCCCGCGCAGGACTTCGTCGACGGCGCCAACCATATTGCTGACGCCCGGCAACCCCGTCGCCCGCGCAAGGCGGTCCATAGTGACCGCCGCGAACGGAATGGCGAAGAGCGCGAACGCCGCGGCAGTACAGTCCACATCACTGCGGATCCGGCCGAACCGCTGCTCAGCCTCGAGGTAGCGGGCAAGCGGGTCGAGCGGGCCGACGGTGGCGCCAGTCGCGTTGGCCGAGGGCGCGGGCACTAGGGCGGCCGCGAGGTCCGCATCGGTCGAGGCGGCGGCACGCAACGGCGCCACCTCGCGCTCAATGTCCTGTATCGCTTCGATCAGGAACAGCAGGTTCTCCCGCACCGTCTTGGTGCCTGCCAGTGCCGGAAGCGCGGTCACGGCTTCGAAATCAGATGCATTACGGTTGGCGAACACCGCGCCGAAGAGTTCGCGTTTGTCGACGAAATGGCGGTAGATGGTGCCCTCTGATACGCCGGCACGTCGGGCGATCTCTTTCGTGGTCGCGCCCGGATACCCCCGCTCCACAAACACGGCGGCCGCTGCATCGAGGAGCTGCTGTCGGGTGGCATCGCCGCGCTGAGTCATCGCCGCAACCTCGCCTAGTACGTGATCTCTCGGAAGTGCACAACCGCTACAGCGATCAGGATACCGCCTGCCAGATACGCGGCTCCAAGCTGCAGCGCTGATTCGAACGCAATCGCGGGGGTTCCGCCGGCGGCCAGCGCCGTGAGCGTGGCGCCGAGCAGCCAGTCCGAGGCTTCGTTCGCCACGGCCAGGATCATGTTCTCGAAGACGACCAGGTAGCCTATTCCGATCGCTATCGCCACGCCGGAGCTTCGCGTCAAGAGCGCGATCACCATGCCGAGCGTTCCCCAGACCGCGGCCGAAAGGGCCAGGTTCCGGAACGCTTCAAGCAAGGTGAGCAGCACGTCGGTCCACGCAGCCGTCGAGACATCGAACATAGGGGCGCATGCGAGCGCCGTTCCGTACGCAGCGAGCGTGGCGGCCAGCGTCCCCGCGATCGTGAACAGCGCCAGCGCGAGGAACTTGCCGACGATGAGTCGCCAGCGCCGGGGCTCGGCCTGGGCCAGGAGACGAATGAGGCCGGTCGAGTAGTCCGATGCCGTCGCGATCGCCCAGAAGGACAACGCGATGATGCCGACAAGGTTTGCGGCGAGTATGAGTCCCGCCACGTAGCCGTCAGGCGCCGCGAGCGCAGCTTCGGACGGGATGTAGGCTCCGGGGCCTATGCCGCTCTTGCCCGCTGCCGCAAAGCCGATGAACGTGGAGATCGCGCCAAAGGCCGCCATCCCGCCAATCCCCCCTGCCAGGAATGAGGGACGGTTCAGGCGGATGAGCTCCGACTTCAGGATCCTAAGCATCTGCGGACTCCCTATCCGTCAATGATGTGCTGCGTGCGGGCAGGTGGCGGCGCCCGCCCCGCTGGCGGGATCGGACGAGCGTGTTGTCGCCGTCGGTGGCACCGGTCATCCGAAGGAATGCGTCCTCGAGTGTCTCCTCGTGCGCCGAAAGCTTCCGCAGGGTGATGCCACCCTGCGCCGCGATCCTGTTGATCTCGGGCGCGGCGGCAGCGCCGACGTCGACCACCAAGTCGCCGTTCGGGCGACGCACCGCGTACCCGCGGCTGCTGAGCAGGTCCGCGAGGCGGGCCATGTCCTGCTCGTGCTCAGGTGCCAGATTGACATGCGCGCTGGTGCGAGCCGTGAGCTCGGCAAGCGGCCCCGAGAACAGCATCTCGCCGAATCGGATGATCACCACCTGGTTGCAGGCCGCCTCGATCTCGGAGAGCAGATGAGAGGACACCATGAGTGTGCGCCCCTGACTGCCGAGTTCGATCAGCAGGTTACGCACCTCGACGATGCCTGCGGGGTCGAGACCGTTGGTGGGCTCGTCGAGGATGAGGAGCTCAGGGTCGGGAAGCAGTGCGGCGGCGATCGCCAGGCGCTGCTTCATGCCGAGCGAGTAGGTACTCACCAGATCGCGGTCGCGGCCGGCAAGCCCGACCGTCCCGACGACCTCGTCGACCCTGACATCCCGCAGGCCCCGCAGCGCGGCGAGCGAGCGCAGGTTCGCGCGCGCCGAAAGCGACGGGACGAACGAGGGACTCTCTATCAGAGCGCCCACGCGATTCGCGTACCGCGCGGGGTGCGAGATCGGTGAGCCAAGGACTTCGCCGGTGCCCGACGTCGGGGAGAGCAGGCCGAGAAGCATTCTGATCGTCGTGGACTTTCCCGAGCCGTTTGGCCCGACGAATCCCACCACGCCTCCCGCTGGAACGCGCAGATCGAGGTTGTCCACGGCGACGAGGTCGCCGAAGCGTTTCGTGAGACCGTTCGTGACGATGGCGTCCATGCATCCTCCTGAGGTATGTGAGCGTCCACTCACATGGCGTCAGGCCCAATGTAAGTGAGCGCTCACACCTGCGTCAAGAGAGAGATGTCTGCATCGTCAGGTCAGGTGGGTAGCAGGACTCCTGCTAACGTCTTGGCGCTTCAGCAGACGCTGAGCACTTTGGGACGAGTGTACCTGACGGCGTTCTGCTGGCAGCGCTTGTTAGGCCGTATGCCCCAGCTGACCGCCGATCCCCCGCCATGGCCTGATGTGCTTCAGCGTATCGCGAAGCTCATCCTGCGCGACCTCCGTGTCATAGGCAGCCTGTGCGCGCAGCCAGTACCCGTCCGACAGGCCAAAGAACCTGCAGAGGCGCAGGTCGGTATCAGCGGTGATGGCGCGCTTGCCTGAGACGATCGCACCGATGCGCTGTGCCGGCACACCGATCTCCTTGGCGAGACGGTACTGCGAGATGCCCATAGGCTTCAGGAACTCCTCCAAGAGGAGTTCGCCCGGCGTCACTGGATTGAGCTTGGTCATCATCATCACGTCCTAGTGATAGTCCACTATCTCTACGTCTTCGGGCCCCGCCTGCGTCCAGCGGAAGCAGATGCGGTACTGGTCGTTCACCCTGATGCTGTGTTGGCCGGCGCGGTCGCCTTTGAGCGCCTCGAGGCGGTTGCCCGGCGGCACCCTGAGGTCGTCGAGCACGCCCGCGATCTCGAGCTGCCGGAGCTTGCGTCTGGCGACCGACTCGATGTTGACGAACCGGCGCACGCGGGTGCCCCGGGCCAGCCGTTCGGTCTCAGCATCTTCGTATGAGACGATCATGTGGTGATAGTAACGCCATGCGTTAATAACGTCAAGCGTTACTAGTGAGACTTGAGGTGTGAGCGCCGAGCGCTCGCCGGTATCGGCCTAACGTCTTGGCGCTTCAGCTGCGCGCCGCTCGACTTGCAGGATACGCCAACGTCCGGCGCGCCAGCTGGAAGCGCTTGTTAGAACGCCCTCCCCTACGCCGTCAGCCGGACCTTGAGTCGCTTGCCGATTGCGCTGGCCGCGCGCTCCAGCGTGACGAGCGTGACGGACGGGTTCGTGGGATCGAGCAGGCGCTCCACCGAGGACCGGCTCGTCTTCATGCGACGCGCAAGCTCCGACTGCGAGATGTTGGCGCGCTCCATCTCCTGCGTCAGCTGGTAGGCGATCACCCGCTTGGTCGCAACGGCCTCCGCATCATCGAGGATGCCCTCGTCACGGAGGAAGTCGTCGAAATCGCTCCCGATATGCTTCTTGTCCACCGTGTTCACCCCTTTCGCAGGTCTGACAGGCGCTGCTGTGCGGTCTTCAGATCGGACACCGGCGTCTTCTGGGACTTCTTCACAAAGCCGTGCAACAGGACCATGACCGATCCGTCCACCGTGAAGAGCACCCGTGCGATGCCCGCCGCGATGTGCGAGCGGACCTCCCACAGACCCGGTTCGAGCTTGCGGATGAGCGGCATCCCGAGCGGCCAGCCGTACTGCGCCGTCTTGATGTCCTCACCTACGGCCCGCCGGTCGTCCTTCGCGAGCCCGAGCAGCCACTCCCGCACCGGCTCGCTCCCGGATGCAGTGCGGTAGAACCGCACTGATAGGATGGGCCGCTTGTCACGGGACTCATTCATGCAAGCAGTGTACCACAATTGGTACAGGTGTGAACCCTGAATCCGTGCGGGAGGAGTGTGGCTGGAGGTCGTTCTAACGTTGTTGCGGATGCCCGGCAAGGCGCCTCGCAATCCGCTCGGACTGAGTCTACATCTCAAGGCGCCTTGTCCGTCTCTATCCGCTGGTTAGCACCCCCTGGCCCCGTGCCTCACTGAGCGCGACTACTCGCGCTCATCAGCAAGGCGAGGCACGGAGTGAACGCCTTGCTTGACACGTCACCATGCTGAGGTACGATTCGTACTAGCCTTGGGAACAGGGGTTATATGGGGACTGCACTAAGCAATCGGGAGCTCTTCGTCCTCGGCATGGTGGTCGATACGCCGTCGCACGGACACTACATCAACCAGGTCGTCGAGGTCAGCCGTTCCGGGCGCTGGCTCCATATGTCCGAGAAGCACGTCTACTACGTGCTCCGGAAGCTGGAGAAGTCCGGGCTGGTGAGCATCGAGAACGAGA
The DNA here is from genome assembly GCA_963700295.1 of uncultured Actinomycetes bacterium. Lineage (GTDB taxonomy): Bacteria > Actinomycetota > Coriobacteriia > Anaerosomatales > Anaerosomataceae > UBA6100. The sequence goes on along the minus strand of CAVOWY010000003.1, from coordinate 35,252 downwards.
AGCCGCCTGGAGCGCCCACGCGCAAGGTGTATTCCGCCACCGCCGAGGGTCGACTCCTGTTCGCCGAGGAGCTCGTGTGTCCCGAGCGGCTCGAGGCGTGGGATGAAGAGGGATTCACAGTCGTGTTCAGCTTCCTGCAAGGCGCGACCTGGATGCCCGATGCCGAGCGAACCAGACTGGTGCGCCGTCGTCGTGATTCGCTCGCGAGTCTGCAGCAGCAGGAGTACACGGCAGAGATCGGCGAGATCGTCCGCACCTACTTCGGCGAGACCATCACGTGGATGTGGGAGCGCGACCGTGCGCTGCTGGAGGCGAAGCTCGCCTGGCTGGACCGTCTCATCGGACGGGTCGAGGAACGCGGTTGGGATCTGACGCCGCCGATGCGACCGCAGGAGTAGGGGGAGCGATGAAAGTCGTGGTGTGTGCAGTGGGGACGAGGGGCGACGTCGGACCGGCGATCTCGGTTGCGGAGGCGATTGTCGCAACGGGTAACGAGGTTGTGCTCGTAGGATCGCCGCCGTTCGCGCGCGATGCCGAGAAACGGGGCATCCGGTGGCATGAGGTGGGCTGGGACTATCAGCGGATGCTCACGAAATTGGGGGCACTCAAGGCGCGCGAAGCAGGCGAGTACTTCGCGCAACATCGATCCGAGCAGCTCGCGGGGGAAGTCCCGGTGCTACTGGACGAGGCTCGCGATGCCCACGTCGTAGTCGGAGTGGGAGCCCCCTTCGCGCCGCAGACGATCGCCGAGCACTACGGCATCTCGTACCGCTACGTCGCCCTGACTCCGACCTGGTATCGATCCGCGGAATGGCCGGACAACCTGGTGCCGGTATCCGGCGGGCGTCTGCGCCACCGGATCAGCTGGATGCTGGCCGACAACGGCGGGCGGGTCGTCGCGAAGGACGTCAACGGGTATCGCGCCGAGCTTGGCCTCGCACCCCTGGCGAACGGCTACGACGCAAGCTACGACAGGGGCGGACGTCCAATCGTCGCGGCGCACGCTCCGCTCCTGCGAATCCCGGGCGACGTGAGAGAGCGCTTCGTGCGTTGCGCTGCCATCCGACAGCCTGCCTTGAACGAGTTGTCCGCAGAGACGGCGCGCTACCTTGCGGAGGGCGAGCCGCCGCTGTATGTCGGTATGGGCAGTCTGCAGAACTACAAGTGGGCCTCGTCGCTCGCTGCAGTGGTCGAAGGCGTCGAACGAACGGGCCGCCGCGCAATCTTCTCTGGGAGCATCTGGGACGACATGGAGCTGCCTCAGAGCGCGCTACGGTGCGGTGCCGAGCGACACGACGTCCTGTTCCCGAGAGTGGCTGCCGTAGTCAGTCACGGTGGCGCGGGTACGGTGTCCCAGGCTGTCTGGGCCGGAGTCCCTCAGGTCGTCGTGGCGATGGGAGGCGACCAGCCATACTGGGGACGCATGACGGTCGCCGCTGGTGTCAGCCCGGCATCCTTCTCGCTTCGCCGTGCGAGTGCGCACGCTCTCGCGGATGCGCTCGAAGCCGCTCATGACAACGGGTTCGCCGGGCGGGCGCGAGACCTTGCGCGTGAGGTGGCTGACACAGACGGCGCTGGGGAGGTCGCAGCGGAGATCGCGGGTTCGGTCTAGCGGCGGGGAGGGCACTGAGGGGTGGTGCTAACGTGTTTCGGCTTCACCTGCGAGCGCAGCGAGTCAGGTGGAAGCCGGGGTTAGGCGCCTCGCATGCGCCCCTTCCGTCCAGGATGTGATCTCACTCACGGTCCCGGTGACGATGCCGGTCACAAGTGCTTGATCGATCGCGGCGAACTCGGCCCCAACCGCGATGTGCAGCCGCTGCCGGAAGGTGCTCGCTGTCAGAATGATGCTCCTCGGCGCGACCGGCCCGAGCAACCACGCATCGTCCACCCGAACGTCGGTACCGAAGTCGAGGGCCTTCTCGTCGATGATGCCGATGTTGGTGAGAGTGGGATACCCGCCCTGCTGGTCACCGGCTGCCTCCGTGGCCTTCGCCACCATCCTCCGGAAGAAGCCCAAGCCGCGATTCCGCAGGAACCGGTCGACCATGGGGATGGATACCGAGATGGAACGGCCCGCACCGGCCCCCTTCCACTCTCGGGTGGCTTCAAGCACTCGCGCGAGTGTGCCGTCGAATCGCTCGTTCGCAACGGGTGTCACGGAGACCTGAAGGACGGACGAGATGTTGCCCAGCGCGGTCTTGGTGCCTGCAGGCAGATGCTTGCGCAGTTCGCACGAGATCGAGATCGGCGTCCTGCTTCCCGGCGCCGCGCCCAGGACGCGGTGCAGCGTGCGGTAGAACGCCGTCAGGATGATGTCGTTCACGGTGGCGCCGACGCTCTTGCCGAGCGCCGCAGCCGACTGGAACACCTCCGGTCCGATGCTGGCGGACACGTACGCCGCCGGGCCTCTACGGTCGACGGAAGGCGCATTCCAGTCCGACCGGCCCGGCGTCAGACCGGATCCGGGAGTGAGCGAGCGAAGCTTCTCGAAGATGCCGGCATCGGCCGCGGGATGGCGCAGACCCTCCAGGTTGGGCTCTGGCTCCCAGTCCGGCGCTTCACCCAGCTTGCGATAGATGGCGCTGAGAAGGTACAGCGCCTCCTTGAGCGCGCCGCCGTCCACGGCGGCATGTTCCACTTTGAGAGCAAGGACGTCGCTCGAGGGGCCGCGGATGAGCGCGGAGAGCACTTGGGGGTCGACCTGCTGATCGAACAGCTCGGCGATGAAGCTGGACGCCCTGGCCGCAGGGTCGTCGGACTCGAGTGCGACCAGCAATGGGACCGCATCGAGCGTGTCGAGCCTCCGCCATACCGGCGGGACCGTATCGGCGACGAACCGGCAGCCGAGGACGGGCTCCGCCTCCAACAAGAGGCGCACGGCTCGCCCAAGCCGGACCTTGTCCAGCCTGCCGTCGAACACCAGGACACCGCCGAGCTGGGGCCGCATGACTCCGGCTTCCCCCATCGCGAAGACCGCCCGTTCGACGAACTCGACCGGCAGTGTCTCCGGAATCGTGATCTTCGTGCTCATCAGCGCTCCCCCCGGTGTGCCTAACGTCAGGCGGATATCCTGCGAGCCCAGCGAGTCAGGTTGATCCGTTTGTTGGGCGGCGCCACCCGCAGCCGAGCGACTCCGTGATCACCTTCTACTCCTCGCCGGATGGTGTCTGGTCGGTGTTGTCCGGCCGTGCCGGTCCAGGCTTCCCACCCGTCAGGTAGCAGACGAGGACGAGAAGGCCGACGAGAAGGCCGACCGAAGTCGCGATCGCAGCCGGGTTGCCGGTCACCCGCGTGACGCCGATAACAAGTGCGACGAAAGCTCCACTCGTGACCCAGCCCTGCCACGTCACAGGCCGCCATCCGATTCCAAAACGACGAGCATTGAACCACGGCTCGCTCGTAACCGGTGTGTTCACTTGCACTCCAATCACCCGGGCAGCCGGACAGATCCGGCATCTCACCGAACGTGCTTGCGCATCCACGCGGACAACGCGCCGCCTAAATGGCAGTCCCATGCATGCAGGTCGAGTATCTCGAGGATGTCTGCTCGCACTCCCGAAGCCTCCCCCCGATCAACCGTCTGCCCAACGTCGTGCCCATCGGTCGCGACCGCCAGCGCGATGTCAGCTGACCGCTTCCGCCGTCCGCTGGAGGCGCTTGTTGGACGGCGCCCACGCCTGGCTGGTGACGGCAGCGCTCGACTGGTCGGCCGTGACCTCCGTCGCCTTCGTCTTGAACAGGACGACACCGACCCAGATGAACCACGCGATCAGCGCCAGGCCGAATACGATGGCGGCATCGTGCAGCGGCGGGACCACCGATGTGAGCCCGGCCACTCCGATGATGGCGCCGAACCAGCCAAGGAGCTTGGGCAGCGCACCGCTTCGCAGGGCCACCACGCTGAGCAGCAGGATCCACAGCCCGCCCAGGATCTCACCGCCAGCTCCGCCGAGGGCCTCCGAGACAGGCTCGATCGACTGCCACACCATCTGCGCCTGCGTCGGGTTCGTCTTGGCCAAGGCAACGACGGTGGTCATGCCGTAGTTCCACACCATCCCGCTGGTGACCAGCGCAACCGACCACAGGAGGCCCATCGCGGTGGCGGCACGCATCATGGCCGGCGCGCGACCCGCCAGTCTGTCGTAGAGCGCGAACGCCAGTGCGCCGAGAGCGAATCCGTAGAACACGTACGAAACCAGGTACATCGCGTACAGGCTCGCGTAGTTGGCGACAACGACCGCCACCTTCTCCGCGATGGTCGCTGCGCCCTGATAGTCGACCACGAGCAGGAAGAACGGCATCGCCGCGATTAGTGCGAGTGCGATGTAGAGTGCCGCTACTCCTCCTGCCTTCTGCCGCCTGGCGTCATCGTGGGTCAGTGTGTTCATGGTGACCTCCTTCTGGTGGGCCGCGTGGCTTGCACGCTCGGCCGCGAACGGTATACTTACTAAGTAATCCGAGTGATACACTTACTTAGTACGTCTGTCAACCCATTGGAGAAAGATGACCGAAGAGAGCGATGGAGGTACCGAGCGGCATGCAGCGCGTCTCCCCTGAATCGAGATCGAGTCCTTGCGGCAGCGGTGGAGATCGCCGACGAACGAGGGGTCGGCGCGGTGACCATGCGCGAGGTGGCATCGCGGCTGGGCGTGGAAGCGATGTCGCTGTACAACCACGTCGCGAACAAGGACGACATCCTGGACGGCATGGTGGACGTCGTGATCGAGCAGGTCGACCTACCGGCGGATGTCGAGCGACTGGCGCGAGGCGATGCGCCGCCGGGCGGTCTCAGCACACGAGGTGTTCGGCCGCCATCCTTGGGCGCCGATGCTGGTTGATTCGCGCGAGTCGAGCGGCCCATCGAGGCTGCGCTACTTCGACTGGGTCCTCGGCACGTTGATGAAGGCAGGCTTCTCAATGGAAGGCGCGGCGCGGGCGTTCTCGCTGCTCGACAGCTACGTCTACGGTTTCGGCATCCAGCAGTTCAACGTCTCGGCCTCGGGTGATGCCTCAACCGAGGAGATGGCCGAGGCGATCCTGGCGTACATCCCCGCCGAGACATACCCCTACCTGCACCGGATGGCGTCGCATGCGATGGAGTCAGGCTGGGACGCCGAGGCCGACTTCCACTTCGGACTTGAGATCATCCTCGACGGGCTGGAGCGAATCCTCGGCGAGTCGCGATCGGGCTAGTATCACGAGCCTCGGTCGCTCTTCGCGTCCGCCCAACGTCTCGGCGCTTCACCAGCGGCGCGCCGGCGAGCGCTTTCCACCCGAGTCTACCGTACGAGGCGCGCCGTCTGTGTGGAAGCGCTTGTTAGGTGTCTCACGGCCCTGACGACGTCACATCGATGTGCAGCCCTCAGTCGCTCAGGGCCTCCTCGAGTCTGGTCTGGGCCGCGCCGACGGCCTCGTACGCAGCACTCTCCTCCGCACGTGCTGCCGCAGCATCTGCAGCGGCGCGCCTGGCACGTTCCTCTGCCGCAGCCCGCTCAGCCGGGTCGGTGATGGCAGCGGCCTCGTGAGCACCAATCTGAGCCACCACGTCAGCCGCCTGGGCCTTCTCATGCGCTTGCTCAGCGGCAGCCTGGAGAGCGTCTCGCTCCCTGGTCAACCGCTCGACCTCAGCCTCCGACACGTCGGTCGCAGTGCAGCCGGCAACGAGCAGCAGCGCGATGACGAAGGCCACGAGGCTCTTGGGCAGGAATCCGGCCTCCCGTTGAGGCGAGAAGCGGCGTCGCACGATCACACCCCCTGCTTGACCCTTGTTCCGTGAGGACACCTAACATCTTTGCGCATAACCCGCGCGCCATGCGCTTCCAGCATAACCGAGCGCTCGGACGCGTCGGGTTGATGCGCTGGTTAGGTGCCTCCCGGCTCCGGCATCGCGTAGTCAATAGTGAGTGGTTCCCCAACCGCGCCAGGGAGCTTGATTCTGTTGATTACTGCTTCGTCCGGAAGGGACTCCGCGGCATCAAATGGAACGCCGGGCTGAGGGTTGGCGGCAAGGAACTTCAGCAAGTCCGCCTTGGACCTGATCGGATTCTGCCCGTCTGCGGACGGTATGGCCTTCAAGATTTCGCCTGTGTAGGCCACGAGTTCCGACTGTGTTTCTTCCATGCGGGATGGCTCCTCAAGCAACTCCTCCAGGACTTGGCCCAGGCGTCCGAGCTCTGAGCGCAGAGAGGGGTGCGCAAGCGGCGATGAGTTGAATGCCTCGTACCCAAGCTCGGTGAGCCATGCGGGAAGGTTCTCAACAAGCTCGTCTACAATCTGGCGCATTGCATCCGCACTGGTGTCTACGTCAGACACCGTCTGCTTCGACTTCCGGCCACGCTTCGATATGTGATCGCGATGCAAGTGCCCATGTGCGCAGTCGTACCTCACAACTGGCCGCTGTTTGCAGCCGCTCTTGCTGTCTCGAGCCTCTACCTGAACGACGAAGTCCGGCTGACCGTCTGGATGTACTCGAAAGAGCAGGCGGACGGTTAGTCGGAGTCCATCACCTGCGGGAATCTCGAGCATGTGATGACGCTCGTGGGCCTTTGGATGCACCATCTGCACGTTGAGTTTCGCGCTAAACAGCTGCTCGCCTCCGGGGCGAACGGAGACTTGGACATCGGAAGGCGAGAACCACTTGATTGCCTGCTCGCCACCATCAACGTCCACGGTGTAGCCAATTCGGACAATCTGCCCTCGCGCATCCCTGTCGTAGACGAAGGCGACCTGATCACCATTCCGGCGGGACGCCTCTATCGCTTCGATGACGCCCTCGCCGGTGACGAGAATCTCGAAGCCGTCCACGTGCGCCTCACCCCCGGCCTCAGCAGTGCACCTAACGTCCGGCGCATGAGCAGACGCCCGTGCGCCTTCTGGTCAGTCTACCCCCTGGCGTTCTGCTCGATGCGCTTGTTAGGCGACGCTCAGCCTCTTGATGCGCGTACCTTTGCGCTTCAACTCCTGAGCTGCGTCCCAGAGATCCACGGCGCGCTGCGCGTTGAGCCAGAACTCAGCCGAGTTGCCGAACAGCTGCGACAAACGAAGCGCCATGTCGGGACTCAGCGCACGCCGCTCGCGAAGGAGCTCGTTCACCGTCTGGCGAGAGACATCGAGGGAGTCAGCGAGACTGGCCACCGTGAGGCCGTAGTCGGGCATGAAGTCCTCCCGCAGCATCTCACCGGGGTGGACCGGACGGATGGTGCGCTCTCTGGTGTTGGGGATGGCCATGCTGCACCTCATCTCAGTGGTAGTCGCAGATCTCGACGTCGTAGGCGTCTCCGTCTTGAAACACGAAGCAGATTCGCCATTGGTCATTGATGGAGATCGAGTACTGCCCCTTGCGGTCGCCCTCAAGGCTGTGAAGCCGGTTACTGGGCGGCTCCATCAGGATCCTCGAGTCGCGACGCCAAGTCCAGGTACTCGAGCCTACGGCGTGCCCGTTGCATCACGTCAGGCGGGAACCGCTTCGCGGTGCCGGTGGCGTAGAGTTCCTGCGTGCGCTTGTCGCCGAATGTCCGAATCATACGCCAACCATAACGCGTCACGTGACACACGTCAACAGTGGGATCGGGTCGTTCGCCTAACGCCTGGCGCTTCAGCTGCGCGCCAACGACTTCCCTTCGTAGCTTAACGCTTGGCGCGTCTGCTGGAAGCGCTTGTTGGGCAGCGCATGCACGGAGGGCTTAGTCTCCCGCAGTACGCACACCCTGGTTCCTGAGAACGTCGACGACAACCTGTGGGCTGAGCGACCAGATGATGAACTCCGCCGGAGTACCCTTCCGATGGTGCCGGATGTGAACTCCTTTGGAGATCACGTGCTGACGCACGGAGACCTTGTCGATCTCTGTCGTGGGAATGACGTGGCGCGTGGCACCGTACGCAGCCACGACCATGCGGTCGTAGATGGTGAATCTCACGAGAGGCACCGTCAGGTTCATTCCATTGAACCGCCCGCCGGCGCGCTCGTTGAAGACAGGCACGAGGCCGACTTCTTCACGGGCGAGACGACCGCCCCCGACAATGAGGTGGGCGAAGATGGCGGGGACCAGGATGGCCGTGACTACCCCTGCGATGGCCAAGAAGATGTCGATGCCCGTGCCCCTTCGTCTGCCCAACGTCTTTGCGCTTCAGCCGCGCGCCAACTAGTTCCCTGCCCAGCCTACGATTCCTGCGCGTCGGCTGGAAGCGCTGGTTAGATGCGCATCGCCCGAGACGGTGCACCATCTCGCGGCGTGATGCACGGAGTGTGTCACGCCGCGCAGCCCGCGACCCTACGACTCACACCACGTCGGTCCCGAGCGCTCCGGGATGACACGAACACCTCACAGCAGCGCATCTGGCAAGCGGGTGCGACCGCTGCGACTCACCTCATGAACACGACCCGGATCCCCCGTGCAGCCAGACTCCTCGGATGTGCGGCTGCATCTAACGTCTCTGTGCTTCAGCTGCGCGCCGGGCACCTCTCTTCGCAGGATAGCGCTTGGCGCGTCAGCTGGAAGCACGGGTTAGGCAGGCCGTAGGCTACCAGGTATCCCAGTGGGCGATGTCGCTTCCTGGCCTTGGAGCGTCCGCGCGTGTGACCGCCCTCGTCACCCGCTCCACCGTCGCCATGCGCTTTGCAGGATGGCCGAGCGCGATCAGCGCCAAGATGCCGAAGTGTTCCGGGATGTGCAGTGCGGAGCGCACTCCCGGCTCGTCAAATGCCCCCACCCAGCATGAGCCGAGACCGACGTCCGTTGCGGCAAGCACCAGGTGCTCTGCAGCAATCGCCGCGTCGATCTGCCAGAAGTCGACTCCGTGGTGGGGGGCGGTCGCGCTCTTGTCGCCGCAGACGACAACGATCACCGGGGCCTTGGCGAGCCATCGGTTGATCCACTTCCCGTCGTTCGTCGTGTCGGGCCGGCCGATCACCGCGAGCTTCTCGGGATCGCGAACGACGACGAACGCGGTGGGCTGGTGGTTACAGGCGGATGGGGCGCTTTCCGCGGCGTCAAGGAGGTACCGGAGTTCCTCGTCACCGACCGGCCGAGGCTCGAAGGTGCGAACGGATCGCCTCTGCTTCAGGACCTCATTGAACTGCATGTGCCCCCCGACCAGAGCTCTGCCTAACGTCTCTGCGCTTAAGCTGCGCGCCATTGCCTTCTCTGCCCCAACCTACGACCCCTGCGCGTCAGCTGGAAGCGCGGGTTCGACAGATCCCACTAGCACCGCAAGAGCCGCCATCTCGCGCTGCGAGCGCGCGATGGCCTGGCCCAGAGTGCCTATGTGGAAGTAACAGATCTCGGGACCGACCCCAGGCCTCATCCCCTGAACGACGAGCCACTTGTCCGCCCTGTTGACCAGGTAGGCATAGCCCGCGAATAGGCCCCAGGTGGCGAAGACCGCGACGAGCGGCCCTACGCCGGCCAAGAATGCCACCCAGAACATGCTGACAAGCGTGACGAGTAGAACGATGGCGTACGGCAGCGGACTCCAGACCTGTGAACGAAGGCCGATGGAAATCGGATTGCGAAGCTCGATCGTGCCCTTGCCCCCCGCGAAGACCAGCAGCTCGTCCTGCAGCCTGAGGGTGCCCGCATCATCCCACGGGTACCATCTCGTCCGGCTACCTGCCCGCTGAGCCGATGCGTAGTAGACGCCTCTGTACTCGGGCGAGGCGGCCGCCGCTTCCAGAGGCTCCCCCACAGCCTCAGGAGCGCCCTTGCCGGTTGAGAGCCAAGCCAGCCCGGCCAGCAGACCTGCGGCAGACAGCATTATCAGATGGGGCAGCGAACTCTCGCCATGGATGATGAACGAGACGACCGCCGCCCCTACCAGAGGGATCACAAGGATGAGGGTCGTACGACGGAAGCCTGAAGGTGAATCGGGTGCGCGTCGAACCCAGTGGGTCGAGAACAGCCAGAGTGCAATCGTGCTGATCCAGATGCCGAGCACGAGAGCGACGCGACTCACGGCTTGCCCTCCGATAGACGGCGCAACGAGCGCGAGGCTAGTTTCGGAATGAGGACCGGCATGCCGAGCATGAATGAGAGCATCACGCCAAGACGGGCGGAGGCTTCGAACTCCTGATGCCACATGGCGTAGCTGCCGCCGGCGAGAAGCGACGATGACGCAAGCAGCAGGAGAAGTGTGGACCAGCGGAGGTCGGCGAAGGCGAAGATCGAGCTGGTTCGGCCAAGTTCACGCGACAGCGCGGCCGAGTTGCCGAGTTGCCACCAGACGATCCACGGCATCAGCATGGAGAATCCCGTGACCAAGACCATAGGTAGCAACACTTGCCCCCCTCGGAATCACCGAAGCACAATTCTGTCGAACGTCTTGGCGCTTCAGCTGCGCGCCGAAGCCCTCGCTTCGTAGCGTACACCGTGGCGCGTCAGCTGGAAGCGCTTGTTAGGCTGGCCGCGAGAGATACTCGTTGAGCCGACTGGCCAGCTCCTGCGCCTCCTCGCGGGTGAAGTAGCCCCCTCCGACCGTCCACTTCGAGTCAGTGAGGCGCAGAACCGGCGTTGACGGCTGCATGCTGAAGAATCCGGGCTGCTCAGGAACGTAGAAGGTGCGTGACGCGATAGGAACGCGACGGCTCCTCCAGGTGCGGCCGTACAAGACATGGTAGTGCGACAACTCATCGCTGGAGACCCGGAGTCCCTCGCGCACCGATGCGAATGCGAGGGGGGCCAGGACGAGAGCGACCAGACAGAACGCGCCGACGGATGATGCGGTGTACCCGAGCAGCGTCGCGAGGACACCGGCGAGTGCGGCGATTGACCATAGAATGGCAGCGATCGGACTGCGGCTTTGCTCACGAAGAGTGACGTCGAGCGCGTCAGCCTCTTCACGAATCACGAATGCCACTGCGCTCCCCCTGCTCAGCCTAACGTCTTGGCGCTTCAGCTGCGCGCCGCTCGACTTGCAGGATACGCCAACGCTTGGCGCGTCAGCTGGAAGCGCTTGTTAGACCGCTGCTCGCCACCACGTCGTGAAGCCCTGGTTCCGGATGACCGCCCCCCGCGGCACCTGGCGCATGAGAAGCCAGAGCATGATCAGGTCCGCCGCCGAACCAAGGACGTTGAGAACACTCAGGCCGACCATCCACCACGCCACCGCAGGAATTGCGAGCGAGACGACAAAGGGTAGTAGCGTGAGCACCACAAACGGCGACGCACCACTGACGAGCTGAGCCTCACGGGAGAGGGAACCCGTGTAGGCCACGTATGGCACCAGGTGGCGCGGCCAGAACCCGACGACGACACCGCTCGACGCCCCGGCTATCATCGCCGGCAACGCGTGCAGTGCCTCGTGCAGAAGGATGAACCCCACCACCGCTGTGGCAGCTGCAAGCAAGCCAGGCAGCGAGATAGTGAGTTCGAACGAGTCAGCGGGGGCCTCGAAGCGGACAATGAGGCTCCAGACGAAGACCAAGACACCAGCCATCAGCATTCCGAGTGGCCCGGCGGACAAGAACAGATAGCTGGGGCGGGGCTCAAGCAATCGTGACCAGCCATCAAGTACGGGATCAAAGCTCGGGGTCCTCAGGGACCGGGCGACATGGAACCTCACGACTCCCCCATCACCGTTTGTCGGTCTAACGTCTCTGGGCGTGAGCTGAAGCGCGCCCCGCCCCACTTCCCTTCCCGAGTCTACCGCACACGGGCGCGCTTTCTGCTCGACGCCCGGGTTAGGCGTGTCGCTAGAATGAACGACTGGGGAAGCCCGAGAGCCGATAGACACCCTCAACCTCGCGCAAGCCGAGCAGAATCGTCACCTGTGAGCCATCCTCGAACTCGAAGGTGACCACCCCACCGAGCTCCCGCCCATCGCGCGGATACTGAGTCGCGTAGAGGTCTTCGATGTCGTACCCGGTCGCTGGGATTCCGCTGTTGATGGCCGAGAGGAATGCCTGATCCGGATGACTTGGCATGGTCACACCATCGGACTCCCAAATCGTGAGCACGTCGTCAGCGTTGCCGTCCTCCATGGCCTGGAGAATCTTGTCGGCCCTCGCGCGAAATATGGCCTCTTCGCTCTCGCTATACGTCGAGGAGCGCGGGATGAAGGGGAAGACCAGGTCGACTGCCTGCCCAAGCACCAACAGCGTGAGGGGAAGCGTGAGGACGAGGATCACTATCAAGCGATGCCGTGTACGCGATTGAGACTGGGGGGCCGGGGAAGCCGCGCTGGCGCTGCGCCTCACCGAGAGCAGGACTTCGATGAGCGCGGCAATCCCCAAACAGGATGCCGACGCCACAACAAGTGCGCGCGTCCACTCCTGGCGGTCAGGAGTGAGTGTCAGAACGACGAAAAGCGTGAAGACGACCAGCCAAGCGCTCGCGTACGAGTAGAGGAAGAACCGTTGAAGTCGGTTCAACACTCAGCCTCCTCGTCGGGTCACCCGCGCCACCGGTCCCAGCGACTACGCCTAACGTCTCGGTGCTTCAGCCGCGAACGAGCGGCTGCAGTTCAGCCTAGCGATTGCGTGAGTCGGCTGGAAGCACTTGTTAGGCGTTTCCCCCGAGACCAGGATCCATCAGTCGCTCGCTGCGCCATACACGGACGATCGTCACGGATGACTCGTCACGGCGGTAGACGATCCGGAACGGCGGATGCTCCAGCTCGCGCAGCCACGTGGTGTCGAACTCCGGGACCACCTTGCCGCTATCAGGGAACATCTCGAGCTGGCGGACGCGGTCGATGATCTCCGTCGCCAAACGCCGACCGACCTCAGGAACGTCTTGCGACGCATACCAGGCCATCATGTCGTGCAGGTCGTCTCGCGCGGACTGCGCGAACTCCACACGGATGCGTGCGCCCATCATTCAAGTCCGAGTGAGCGAACGACCTCATCGAGTGCGATGACACGGCCGGCTTCGATGTCCGCGAGGCCGGCGACCACAGCGCGCATGAAGTCGCGTTCCTCCTGGGCGGCCTCGTACTCATCGAGCCCCTGGACCACGGCGACGCCACGTCCGTGGCTCGTGAGCAGCACGGGCCTGCCTGTCTCGTCGACGCGGCGCACGACCTTGCCGGGATTGACCTTCATGTCTCCGAGCGGGACGACGTCCTCCGAGAACTTCACCGCGAGACTGCGCATGGTGGACCTCCAAACCGCATCGCTATTCTGGTGCGGATTGTAGCACCAGCTTGAGGTCTGTGAGAATACGCCTAACGTCTTGGCGGATGTGCGGCTGCATCTAACGCATTTGCGCATCAGCTGCGCGCCGATGCCGTCCTGGTCAGTCTACCTCGTGCGCGTCAGCTGGATGCGCTTGTTAGGCAGTGGTCAGCCGGCCGCCCTGGAGGCTAGCGAGCCATAGCAGCAATGAAGATCACTGCAGTGATGAGATCCAGCGTGTTGACCAGCACGTGGACGATGATGGTGACGTACAGGTTGCGCCTTTGAGCGACGTACGCCATCGGAATCATGCCAAACGTTCTGGTGATGAACTGCCACGGCGTCCAGATGTGGTAGATCGCGAACAGCAGACTATGGAGGACGGGCGCCCACTTGCCGGCGTACCCCATGCGGGGCAACAGAAACCCGCGGAAGTAGAACTCCTCGACGATCGGACCCACGACAACCCCGAAAACGGCTACCGAGGCGTAGGCCAAGACCAGCGCGGTTCTGGAGTACTCGGCGGTGAGACCGCTCTCGAGCATCGGCATCCAGGCGAATAGCGTCTGCTGTAGTGTGACGTCAACCGGCTTCATCAGGGTGAAGATGATTCCGACGATCACGAAGAGTCCCGGCACCCATACGAAGTACTGCCAGATTGGTATCGGAGTCCGATACAGCACGACGCCGCGCAGCGAGTAGTGACCGTTCCGCTTGCGACCTTCATACAGGAGGTAGCCCAATTCGAAGGGCACGAGGACCAGGGCGAACGTGCCCATGAGCGCGGCTATCGAGGGCAGTCCCCACTGTCGAAAGATCGGCGAGAGCGCGAAGTAGCACAAGCCGATGAGTACGCCAGGGCCCAGGTGTAGCAGCAGGGATCGGCCTACTGAGTGCTGCTCGACACGGGATTCAGAATCCATGGGTCTCCTTGTGTGTGGACGTCTTCCTCCAACTGCCTAACGTCTCGGCGCTTCAGCTGCGCGCCGCTCGACTTGCAGGATACGCCAACGCTTGGCGCGTCAGCTGGAAGCGCTTGTTAGCTACGCCGTCGGTGGCTCCGGGAGCTGGCGCTCATGCCAGACTGCGACGATCCACACGGCATCGTTCGTGATGAGATAGAAGAACCTGTACGGATTCACGAGGACCTCGCGATACGGCAGGTCCGGGAACTCGGGAACGACGCGACCCGACTCCGGAAAGTCCTTGAGCTGCGCGAGCCCCGCGACCGAACGCTCGAGCATCGCATCTGCCGCGGCCGGACTGTCCTGATCGATGAACTCCAGCGCCTCCAGTAGCTCCCGGCGCGCCGAGGGCGTGAACCGGACCCTCACGCGGAGTCCCTCGCAAGCAGGAGACGCGCTTCCTCCATCACTTCGTCGAGGTCGTGACCTACGCCAGCGGCGATCTCAGCCTCGCCCCTGGCAAGCAAGCGCAGGATCTCGAGTTCGCGCTGGGTGCGCTGATAGGCACTCGAGCTGACGAGCACCGCCGAGGCACGACCGCGCTGGGTGATGAACACCGGTTCGTCGGATGTGGCGGCCCGCTTGATAACGCCGGCCGTGTCCTGTCGCAGGTCCGAGATCGGGATGATGTTGGGCATCGCACTCATTAGCAGCACCTCCTACGGTACAACCAACGATACCACCGTGGGTGTCAGTATGCGAGCCCCAGGCTGTAGCTAACGTGTCTGTGCTTCAGCCGCGAACGAGCGGCTGCAATTCAGCCTAGCGTGTGCGTGAGTCGGCTGGAAGCACGGGTTAGGTGCATCAGACCGCGACAAACGGGTACTCAGTCACCGAAACGGCGATTCCAGCCGCCGTGAGAGAACCCACAGGACTGCTCGCGCATCAAAGGTTGTAGCGGCGCGGTCTGTCCTGCCCGGGGGAGCTCGCGACGACGGTCACCTGGTACCCTTTGGAGCCCTCCGAGTGAGTAACGGAGATTGGTTCGATGATGTCGTCAAACGGGATCGTTGCGTGCGGAGAAACACATTCAATCACCCGCGAATCGAGATCCAGAATCATCTGAGTGACCTCAGTGCCTCTGCCAATGGTGAGCCGAAGAGCTACCGCACACGCTGCGAGGACTGCCGCGGCGAACAGCCAAGTACGGTCGATGGACGTTCGTAGAAGGACACACAGCGGCACCAACAGAAACGACACCCAATACGGATAGCGGAACTCGCGACCCTGTACCACCAGCCGAGCCATCGCCCCCCCCAGGACTTCGATTGCACCTAACGTCTCGGCGCTTCACCAGCGGCGCGCCGGCGAGCGCTTGCCACCCGAGTCTACCGCACGAGGCGCGCCGTCTGTGTGGAAGCGCGGGTTAGACCAACCCGCGCCTGAGCAGCGCTTCCTAACGCACCGCCTTCATCCTGAGTATGGAAGCGAAGTAGACGATCTGCCCCAGACTCAGGACGAGCACGATGGCCATGGCGTCAGTCACGCGGTTCGCGGCCATCCATGCGATGCTCAGCGCAATGCAGGCCAGCGACATCGCCGTGAACCCCCACATGGCCGCCCGTGCGGTGATCGTGTCCTCACGCTCGTCGTTCCGATTGTCGCGAAACCAGGTTTTGAGGCTCATCTACTCCCCCTCGTCGCTGATACGGAATATGCCCTCGACAGTCGTGCCGAATACCCGTGACAGCCTTAGCGCCAGCGTCGTCGAGGGGGTGTACTCGCCCTTCTCGATGGCGATGACGGTCTGACGACTCACCCCGACGGCCTTGGCCAGGTCTTCTTGGGTGAGTCCCATGGCGTTCCGATGCTCGCGCACGGTGTTCAACAGGCTCATAGGGCCAGTGTAAAGCCCACTTTACACGCACGTCAAGTAGACTTGACATGGCGAATGACAGCGAGCGGCGGCGATGACTAGCGGGTTTGGTCTAACGTCTCGGCGCTTCAGCTGCGCGCCAACGACTGCCCTTCGTAGCTTAACGCTTGCCGCGTCAGCTGGAAGCGCTTGTTAGCACCCGTCAGATCTAGTCCACCGGATACCACTCTTCGTCGGTCTCGTCGTACTTGAGGACGTCCTTCGTCTGCCAGGTGTCTTCTTCTTCAGTGAACCCGGCGTCCGCGGGGTCAATCCACCCTACCCGGGCATAACCGTTGGCATCACTCGTCACGACCGTGACGGCGATCTGCTTGTCGACGTAGTTCTCCTCCAGGTAGTCCAGCAGAGTATCTGAACGTTCGTGCAGCGCCCCATCGGGTCTCAGTACTTCGTCTTGGACAACGAATGAGCCGTCACCTTGCGCAAGGTAGAGCACGCCCACGGGGAAGTCACGCTCGGGTGGCACGAGGACGATGCGGTAGTAGTGCGTGGAACCTACATTGCTGTCGGCGTACAGCCCCCACTCATAAGTGGTCTGGCTCCACCCCGGGTAGTCAGTCTCCACGAGATCCAACGGAGTGGGCCCGTCTGAGTCAGTGACATCTGAGTTCGCCCACGTCGCAAGACCCAGGAGCGTGCCGGCCGCGCAACAGGCCATGGTGCATAGCAGGACGACTCCAACGACCACGGCTACGATGATCGCCGGACGCGATCGATGCCCCGGCGATACATACCGTTGTTCCGGCGCTGAGCCCGGATACCCGTCCGATGACGCAGCAGCTGCTCCGTCCTCCCAAGTGTGAACTTCCGCCATCATGCATCACCTCAGCGCAGGATTGACCTAGTGGTGCTAACGTCTCGGCGCTTCAGCTGAAGCGCCGCCCCTCATTGCCTCGCCACCCGAGAATACCGCACGCGGGCGGCGCTTTCTGCTGGAAGCGCTTGTTAGATGGGCCACCTAGGACATCAAACGCCTGCGCTCTTACCGATGTTGCAGGCCGCGCATGTAGCGCGCAGGTTGCTCTCGACGGTCCTTCCGCCACGCGAAAACGGGACGACATGGTCAACGTGAAGGATGCAGGTTGGATCGACGGCAGGGCTGTTGCCGCACACGGTGCACTTGAAGCTGTCGCGCCGGAGCACGGCGTACCGCAGAGAGAGCGGGATCTTGCGACGGTCCTCGACCGGAGTTGGGACTGCTTTGGCAGGAATGGCGGCAGGCTCCAGGGCGGGAGCCACTGTGTCCGCGTCGCCCGAGTTCATGCGGTCGACAAATGCCACCAGGGCCTTGCTCCACGAGCCGAATCGCCTCTCATAGCCACCCGCGGTGATCTTGGATGGCGGGCGATCCATGTCCGCATAGAGCGGCTGTCGCCCGTAGTGGGTCCAGACCTCAAGCAAGTTCTCGAAGTACTCCTCCTGCGAGTACCTGCGGCCCATGCGCACTGGCTGAAGCCCAGCGAGCCGCAACGCAGCGTTCCAAGACCCAAACCGCCGCACCACTGCCGATGCCGATATCGCCGAGGAATCGTTGAACTGCGGCTGTGCTAGACAGTCAATCTCAAGCGTGGCAGCGACCCGCTGAAGCTCCCCAATCAGCTCGTCATCGCTCATGAGTTTGGCCGACTGCGAGTGCATCTTGGATGAGACGGTCCTGCCTGAATAACGATCAGCGATACCGGCGGCTTCGAGCGCAGCCTTCCAACCACCGAAGCGCCGCTTGATCGTCGACGCATTGACGCGCGAGAACTCGTTGAACCTTGCCCCCGTTAACGGGAGTTCAACTGGCACCAACTCGCTGACACGGCGGAGTTCCGCAAGCATGCTCTCGCGGTCGTAAGTGCTCAGTCTGGACAGCTCAAACTGCACCTTGGCTCCATCTAACGTCTCGGTACTTCAGCCGCGAACGAGCGGCCGCAGTTCAGCCTAACGCGTGCGTGAGTCGGCTGGAAGTACGGGTTAGATGCCTTCAGGGTCAGTCGCCGGCATGGATGACGTCCGGCGAGTTCAGTGGTACCACACCGCCGATCGAGCCCTCGATGCCAAGCCATGCACCCACAACCTCCTCATCATCGACCAGGAAGTAGGCCGAAAGCGCGCTCGGAGGGCTGGAGAGGTGGTCGTTCCAATCCCATTCATCCTCAAGGTCCACTCGAAGGACCGAGAGCGGCGGCTCCAGATCCCCTGGTGGCTTGAGCCCGATCGACCGCGATGAGCTTTGGGCGCTGTCAGCGGTGTACTTCCAGGCTTCAGGTCCCAGCGTGCCCTCGACTGGCTCGCTCGCAGCGTGCAGATCGTGCTCAGCGAGAAGGTCCTCCACCTGTGACGCAACGCCGTCTCCCTCTGCGGAGCCGCACGCAGGAAGCAGTGCTAGCCCCGCAGTGAGGAGTACTGCCACGGCAGTCTGCCGGATACCCATGACTCCCCCCAGTGCATCTAACGTCTTGGCGCTTCAGCTGCGCGCCAACTACTTCTCAGTCTAGCCGACGGCTCCTGCGCGTCAGCTGGAAGCGCTTGTTAGGGCGACCACCTCGCGCCCCTCTTGGTAGAACGCAACCTTCGCTACCTGCCCGAGCGAGTGGGACATCAGAAGCCCCGCGAAGAAGCCGAAGGCCGCCAGCAGCACGCTGAGAGCAAGCAGCCATGCGTCCGCCACCTGGGCGGAGCCAGCGACAACATTCCCGAGCGCCTGCAACCATGATGTTTGCGGGACATCGAAGGCCTTGCGCCAGGCAAGCCTCACGAGCTGCTGGACTGTCGTGGATGCAAGCAACACCAAGACGGGGGTAAGCGCGATCGCGCCGACCCTGCTGACTTGCTGCGCCGATCGCAGGATGCGGATCCCCTCGCGAAGGCGATCTGTGTAGGCGTACCGGGCAAGGGCCGGGAAGAGCAGCAACGACATGACAATCCCGAAGGCGGGAGCCAACCATGGCCATGCAAGGGGAATGCTCGTGGTCGCTAGACCGACGACGAACAGTAGGGGGATCAGCAGCAGCACTGCGACAAAGACGATCACGAAGTCGCCGACGCCCCGACGCAAGAAGACTCCGACTTGGCCTGGCGCAGGAAGCGAAGGGGTATCGCTGAGTGCGACCTCACGGGTGTAGCTGACGCTGTAGCCTGCGGTCAGCAGCATGGCTGCGATGCTGAAGACTTGCCACACTCCTGTTGCCGCGGACGAGCCCACGACCGCGAGCAACGTTCCGAGAATGAGGACCGCCGGCAGACGCCGGCAGCGCAAGGTCTCACGAAGCGCACGTGCAAATGCAGTCCCCATTGAGCCCCCGGTTCGCCCTAACGTCTTTGGGCGTGAGCTGAAGCGCGCCCCGCCCCACTTCCCTGCCCGAGTCTACCGCAGACGGGCGCGCTTTCTGCTCGACGCCCGGGTTAGATCGATCCCCGATGAATCAGAGCATGCCTCGCGCCATCATCGTCTCGCGGATGGCGGCGACGACCACGAGTGTGATGCCTACGGCCGCGACAGCCCATTCCGCGCGCGTGAATCGCACCTCACGTAACGGCATGATCTTGGTGGCCTTCCATTCGCGACCCCAACGCCACCAACTGCGGCTTTCATAGATTCCGACTCCCACCGTGGCAGCGATCACGCAGATGTAGCCCAGCATCTCCAGGTTGCCGATGCTCAGCGAAAGGGCCATGCCCTCCCGCACTGTGTAGTCAGCGAGATCGGACGACACGAACGAGTTGGTCCCTGGGACAAGGCCGCTTACGACACCGAGGGAGATCGGGTAGAGGTACCCGAGGGGGAAGCCATTGACGCGGTTCAAGTTCATGAGGACTGCAACCAGCACGACGACGCCGACGTTGAACAAAAGGGTCAGAGCGAGCTCAGGACCGAAGGCCCCCGTATCCGCCACAACACGGGCGGCGGCCGTCTGAGGACCCTGGCGAAGAGCCCCTTCCGGGAGCAAGTAGTAACCGATGAGAAAGAACGTGTTTGTGACCAACATGTACAGCCCGTAGAGCCATAGCACGCGGAAGGCGGGGTGTGTGTCCACTCCGGGATACCACTGCTTCATGAGAGTCCCCCATGGATTCGATCTAACGTCTCTGTGCTTCAGCCGCGAACGAGCGGCCTCAGTTCAACCTAGCGCATGCGTGAGTCGGCTGGAAGCACGGGTTAGAGCGGGGGCTACTGTTCGGGAGTAGTGCCCCACCCATCGAAGCCGCAGTCATGAGCGAAGCCGATGTCGCACATCTCGCGCGTCCACGCGGCAACCGAATCCTCGTTCATGTGGACGGGCGTGGACCATCCGGTCACGAGGTACTGAGGAGTACTGGAGGCCGCGAGTCCCGACTGGACGTTATATCCGAGTTTCCGCAGCTGCGATGCAAGGGCGGCTGACTTCGCCTCAGTGTCCGTGTAGAAGAAGAACTCCAGCTTGAGTTGCCTCTCGGGCCCGACGCCGATCTGGCGGAGCTGAGCGAGAGTCTCCCCGGTCATGGCAACCTGCGTCGCCGCGTTGGCGGCAGCTGCTGATTCACTGACGAAACGCTCCGGCCGCTTCTTGAACAAGTCGCCGAGTCCCATGGATTCCCCCTCGCTCTAACGTCTCGGCGCTTCAGCTGCGCGCCGATACCTTGCAGTGTAGCCGAGCGCTCCGGCGCGTCAGCTGGAAGCGCTTGTTAGCCACTCACTCCACAGGTAGCTCGCGAAGCGACACGACTTTGGTGTCGCCGGCCACCCGTTGCGTGCCGACTTCGAGGAAGCCGAGCTTGTCGTGGAATGCGACCGAGGCGAGATTCGCCGGCTCGATGTCGACCTCGCACACGACGCGCGGCACGGCGTGCTCACGAGCGTAGGCGATCGCATCTGCGTAGAGCGCCTCGCCCAGACCCGCGCGCTGGAAGGTCGAGCCCACCGCCACGCGGTCGATGTAGAGGAAGCGGTGGTATCTCTCGTCGAACCAGCGGTAGTTCACGCTGGCATAGTCCACACCGGATCCGAACGCCAACAGGAACGCCGCGACCTTCCCCTGGACCTCCGCTACGCGGAAGAGCGCGGCTCCGGGAGCCAGACGGGCGAGGTCTGCGTGCGCGAGCGGGCTCGTCACATGCTCCCATTCGCTGTTGAGGGCGAGCACGGCAGCAAGGTCGTGGTCGCGAGCATCACGGATCGAGCGCGCGGGAGAGGCGAGCGGCGGAGTTGGGACCAACGCGACCTCCGAGAGATGCGACGAGTGATGTGGCTAACGTCTTGGCGCATGAGCAGACGCCCGTGCGCTTCGCTGCTGATTCTACCTCGCGCGTTCTGCTCGATGCGCTTGTTAGATGTGGCGAATTCAGATACTAAACGCAACACCCCCACCGCCCGAAGGCGGAGCGACCTGGGGCACAATCGGTTCCTTACTCCCGCCAAGAAGTGAGGACCGAATGCACGCCCAGATCACCCTAGAGGAACGATACGCCATCAACGTCATGAGGAAACAGCACTATTCGATCCGTGCGATCGCCGCTGAGATCGGACGCGCGCCGTCGACGGTCTCGCGCGAACTCAGGCGCAACCTGCGCCCATCTGGCCGCTACGTCCCTGGCATCGCGCACTCCTACGCCGTCGCCCGGCGTCGCAGGTCGAGGCGCAACGCGCGGATCGGCCCTGAGACCTGGGAGGTCGTCGAGCGCTACCTACGCATGGACTGGTCACCCGAGCAAGTCGCAGGCTTCCTCAAAGCCGAGGGCATCCTACGCGTCAGCCACGAGACGATCTACCTTCACGTCTGGGCCGACAGGCGTGCCGGCGGGGACTTGTGGAGGCATCTCAGGCAGGCGACCAAGCGAAGCCGCAAACGTTACCGCTCCCGCGACTGGCGCGGAAGACTCGCAGGTAAACGCCACATCTCCGAGCGGCCACCGCACGTCGAGGAGCGAAGTGAGATCGGCCACTGGGAGATCGACACGGTGATGGGCACCGAGCACGGGCGCAACAGCGTGGTCACCTTGGTCGAGCGGGCGACCGGGTACCTGGTGATGGGCAAGCTCGCCCGCCACTGCGCTGCAGACACGGTCGCGCGTGTGATCGAGCTCATCGAACGACAGGCCGGCAGAGTCGCCACCATCACCGCGGACAACGGCACCGAGTTCCACTCCTACAAGCAGATCGAGGAGGCCACCGGGGTGGAGTTCTACTTCGCGACACCGCATCACGCCTGGGAGCGCGGCACCAACGAGAACACCAACGGGCTGATCCGCCAGTACTTGCCGAAGCGGACGAGCATGGCGCACGTCACCCAGGACGACTGCGACGCTGTGGCGGCGAAGCTGAACTCACGACCACGCAAGCGGCTCGGCTACAGGACCCCGGAGGAATGCTATGCACAATCGTAGGAGGGCGCTCAGGAAGGCCGTGTGTTGCGATTCAAACTTGAACTCAGGTGTGCGTGCCGAAGAGGTGCACCATCTCGCGGCGTGATGCACGGAGTGTGTCACGCCGCGCGGCCCGCGACCATGCGCTCGCTGCGGACCGATCCCGAGACCTTGGGGACAAGACCGGAAGCTCAGAAGCAGGGCATCTGGTCAGCGGGTGCGACCGCTTCTACTCCATCACGAACCGGACCCAGATCCCCGCCGCAGCCTGATTCCCCGGATGTGCAGCTACATCTAACGTCTTGGCGCTTCAGCTGCGCGCCGCTCGACTTGCAGGATACGCCAACGCTTGGCGCGTCAGCTGGAAGCGCTTGTTAGACCGCTGCTCGCCACCACGTCGTGAAGCCCTGGTTCCGGATGACCGCCCCCCGCGGCACCTGGCGCATGAGAAGCCAGAGCATGATCAGGTCCGCCGCCGAACCAAGGACGTTGAGAACACTCAGACCGACCATCCACCACGCCACCGCAGGAATTGCGAGCGCGACGACAAAGGGTAGTAGCGTGAGCACCACAAACGGCGACGCACCACTGACGAGCTGAGCCTCACGGGAGAGGGAACCCGTGTAGGCCACGTATGGCACCAGGTGGCGCGGCCAGAACCCGACGACGACACCGCTCGACGCCCCGGCTATCATCGCCGGCAACGCGTGCAGTGCCTCGTGCAGAAGGATGAACCCCACCACCGCTGTGGCAGCTGCAAGCAAGCCAGGCAGCGAGATAGTGAGTTCGAACGAGTCCGCGGGGGCCTCGAAGCGGACAATGAGGCTCCAGACGAAGACCAAGACACCAGCCATCAGCATTCCGAGTGGCCCGGCGGCCAAGAACAGATGGCTGGGGCGGGGCTCAAGCAATCGTGACCAGCCATCAAGTACGGGATCAAACTCGGGGTCCTCAGGGACCGGGCCGACATGGAACCTCACGACTCCCCCATCACCGTTTGTCGGTCTAACGTCTTGGCGCTTCAGCTGCGCGCCAGTACCCGCCAGTTCAGCCTACGACTCTTGCGCGTCAGCTGGAAGCGCTTGTTCGACGCCGTCCTGAGAACGCAGAATGCCTCGAGCAGACAGGGTCGCCTCCCACCTGCTCCAAACGCGTCTGCTGGGCCACGAGGCCAGAATCGGTATGAGACCCGCGAGAACCCCGACAAGGTAGGCGCGCGGATCGTGGGCGAGCATACCTCCGACCAAGCCCCACATCGGAATCGTGATGCTCCCCAGAGTCACACCGAAGAAGAACAGGGCGAATGTCGCCTCCCTGTCATGTGCGTTCTCGGTGATTCCCGTCATGACGCGAATGATGTACACCGGGAACGCAACGAGCAGGGCGACCGACAGCAGCATGGGGAGCGCCCAGCACAGGCCGAGCGCCGCACCTTGGGTGTCCCAGGACTCCGTCGTGGATAAGAACAACAGCGGAAGGCCGAACGCCGCTGATACGATCGCGTACGGGATGAGAGCGCTCTTCGCGGCCCGAGAAGGGTCGGGCGAGTCCTTGAGCCACCGGTAGAGCATGCCGCTCCCTCCCTCGGGGAATCGTGCGTCGAACGTCTTGGCGCTTCAGCTGCGCGCCGAAGCCCTCTCTTCGTAGCTTAACGCTTGCCGCGCCTGCTGGAAGCGCTTGTTAGGCGTGCGTCCCCGATGAGGTGCACCTTTCGCGGCGAGGTATGACACATACCGAGCCGCGCAGCCCGCGACCCTACGACTGGAACCCGAGCATCCGCGACGCCCTGCGGGACGATACCTTGACCTCGATGCTACGCACCTGGCGGGCGGGTGCGACCGCGTCTCTCACCAAACGAACGAAGGACCCGGATCCCAGCCAGGGCCCGAGTCCTCCTACACGTCGCTACGCCTAACGTCTCGGTACTTCAGCCGCGAACGAGCGGCTTCAGTTCAGCCTAGCGCGTGCGTGAGTCGGCTGGAAGTACGGGTTAGGCATGATGCACCACTTCACCAGCTCCAGAACCCGGTTTCTGCAGATTCCTCAACCCAGCCGTCCTGCGTCCACGCCCAGTTCCCGTGGCGATTCGCATTGAGAGTGGAGTGGGCGGCCTCGCCAAGGGAGCGGCCGACACGCACGTACACGTCGAGCGAGGAGGAGGCTTCCTCGGACCGCGGCAAGACGTGGATCAGCAGGTTCCTACGCACATACTGGCGTTCGTACGCGTCGATGAACGCATCTAGCTGGTCGTCGTCAAGCGAAGCGATGTACGTCTCATTGGTGACCCAGTCACCCACAACCACCTCATGCGGCGGCTGGTAGTCCTGCAAGTCAGGGTCGTTAGCGTCCCACTTGAACACGCGCACCAGCATGAACAGATCCGGTCTCGACTTGTGCTGCAGCACGTAGCTGACCCGGTCGCCGGAATGGGCACTCACCGACTCCACTTCGAACTCCGGATAGCGAGCACTGATCGACGTTCCCAGTTCTTGGTCAGCGCGCCAGCTCGCCAGGTATACGACCGACAGGACTGCCACGGTGAAGACAGCTGCGACCACCCCGAAGATGTACACCGCTCTGCGCAGGCAGCCGGCGGCCTTGCCCTCGGTCATCCGCGGATCCCCTCTATGCCTAACGCCTGGCGCGTAACCCGCAGCGCCATCTTCACTTCACCGCCTGAGTCTACCGCACCGGCGCTGTCGGGTTGACGCGCTTGTTAGCGCAGTGACCCACGACCGCAGGCGAGGTGGTGACGCCAGCGCTTGCAGCCGAACTCGACCCGAGTGCTGCCCCGGGAGCGCACGCGCGAGGGCTCTTCTGCGCGCACCGCAGAGGTGCTCCTTCGCGAGAGAGCCTGCGGGTCAGGCGCGCCGGTTGATGAGAAGACGACCACAGTACGATGGCAAGCGCGCCGCGGCCGACGGGCCCTAGGGCGAGGACTCGAAGGTGCGCGCTTTCCCTGCCGTGGGCTCGCTCACAGAGCGAACGCGGCCGAAGAGTGCGACAGATCCAGCCGGATGCGACGCGCGGGAACCCCATCACCCAAGGCCCCGCAGAATCGCGCTAACGTCCGGCGCTTCAGCTGCGCGCCAACGATCTCTCTTCGTAGCCTACACCGTGGCGCGTCAGCTGGAAGCGCTTGTTAGACCGTGGAGTGACTAGTCCAACGGCACAACATCACCACTCGAGCGGATTTCTACAGTTCGCACCCTTCCGTCATGCCCCAGCCCGTGAGTGAAGACGGAGCTGCAAGGAATCTTGGTGCTGAACGAAATGCCATTGAGAGACAGGGGATCTGCGGGCTCATCTTCAACAGGATCGCCGAATACGCTGATGGACCAGCCGTGCCAATAGACACGGTGCACGGGTTTCCCGGCAGGCCGGCAGATTCCGAGCACCTTCTCCAGGTCATCAGGACGGCAATCCTGGCCGACGAGAACCGCACGCAAGGCGCCGGCGATTGGGACAAACAGTGGCTGTCCATCGCCCGAGCGCACCACCCACCGGAATTCCCATTCGTCCCGCCAGTCAAGGTGCTTCGTGAAGAAGAGGTGCCGGTGATACTGCATGACGAGAGCATCAACCATGGCTTGAAGTCCGCGGGTCTCGATGTCCTCGAGGTACACAATGCCATACGGGTCGCCCTCAGATCCGCTTGGGGCATGGCCTGACTGGAAGTAGTCCACAGGACCACAGAAGACGGGCTTGGCACCCGCCGCCTCGCGAACTGCCTTGTCGAGTTCAGTGGTGTCGAGAGCCAGGCACACGCCCCGGTGCCCCTCACCATACTGGGCCCACATGCGAGGGTGCGCGAAACCGAGGCGGAGCTGGTCGTAGCGATCACCTTCGGGGTTGTTGCGCGAGCAGGAGAGCATCAGCGACTGACGAGTGACTATGTCTGTCGCCTGTCGAAAGAGATCGCGATCGAAAGCAGAGGCGTCACGGGAGTAGAACCGGAAGGGCCACGTCTTCGCTTCCCGTGGATCATTCAGACCCTCAAACGTGCCCATCCTGAGCGACATCGAAGGCAGGATGTCATCGATGCACCTGCCCGCGGTGGTGTAGTGGTAGATGCAGTTCTCCGTGTCGAACATTCACACTCCACCGGTCTAACGTCTTGGCGCATGAGCAGACGCCCGTACGCTTCGCTGCTGATTCTACCTCGCGCGTTCTGCTCGATGCGCTTGTTAGATGTGCGTGCCGAAGAGGTGCACCATCTCGCGGCGTGATGCACGGAGTGTGTCACGCCGCGCAGCCCGCGACCCGAGGACTCACACCTGACCGACCCCGAGAATCCCGGGACGACACCGGAAACTCAGAAGCAGGGCATCTGGTCAGCGGGTGCGACCGCCCCCACTCCATCACGAACCGGACCCGGATCCCCGGTGCAGCCTGATTCCCCGGATGTGCAGCTACATCTAACGTCTCGGTACTTCAGCCGCGAACGAGCGGCTTCAGTTCAGCCTAGCGTGTGCGTGAGTCGGCTGGAAGTACGGGTTAGGCATCCTCCGCCAGGCCGTGCGAGTACAGCTGCGTGTGGATTGTCCGAAGGCAGTCGATTGCATGGTGGCCCCAATGCGACTCATACGTGAAGCGCCAGTCCCACACGGCCTCAGACGTGACCCCACCGTTGAGAGCGACGTCCGCGAGCCCAGCCTGCAGGTCTGTGTAGATGCCTGCGAGATCATCAGCGACTGTCCCGTGGATGGGCTCACTCTGCACCGTTGGGTCGAAGACCTCCCAGTACAGATCCAAATCGCCCAACAGGGTCTTCAGGGATTCGTACCGCCGCTGCGACTCCTCGAGTTCGCGCACTCTCTGGAGCAGGCCATCGTCTTCAGCGTCAACGTCCGGTAGCTGTGACGCACGGAAGATGAGCTCCGGAATGAGACGGCCGAGCTGACGGATGAGGGCCAGACCTGACGCCGGAGGCTGATCGATGAGGGCGCAGAACCGGGCCGCTACGTCCGCGAAGGAAGCGGCCGCCTCCCAATCCTCCTGCGTAGCCATCAGTCCCCCTGCGTCTTGGTATGCCTAACGTCTTGGCGCTTCAGCTGCGCGCCGCTCGACTTGCAGGATACGCCAACGCCTGGCGCGTCAGCTGGAAGCGCTTGTTAGACGCACGCTCTAGTCTGCCCAGGCCGCGAGGCGAGCGAGCTCCGCAAGCGACCTACCCAGCCCATCGATACCTGGGAACAGCGAACTGGCGGTGACGTTCAGCCGCTTGAGGTGCCTGAGCACATCGCGCTTGAGATCTGCAGGAATGACGATCTTTCGATATACCTCCTCACCACTCTCGTGATGAGCAACCGAGCAGGCATCGCTGATGGCAGCTTCGTGATCACATAGGACGTTTGCTCCAAGTGTGAACGCCCCCTGCTGTGCCAGCATGCGTTCACTCTTCACTGCTGGGAGGTGAATGAGCAGCTGGTGTGGGGCATCGGGCTGCTGCAATCGGGGAAGCAACTGACAGTAGAGATCCTTAAACGCTTGACTGTCCGGAGACCCTAATGCGTCGCGCCCGTGAACGAGCCAGATTGCACCGTCATCATTCCAGTCGCTCGAACAGGCGAAGTAAGCCGCCACATATGGAGACTCCGTCCAGTCCAGCAGCCTGGTTGGGGCTCCGTGATGCTGCATCAACGACCACCAATCCACAGGCTGGTTGGTCATCTGAAGCACGGAGGCAGGGACGTGGAGGTGCGCTTGGCTGCGAAAGTCCCGCATGAGGGCGGTCTCGATTCTCAAGGCTCGCTCAACGGTGCAATCAGTAGGAAGGCATCGGGCAAGCGACGTGCTCAATGGCCAAGACGCCGATGACTGACCCCTGAACAGGTAGGCGGTTTGAAGGGGTGACGCTGGAGTCAACGCGCGGGCTGCGCGCTCAAGCTGATCCCAGTCGGTGATTGTGACAACAGGCCACTGCATGCAATCCCCGCTTCAGTCGTTGCGTCTAACGTCTCGGTGCTTCAGCCGCGAACGAGCGGCCGCAGTTCAGCCTAGCGCGTGCGTGAGTCGGCTGGAAGCACGGGTTAGACACCACGCATCACCGCGGTCGCATCGTCAGTCCGGTGTTCTTGAGCGCCACGATGACCATCCTGAGAATAAGGGCAAGCGAGAAACCCCATAGCGGCAACCCAAGCCACCACACGAGACACGGGGTGTCAGGCTGGGACAGGAGTACGGCGGCAACCCAGCCGAAGCAGACGATCGCTGATGCTGCTGCCTCTGATGCGGCGCGACACTCCCGAAGTCGACCGGCCATCGCGGCCTCTTCGTGGGCCCCGATTGCACCTCCGGCCGCTTCTCTCATGTCACGATGGAGCTCGCGCTCATTCCACCACACGAACAGCATGCAGCCGGTCAGCGCTACAGACATCCACATCATCAGTGAAAGGCCGGTGATCAAACCGGCAACCGAGAACGCGGACAGTACCCAGACGAGGAGGGCCGACGTCCCGAGTATGACGATGGACCCCCACAGCCACAACCAACGGGGCAAGGCCGATCGCAGCTGGATCCGGAGCTGGAGGCGCCTCGGTTCTGTCATGCTGCAGCCGATCCTCCCGAGTTCAATGGTCCTACCGTGTGTGTCTAACGTCCGGCGCTTCAGCTGCGCGCCAATACCTGACAGTGTAGCCGAGCGCTCCGGCGCGTCAGCTGGAAGCGCTTGTTAGGCTGCCCCGCCTCAGGTGCCCGGCGATTGCGCCGATAGGTCAACACCGAGGAACAACTTCGCGTAGAGCGCGTTCTGCTTGAGGGCCAAGCGGCGGAGCGGCCACAAGAGGCCGAGCAGGAGGAGGGGCAGCCAGGCCCCTTTCCAGCCATCCTCAACCGTCGCGAGCATGAACCCGAGGAGCATGAGGACCGCGAGGTACACCGCCACGTTGGCGCGGGTGAGCCATTTCACCCAGCGACCCGCAATCGCCTGTCGTGTTGTGAGATCTTGCGCGCTCCTGATGCTTGCCCGTGACCGCGCTGTCAAGACAACGAACGCGACGAGGTACGCGACACACACAGTCGCTCCGCCGCCGTAGTAGATGATGCCGACCCATGCGGGTTGGCCGCTCATCCCCACCCCCCGTGACAGAATGGACAGCCTAACGTCTTTGCGCTTCAGCCGCGCGCCAACTACTTCCCTGCCCAGCCTACGATTCCTGCGCGTCGGCTGGAAGCGCTGGTTAGATGCGCATCGCCCGAGACGGTGCACCATCTCGCGGCGTGATGCACGGAGTGTGTCACGCCGCGCAGCCCGCGACCCTACGACTCACACCACGTCGGTCCCGAGCGCTCCGGGATGACACGAACACCTCACAGCAGCGCATCTGGCAAGCGGGTGCGACCGCTGCACTCACCTCATGAACACGACCCGGATCCCCCGTGCAGCCAGACTCCTCGGATGTGCGGCTGCATCTAACGTCTTGGCGCTTCAGCTGCGCGCCATTGATCTCTCTTCGTAGCTTAACGCTTGCCGCGTCTGCTGGAAGCGCTTGTTAGCGGGCGGATGCAGGCCACCGGCAGACCGAGCGGTGGAGGCGACGGCACACCCGGTCCCGACGATACTGTGGGCGCCGACGGCTCCGGGACGAAGATCGGAGGATGCGCCGCAGGTGCGATCCGAGGCGTGGACCCACCGGCGCGGGCATGCGGCTGCTTCCTTGCCGGTTGTCCGTAGGGAGGTACTGCCGAGATGGACCACGCGGCGGGCGCGCGGACGCGGACCCGAGGTTGTGGCGGTGAGCTGCTGCCGCGCCTGTGGCGGCCGGACCTCAAGACGGGATGTGCGGCGCGTCCTCCGCAACTCCATCCCAAGAATCGCATCGGATGACCGAGGACTCCGACGTCCCGCTAACGTCTCGGCGCTTCAGCTGCGCGCCAACTACTTCTCTACTCTAGCCGACGACTCCTGCGCGTCAGCTGGAAGCGCTTGTTAGACGCATCATCGATGGAAGCGCTTGAAGGTCGCCGCCAGCGGGATCACGAACAGGACCAGCATCCCCGTGTTGAGAACGGCGTTCTGCCAGAAGCCCGAGATAAGCGAGTACGCCGTATCCGGGAGATACCACGCGATCAGCGAAACCGCGAGCATGTTCCAGGCAGCGGTCTCCTGCCGGCGGAAGGGCCCGTTCAAGACGAACAGCAGCAGTGCCGCCCATCCGACCATGACAGAACCGAGCACGGCTCCCATGAAAGCCGTGTACTCGACCGCGTCAGGACCAAGGGGCACGGCAGAGCGCGGTGCGAGGTAGGTGGACTCGAACGCCTGCTGCGCAGGAGCCGCGAGGATCACAAGGGCAGCGCCGAACACGAGCACGACGAGACAGGCCACGATCAGCCACCGACGCCAGAAGTCCATCCCCTGATCCATGGTTCCCCCCGATTGCGTCTAACGTCTTGGCGCTTCAGCTGCGCGCTAACTACTTCTCAATCTAGCCGACGACTCCTGCGCGTCAGCTGGAAGCGCTTGTTAGGTGCGTGGTCTCCGATGGACTGAGCAGGCTGCTGATCGCTCCGACGACGGTCACGAGACACGCCGCGTTCAGAAACTGCGGAAGGTAGGCCGACCAGATGGGGGAATGCACTGCCCACTCGAGATCGACTGTTCCGCCAACGGCCAACTTGTACTGGACCCACGAGATCAGTCGCATCAGACCGTAGGTGAGTGGGGCGGCCAGCGCGAGTGCTGCGGCCACCCTCAGGCTCCGCAGACCACAGAGTCTGGCGACCAGCACGCCGAACAACACATACGACAGGATGAGAAGGACAACGAACATCGGATACACCTGATTGAGCGACCAGAGACCGGGCTTGTCCAACCCCCAGGCCAGGTCTTCCAGCAAGGTGAGCACCGGTCCCGAGATCAGCAACGTGAGCACCGTGAGCGCCGCAATCATGCCGAGAATCCTGGCCACTACCCTGCCCCCCATGCCGGTCTCCACTGCACCTAACGTCTTGGCGCTTCAGCTGCGCGCCGATACCTTGCAGTGTAGCCGACCGGCTTGGCGCGTCAGCTGGAAGCGCTTGTTAGCGAGTGCGCTAGGGCCCGCCGACCAGCTCGTACGTCCAGTACTCGCCGTCGAAGGACTGCACACAGATGACGGTGTGCCTGGTGCCCTCATACCCCGAGCGAGTGCTCGTCAGTATCGCCTTGAAGCCGAGCCCAGGGCCACCGACCCGTTCCATGTCCTCTGGGTCGTCAACGATGTCCGGAAACCTCGCCTGGTACTCACTCCAGGCCCCCGAGACACGGTACTCGCGACCGTCGAACTGCACCCGTCCGGGAGGCGCGAGTGGCTTCCACAACACGCAGATAGTCACGCCGATGAGACCGACTGCGAGAGTGAGCAGAAGGAGCCGCGCGAGCGAGCGCCTGTCGCCCCGGCGAACCTGGGTCACCCCCGTCTGAGCTTGGTCGCCCATGACCCCATCTCGCTAACGTCTCGGCGCTTCACCAGCGGCGCGCCGGCGAGCGCTTTCCACCCGAGTCTACCGTACGAGGCGCGCCGTCTGTGTGGAAGCGCTTGTTAGGTGTCTCACGGCCCTGACGACGTCACATCGATGTGCAGCCCTCAGTCGCTCAGGGCCTCCTCGAGTCTGGTCTGGGCCGCGCCGACGGCCTCGTACGCAGCACTCTCCTCCGCACGTGCTGCCGCAGCATCTGCAGCGGCGCGCCTGGCACGTTCCTTGCCGCAGCCCGCTCAGCCGGGTCGGTGATGGCAGCGGCCTCGTGAGCACCAATCTGAGCCACCACGTCAGCCGCCTGGGCCTTCTCATGCGCTTGCTCAGCGGCAGCCTGGAGAGCGTCTCGCTCCCTGGTCAACCGCTCGACCTCAGCCTCCGACACGTCGGTTGCAGTGCAGCCGGCAACGAGCAGCAGCGCGATGACGAAGGCCACGAGGCTCTTGGGCAGGATCCGGCCTCCCGTTGAGGCGAGAAGCGGCGTCGCACGATCACACCCCCTGCTTGACCCTTGTTCCGTGAGGACACCTAACGCATTTGCGCATCAGCTGCGCGCCGATGCCGTCCTGGTCAGTCTACCTCGTGCGCGTCAGCTGGATGCGCTTGTTAGCCGTGGCGAATTCAGATACTAAACGCAACACCCCCGCCGCCCGAAGGCGGGGCGACCTGGGGCACAATCGGTTCCTTACTCCCGCCAAGAAGTGAGGACCGAATGCACGCCCAGATCACCCTAGAGGAACGATACGCCATCAACGTCATGAGGAAACAGCGCTATTCGATCCGCGCGATCGCCGCCGAGATCGGACGCGCGCCGTCGACCATCTCGCGCGAACTCAGGCGCAACCTGCGCCCTCCGGCCGCTACGTCCCGGGCATCGCGACTCCTACGCCGTCGCCCGGCGTCGCGGTCGAGGCGCAACGCGCGGTTCGGCCCTGAGACCTGGGAGCCTCGTCGAGCGCACCTAGGCATGGACTGGCGCCCGAGCAAGTCGCAGGCTGGCTCAGCCCACGGCATCCTACGGTCAGCCACGAGACGATCTACCTTCACGTCTGGGCGCGACAAGGCGTGCGGCGGGGACCTGTGGACGCATCTGCAGGCAGGCGACCAAGAGAAGCCGCAAACGTTACGGCGCCCCGACTGGCGCGGAAGACTCGCAGGTAAACGCCACATCTCCGAGCGGCCGACCGCAGGTCGAGGAGCCGGAGGTGAGATCGGCCACTGGGAGATCGACACGTCATGGGCACCGAGCACGGGCGCAACAGCGTGGTGACCTTGGTCGAGCGCGCGACCGGCTACCTGGTGATGGGCAAGCTCGCCCGCCACTGCGCGGCCGACGCGATCGCGCGCGTGATCGAGCTCATCGAACGACAGGCCGGCGAGTCGCCACCATCACCGCGGACAACGGCACCGAGTTCCACTGCTACAAGCAGATCGAGGAGGCCACCGGGGTGGAGTTCTACTTCGCCACCCCGCACCACGCCTGGGAGCGCGGCACCAACGAGAACACCAACGGGCTGATCCGCCAGTACCTGCCGAAGAGGACGAGCATGGCGCACGTCACCCAGGACGACTGCGACGCGATCGCGGCCAAGCTCAACTCACGACCGAGGAAGCGGCTCGGCTTCAGGACACCGGAGGAATGCTATGCACAAGCGTAGGTAGGCGCGAGGTCAGGAAGGCCGAAGTGTTGCGATTCAAACTTGAACTCAGGCGTCTGGCCATTGATCATCATCAAGCGCGTTTATGCCAAAGACGTCTGTCACGGGTGAGTCCATCAGCAGCTTGTGCGCAGCAACCATGTGATTCGGGACGTGTGCCACAAATCCCATGAGAAGACCCATGAGCGCATCGTCTGAGAGTTCCTCAGGCCGCTCGCAAAACGCGACGTAGTCGACAAGGTCCCTGAGCCAGTCCGTCATGTGGAAGGCAACGTCGCGAGCGCTTGCGGCATCGAATTCGAGATCGCGCACGAGCGCGCCCTCGATCTTGGCGGCGATACGCGATCGGTCTAACTCCACGACAATCTCCCCCAGTACGGCTAACGTCTTGGCGCTTCAGCTGCGCGCCGACGACTTCCCTTCGTAGCTTAACGCTTGCCGCGTCTGCTGGAAGCGCTTGTTAGCGGGCGGATGCAGGTCACCGGCAGACCGAGCGGTGGAAGCGACGGCACACCCGGCCCCGACGATACTGTGGACGCCGACGGCTCCGGGACGAAGATCGGAGGACGCGCCGCCCATGTGCCGAGGCGTGGACCCACCGGCGCGGGCATGCGGCTGCTTCCTTGCCGGTTGTCCGTAGGGAGGTACTGCCGAGATGGACCACGCGGCGGGCGCGCGGACGCGGACCCGAGGTTGTGGCGGTGAGCTGCTGCCGCGCCTGTGGCGGCCGGACCTCAAGACGGGATGTGCGGCGCGTCCTCCGCAACTCCATCCCAAGAATCGCATCGGATGACCGAGGACTCCGACGTCCCGCTAACGTCTTGGCGCTTCAGCTGCGCGCCAGTACCCGCCAGTTCAGCCTACGACTCTTGCGCGTCAGCTGGAAGCGCTTGTTCGACGCCGTCCTGAGAACGCAGAATGCCTCGAGCAGACAGGGTCGCCTCCCACCTGCTCCAAACGCGTCTGCTGGGCCACGAGGCGAGAATCGGTATGAGACCCGCGAGAACCCCGACAAGGTAGGCGCGCGGATCGTGGGCGAGCATACCTCCGACCAAGCCCCACATCGGAATCGTGATGCTCCCCAGAGTCACACCGAAGAAGAACAGGGCGAATGTCGCCTCCCTGTCATGTGCGTTCTCGGTGATTCCCGTCATGACGCGAATGATGTACACCGGGAACGCAACGAGCAGGGCGACCGACAGCAGCATGGGGAGCGCCCAGCACAGGCCGAGCGCCGCACCTTGGGTGTCCCAGGACTCCGTCGTGGATAAGAACAACAGCGGAAGGCCGAACGCCGCTGATACGATCGCGTACGGGATGAGAGCGCTCTTCGCGGCCCGAGAAGGGTCGGGCGAGTCCTTGAGCCACCGGTAGAGCATGCCGCTCCCTCCCTCGGGGAATCGTGCGTCGAACGCCTGGCGCGTAACCCGCAGCGCCACCTTCACTTCACCGCCTGAGTCTACCGCACACGCGCTGTCGGGTTGACGCGCTTGTTAGCGCAGTGACCCACGATCCGCAACCGAGGTGGTGACGCCAGCGCTTGCAGCCGAAACTCGACCCGAGCGCCGCCCGGGGAGCCCACGCGCGAGGACACTTCTGCGCGCACCGCAGACGTGCTGCTTCGCGAGAGAGCCTGCGGGTCAGGCGCGCAGGTTGATGAGAAGACGACCACAGTACGATGGCAAGCGCGCCGCGGCCGACGGGCCTTGGGGCGGGGACTCGAAGGTGCGCGCTTTCCGTGCCGCGGGTCCGCTCACAGAGCGAACGCGGCCGAGGAGAGCGAAAGAGATCCGAGCCGGATGCGACGCGCGGGAACCTCATCACCCAAGGCCCCGCAGAATCGCGCTAACGTCTCGGTA
>CAVOWY010000002.1:0-34169 GCA_963700295.1 uncultured Actinomycetes bacterium | reverse complement strand
CAACCAGAGTTCGCCCGAATCGCTGCTTCGGCACTTCGGCGAGAAGATCGTGCTGCCCACCGACTTCTCGCTGTCGGCCGCACGTGCGTTCACGGCACGATCGACATGCCGAAGGGCGTCGTCAAGCACCTCTTCCTCATGCACGCGATCGATCCGGCGCTTACGGGCGACAAGCTGCGGCGCGCTTAGGAAGGCGCCGAGTTCCAGCTGAAGAACCTGCAGGCGATGTGCAGCCAGCAGGGGATCGCTTCGAGCCCCACGCCGCGCAGGAGAGCCCGATCCCCGGGATGCTGAAGGAGATCGAGGATCGTCGCGCGACCGGTGTCATCGTGGAACGCGCGGCCGCAACGCAGTGCAGGAGATGCTCCTCGGCAGTGTCTCCATGACGCTGCTCAGGCAGGCGAGCTGCCCCGTTCTGATCGTCCCGTAAGACCGACAACGCCCGCCTTCGACCCCAAGGAACCCATGCCCCGCCGAGACGACATCAACAAGATCCTCGTCATCGGCTCCGGCCCGATCGTCATCGGCCAGGCGTGCGAGTTCGACTACTCCGGCGCCAGGCGTGCAAGGTGCTGAAGGAGGACGGCTACGAGGTCGTCCTCGTCAACTCGAACCCGGCCACGATCATGACCGACCCCGAGTTCGCCGACCGCACCTACATCGAGCCGATCACCCCCGAGTTCGTCGCCAAGGTCATCGAGCAGGAGCGCCCCGACGCCCTTCTCCCCACCCTCGGCGGGCAGACCGGGCTGAACTTCGCGGTGGCGCTCGCCGAGGACGGCACCCTCGACAGCTTCGGCGTCGAACTCATCGGCGCGACCCTGCGAGGTCATCAAGAAGGGCGAGGACCGGGAGCTCTTCGGCGAGGCCATGAGCGCGATCGGGCTCGACGTGCCGCTCAGCGGCGTACGTCTCGCCATCGAGGAGCCGAGGAGTTCGTCGACCGACTGTCGGCTGCCCCGTGGTCATCCGGCCGAGCTTCACCCTCGGCGGCGCCGGCGGCGGCATCGCCTACAACATGGAGGAGCTTCGCGAGATCGTCGCGAACGGCGTCGCGCTGTCGCCCGGTAGGCGAGGTGCTCGTCGAGGAGAGCGTGATCGGCTGGAAGGAGTTCGAGATGGAGGTCATGCGCGACCGCAAGGACAACGCGGTCATCGTGTGCTGCATCGAGAACTTCGACCCGATGGGCGTTCACACCGGCGACTCATCACCGTCGCGCCCGCCCAGACGCTCACCGACCGCGAATACCAGGTGCATGCGCGACGCCTCCTCGCGATCCTGCGCGAGATCGGGGTCGAGACCGGCGGCAGCAACGTGCAGTTCGCGATGAACCCGCCGACGGGCGCATCGTCGTCATCGAGATGAACCCGCGCGTGTCGCGCTCGCTCGGCGCTCGCGAGCAAGGCCACCGGCTTCCCGATCGCCAAGATCGCGGCCAAGCTCGCGGTGGGCTACACCCTCGACGAGATCGCCAACGACATCACGCGCGTCACGCCCGGCGTGCTTCGAGCCCCGATCGACTACGCCGTGGTGAAGGTCCCGCGCTGGGCGTTCGAGAAGTTCCCGCGGCGACCGACACGGCTCACCACGCGCATGAAGTCCGTGGGGGAGGTCATGGCGATCGGCCGCACGTTCCCCGAGGCGTTCATCAAGGCGCATGCGCTCGCTCGAGAACGGTCGCGGAGGCTGGCGCCGACGGCAAGGACTCCTTCGACGAGCGCACGTTCGACGGCATCTTGCGCTGCCCAACGAGCACCGGCTCTTCTACATGGCCGAGGCGCTGCGCCGCGGGCGCACCGTCGAGGAGGTCTGCCGACGATCACGCTGCATCGATCCCTGGTTCCTCGAGCAGGCTCGCGAACATGGTCGAGGCCGAGACGCGAGCTCGCCGGCAACGTGCGCTCGACGACGCGTCGCCGAACCCGCCGCGCTGCAGGAGCCAAGCGCCACGGCCTCTCCGACGCGCAGCTCGCGCATCTTACCGGCGCGACCGAGGCTCGCGGTGCGCGCGCGCCGGTCGAGCTCGGCGTGCGCCCGACCTTCAAGTCGGTCGACACCTGCGCGGCCGAGTTCGCGGCCTCGACGCCCTACTACTACACGACCTACGAGGAGGAGGACGAGGTCGACCCCCGCCGGAAGCCCGCGCGTGATGATCCTCGGCGCCGGCCCCAACCGCATCGGCCAGGGGATCGAGTTCGACTACTGCTGCGTGCACGCGGCCTACGCGCTCGCCGAGGCCGGGCTCGAGACCATCATGGTCAACTGCAACCCGGAGACGGTCTCCACCGACTACGACACCTCGGACCGGCTCTACTTCGAGCCGCTCACCTTCGAGGACGTCATGGACATCATCGAGGAGGAGCAGCCCGACGGCGTGCTCGTCACCTTCGGCGGGCAGACGCCGCTCAAGCTCGCGCACGCGCTCGAGGCAGGCGGGCGTGCCGATCCTCGGCACCAGCCCGAGGCGATCGACCTCGCCGAGGACCGCGAGCGCTTCTCCGCGGTGCTCGACCGGCTCGGGATCGCGTATCCGGCCGCCGGCACCGCGCGCACGCTCGAGGAGGCGCGTGGAGGTCGCGCGCGCGCATCGGCTACCCGCTGCTCGTGCGGCCGAGCTACGTGCTCGGCGGGCGCGGCATGGTGATCGCCTACGACGAGGAGTACCTGCGAGCGCTACTGGCCGAGGCGCGTCGAGGTCTCCCCGACCACCCCGTGCTGCTCGACCGCTTCCTCGAGGACGCCATCGAGGTCGACGTGGACGCCGTCTGCGACGGCGACGACGTCTACATCGGCGGCGTCATGGAGCACATCGAGGAGGCGGGCATCCACTCGGGCGACTCGGCCTGCTGCATCCCGCCCTTCTCGCTCGGCGCGGACACGGTCGACGCGCATCACGCGAGCACGCCCGCGCGCTCGCGCTCGAGCTCGGCGTGCGCGGGCTCATGAACGTCCAGTTCGCGGTCAAGGACGACGCCGTCTACGTGCTCGAGGTCAACCCGCGCGCCAGCCGCACCGTGCCGTTCGTGAGCAAGGCGACCGGCGTGCCGCTCGCCAAGGTCGCGGCGCGCGTGATGGCGGGCGAGAAGCTCGCCGACATGGGCCTGCCCGCCGAGGATCGCGAGCTCGGGCGCTTCTGCGTGAAGGAAGCCGTCATGCCCTTCGGCCGCTTCCCGGGCAGCCGACAGCGTGCTCGGCCCGGAGAT
Organism: uncultured Actinomycetes bacterium; assembly: GCA_963700295.1. GTDB lineage: Bacteria > Actinomycetota > Coriobacteriia > Anaerosomatales > Anaerosomataceae > UBA6100. The sequence goes on along the minus strand of CAVOWY010000002.1, from coordinate 30,965 downwards.
GAAGTCCACCGGCGAGGTCATGGGCGTGGCGCGACGACTTCCCGGCGGCGTACGCGCAAGAGCCAGCTCGCGATCGACTACTCGCTGCCGCGCGAGGGCGCGGCGTTCATCTCGGTGTGCGACCGCGACAAGCGCGCCGTCGGTGCCGGTCGCGCGGCAGCTGCACGTGCTCGGCTTCAGCATCATGTCGACGCAGGGGACGGCGCGGCTGCTGCAGCGCCTCGGCATCCCGGTCGACCGAGGTGCTCAAGGTGCACGAGGGCCGGCCGAACATCGTCGACGCGCATCGCGAACGGCGAGGTGCAGCTCGTCATCAACACGCCGTTCGGCCAGGAGACCCGCTCGGACGGCTACCACATCCGCACCGCCGCGATGCAGCACGGCGTCAGCAACATCACGACCCTCGCCGCCGCTCAGGCCAGCGTCGCAGGCGATCGAGGCGATCATCGGCGGCAGTCTCGACGTGATCGCGCTGCAGGACTTCGACGGGGAGGCGCCGCGTGATCGACAGCGACATCAGCGTCCGCCGCTGCCCGAGCAGCGTCCACGGTCGTGGCGAACGAGCGCGTCGCCGACGGGCGTCGGGCTGGTGGTGCTCGACGCGCCGCGCACGCGCGGCTGCGATCGCCCCGGGCAGTTCGTGCACCTGCGCATCGCGCGAAGGCGCCGACTTCATCCTGCGACGCCCGTTCTCGGTCCACCGCGCGGAGGCGGGCCGCCTCGAGATCCTCTACCAGGTGCTCGGGCGCGGCACGCGTGTGCTGCCGAGGCCGCGCCGCGGCGCGGTCATGGACGCCATCGGCCCGCTCGGGCACGGGTGGTGGGTCGCCCGAGGGCGCCGCACACGCGCTGCTCGTGGCCGGCGGGCTCGGCGCCGCGCCCATGGGCATGCTCGCGGAGGAGCTCGCCGCGCGCGGCGTGGCGACGACGCGTCGCACATGGGCGCGCCCACGGCCGATCGCCTGCTCGCGCGCGACCTGTTCGAGCCGCGTGCGCGGCGGACCGAGGTCGCCACCGACGACGGCATCGGCGGGCACCTGCGGGTTCGTGACCGCACTCACCGACGGCTCATGACCACCGACCGGCCCGATGTCGTCTACGTGTGCGGCCCGGAACCGATGCAGCGCGATCGTGGCGGCCCAGGCGGCCGCGGCCGGCATCCCGTGCCAGGTGTCGCTCGAGCGGCTCATGGCGTGCGGTGTCGGCGCGTGCCTGTCGTGCGTGGTGACGACGATGAACGGCCGCAAGCGCGCGTGCGTGGACGGCCCGGTCTTCGACGCCGAGGAGGTGCTGTGGGATCCGTCCGAGGACCCGGAGGCACGGGCGAGTGACCGGCACCGTGGACATGCGCGTGCGGATCGGCGAGCCTCGAGCTTCGCAACCCGGTGATGACCGCCTCGGGCACGTTCGGCTCGGGGCGCGAGTACGCGGACTTCATCGACCTCATCGCGGCTCGGCGCCGTGGTCACCAAGGGCGTGTCGCTCGAGCCGTGGGCGGGCAACGACAGCCCCCGCATCGCCGAGACGCGCGTCGGGCATGCTCAACTCGATCGGCCTGCAGAACCCCGGTGTCGAGGCCTTCTGCGCGAACGACCTGGCCTGGCTCGCCACCCAGAACGTGCCGGTGATCGTGAACGTCGTGGGTCACAGCGTGGCCGAGTACGTGGCGGTGACCGAGCGGCTCGATGCGGAACCGGACGTCGCGGGCTTCGAGCTCAACATCTCGTGCCCGAACGTGGACGCGGGCGGCATGGCGTTCGGCACGTCGTGCCCGGCCGCTGCCGAGGTCGTGAGCGCGGTGCGCGCGGCCACCACCAAGCCGCTCATCGTGAAGCTGTGCCCGAACGTGACCGACATCGTGCGAGATCGCGCGTGCGGTCGAGGCCGAAGGTGCGGATGCCGTGTGCCTCATCAACACGCTGCTCGGCATGGCGATCGACACACGACACCTTCCGGCCGAAGCTCGCCCGAGGCGTGGGCGGCCTCTCGGGGCCCGCGATCAAGCCGGTGGCGGTGCGCATGGTGTGGCAGGTCGCGCGTGCGGTGGCCGTGCCGGTGATCGGCATGGGCGGGCATCATGTCGGCTGCCGATGCGGCCGAGTTCATGCTCGCGGGCGCGACGGCCGTCGCGGTGGGCACGGCGAACTTCGTCGACCCGACGGCATCTGCTGCGGTTGCCGAGGGCCTGCGGCACTTCTGCGAGGAGCGCGGAATCACCCGCGTGAGCGACCTGACCGGTGCGGCCTGGCCCGAACGCCAGGCCTGACAGAGTCGCGGCGACCGGCGAGGCGGCCGGACGCCGCGTGCGAGTGCAAGGGGACACCATGCGAGACCGGATCATCGTCGCACTGGACCTGCCCGACGCCGAGCGCGCGCTCGCGATGGCGCGCACGCTGCGCGGGCGCGTGGGCTGGGTGAAGGTCGGCATGACGCTCTACTACGCCGAGGGACCGCAGATCGTCGGCGACCTGCGCGCGATGGGCTTCAAGGTGTTTGTCGACCTCAAGCTCCACGACATCCCGCACCAGATCGAGGGCGCGTGCCGCACGCTCACCCGCGCTGGGCGCCGACATGTTCACCGTGCACGCCTCGGGCGGGCGCGCGATGCTCGAGGCAGCTGTGGCGGCGCCACGACGGCGGCCGCCGAGAAGTTCAAGGCGCCACGGCCGAGCATCATCGCCGTCACCGTGCTCACCAGCCTCGATGACGCTGCGCTTGCCGAGATCGGCGTCTCGAACAGCTCGGCGGAGCAGGTCGCCGCGCTGCGCGACGCTCGCGCGCGACGCGGGCTGCCGACGGCGTGGTCTGCTCGCCCGGGAGGCCGCAGCGATGCGCGACGCTCCTCGGCACCGACGCGCTTGTGGTGACACCGGGCGTGCGTCCCGCCGGCGAGGACGCGGACGACCAGGCCCGGACCGCCACACCGGCCGAGGCGATCGCTGCTGGTGCGTCGCCACCTGGTCGTCGGGCGGCCGATCACCGGCGCCGTGCGATCCGGCGGCGGCAGCTCGAGAGCGATCGTGGCGAATGGAGGATGCAGCCTGCATCGACGATGACCGACGCGACGTCCTTGCCGCGCTCAAGGAAGCGGGAGCCATCCTGCACGGTCACTTCCAGCTCACGAGCGGCCGGCACTCGGACACGTACGTCCAGTGCGCGCGCGTGCTCGAGGACCCGGCGCTCACCACTCGTCTCGCCCAGGCGATGGCCGCATCGCGTTGCTGACCAGCAGATCGATCTTGTCGCCGCCCCGGCGGTCGGCGGCATCATCATCGGCTTCGCCGTGGCGCAGGCGCTCGGCGTCAAGTTCATCTTCAGCGAGCGCGAAGCAGGGCGTGATGAGCTTCCGCCGCAGCTTCACCGTGCGTCCGGGCGCGCGCGTGCTGGTCGTGGAAGACGTGGTCACCACGGGCGGAAGCGTGGCCGAGGTCATCGAACTGGTGCGCGAGAGCGAGGGAGTCGTGGCTGCGGTAACGTCGCATCATCGACCGCGGCGGGGACAAGGCGTTCGATGCCGACTATCGTCCTCTCCTTCAACTTGAGGTTGAGTCTATGGAGCCGCAGAACTGCCCCCAATGTGCGGCCGGAACGCCCTCGATTCGCCCGGAAGCCGCCGACTTTCGGTGAACACAGGTGTTGGCATCCTCGCAGGTCAGGGGTAGCATCAACCCGCTGTGCACGCAACGGTTCGCCGTTGGCCGCGGCGATCGTGGAACCGACCGTGTGCATGTGCACGAACCCGGAGCGAGGAGGAACAATGGCTCTGCCGAACCTGTCGCCGCGAGGACCGCAGAAGGCCCTCGAGAAGGCCGCCCAGGCGCGCCAGGAACGCGCTGATCTCCGCCAGAAGATCAAGAGCTGGCAAGACGTCGTTCGCTGACGTCATGAAGAAGGCGGACGATCCGTCGTCGCGCGCATGAAGGTCGCCACGCTGCTCGAGAGCCTCCCGGGCTACGGCAAGGCCAAGGCCGCCAAGATCATGGCCGAGTTCGAGATCTCCGACGAGCCGCCGCGTCCAGGGCCTCGGCGCCCGTCAGCGCGAGCTGCTCATGGCAGCGCCTCGGCTAGAGCCGTCTGATCCGATCTATGCCGACACGGCCGCGCAGGTCATCTCTTCATCATCTCCGGCCCTTCGGGCGCCGGAAAAGGGACCCTGGTGGACGGACTGTCGCCAGGGTCCCTGCGTCTGTGGGTGTCCGTGTCCGCCACCACGCGGCCGCCGCGCCCGCACGAGGTGGAGGGCGAGGACTACTACTTCCTCTCGCCGAGGAGTTTCGACGAGCTGATCGAGGCCGGCGAGTTCCTGGAGTGGGCCGAGGTCCACGGGAACCGCTACGGCACGCTCGCGTCCACGGTGCGCGAGCACGCTCGATCGCGGGTCGGATGTGATCCTGGAGATCGACCCGCAGGGTGCCATGCAGGTCAAGGAGCTCATGCCGGATGCCGTGCTCGTGTTCATCATCGCCCCGTCGCTGGAGGAGCTTGAGCGCCGGATCAGGGCACGCGGCGCCGAGAACGACGAGCAGATCGAGACGCGTCTCGCGACCGCCGTTCGGGAGCTCCAGCTTGTGGGGACATACGATCATGTGGTAGAAAACGATGATGTTGCCCGGGCCACTGATGAGCTGGTCGGCATCATCGAATCCCTCCGAAGCGGCGAAGGATGTTCATAAGCCATGGTCATCAAGCCTGAGATCGATCTCTTGCTCGAGAAGGTCGACTCCAAGTACACGCTCTGCATCGTGGCCGCCAAGCGTGCGCGCCAGATCAACGACATGATCCACGGTGTTCGCGACCAGGCGCTGCTCACCATGCAGGCCCCGCAGATCGCCCAGATCACGAGCACCAAGCCGCTCACCCTCGCGCTCGACGAGATCGCGAGCGGTGACGTGAGCTACGAGCGGGTCAAGGAGAGCTACAAGTAGCCCCACCGCCCGCTGCTCTGCGAAGATGATGCCCCGGCCGCATGCGCGGAACCGGGGCATCGCTGCTGATGAAGGGTGATCGTCAGGTGCGTGTCGCGCTCGTTCACTACCACGAGATCGGTCTCAAGGGCCTGAACCGCGGCTCGTTCGAGCGCCGCCTCGAGACGAACATCAAGTGGGCACTCCGCGACATCCCTTCGGCCGAGGTCGGGCGCATCGCGAGCCGGGTGCTCGTGCGCATCCACGACGACTCCTCGGCTCCGGACGTGGCTGCCGCGCTCGCCCGTACGCCCGGCATCTCGTACGCGGCGATCGGCATGGAGGTCGAGCAGACTCCCGAGGCCATCGCGTTGGCCGCACTCGAGCTCGCCCGTGCCGAGATCGCTCGCCGGGGCGGCGCGATCCGCACCTTCGGGATCGAGGCGCGTCGCTCGGCCACCGACTACCCCGAATGCAGCATGGACATGAACCGCAGAGTCGGCGACGTCGTGCGTGAGGGCACCGGGCTTGCGGTCGATCTCTCGGCGCCGGACCTCATGGTGCGCATCGCGGTGGTCCAGGGCGCCGCGTACGTCTACGCCGAGCGGGTGGACGGCCCGGGTGGCCTGCCCGTGGGCACGTCGGGAAGGTGGTGGCGCTGCTCTCCGCCGGCATCGACTCGCCGGTGGCGGCGTGGCGCGTCATGAGGCGCGGGGCGACGATCGTGGGCGTGCACTTCTCGGGACGTCCCCAGACGGTAGGCACGTCGGAGCGCGCCGTGGAGGATCTGGCGCGTGTGCTCGTGCCGGGCGGCGGCATGGGCCGCCTCTACGTGATCCCGTTCGGCGACCGTGCAGCGGACGATCTCGCTCGACGCACCGCCGGATCTGCAGGGTGCTGCTCTACCGCAGGTTCATGGTTCGGGTCGCCGAGGCTCTCGCGCGGGTCGAGGGTGCCAGGGCGCTCGTGACGGGCGAAAGCCTGGGGCAGGTCGCGTCGCAGACGCTCGAGAACATCGCGGCGGTCGACGCGGTCGCCACGCTGCCGGTCTTCCGCCCGCTCATCGGCAGCGACAAGCAGGAGATCGTCGCCGAGGCCCGCGCGCTCGGCACCTACGAGCTCTCGATCGCCACGGACGACGACTGCTGCACGCTGTTCATGCCGCGCACGGCCGCAGACGCATGCGCGGCACGAGGAGATCGCCGAGGGCGAGGATCCGGCCTCGACATCCCGCGCTCGTCGCCCAGGCGCTCGCGCGGTGCCACGCACATGGACTTCCCGTCGGTGTCGTACCGCGCGCCTCGCGCGAGGCAGCGATGAACGACGGAGCCACTGCGCGTCCTCGCGCTCGAGCCGTACTACGGCGGCTCGCACCGTGCCGTGCTCGACGGGCTCATCGAGCGCCTCACGCCGCTCGGCTTCGCGTTCGACCTGCTCACGCTGCCCGCGCGCAAGTGGAAGTGGCGCATGCGCGGCTCGGCGATCACCATGGCCGAGGAGGCGCGCGCGCTGCACGAGGCCGGGTCGCGCTGGGACCTCATCTTCGCGTCGCACCTTCGTGAACCTCGCGGAGTTCGTGGCGCTCGCGGGCGAGGCGGTGGCGGGCGTCCCGCGCGTCGTGTACTTCCACGAGAACCAGCTGCTCTACCCGAACCGCCACACCGCCGAGTGGGACTACCAGTTCCCGCTCACCAACATCACGAGCGCGCTCACGGCCGACCGCTGCCTCTTCAACACGCGATACAACCTCGACGGCTTCCTCGCCGAGATCCCCGGCTTCCTGCGCGAGTTCCCCGACCACCAGCCGAAGGGCGTCGCCGGCGCGCATCGCCGCGCAAGCGCGGAGGTGCTGGCGCCGCCGTTCGATCCCGCCGCCTTCGATGCTGCGCCGGCCGCGTCGCGGCCGCGCGGCCGCGCATCGTGTGGCCGCACCGCTGGGAGCACGACAAGGACCCGGAGGCGTTCTTCGCAGCGGTCGAGGACGCTCGCCGCCGAAGGCCTCGACTTCGAGGTGGCCGTGGCCGGCCAGTCGTTCCGCGAGACCGAGCCGCTGATGGCCGAGGCAGCCACGGCACTCGGCGACCGGCTTGTGCACCTCGGCGAGCCCGAGTCCCGCGAGGCGTACGCGGCCTGCTTGCGAGCGCGGACGTGGCGGTCTCCACCGCGCGCAACGAGTTCTTCGGCCTGGCGATGCTCGAGGCGTGCTACGCGGGCTGCAAGCCGCTCGTGCCCGACCGGCTGGCGTATCCGGAGCTGTACCCCGCCGAGTGTCGCTACGCCTCGCACGACGAACTCGTGGCGCGCCTACGGGGTGCGATCACCGACCGCCCGGAGCCGCGTGCGTATCGCGCGCTCGCCGAGCCGTTCACGTTCGATGCGCTCGTGCCGTGCTACGCCGAGGTGTTCGAGGCCGTCGCGCGAGGGTAGGAACCGCACATGGACGATCTCACCATCGGCACCCGCACGCTCCGCCTCGTAATCGATGACATCACGCGCCAGCACGTGGACGCGATCGTGAACGCGGCGAACTCCGGGCTGCTCGGCGGCGGCGGTGTGGACGGCGCCATCCATCGCGCCGGTGGCTCCGCCATCTACAACGAGTGCAAGGCGATCGTGGCCCAGCGCGGCTCGCTGCCGCCCGGTCAGGCCGCGAAGACCGGCGGCGGCAACCTGCCCGCAAAGCACGTCATCCACACCGTTGGACCCGTGTGGCACGGCGGCGGGGCAGGGGAGGCCGCCACGCTCGCCAGCGCGTACCGCGAGAGCCTGCGCGTGGCCGAGAGCTACAGTCTGCGCACGATCGCGTTCCCGTCGATCTCGACCGGCGCGTACGGCTATCCGCTCGCCGAAGCGGCGGAAGTCGCGCTGGCCGAGGTGAAGCGCTTCCTGCGCGACGAGGCGCGTTCGGTGCGTGAGGTGACGTTCGTGCTCTTCGACGAGCGGACGTACGGCGCGTACCGTGCCGCGCTTGACGATCTCCGCTGATCGTCCGCCGCGCTGGCACGGCGCCCCTCGAGGCCCTGCACGTCCGACCCCAACGCTATCTTGCATCACCAACTAGCATGTGATACAAGGTAGCTGGCAGTACCAATCACTTCGGCAAGGACGGACGTAGAACGCCACATGACCGCCGAGCGTGACAGTCGGGTCTCACAGTTCCGCAAGGGCGCGCTCGAGCTCGTCATCCTTGCGCTGCTGGACTCCGGCGAGCTCTACGGCGTGGAGATCGTGGACCACCTCGCCGAGCACGCGGGGCTGGAGGCGAGCGCAGGCACGGTGTACCCGCTGCTCTCACGGCTCAAGAAGGCGGGATCGGTCGACACCACATGGCGGGAATCGCCCGTGGGGCCGCCGCGCAAGTACTACCGGCTCTCCGCGCAGGGCCAAAGCGAACTGGCGGAGATGAGCGCCTCATGGCGCGACCTGTCCGAGACGGTCGAGCGGCTGCTCACGAGGACTGAGGGCGATGACTGAGCCGAGCACGATAGCGGGATTCGTGGCCGCCGTGCGCGCAGACCTGGCGGGGCTTCGGAGCCGCGATCGCGATGAGGCGCTGGCCGAACTCGAGTCGCTCCTTGCCGATGACGCGGCGCGCCTGGGCGAGGCGGAGGCAGTTCGCGCGCTCGGCGACCCGCACGAGTACGCGCGGAGCGTCTGCGAGGCCCTCGGCGGGTCGGGCGGGGAGTTGGACGACGCTTCATCGCAGCCGCAGGGTCGGCTGCTCGGGATGCCGTACGACTTCCGTGGCGCCTCGGTCGACCGCATCAGCAGCCGCATGTGGAACCCGGCAGATCCGCACATCTTCACGCCGCGCCTCTTCGGTCTGGGCTGGACCATCAACTTCGGCGCGCTCGCGGTGAAGCTCGGCCTGCTTCGCCCGGACGACGTGGGCGATGAGCTGTTCGAACGCATCCCGCCAGTCGCCGTGCGGGTCGCATTCGCGATTCCTGCGGTGATCGCCACCGCGACCGCCGTGCTCATGGCGGTGTCGTGGAGCTCGCTTCCCGCCGAGGTGCCGGTGCACTGGGGCCTCTCCGGAGCACCGGACGACTGGGCGTCGAAGGCGTTCGCGCTCGGGCTCGTGGCGGTGCTCACCGTGCTTCCCGTTGCGATCACCGACGTCCGTGCGCTGTGGCGACGCGTTCCCGCGCGCAGCCTCGTGCTCTCTTCGGCCGCACTCGGCCTGATCGCGCCGCTCGGCCTCGGCCTCACGATCATCACCGTGGCCGATGCGAACGGCGGAGCCAGCGGCAACCTCATCGTGGTGCCGATCCTCGCAGGACTCGCGCTCTCGTTCCTGCTTCTGTACGTGCCTGTTCGTTTGGGGCTGCGCGCCGAGTGGCGTGCGAGCCTCAACGATGATCGAGAAGGGAACTGACGATGGGTACTCAAATCGCATGGGGCGACATCCCGGCGGGGCTGCAGATCGGCCTCATCGCGCTTGCCGTGGTGCAAATCGGCGTGGAGGTCTTCGCGCTGGTCAAGCTGTTCAAGACGCCGGACGAGCAGCTCCTCCTCGGCAAGAAGTGGCCATGGGTGATCATCATCCTGTTCGTGAACCTCGTCGGCGCGATCGTGTTCCTCGCGGCCGGACGCAAGCCCGCGCCGGCGGTGGACCCGCTGTCCGCGGCTGCTGCCGAAGGCGCACCTGCCGCCGGTGACCGCGCCGCGCGTGCGGCCGACGTGCTCTACGGCGCGAAAGAGGGCGACGAGGCGTGAGCGCTGCGATCGAGATCCGCGGCCTCACCAAGGCCTACGGCGAGAAGCGCGCGCTCGACTCGGTGGACCTCACCGTGGCCGAAGGGTCGGTCTTCGGGTTCCTCGGCCCCAACGGCGCGGGCAAGACCACCACGCTGCGCATCCTCACCGGGCTTGCGCGGCCGACCTCGGGCGAGGCGCGCGTGTTCGGCCGCGACGTGGTGAGCGCCACCAACGCCGTCCGCGCCGACATCGGCTTCCTGCCCGACGTCCCCGGCTACTACGGCTGGATGACCGCGCGGGAGTTCCTGCACTTCGCGGGGAAGCTCTTCGGCATCGATACCAGGACGCTCGACGCGCGCGTGGAGGCGCTGCTCGATCTGGCCGGTCTCGCGGACGTGCACGCCAAGATCGGCGGCTACTCGCGGGGCATGAAGCAGCGGCTCGGCGTGGCGCAGGCGCTCATCAACGCGCCCAAGCTGCTGATGCTCGACGAGCCGACCTCGGCACTCGACCCGATCGGGCGCAAAGAGGTGCTCGAGATGATCGGCTCGCTCGGCGGGCGCACCACGGTGTTCTTCTCCACGCACATCCTGGCCGACGTGGAGCGCGTGTGCGACACGGTCGCGATCCTGCACGAGGGCCGCGTGGTCACGCAGTCGCCGATCGACGAGCTCAAAGCGCGCTACGGCGCCTCGCGGTTGCTCGTTGAGGTCACCGAGGGCGCCGACGAGTTTGCCGAGCGATTCGCGGCCGAAGCCTGGGCGGGCGAGGTCGCGCGTGTGAACGGCGGCGCGCTCTCGATCACGGTGAGCGATCTGGAGGCCGCGCGCGTGGCTATCCCCGCGGCGGTTGCCGAGCGGGGCGTGGGCCTCGTGCGGCTCGAGGCGGGCGAGGTCTCGCTCGAAGAGGTCTTCGTGGACCTGGTGGGAGGTGAGGCGTGAGATGAACGGATTCACGGCCTTCCTCGGCAAGGAGTTCCGCGAGATCCTCCGCACGTGGCGCATCTGGGTGCTGCCCGGCATCGTGCTCTTCTTCGCGATCTCCGGTCCGCCGCTCGCCAAGATCACGCCGCAGCTGCTCGGCTCGCTCATGACCGACCAGCAGCCGGGCGTAGTCATCCAGCTCCCGGACCCAACGTACGTGGACGCCTACCTGCAGTGGACGAAGAACCTCTCGCAGATGGTGCTCTTCGCGGTGATCATCATGTTCGGCGGCATCGTGTCGGCCGAGACGAAGTCGGGCACGGCCGCGCTTGTGCTCACTAAGCCGCTGTCGCGCAGCGCGTTCGTGCTCGCCAAGTTCGTGTCGCAGGCCGCGCTCGTGGCGGTGCCGGTCATCGTCGGTGCGCTCGCCACCTGGGGGATCACCTACGCGGTGTTCGGCGAGGCGCCGATCGGGCCGCTGGCCGAGGCCACCGGGGCGTGGCTCGTCTTCGGGCTCATGTTCGTGGCGCTGATGGAGCTGCTTTCCGCGGCCCTCGACTCGCAGGCGGGAGCGGCGGGACTCGGCTTTGGCGCATACATCCTGCTCAGCCTGGCAACGCTGTGGGCGCCGACGCTCGACTACTCGCCGGCCGGACTCGTGGGGGCGCCGTCGAACCTCGTGTTGGGCGAGACCCCATCGCTCGGGTGGCCGATCGTGACCGCCGTCGCGGTGATGGCGGTCTGCGTGGGTGCTGCGGTGCTCGTGTTCCGCCGAAGGGAACTCTAGAGGCTGACTAGGGGGCGGGGCGCGATGCCCCGCCCGGAGCTTCAGACGTACGTCAGCGCGAGATCGTCGAGCGTGACGTGATCGGCCTCGACCTCTGAGATCGAGCGCCACACCTCCCTGAGGCGCGGGTTGGTGGCCCGCTGTGCAAACTCGGCGTAGAGCGCCGTGGCGCGGTTCTCGCGCTTGAGCGACTCCTCGATGTCGGTCTTCCACGAGTCGGTGGTCTCACTCGGGGCGAGGAGGTCGGTGGGCTTGTGCACCTTCGCGAGCTTGCAGAACACGCTGCAGTGCTCGGCCTCCACCTTCGCCAGACGCTTGTACGTGGCGCGCAGCGTGTCGTTGTCCTTGCGCGCGGCCATGCCGAGATAGAAGCGGGTGTTCGAACGCTCGATCTCGATCGAGCTCTCGAGGTCGGCACGCTCGGTCTCGGTGACCGTGATGTCGTTGATGTCCTCCCGGTACTTCTCGGGCGCCTCGAGGAACTCGGTCTTCACGCCGCAGAACGGGCAGTTCTCGGGCGCTTCGTAGCCGAGGTAGACCTCACCGCAGATGCGGCAGCGGTAGATGCGAAGCTGCATGGTGGCGTCCTTTCGTCGGGGCGTATCAGGGCAGACCGAGCGTGTCGGCGATCTCCATGCCAAAGTCGCGGGCCGCGTCGGGGCCGTTCGCGGTGACGATGGCGCCGTCCACCTCGACCGGTCTGCCGGTCCAGATGGCGCCGTGGGCAACCAGGTCCTCGCGCTGGCTGCCGAACGCGGTAGCACGCACGCCCTTGAGCAGCCCGGCGCGGGCGAGGATCGAGGGTGCGATGCAGATCGCGCCGAGGACGCGGTCCGCCTCAAGGGCCCGCCGCGCGAGCCGGTGAGCGGCCGGGTCGTCGAAGAAGACCTCGGCGCCGCCGCCACCCACGAACACGACCGCATCGTAGTCGGTGGCTTCCGCATCGGCGATCGCCACCGTTGCTTCGGCGGTCATTCCGAGCTTGCCGTGGCAGATGCCCGGCGTGCGGCTGGCAGTGATCACCTCGGCGCCGCGCGCTTCGAGCACGGCTTTGGGCTGGGAGTACTCCTCGTCCCGGAAGATTGCGGGTGCGATCAGTATCAGTACGCGTGCCAAAGGAGGTCACCTCCGTGAGAAGCGGTCACCTCCGATGATACCCGTAGCGGGTGACACGCAGGCGTGCGGGAGTCCCGCGCACATGCCGCGGGCACGTCCGGGTGGGCATGACAGCGCATCGCCCCCCGCCTATACTTCGGCCATACGAAGAGGGTCCGCGCGATACCTACTGTCGCGGCCCCGTTCGGGTATCACACCGGCGGCACAGGAGACCGTGTGACACAGGCGCCACTCTCGGTAGCGGAACGCCCGGTCAGTCCAATGGTGGTCGCCGGCTTCGTGGCGCTCGCGGCGTGCTTCGTGCTGGCCCCCTCGCTCGCTCCCGTCCCGTCCGTCGGGGCGGCGGTCCGACTTGCGGCGTATGTTCTGCCCGCCGTCCTCGCGCTCATCATGTCGCTTCGAGTGGCAGGGCGGCTGCGCTCCCCAGAGCGTCGCGTCTGGCTTGGCATCGCCGGGGGCGCCGGCGGGTTCGCGCTATCGGCGTTCGCGGCATCTTCCGAGGTGATCGGCGGTGTGGTTTCGCCGTGGCCGTGGCTTTCAGCGATCGGGATCCTGGGTGGGGCGCTCGTGATGCTGGTTGCGACCCTGAGTATCAGCGGGTTCCGCGTGGGTTCGTGGGCGGTTGTGGTGCGCCATGTGGTGGACCTCGTGGCGGTTGGCGTGCTGGCGTACGTTGCGGGCTATGCCTTCGTGTGGCGGCATCTGGCTGTGGCGTATCCTCCGTCGGTTCCCGCCGAGGTCACCGTGGTCGGTCCGCTGTTCTCGGTACTCGGTCTCGGCATGCTCGCGGGCATGCTCGTCAACCATGCCGGGCGCAAGTTGCAGAAGCGTTCCCGGTGGGGCTCCTTCATCGCTGCCGGTCTGGGGCTTGGGGGTGGGGCTCTGTTCTTCTGGCCGCTGTGGTATCTCGGTGCGGTCGTGAGACCGGCGCTGGCGTACGACGACGCAGTGCAGTTGTTCTGGATGGCGGGCGCCTACGCGCTGTTCGTTGCGGGGCGCGAGCGGCTGGCGGCTCCGGCCGATGCGCGCGACCTCACCGGAATGCCGCGGATGCGCCCGCGCTCGCACATGGTCCCGGGCATCATCGTTCCGGTGGTCTACACGGCGCTGATCCCCGTCTTCTTCTGGCTCGCGTTCAGCCGGCCCGAGGGCGGGCAGGAGGCATCCGTCTACCTCGGAGTCGGCGTTACGTTCGCAATCGTTCTTGCCGCGCGTTCGGCGCTTACGGCCATCGAGAATGGTCACCTGTTCAGTCGCGCGGTGAGCGACCCCGTGACTCAGCTGCTTGGGCACCGCTACTTCCACGAGCGATTGGCCTGCGAGCTCGACCTGGCCGAGCGTCACCATGAGGAACTCGGCGTGGTGGTCATAGACATCGACGACTTCAGCCGGGTGAACAGCGTGTGCGGCCATGCGGGCGGAGATGCGTTGCTCCGGGCGCTCGCGAGTGAGTTCGCGGCATGTTGCAGAGCCTCGGACACCGTGTGTCGTCTCGGCGGGGACGAGTTCGGCATGATCCTGCCGGACGCGGGGGAGCGCGGCGTGCTTGAGGTCTGTGAGCGCATTCGCGATCGTCTCGGCAGCGTGGAGACGCCCGATGGGCGACCGGCAACAGCATCGATGGGAGTTGCACTGTACCCGCGAGATGCCACGGTCGTAGCCGAGCTGCTGAGGCGCGCGGATGGCGCACAGTACTGGGCCAAGTACCACGGCAAGAACGCGGTGGTGTTCTACGACAGCGAGGTCGTAGAGGCCCTTGATGCCGACGAGCGCATCCGCAAGTTGGAGGAGCAGTCGGAGCTTGCGGCGGTGCGGGCGCTGGCCGCCGCCGTTGACGCCCGCGATTCCGCGACGCAGTACCACTCCCGCAATGTGGCCGCGCTCGCCGTGCGTCTCGGCCAGTCGCTCGAGCTCTCGCACGATACCATTCGGCTGCTCGAGGTGGCTGCGCTCCTCCACGACGTTGGCAAGATCGCCGTGGCCGATGCGATTCTCCGCAAGAAGGGTGCACTCACCGCCACGGAGCGACGTGACATTGAGGAGCATCCGGCGCTCGGGGAGAAGATCCTCGCCTCGAACCGGTTCGACGAGATACTGCCGTGGGTTCGGGGTCATCACGAGCGGTGGGATGGCGCGGGTTACCCCGACGGCCTTGCCGGGGAGGCCATCCCGTTCGAGGCTCGCATCCTCGCCCTGTGTGACGCGTACGACGCGATGACTTCCGAGCGGCCGTATCGCAACGCGCTCTCGACTGACGCCGCGATCCAGGAGCTGGACCTGTGCATCGGTACGCAGTTCGACCCCGCACTCGCCGAGGTGTTCATACGGATGATCAGCGGGACCCGTCGGAGCGACAGGCGAGCATCACGCATGCAGCACGCTGCAGCGGGCCCGGATCCGCAGAGTGCGCGGGATAGCTGATGGAACAGGCGTACGTGGTAATGATGATTGCCGGTGGACTGGTCTACTGCGCGTGGCCTGCTCGAGAGACCTATCGGGTCAAGATCGCCGCCTCGCCTGGGAGCAGGGCGAGTCTGGACGAGGGGTGGCGGCGAGGTGTGAGGCTGTGTCTTGCCGCGTGCGCATTCTTCGTTCTGGTCACAATCCCGTTGATTGCGGAGGGTGAAATCCCTGCCTGGATTCTGCCGGTCGGCCTACCGGTTGTCATTGGCCTTCAGATGATTGCGGGTCTGTACGCCGAGTTTGTGGGGAAGGCGATGTTTCACCGAAGATAGCGATTGCCACGCGCCTCATCGCGGCCTTCGAAAAGACCTCTGGCGCGGTGAGCTCGAGATTGCCTTCGGCGTGGTTGTAGCTGTACCATTACCTGTACAGCAACGCATGGAGGTGCCCCATGGATTCCATCCCGTACACCACGCTGCGTGCGAATCTTGCCAGCCAGATGGATCGCGTGTGCGAGGACCACACGCCCCTCGTCGTCACGCGCAAGGCGTCGGCCTCGGTGGTGATGATGTCCCTCGAGGACTACGAGGCGCTCGAAGAGACCTCGTATCTGCTGCGCAGCCCCAAGAGCGCGCGCAGGCTGCTCGAATCGATCGCGGAGCTGGAGACCGGTGACGGCACTGCGCGGGAGCTCGTCGAGTGAGAGTCGTCTTCTCGGAACACGCATGGGACGACTACCTCTACTGGCAGAAGACGGACCGGAAGGTCGTTCAGCGCATCAACGCCCTGATTCGCGACATAGAGCGCTCGCCGTACGAGGGAGTGGGCAAGCCCGAGGCGCTCAAGCACGCGCTCTCGGGCTGGTGGTCCCGTCGCATCACAGAGGAGCATCGGATCGTCTATCGCGTCGCGGGCGACGACCTGCAGATCGCGCAGTTGCGCTACCACTACTGAGCCGCGCCGAACGCCTCGGCTTCGACTCCGTCTACTCGTGCCCCGCTTCTTCGAACGCGCCGACCTCCCAGGTGTCGACGACTGCGGGGTCCTCGTAGTACGCCGCGATGAACGCGCGCACCTCGCCGGGCGAGCAGCCGTACTCGGTCTTGAGGTCCTTGAGCGCCGAGTCCATCTCGGATTCAGGCACGCCGTAGACGTCTGTGAACACGCTCGCCGGAATCTCGCTTGCGTCCACCACTTCGGAGAGCGGCGTGCTGCCCTTGATGAGCGCGGTGTCGAAGGGCACGCCCGCAAGGCTGCCGCCAGTGCCCTCGGTGCCACCTTCGCCCGCGCCCTCGCCCGTGCCCTGCCCAATCTGGTCGCGCAGTGAGGCGACCGTCCAGTCGAAGTTGTCGGTCACGGTGGCGCCCGCCACGAGCACCGCGAACGTCCCCACGGCGAGCACGCCGGTCGCAACGGGGGAGAAGCCCTTCTTGCCGCGTGCGCTCACCGCGAGCGTGTCAGCCACCGGGCACGCGGTCACGCACTCGCCGCAGTCGATGCACTCGGGGCTGGTGACGGTCTCCACCTCGGAGACGATCACGTTCACGGGGCACGCCTTGTCGCACGCCTTGCAGTCGATGCAGGTCTCGGCGTTGCGGCGCACCTTGAAGATGCTCACCTTCGAGATCAGGCCGAGAAACGCACCCATCGGGCACGCGTACTTACAGAAGAAGCGGTCGTAGGCGAGCGATCCGGCGAGCGCGATCACGAGCACCGCGAGGCCGATGGCGTTCCCGGTGAGCAGCTCGGCCGACGTGAGGTGGTTGTACGCGACCCACGGGTCGTAGGAGCGGATCACCAGCTGCCCGGCGTTCCAGGTGAGCAGCAGGATGGCTGCGAGCACCACGTACTTGAGGTAGCGCGCGGGGCGGTCGAGGGCCTTCGGCATCTCGAGGCGCCGCTTGAAGAGCCTGCGCCCGATCCCGCCGAAGAGCTCCTGCAGATAGCCGAGCGGGCAGATGCGCCCGCAAAACGCGCGCCGGAAGACGAGCGCGGTCACCACGGCCGCAACGAGCAGCGCAACGCTGGAGGCGGCGATCCTCTTGATGAGCCCAGTGCCGGCGATGAGCGAGAACAGCGTCTCGAGCCCGCCGAAGGGGCACAGCGCGTCCACGCCCACGGGCTTGCCAACACCCACGACCTGGTGCAGGTACCCGAGCACGGTCACGAGCACGAGCACGGCCGCAAGCACGGCCCAACGGACGATGCGTGCGGTGGTGCGGGGGCCCTTCGGGGCCTTCTCGACGGTCATGCTGCCTCCTGTGTCGGCTGCCCGGCTCCGTGCCAAGGCGTCGGCGTGCGTATACCCTACCAGGTATGCAGCATATCGTGTAGCGCACATGCCGAAGTTGTGTGCGCGATATTGAGATGGGGAAGGCCGGGCGCCGCGGCGCGGCGGCGCTACTGCAGCGCTGCGGTGACCGCCGCGTACGTGCCCGCGCGGTCGTGCAGGCCCTCCACGACAAGCCGGTCGAGGTCGGCGAGTGCGTTGTGCTGGTTGGCGAGGTCGTTGCGCCGATCAGCGGCTGCGTTGAACTCGTCCACGAGCGCGTTGTACTCGGGCACCGCGGCGTTGTACTCGGCGGTGCGCCCGCTCGACCTGAGCGAGCTGAGTTCGGCCTGCGCGGCCGCGAGCTCCGCCTGCAGGCTGGCGAGTTCGGCGTCCGCCGCGTCGATCTGCGACGCCAGGTCCGCCGCGCGTGCGATCGCCTCGGCACGGCCGTCGAGGATGGCCCGCACCTCATCACCAGCGGTGTAGGCGAGCGTGCCGCCGTCCACGCCGAACACGCGCGGCTCGCTGGTGAGCGTCACCCCGCTGCCGAAGCTGTCCGGCACCATGCCGATGAACCCTTCGGCGGTGGTCTCCACGAACGCGTAGCCAGTGTCGAGGTAGCCGATGTCCTCCGAGCGGATGCCGAGCGCCACGTGCTGCTCGGGCTCGAACATGAGGATCGCCACGTCGTAGCCCTCGCGCGTGAGCAACCCGGCGAGCAGGAGCGTCTTGTCGTCGCAGTCGCCCGCGCCGTCCACGAACGTCTCCACCGGGAACTTGGGCTCGAGGTCCACCGGGTCGGTCTGGTAGGCGAGCGACTGCACGTAGACGGTCATGAGCTCGGCATACCGGTCGGCATCGAGCCCCGCGTAGTCGCGCACCTGCCGGAGCGCCGCCAGGAGCGACGCGTAGAACGCCTCCTGGTGCTCCTCGTTGATGAACGCCGGCCAGTAGTCCTCGATCCAGTCGTTCTCGCGCGCATTGCCGAAGCGGGTGACGGTCTTCTCGGCGGCCACCGCTCCCGCGTACAGGCTGCCGTCCACGGTCACGTTGAGTGTCACCTGCTGTCCCTCGAAGACGAACGTGTGGGTCACGGGGATGTCGTCGGTGACCGTCTGGTCGAGGGTGATGGACGGGTAGATGACGCCTTCAGGCAGCCCGACCGAGCAGCCCGCGAGCAGAGCGGGCAGCAGGAGTGCGATGACGAGCGTTCGGCGCACGGGGGCCTCCAGCGGGGCGGGTGGGAGTGCGTGCAGCAACACCGATGCCGAGCATACCCGAACACGACCCGCGCGCGATGGGTACGTTCACTTCTGTCCGGTCGTCGTCGCGAGGAGTCCTGCCATGTCCGCACGTTTCGGGTTCGTTCCGGTCGTCCCGCCGTTTGCCGGTGCCGGTCAGGAAGAGGCCGTCGTGGCCGCCTACATGGCGCGGCTCGAATCCCTCGGCGGCGTGCGGTGGCATGCCGAGGACTTCGGCGATCCGGATCCGCTGTGCTTCGTGATGGCCACCGGCGGCACCGAGCGCGCGCTGCTCGATCTGCACGAGCAGCGCGAGGCGGCGAACCCCGGTGAGCCGGTGCTGCTCGTGGCGCACCCGGGCAACAACTCGCTCCCGGCCTCGCTCGAGGTGCTCGCGCGATTGCACCAGGACGGCGCGCAGGGGCGCATCGTCTACCTCCGCGGTCCCGACGACGCCGAGGGTCTCGCCGCGCTCGAAGGCGCGCTCCACGACCTGCGCGTGCGCGCCACGCTCCACTCGGCGCGGATCGGCCTGGTGGGTGCGCCCTCCGACTGGCTGGTGGCAAGCTCGCCCGACCCGACGGTGGTCGCCGAAGTGTGGGGCCCCGATGTGGTGTCGATCCCGCTCGCGACCTGACGTGCCGCGATGGACGCGGCTGCGGAGACGGGCGTGGAGGCGGGCGTGGCCTCGCTCTCGCGCGACGCCACCGAGTCGCTCGAGCCTTCGGCGGACGACCTCACCGCGGTTGCGCGCGTGTACGAAGGCCTGCGCGCTGCTCGTGGCCGACACCGGCTTGATGCGCTCACGCTCCGCTGCTTCGACATCGTGCTTGAGCGCGGCACGAGCGGCTGCTTCGCGCTCTCCGAGCTCACCGACACCGGCGTGATAGCGGGCTGCGAGGGCGACCTGGTGAGCACGGTCGGCCTGCATGTGGGCGCAACTGCTCACCGGCCAGACGCCGTGGATGGCCAACCCCTCGGAGATCGACGAGGAGGCCAATTCGCTTCTGCTCGCGCACTGCACCGTGCCGCGCACGATGGTGGACGCCTACCGCCTGCGCTCACACTTCGAGTCCGGCCTCGGCATCGGCATCCAGGGGATGCTGCCGCTCGGGCCGGTCACGCTGCTGCGCATCGGCGGCTCGATGATGGACGCGCTCTGGCTTGCCGAAGGGGAGATCGTGGCCACCGGCGATGCCGAGAACCTGTGCCGCACGCAGGTGCGCATCGCGCTCTCGCGTGGCGACGTGAGCGACTTGCTCTCGGCGCCGCTCGGGAATCACATCGTGCTCGTCTACGGCCACCACGCGGACAGGCTCGCGACCTGGTGGGAGAGCATGCTGTGACGGACTGGGCGCGTCCGAGTACCGTGCTACGTAGTCCTCGCCGGGGGCCCGCGACGCCTCGGAGGACATGCCTCCTCGTCGCCTTCCCCGGCTGCGGAGTGACTCCGCACAGCACTCGGACGCGCCCACTCGCACGACGAGCGAACGCGGACTACGCGGTGTGGTCTACGCTGTGCCGCAACGCAGCGCTCACTCGTACTTCTTGAGAATCGCGCTGATGTCCCTCGGCGCTTCGGCATGCTTCCACATCGGCCGGTCGAGTTGCGGCAGGCCGTCTTGGTAGGTGAACGAGTCCTCCTCGCGGTAGAACACGCCGATCGGGATCTTGCACTCGTCCGGCGCGCAGGTGAGTTCGTGGAAAGTCGACATCGACACGTCGAACGCCTGCGTGCGGTTGGTCGGGTCGTAGCCTGGCGTCTCCTCGAGCTTGTACACGCGGTCGCGGAACCACTTGAACGTGTTGACCTTGTTCCAGGTCACGCACGGCTGGTAGACGTCCACGAGCGCGAAGCCCTCGTGCGCGAGCGCCTGCCGGTAGAGGCCTCTTCAGGTGCTCCACGTCGCCGGCAAAGCCGCGCGCCACGAAAGTCGCGCCCTGCGCCACCGCCACGCCCACGGGGTTCACCGGCTCCTCCACCACGCCGCCCGGCGTGCTCGGCGTCTTCATGAACTGGTCGGAGGTGGGAGAGGCCTGGCCGGTGGTGAGGCCGTAGATCTGGTTGTTGTGGAAGATGGCCACCATGTTGATGTTGCGGCGCACCGAGTGGATGAAGTGGTTGCCGCCGATGCCGTAGCCGTCACCGTCGCCCATCTCCACGATCACCCGGAGCTCGGGGTTGGTGAGCGCGATGCCGGTCGCGAGCGGGAGCGCCCGGCCGTGGAGGCCGTGGAAGCCCTGCGCCCGATAGAAGTCGGCGCCGTTGCCGTGGCAGCCGATGCCCCAGACCATCACGTAGTCCTCAAAGCGCATGCCGCTTTCGGCGAGCACCTCGGAAAGCGCCTTCTGCATGTTGAAGTTGCCGCAACCGGGGCACCACGTGGGCGCCAGCGCGCCGGTGATCTCGGAGACCTCAGGCATTCTCGGCCACCTCCTTCAGCTTCGCGTAGACCATCTCGGGTGAGAACGGCCGCCCATCGTAGCGGTGGAGTGTCTCTTCCACGTCGCGCAGGCACTGTTCGCGAACGAGCCCCTGCAGCTGCCCGGTGAAGTTGCCCTCTACGATCAGCGTGCGCTTGGCCGCGCCGAGGAACGCGCTGACCTCCTCGGCGGGGAACGGCCACAGGCTCACGACCTGCATGGCGGCCACCTTCACGCCGTCGGGCTCGATCCAACGCATCGCCTCGAGCACGGGGCCCTTGGTGGTGCCGAAGAAGAGCACCGCCACGTCGGCCTCCTCCGGCGTCGCGCCGAACGTCGCGGGCGGCGGTACGAGCGTGCGCGCGAGTTCGAGTTTTGCCATCCGCTTCTCGTTCTGGGCGGCGCGCATGTCGGCCGGCTCACCCGCCGAGCCGTACCCGTACTCGTCGTGTTCGTAGGAGTTGCCGAGCTGGATCGCGCCGGTCACGCCGGGCAGCACGCGGGTCGAGACGCCGTCATCCGTGAGCTTGTACCTGAGGTAACGCCCAGCCTCATCTACAGCCTCAGGGTGGTCAGCGACGTCACCTTCGGCCACGAGCTTCCCGCGGTCGACCGTGACCGCCTCGAGGTCGAAGTACGGCACGCGTCTCCCGGTTGTCCGACAGGTAGCTGTCGCCGAGGATGACGACCGGCGTCTGGAGCTGGTCGGCGAGGTTGAACGCCTTCCAGGTGAGCTCGAAGGCGTCGGTGCGGTCGCCGGGGGCGAGCACCACGCGGGGGAACTCGCCCTGCGCCGCGTGGAGCACGTAACGCAGGTCGCTCTGCTCGGTCCAGGTAGGGAGGCCGGTGGCCGGTCCCGGCCGCGTGAACACGCCCACCACCACGGCGCTCTCGCTCACCGCCGCCATGCCGAAGCGCCTCCACCATGAGCGCGAAGCCGCCGCCGGCGCTCGCGCACATCGCGCGCGTGCCGGTGAAGGCCGCACCCACGACCATGTTCATCGCGGCGATCTCGTCCTCGGTGTGCTTCACCACCACACCGGCTTCGCGGTCGTGTGCGGCCATGAAGTGCAGGAGCGAAGAGGCGGGGGTCATCGGGTAGGCGGCGTAGAAGCCGATGCCCGCGGCGAGCGCGCCCAGGCCCACCGCCTCGTTGCCGTCCACAAGCAGGCGCTTCGGCGCGCCCGGCTTCGGCTCAACGGCCATCCAGAAGTCCCCGGCGAGCTTGGCCACGTAGCCGTATCCGACGGTTGCGGCAGCCACGTTCTGTTCGGCGATCTCGGGTGCCTTGTGCGCGAACTGCGCGCGCAGCGCGTCCACCAGGAACATGAGCGGGAAGTGCACGAGCGCGAGCGCCGCGCCAAGGGCGACGGTGTTCGCCATGATCGGCCCGCCGGCCTCCTTAGCGAACTTGGCGAGCGGCACAGGCACCGGGCGGATCTTCGTGTTCGGCAGCCATCCCTCGGTCGAGGTGCTCTCGGGATCGAAGATCACCGCGCCGCCCTCGATCATCTCGTCGAGGTGACGGTCCACGGTTTCGCGGTTGAGCGCGATCAGCACGTCCACGGTCTCGACGTGGCTCGATATAGCCGTCGGGCTGACCCTGAGGGTGTACGTGTTGTGCCCGCCGCGGATGAGCGACGGGTACTCGGTGAGGTCGAAGACCTCGAGCCCGGCGTCCATGAACGATCGGGCGAGCGTCTGCCCGGCGGCCTTGATGCCGAAGCCGGCCTCGCCGCCGATCTTGATGCGCAGCTCGCTTCCCTTGGGCGGAAGTGGCACGGTGATGCCTCCTTGCGTCCGGGAGCGGGTACGAAACGGTTTGTACCCCGGGCGGTGCGTTTGTGCCCCGCGCTGGTACTGTCGCATACTGCGGGGGTCGAGAGGAGGTGCCGCAGGTGTCAGCCGAACAGAAGACGGTCGTCGTGGGCGTGACCGGCGGCATCGCCGCGTACAAGACGTGCGAGCTCGTGCGTGCGCTTGTGAAGCGCGGCCATCGCGTGAAGGTCGTGATGACCGAGGCCGCCACGCGCTTCGTCTCGCCGCTCACGTTCCGCACGCTCTCGGCGGAGCCCGTCACGGTCTCGCATGTGGGCCGACGAACCGGACGCGAAGGTGCATCACGTCTCGCTTGCCGAAGAGGCCGACGTGATGGTGGTCGCGCCCTGCACGGCGAACGTGATCGCCAAGCTCGCGCACGGGCGTGCCGACGACATGCTCACCACGACCGTGCTCGCCACCGAGGCGCCGCTCGTGATCGCGCCCGCGATGAACGTCCACATGTGGCGCAAGGACGTCACGAAGCGCAACGTGGCTGCGCTCGTGGCGCGAGGCGCCGTGATCGTGGATCCCGAGCGCGGCGAGCTCGCGTGCGGCGACGTGGGCGAGGGGAGGCTCGCATCGGTCGAGACCATCCTGGCGGCGATCGAGGCCGAACTCGGTCGCTCGCGCGACCTGGTCGGGGAAGCATGTCCTCGTGACCGCCGGCGGCACGCACGAGCCCATCGACCCGGTGCGCTACATCGGCAATCACTCCTCGGGCAAGACCGGCTTCGCGATCGCCGAAGAGGCGGCTCGGCGTGGCGCGCGCGTGTTCCTGGTGACCGGCCCGTCGCAGCTGCCCGACCCGTTCGGCTGTGAGGTCGTGCGGGTCCAGACGGCGCTGCAGATGCGCGCCGCGGTGCTCGCTCGTGCGGATGCGGCCGACGCGATCGTGATGTCGGCGGCAGTGGCCGACTTCCGGCCGGCGACAGCGGCCGCCGACAAGATCAAGAAGACCGACGCGCCTGCCGCGATCGAGCTCGAGCGCAACCCCGACATCCTCGCGGAGCTTGGCGCGCGGGGCGGGAGTGCCGTGCTCGTGGGCTTTGCGGCCGAGACGTCCGACGTTGAGGCCAACGCGAAGGCGAAGCTCGCGGCGAAGGGCTGCGACCTCATCGTCGCGAACGACGTGAGCGACCCGGCGCTCGGCTTTGGCACCGACGACAACAGCGTCGTGTTTGTGAGCGCGGACGGCGTCGAGCCGCTCGGCGTTCTGCCGAAGCGCGCGATCGCGCGCGCGATCGTGGACCGGGTGGCCGACGTTGCTCGGGGGCCGGCGCGCCGAGTGACCGGGTCGCAGCTGTACATCCACTCGGGGACTGCGTTCCTCGCGGCGGTCGCGCTCGGGGTGCTGCTGGTCATCCACGGCTGGCTCACCGGTGCCGCGTGCCGCACCATCCTCTCGCGCCTCTTCGGCGTCTTCTACGCGGCGTGGGTCATCTCGATGACGCTGCTGCCGATCGAGCTCGGTCCGCCCGGATCGGGGGTGGGACTCGATCCGTACTGGCGCAACTCGATCAACCTCGTGCCGCTCAAGACGATCCAGCTGTATCTGGGGAGCGACCTCGGACGTATCGCCTGGGCGAACCTCCTCGGGAATCTCCTCCTGCTCGTGCCCCTGGGCGCACTCGGCCCGGTGGCGTGGCGCAAGCTCGACGGCTGGAAGCGCATCCTGGCGGCCGGTCTGGCCATCTCGCTCGCCATCGAGGGCCTTCAGTTCGCCAAGTGGTTCGTGGACGTGCTCGGGCAGACACGCTCTGTGGACATCGACGACATCATCCTGAATGTGGCGGGAGCGCTCCTCGGCTATGCGCTCTACGGCTTCTCCGTCCTGTGTGGCGGCGCCTTCGCAAGACGGACGAGAACCGCCGGTAGCGCGACGCCATCCTGTGGAGATGGTGTGGATTTGCGCTGCTCAGAGGCGGCGTGAGGCCTAAGTGGCACCGGGTTTGCGTACCTGAGACGACCGCCGAGGCCGGATCGCGTGCCGCGGCGGGGACCTGTCCCCGGCCTTTGGAGGCCTATTGAGGTACGTAGTGAGAAGCACGTTCATCGCACTGACCGTACTGATCGTCACCGCGCTTCTGGCGCCCGCGGCCGCAATGGCGGCGGAGCTGCCCCTGGCAAGCGCAACCACCACCAGCACTCCAACGATCGCCGAACTGACGGCCAAGTCGACCGAGGCCTCCATGGCCGAGTCGAAGGTGGTCAACGCCCTCGAATGGCATGAC
This sequence comes from uncultured Actinomycetes bacterium, assembly GCA_963700295.1. GTDB lineage: Bacteria > Actinomycetota > Coriobacteriia > Anaerosomatales > Anaerosomataceae > UBA6100. The sequence continues at coordinate 6,142 of CAVOWY010000002.1, read as the reverse complement.
GCACGCATCGATGCGGCGCGCGAACGCCTGGCTGACGCCAGCTCCAACCGCACGCGGGAGGCGATCGAGGGTGTGATGACATCACTGCTCGCCGAGCGCACGACGCTGGCGGCCGAGGTCGCGGAGGCGCGGGAGGATGCCGAGGTCGCGCAGGGCGCGCTTGCCGACGCGCAGGCCGCTCTTGCGGCATCGCAGGCTGCCGGGGCTGCACGTGTGAGGGCCGAACAGGCCGCCGCATACGGCCTCTTCCCGGTTGCGGGCGACTGCGAGTACATCGACAGCTGGGGCTTCCCGCGCAGCGGCGGCCGCAGGCACAAGGGTACCGACATCATGGCTGCCGCCGGCACGCCGGTCGTGGCGCTCAAGGACGGCATGGTGACCTCGGGAAGCAGCAGCCTCGGCGGCATCACGCTTTGGCTCGAGACCGACGACGGCACGCGCTACTATTACGCGCATCTGCAGTCGATCGAGGTCGGCTCGGGGCGCGTCGTAGCCGGGCAGGTCATCGGGTACGTCGGCAGCACCGGGAACGCGAGCGCGAGCGCGCCGCACCTTCACTTCGAAATCCATCGGCCCGAGGCCGTGAACCCCTATCCTGAACTGCTGCTGATGGCGCGCTAGCGCTGTCGGCGGCGATTCTGCGCTTGATGTGACGTCGCGCGAGCCGTACTATGATGCTTCGCTGCCCTCGGGTGGCACAGATTCGGGCTGTAGCGCAGCTTGGTAGCGCACTTGACTGGGGGTCAAGGGGTCGCAGGTTCAAATCCTGTCAGCCCGACCATACAGACTCAGCTGGGGCGGTGTTTCCGAAAGGGAGCGCCGCCCCCAGCTGTTCGTCGGGAGCGAGGTATCGCATACTGCCGGTGAGTGGATTCGGCTGCCGACGATGATCGTCGGTCTGCGGAGGGGGAACGCATGAATCAGCGGCGGGTCCTGATCATCGTTGCCGTCGTCCTATTCGGCCTTGCCAGCTGCGGCCTTGCCGTGCTTGTCGGTGTCGTCGCTTGGCCCGCCGTCTTCGGCGACCATACGACAATCGTTTCGAAGGTCGACGATCCGACTTGGGATGCGCCCCAACTTCCGGAGGACCCCGAGCAGCCCCCGGTTGACACTCCCCTCGAGCCACGGCCGATCAACCCACTTGCAGTCGAGCCAGAGCCTCCACAGCCAGAGCAGCCGGCCGCCATCTCGACTCTGACCGAGATCGACCTTCTTCCTGGCGTGTGGCAGACCGTGGAGGGGAACACGCGGCAACCCTACGGCAGCGCATACCAATTCTTCCCGCCCACGACCGGTACTGGGGGTAGCCTCTATCTCGCCGACGATCCGTCCGCGGTCGAGAATTGGATCGAGGCCGAGTACGAGCTGGGCGCGCAAGGCTACCTCACCATCTCTCCGGTGAACTACGGGATGTGGGCGATCTCGAGTAGCTACGTCATCCAGTTTGCCGATGTGAACACGATGTACATATGGTCGGCCGAGACTGGAGACGAGACCATGGCGCCGGCGATCATGGTCAGGGTGCAGTAGCGCAGGTTGATAGCGTTCGCGGCTAGGGGGTCGAAGGGAGTCGCACGTTGTTGCCCTGTCAGCCCCGCCCCCCTACGCCGATGTCAGCTATCGCAGAATGCTGCCGGTGCCTCGGCTGCTGGCCCACTTCTTCCTTGACCGGACGACCATGGCGACCACCCCGGCCAGCAGCGTCAGGCCCGCCCATATCCAGTAGCGCGGCTGCGCCGCGCCTTCGGCCATCACGATCGTGGGGAACAGCGGGACGAACGCGTTGCCCCAGCCGTGGGCGACGAGACCCGCCATGGTGCGCTTGCCGGCTGCCTCGCGCACCGCAGCGTAGAGGTAGGAGTAGCCGATCAGGACGATCGTGAAGCCGAGGAACGGCGCGAAGCGCTCGCTGGTCCCCGGTATGAAGATCAGCGGCACGTGCCACACGGCCCAGACCACCGCGAGCACCAAGTTGCCCAGCCAGGGTCCCAGCCGCTCCTCCAGCGGGTCCAGGATGTATCCGCGCCAGCCGAGCTCTTCCTGCCCGCCGCCGAGGAAGACCATCAGCAGCAGGTACGGGGCGAAGGTCCACACTGCGGGCAGCAGCATCGGCAAGCGCGGCGCTCCCCAGAGCTCCGGCAGTATCCACGCGAGCCAGGTGGTTGCGCCCAGCACCAGCGGCGGCGCCAGCCATCCCCACCAGCCGAAGCGAAGGTCCAGCAGACCGCGCAGGTATTCGCGAACCGCTCCCTTGCCGTGCAGGGTCCGCAGCGAGTAGAGCGCCCCCACCGCGGGCCCGAAGACACCGATTACGATCCACGGCACGGTCACGGCGCCAAGCAGATCTTGTCCGAGCGGGATGATGCCCGCCCCCGCAAGGACCAGCGGCAGCCAGATCAGCCACGACCAGGCGAACGTGACCACGAAGTACCGGTAGGGGAAACGCGCGTCCTCGGCCATCAGTCCTCCTCGCTGGGGTCAGCTAGGTCCCTTGTGCCTGTCAGTACATCCCCCCGCAGTATCTCGCAGGTCTTCTCCGGCTCCTCGAACAGCGGGCTGTGCGCCGACTGCTCGAACGTGTAGAAGCCCTTCACCGGCGCGTCCAGCTGCTCGCAGTAGGCCTTCGCCAGCGGGTACGAGACGGTGTAGTCGTACGTTCCGTGCAGGAAGTAGACGGGGATCTCCAGCCGCGTGACCTCCTTGGTCAGGTCCGTGGCCAGCTCCGTGTTCCACAACCGGCCGCCGGAGAAGATCTTGCCGCGCCACATGCCGATCTTCTCGCCGAGCGTGTACTCCGGGCTTCGGAAGGACTCCAGCAGCAGACCGGTGACGATCGAGCGCATGTCGTGCGTCGTACCGATGCCGAGGTCGTGCATCGCGACGTCGCGGACCGAGCTGTACGCGTCCGGCAGGGGGACCGAGTCGCCGATCGGCGCCGCTTCCAGCTTGCGCGCCATGTCGTCGTTCCCGTTCGCCCTGAACCGCTCGAGCATGTAGTCGTACGCCAGCTGCTCGGAGCGGAGCTGGTAGGACATCTGGGCAACGCCGATGTAGGCGCGGTACTTCTCTGGTGCGCGCGCCGCCGCCTGGATGCCGATGAAGGTGCCGCCCGAGTGCCCCATGAGGTAGATCTTGTCCTGACCGAAGCGCTCGCGGAGGTAGTCGGTCAGCGCCAGCGTGTCGGCCACGATTTGCTCGTGGTCAGGGACTCCGGTGCCATATCGGGGTTGTAGGACAGGCCCGAGCCGCGCTGCTCCCACCAGACCACGATGAAGTCCTCGTCGAGACCCGTGGGGTAGCGCTCGGTCAGGAAGTAGTCGGGCATGCCGCCGTGGAGGTAGAGCAGCACAGGTTTGCTCGCGTCCTTGCCCTTGATGAACATGCCCTGCTCGACACCATTGATGGTGACGCGAGTCTTCTCCGAGATGCTGCCCGCCAGCGGCTTCCCATTGTCATCCAGAAACGGCGTCGGCCGTCCGGGGCTCAGGAGCAGCAAGACGCCCACAAGAACGAGCGCCGAGACCGGTAAGACGGAGATGGCGATCGACATCACGCGCCCGGCCTTTCGTGCGAACGTTCGGGCAGTCGGTCCACGGCCCTCACTATCAACCTTCAGGGGTCTCTGCACCGTTACCTCGCGCACTCCTCGGCATACGGCGCTGCGAAGCGCCGGTCCCAGGCCCCGTTCTTCTTGAGCGAGCCGTTCCAGTACATCTGGGCGATGGGGAGCTGACCGCCAAGCTGGCCACGGCCGCGACGGCGGGGGACATGCGCTCGAGACCAGCGACCCGCTTGAGCGTATCCGTCTCGAACACACCCGCACCGGCGAGTTGACCGCCCAGCAGCTCCAGCTGCGTCCAGAGCTTAGCGCTCGCCTCGTCGGGCATTACCTGCAGCGCCTCGCCTTCTCCGCGCACGATGGTGCCCGCGTAGCCTCCGCCCAGACGCTTCGCGAGCTTGGCGAGGTAGCGCTCGAGCGGCCGCGAGTGGAGCGCTTCCATGAAGCCGGACTGTACCAGGAACCCGATGGGTGGATTGCCCGAGACCCCCACGCGCGGTTCGAGCCGCTCGATCCACGACTTCACGATCGCCGGCATCGCGTCGGTGTAGAGCGGCATACCGAGCATGACCACGTCGGCCTCGGCGTATGCCGCCACTGCGCGCTCGAAGATCGGCCTTATGTGCGAGGTGCAGCGTCTCGATTCCGCCACCGCCTGCCGCGGTCCAGCCGCTTGCTATGCGGGTCAGCATCTTCATGGAGTTGGAGCGCGGGCCTCGCGGCGATCCGTTAAGCAACAGAAGCGAGCTCATCTGCGGCCTCCTCGGCGGGGGTGGTGGTCACGGTGGTGAAGGCGAGATCGGTCTTGATGTTGCGCGCGGTCCTTGCCCACATATGGCGGGTGATCTCGATGTCCTCGGCGTCGGTGTCGGGGCCCGCGGCGAGCAGCAGGGCGAAGCGCGGGTATCGCTCGTAGCGCGCGTGGTGATGCATCTCGCCCCCCTCGACCAGGATGTAGGGGTGAACGAGCGGGATCAGCTGGTCCTGCGCTCGCTTGAGTCAGCGCCGAGGTGAAGCGCATCCGCATGGGCGAGGCCCAGACCACCAGGTCCGCGGCCAGGACTGTGCGGCACACCACCGCCGAGCCGTCGCTGCTTCACGCACTCGCCCGGCGTCTTGACCCAGCAGCCCCAACAACCCGAGCACCCCTTCAGGTCCAGATCGCGCAGCTCGAGCGTCGCGACCTCGTTGCCGACGTCGGTCAGGCGCTCCGCGTAGACTCGCGGATAGCGGTCGAATGGTGCGGCGGCGTCCGGTTCCCCGTTGATTATGGCGATGCTCATGGCCGCTCCCTCCGTCCGGTCTAACGGCGTAGAACGTGACATACGCGTATTCTACCGTGTAGAATCAGGATGTCAACTCCTTCCGGGACCGGAAGCCTGCGCCGTCCCTGCCGCCGATCGATCCGGACCCGCGGAAGCCCATAGGCCGCGCCATGACAGCTGAGCGAAGAAGTCGCGCCGAGACCCCGCTGTCCCGCGACCGTATCGTGCAGACCGCCCTGGGGATCGTGGACCGGGATGGCCTGGACGCGCTCTCGATGCGCCGGTTGGGTGCCGAGCTGGGCGTCGACCCGATGGCGATCTACTACCACGTCCCGAACAAGGACGCCTTGCTCGACGCCATCGTCGAGGCGGTGATGTCCGAGATAGACCTCACCTTCGACGACGCATCGCTCCCCACCGAGGACCCCGTGGTCGGTGCGGCACGCGCCTACCTCGACGCGATGCTCGCGCACGTCAACGCCCTGCCGATCGTTCTCTCGCGCGGTCCGAGCACGCCGGTTGCGCTGCGCCCGGTCGAGCTACTGATCCGCATCCTGCGAGACGCGCGGGCTGCCGCCCAACAGCGCCATGGCCGGCATGAATGCGATCGCGGCCGCGGTCCGGGCATCGTGGCGATGGTCGCGCGGACGACCGGCAGGCGCCGCCCACGCCCGAGGACTCGACGGCCGCGGCCGACCGCTTCCCTGCCGACGAGTTCCCGTACCTACGCGAGTCCATCATGTGCCCGTCGACTTCCTGCACGAGGACTTCGAGTTCGGCGTGCGAGCGCTCGTTCGCGGGCTTCTCGGCAGCGTCGAGGCCAGGGAGTCGCCCGGGCCGCCCCGAGAAGGGCCGGTAGCCGCGGACCAGCCGTCGGCCGCGCCTCGGGCTATTGTCGACCGGACCACCATCGCCACCACGCCGGCCAGCGTGCAGCGTGAATCCCGCCCAGATCCAGTACCGCTGCTGCGCTGCCCCTTCCACCATGACAATCGTGGGGAACAGGGGGACGAACGCGTTCCCCCAGCCGTGGGCGACGAGACCCGCCATAGTGCGCTTGCCGGGCAGCCTCACGCACCGCGGCGTAGAAGTACGAGTAGCCGATCAGGACGATCGTGAAGCCGAGCGTCGGCGCGAAGCGCTGGCTGGTCCCCGGACTCAAGTAATCAGCGGCACGTGCCACACGGCCCAGACCACCGCGAGCACCAAGTTGCCCAGCCAGGGTCCCAGCCGCTCCTCCAGCGGGTCCAGGATGTAGCCGCGCCAGCCGAGCTCTTCCTGCCCGCCGCCGAGGAAGACCATCAGCAGCAGGTACGGG
>CAVOWY010000001.1:0-66531 GCA_963700295.1 uncultured Actinomycetes bacterium | reverse complement strand
AGTCCAACCACTTCGGCGCGGCCGGAACCTCGGTGACGATCTCGGTGGCGCGCATCCCGTGGCTCGGCGGGTCGTTCGTAGGCTACATCGTGGGACTGCTGCACGACGGGGTGCTCTACCCATTCACCACCTACAACGGGGCGAAGATGCGCGCGTTCGCCATCAAGGACGGCGAAGCGCGCATGACGCTCGAGCGGCCCGGCCTGCGGCTGGAGCTCACCGTCGAGGGCGCGCATCCGGGGGAGCTCCGCTCGCCGGTGCTCGGCTCGATGGACGGCACCGTGTGGGAGAGCCTCGATGCGCAGATCGCGGTTCGGCTGAGCCGGGGAGAGTCGCTGGTGTTCGAGGGTCGGGGACTTCATGCTGGTGTGGAGCTCATGGACGAGTCCGGAGACCTCGAAGCCGGGCTGAAGCTGAAACGGTAGACGGGAAGACCGCCGTACGAGGGGAGACATCAGCGCGATGCGACCTGCGGACCTTCGACGTTACGTCAGAAACACCGAGAAGACGGTCGTGCCGAGTACGGTTGCGATGCGGGTGCAGGGCATGCGGCTTCTCCGCAAGCTGCCGCGCCGGCTCCAGCAGTACATCGTGGACCGCGGCTCGCGCACCGATCCGTACATGAGCTTCATCGTGGAGCCGTACGCCGTCTTCCTCGCGTTCGAGATCACCGATGAGGCCGCTGCTGCGCGCCTGTTGCCGTCGGGCTATCGCCTGCACCCTTCGGCGATGTTTGCCGACACGCCCGCACGACCGTGCGCGATCGTGAGCGCGTTCAACGTCCACACGAACGTCTTCTGGGGCAGCCGGATCGAGTTCTACCTGATGGCCGAGAACTGCGAGACCGGTCTGCTGTCCTGGGTCATCGAGGAGTACGAGAGCAACGCGCCGAGCTACGATCCGAAGAGCGGCTTCGCGCTGGCCAGTACGTCGCACTCGGTGGTCACGACGTCGTATCGCGGAGAGGTCATCGTCGATATGACGAGCGAGCAGTCCGGGAACGGCCTGGCTCTGGTCGCCGACATGACGGGCGGCGTGCTGACCCCACTCGACCAGCGCGTGTGGGTCGAAGGGAACCTGTCGGTGGACTACGGCGGCGAGCTCCAGGAGAGCACGAAGCCGTTCAGCCTCATCTTCGATCCGGGGGAGATGGCCCGCGCACTCAAGCTGCCGCTGGATGCCATCTCACTGTGCACCAACACCTTCGGGCAGGGGATGCTCGATCCGAGGCCGTTCGAGGCGGCGGTCTTCCCGTATGCCCAGCACTTCGTCACCACCACGTACCCGACAGCGACCTCGATGCGGACCGCCGAGGACCTCGAGCGCGCCGTGAACGAGTTGAACGACAAGCTCGGCGCCCCCGGTGGGGATCGACGTGCGACGTCGTGAGGATCGCCTGCGTCGGCGACAGCATCACGCGCGGGACGTTCGTCTGGCGCCGGAAGACGAATGCATACCCTGCGCAGCTGCAAGCGATGCTTGGGGACCGATTCTGCGTGCGGGACTTCGGGGTGAACGGTCACGCGGTCCAGCGGACGGCGGACCGTCCCTACTGGAACAGCAAGGCGTTTGCATCGAGCACCGCCTTCGAGCCGGACATCGTGCTGATCATGCTCGGCACGAACGACTCCAGGGGCGACAACTGGCGGGGCGTCGACTCGTTTCGCAACGACTACCGGGAGTTGGTCGGGCACTACCGGTCGCTGGAACCGCATCCGGCCGTGTGGCTGCTCACGCCGCCGGCGCTCTTCCAGCTCGGACGGAGCACGAAGGTCCGCTACGGGATGGACGACGGCGCGCTCCCCGAGATGTGCGGCGCGATCGAGAGCATCGCGCACGATCTTGGGTGCGGCCTCATCGACATCAACGCAGCCACGGCGGGCCACCCCGAGGCGTTCAGGTTCGACGGGGTGCACCCGGGAGCGGCGGGTGCGGCGCTGATCGCCCAGGCCGTCTTCGATGCACTTGCTGACGGCGGCATGCTCTAACGGCGAAATCGGGGCCGTCCGGTTGCAGGCGCGCTCCGCCTCAGTCCTGAGCTCGCGGTTGCACGGTATTTGCTTTCATCTCCCGAGGGTCGCCCCGGAGAGACTGATGCCGTGAATCGCCTGTGTCGCTCGGCCGCATGCGTGTTGATCGTGACGGTTGCGCTTCTCGTGCTGCCGCTTTCCGCATGCTCGTCGAGAGGCGCCGCCGACTCGGACGATCCGATCGTCGACACCACCACACCATCACCCGAGACCGCGGGAGGCGCAGACATGGCTACCATCTATCTTGCAGGCGGCTGCTTCTGGGGCGTGGAGAAATACATGGCTTCCGTCCGAGGCGTGAGTTCGGCCGAAGCCGGCTATGCGAACGGCACCACCGATTCACCCACGTACGGGGATGTGAGCACCGGTCGCAGCGGCTACACGGAGACGGTACGGGTGGACTACGATCCGCAAGTCGCGCCGCTCCCGTTCCTCCTCGAGCTGTTCTACGAGGCCATCGATCCGACAACGCTCAACCGCCAGGGTAACGATAGAGGCACTCAGTATCGCAGCGGCATCTACTACACCGACCCTGCAGACGCCGCCGTGATCGAGCGCTCGCTCGAGCAGCTTCAAGAGCGCTACGACAAGCCGATCGTCATCGAGGTGGGACCTCTCACGAGCTACACAGCTGCCGAGGAGTACCACCAGGACTACCTCGACAAGAATCCGGGAGGGTACTGCCACATCAGCCTGAGCCTCTTCAAGAAGGCAGCCGAGGCCGTACCGGATCCGTCCCATTTCTCCAGTCCGTCTAACGGCGGTTCGTAGTGCTGGGTGTGCACGTCGCTGGAGGCCACACGCTGTGCGACACTGTGAGAAATGAGACCGCGAGAGACTGCGCAGGTGCGTAGGTTGCCGACCGAACCTGGGCCCCAGAAGTCCGTCTTCATCGACCTGCACCAGGACCTGCTGTTTGGCGTGGCGCAGCTGGCTGACGGCTTGCCGGCCTACAGCTCGAGCTACTTGGCGGGTTCGCTGCAGGCCACGGTCGTTCTGTCATCCCTGTTTCCGTGTCTCCCGGAGAGCTCCCTTATCCGCGAGCTTGCCGCGCATCACGAGCTGCTGAGATCCACGCCTCCGCCCTGCGTCTTATCACCACCGTGGAGGACTTGGATGCGGAGGATCCGCGGATCGGCGTGCTGACCCACTCCGAGGGCCTTCATCTCCCCGCTGTCGAGCCCGAAATGCTGGAATTGCTGTGGACGCAGCACTCTCTGCGCAGCTTGTCGCTCACGTGGAATCACGAGACCCCCTACGCGTTCAGCTGCTACGGAGACGGCGCAGCTCCTCTCAAGCCGACGGGCAGGCGACTGCTGCGCGCGCTGGAGCAAAGCCCTCTCCTCCTCGACCTGTCCCACCTGAACGACGCCGGCTTCTACGAGGCGCTTGACCTGTACGCTCCCGCGGTGCTCGTGACGCACACCTCGTGCCGGGCGATAGTGAACCACCCAAGGGGCCTGACCGACGACCAGCTGCGAGCACTGGGCAGTCACGGCGGACTTGTCGGCCTGGCGTTCTTCCCGGACTTTCTAGGCGAGAAGGGATCCATCGAGGAGGCTCTGCGTCACATAGAGAGGATCGCCTCGCTGGCCGGCGAGGACGCTCTTGCCATCGGCAGTGACTGGGGTTCGGCAGGCATGGGCGAACTGGGAGACACCGCGTCCCTTGCCGGGTTGGTCAGCGCCGTCAGCAAGAGCTATGGTCCGGACCTCGCCGAGAAGTTCGCATTCGCCAATGCCCGCAGCTTCCTGCGCGCTCAGTTGCCTCCACGCTAGCGTGCGGCCCGGCTTCCCCTGGAACTCGGGGAAGGCGCGAACCACCATGTCGACCAGTCGATTGTGTGGCCGCGAGAGTGCGTCGCTGACCGGGATTCCGAGTTCGAACTCGTACAGCTTGATAGCCGCGGTGACCTCGGCGTCGCTCATGTTCTCGTGGTTGAGCGTGAGGCCGATGACCTTCGTGTCGGCGAACGTCTCGATGAGATTGATCTCGCTCTCGGCGCTTGGCCTAGGCACGTCCGGAAAGTCGCCCAACCACCTGCGTGCCGGCGCGTGCTGCAAGATGACCGCGTCGGGCTGACCGCCCCGCAGGATGAAGATGGACGACAGGTAGGCGGGATGACTCAGCGCGCCCTGGCCTTCGATGATGATCGCATCGGGGTGCTCGTTCTCGAAGGCTTCCACCACGGCCGCTTCCATCTCGCCCGAGCAGAACTGGCAGGGGATGGCGTCGAGCACCACGCCGTAGCGAGCGCCCTGGATGAGGCCGGTCTGTCCCGTGCTGACCAGGATCGTCTTGATGCCCCGATCGTTGAGCGCTTGCGTGAGGATCGTCGCGGTGGTGCGCTTGCCGATCGCGCTGTCGGTGCCCAGCACGGCGATGCGCGGACACGAAACCGTGGAGATGCGTCCGCTGAACACCCGCAGATCCTTCTTCGCCGCCGGGCGGCGTACGTCGATGATCGTCACGTTGTGCGCTGCTGCCGCCGCCGCAAACTCCGGGTCGTCGTTCAGGAATTCGTGGAGGCCGTTGACGATGTGCATCCCTCGCTCGATGGCTTCGAGCACCAGGCGTCGTTCGATGGGCGAAAGCATGCCACTCGAGGGGCGCCATTCCGTAGATGAAGAAGTCCGGAACGCTACCCGCAAGGGCGATCGCCTCCGCCAGATCGGCGCAGATCGGTATGCCGTTGGGCGCGTCGCCAAGCACCTCACCCGAGTCGAGGCCCGACTTCGTGCTGTCGATCACCGAGAGGATCTTGTACTTCTCGGAATGGCGGATCAAGCCGTTGGCGGTCTTGCCGTCGGGGGCGCCGAAGTTCCCTTCGCAGTAGACGACCGCAGTCGCGGTTATCGGGCGGATATCCTCCATTGGTACCGTCACTTCCCGAGGTGAAGAGCGTTTCTCCATGACGCCCGAAGCAGGCGCAACCCGCAACGGTCAGCGAGACGGCCGCTTCCGGCACCTTAGTGGAGTGTACCCGGACTCGGCCCCCACGCCCTCGGCTCCCATCTCCCGGCGCCTCCGGGTGGGTCGGCAGGGTCCGTCTGCAGACCGTCTCACGCTCAGCATTCCTCGGACATGGGAATGATGATGCAGGAGGCCGGACGACTCACAGGAGGCCGACATGGATCACTACTTCCACCGTCTGCGGGACCCCGAGACCGTGTACGGGCTGCTGCGCGACATCTTTCTCGCAGCCGCGATCACGTGCTTTCTGGACGCGCTCCATCGCATCGCCAAGGGGCTCACGCTCAACGCCCGCGTGAAAGCACTCAGCGAGCTCGAAGACGAGTACACGCCTGAGGAGCGCGAGGTCCTGATCCACAAGATCAAGGTCAAGTCGCTGCACTGCTAGCGGAATGCCGTCACGGTGCGACTATGCAGGGGAGAGCCAAGGCGTGCGCGATGAACCTGGCGTGGTGACACGAACGTCAGCCGAGGTCGTGGCGGCAGCCGCGGCCCGTGGGCTCGGCGCGCTCGACGAGTGGCAGGCGAAGGCGTTGCTCGCCAGCTACGGGATCACTGTGCCCGAGGGGGGCATCGCGCACGACGAGGACGAGGCCGTGGCCATCGCCCGGCGGCTCGATGGCCCGGTGGTCGTGAAGGCCGTTGGGTCCGACATCGGCCACAAGACGGAGCGCGGACTGGTTGCCCTCGACCTCCGCGGGGACGAGGCCGTCCGGTCCGCTGCTCGCTCGCTTCTGGCTCTTGCCGATAGCCAGGACGTCCGGCTGCTCGTCGAGCGGATGGTCCGGGGCGCACGCGAGTTCATGATCGGGATGAAGCGCGATCCTCTCTTCGGCCCTGTCGTACTCTTCGGCATCGGAGGGATCTTCGCCGAGGCACACAAGGACATCGCGTTCGGCGTGACGCCCTTGGAGGAGCAGGACATCGAAGCCATGTTCGCCGGAATCAGGGCGAGCGTGCTACTCGATGAGTTCCGCGGCATGCCGCGCGTGGATCGTGCGTCACTGGCAGACGCTATCCGCGCGCTCGCGCGCATCGCCGAGGACCATCCGGCCGTGACCGAGATCGATGTGAACCCGCTGATCGTGGAAGGTGCGACACCGGTGGCCGCCGACGCACTGGTGATTCTCGATCCCGCAGCGGGGCGACACCCGGCGGCACTCTATCCGCATGTCACTCCCGACCTGACCCCTCTGTTCGCGCCGCGCGCCGTCACCGTCGTCGGCGCCTCGAACGACCCGCTCAAATGGGGCGGCTCTCTTATCCGCAACCTCATTCACGGTGGCTTCGCCGGTCCCATCTACCCCGTGAACGGGCGTGGGGGCACCGTGTGCGGCCTGCCTGCCTTCGCGAGCGTCGCGGAGCTGCCGGAAGTCCCGGACCTGGCGCTGGTAGCACTGGGGGCCGCCCAGGTGAACGCCGTGATCCAGCAGTGTGGCGAGCGTGGGATCCCTGCCGCGCTCGTGGTGGCCGCAGGCTACTCGGAGGCGGGCGAGGCGGGGGCCGCCCTGGAGGCGGAGCTTGTCGAGACAGCCCGCAGAGGGGGCGTCACGCTCATCGGCCCCAACTGCATGGGCATGCTCTCGGTGCACAGTCGGCTCCACGCCGTCGGCTTCCTGGAGTTGCGGCCGCAAGCCGGCGCCTTGAGCATCGTCACCCAGTCCGGCAATATCGGCGTGCAGCTTGTTACCAGGGCCGAGCGGCGCGGCATCGGCATCGACAAGTACGTGAGTGTCGGCAACCAGGCGAGTACGAGCGCCGTCGATGTGCTCGATGCGCTTGGCGATGACGAGCAGACCGCCGCCGCCCTCGTCTATCTCGAAGGAGTCGGCGACGGCCGCCACTTCTTCGAGGTGGCGCGCCGCATCACGCCGAAGAAGCCGGTAGTGGTGCTGCGTGGCGGCCTCACGGAGATCGGCGGCCGCGCAGCTGCGTCGCACACCGGTGCCATGGCGGGCGCGGCCGAGGTCTTCATGGCTGCGGCCCACCAGGCGGGCTGTCTCGTGCGCACGGGCCCCGACGAGAGCCTGGACTTGGCGATGTGTCTCACCTCGCTCCCGCTGCCGGCGGGTCGCCGCGTGGCGGTCATGACGCTCGGCGGAGGTTGGGGCGTGCTGGCGGCGGACGAGGTCGCCCGGGCCGAGCTCGAGCTGGCCCCGCTGGAACCGAGCGTCCTCGCCGAGCTGGATAGGCTCCTGCCCGGCTACTGGAGCCGCAGCAACCCCATCGACCTTGTGGCGGCCATCGGCTCGGATCTCGCGCAGCGTGCGCTGACCGTGCTCGTGGAAAGCGAGATGGTGGACGCCGTCGCGGTGCTGGGAATCCTCAGCAGCCCGTCCACCAGCTCGACGTCCGACGGTGCGGCGCTCGCCGACGTACCGGACGAGGCCGGCTGCGGCAGATTCAACCCCGGGGAGACCGCGTTTCTTACCCGCGTGACCGAGCTCATGGAGAGCACCGGCAAGCCGATCATCAACGTCCCCCTGCGTCCGCTCGAGGTCGCGACCTTCCGCGGCGGCGGGCGATACGATGCGGTCATCCTCTACTCGCCCGTCGCTGCGATACGCGCCCTCGGCGCCATGGCCTGGTATGGGGAGTACATCGCCGCCCATGAGTCGTAGTACTACAGGAGAGGGGTACGACCGATGTCGCTAGTCAACGCACGATCCATGGTGCCCATCGTCGCGCTTGCCGTGGCGCTCGGCGTGCTAAGTGGGTGCACCACGACCCCTGAAGCCGCCGTGCCGGAGGACCAGCCTCCAGCCGAGGTGCCCGTGCCCGCAGAGCACGTCGATCCTGACGAGCGACCATCGATCGCAGAGGCCGAAGCGGCCGTGCTCGCAATCGCCCGCGAGGAGTACCCCAGCATCCCCATCGAGTCGGCCACCGTGTACGCGATGGGCCGTGACGCGCAGGGCACGTGGTGGGTGCAGGCCTGGACGACCGCGAGTCCCGAGTTTGAGGGCGAGCAGGGCGAGCAGTGGTTCGTGACCTGGGATGGCGAGTCCTGGACGCTCATCGACTACGGTACCGGTCTCGGGACCGAGGACTTCCCCGAGGTCTCAGAGTGGGAGGAGCTGCAGTAGCGCTCGGCGCGCACCTGCGGTGTTGACTGCGTAACGAAACACTGTTACGTTACACGCCGGAGGTGCATCACATGGACGCCGAGATATCCAAGAAGGACCTGCTGCGCGAGGCCGGCATCAGCTACGGCCAGCTCTACCGCTGGAAGCGGATGGGGCTCATCCCGGAAGAGTGGTTCGTACGCAAGTCCACGTTCACGGGAACCGAGACGTTCTTCCCGCGCGAGCGCGTGCTCGCTCGCATCGCCAAGATCACGTCGATGAAGGGCGAGGACCTCTCGCTCGAGCAGATCGCCGACGTGGTGGCGCCTCCGCTGGCGAGCGTCGCTCTCTCGCCCGCCGAGGTGCTGGATCGCCGGATCGCAAGCACGTCCACGATCGGCCTGTATGCGGCCGTTCGGCCCACCGAGGGTACCTATGCGCTCGGCGACATCCTCACGCTCTACGTACTCGACAGCCTGCTGCGTGAGGGCGTGGTGACCGCCGACGAGGGCCGCGCGCTCGTGGGCACGATGGCATCCGGGCTCGCCGGCGAGAGCGAAGGCGAGTTCGAGGCACTTCTCGTACGCAAGGCGGGGCTGTCGCTGTGGCTGATCGCTCCGCGCGGCTGCGCTCCCCGGCTCGAGGAAGAGGCTCGCGTGGTCGCTCGCATCGACCTCGGCGCGCGCCTCGAAGAGCTGAAATCACTGCTTGCAGCGGATGAAAGGAACACACGATGAGCGACACGACGAAACGCGGCGACGTGCGCATTTCAGGCGCCGGCACGATCGCCACCGGTGCCTACCGCACCGTGAGCGTGAGCGGCTCGGCCACGCTCACGGGCGACGTCGACTGCACGGACTTCAAGGTCTCGGGCGCAGCCGAGGGCGACGGCACGCTCCGCGCGGAGAACGTCACCGTGCACGGCACCCTCGGCTACCGGGGCGATGCCGAAGTAGGGAACCTGCGCGTGACGGGTACGGCATCCTTCCACACCCTCAAAGTCGCCGATGTCAGTGCCTCGGGTACCCTCGCTGTGGCCGCGCTGTCCGCCGCCACCGTGAAGGTACTGGGCTTCCTGAACGTCTTGGGGGACTGCGAGGCCGAGCGCTTCGAGACGCAAGGCGCCTTCACGGTGGCGGGTCTGCTGAACGCGGGAGTCGTGGATGTCACACTCGGCGGCAAGTGCTCCGCCGGCGAGATCGGCGGCGAGGCGGTGGCCGTTCGCATCGGCGTGGGAGCGCTGAAGCGGTTCGTGACGTCGCTCGTCCCCGGGTGGGAGCTGCGCCTTGCGGCCGACTCCATCGAGGGAGACGATGTCCGGCTGGAGCACACCACGGCTCGCGCGGTGCGCGGGACCACCGTGGTCATCGGGCAGGGCTGCGAGATCGATCTGGTGGAGTACACCGCCGAGTACTCGGTGTCCCCCGACGCGAAGGTCAAGACGGTGCGCAAGGTGGGCGAGGGCGAGCCCGAAGGGGGCGGCGCCAGCGCATAGAAAGATGGCCTTCGGCGGGTGTGCTGTAAGCCTTCATCGGGATCGGCGGCTATGCGTGGTCGATGAGGCTGTACGACCGCCGGGCGGTGGGGTAGCGCCGCTCCCCGCTACGAGGGTTCAAGTCCCTCCCTCTGGCGCTGACCGGCGGCTATACTCCTTGTTGCGGTCTGAAGTGAGTCCATCGGCATCGAGTTAGCACGAGAGCGCGCTCGCGCAAGCTGCCGAGTGGATCCAGGGTGTTGAATCGCGCAGGGGAGAAGGCATGCCAGAGAGTGGACCACCGAGAGAAGTCCTCTGCCTCGGACTGACTCCCGCATTGCAGCGCACGATAGTCTTCGAGGAGTTCGCTCTTGGGGGGGTCAACCGTGCAAGTCGAGTGCTTGAAAGCGCGGGCGGCAAGTCGGTGACCACCGCTCGCGCCCTGTTCACACTCGGCACCGCCGTCCAGGCGTGCGGCTTCAACGGTGGGGCGACGGGCCAGCAGGTGATCTCGCACATGTCTTCGCACGGTCTGAGCACAGCTGCGCTGACGAAGATGGCGCCTCCCACGCGCATCTGCACAACGCTCGTCGACCGGGCATCGGCAACCGTCACCGAGCTCGTGGAAGAGGCACCGGATCCGGGCCCTGAGGCGCTCGCTCTGTTCGTGCGCGAGAACGTGCGCCGAACCCGAAATGCCTCGATGCTGGTCATCAGCGGCACACTGCCGCCATTCGTGCCCGATGGGTTCTACGCGCGTTTCGTGACCGAGGCAGTTGGAGCGAGCGTGCCCGTACTGATTGACTCCCACAGGCCGGCCATCCTCAATCTGCTCGGAGAGGGTCCCGTGCTGGCCAAGATGACGGCGACCGAACTTGGCGCGACGGTGCGCTCGGCGGTCGACACCGAGGAAGGCATCTTGCATGCCATGCGTGAGTTGATTGCTTTGGGAGCCCGGGGCGCGCTCGTGACGCAAGGCGGTCAGACGGCGTATCTCATGACGGAGTTAACGGCGTGGCGTCTCTCGCCGCCAGCCGAGCACGTGCGAGTCATGAACCCCATTGGCAGCGGTGACTGCACAACCGCTGGAATCGCCCACGCGCTGACATCGGGCAAGGGGCTGTGCGAATCCGTGCGTTTCGGTATGGGCTGCGGAAGTGCCAACGCGGAGACTCCGATAGCCGCGGACTTCGATGTCAGGCGCGCTGCCGAGTTGGCCCGCGGGGTGAAATGCGAAGAGATCTCAGCCGAATAGCGCGGGGCCAGGACCGCTCAACTCAATAGTCCCCGGGGATTCTCGCGAGGGTCTGTGCAGATGGACTACTCTGAGGGAAGATATCCTTGAGTGATTGTGCGCACCGCTCGCATTCGCGGAAGGTCGTGAAGCATGGCCGTGGTTGGCCGAGGTCTCTGCCCAGTGGTGCAGTCGCTTCGGTGTTGTCCCTCCACTGAGGCCGGCGACCGCGTTGCGCGCTTCAGATCCCTCCATCTTCGCTGGCTGTCACGATGCGACCGACTGCGCCGCCGTGACCTCGAATGGCATTTAGCCGGAGCAAGTCGGTTTGTTCGCACGTCGCCCTGGACAGACTGCTTCGCCGGTAGCCTCCCTCTCGGCGTAGCAGTCTGTTGTACGCCGGGGCAACCCAACCGCACAGCCATTCGTTCTGAGTGGCCGGGTGGTGAGTGATGGGGCGAGAATGCATACTCGGCATCGACCAGGGGTCCACGGGTTCCAAGGTCCTGGTGGTCGATCGCAACGGCGACGTCCTGTGCAGTGCCTACCGAAGAATCGGAAGCCAGTACCCGCATGAAGGATGGGTCGAGCACGACCCCATCGAGGTATGGGAGTCCGTGCGTGACAGCCTCATCGAGGTTGCCGGGAAGTTCGATTTCGCCAAGATGAGGGCAGTCGGCGTCACGAACCAGCGAGAGACCGCGATTCTGTGGGAGCGAGACACCGGCAAGCCCGTTACTCCGGCCATCAGCTGGCAGTGCACAAGAAGCCAAAGCATCGTCGACAGCTGGCAGCCGCTCGCTGATGAGATCACCGAGAAGACCGGTCTCATCAACAACACGTACTTCTCCGCGAGCAAGATCGCCTGGATGTTCGACAACGACTCGAGCCTGAAGACCAGAGCGCAGAGCGGCGAGCTCTGCTTCGGCAACATCAATACATGGATCATCTGGAATCTCACCGAAGGCAGGGAGCATCTCACCGATTCCTCCAATGCCGGTCGGACTATGTTCTTCGATGTTCGCGCGAACCAATGGGACGACAGCTTGATGGCCCGGATGGGCATTCCGCCGCAGATGCTTCCCGAGGTCCGGGCATGTGATGCGTCCTTCGGCCTGGCACTGGAGCCCAGGGAAGCGTTCGTCGAACCTGTTCCCATCATGGCCTCGATCGGAGACCAGATGAGTGCTCTGTTCGGACAGGCCTGCTTCCAGCGAGGTGAGGCTAAGTGCACTATCGGGACGAGTCTCAATCTGGTGGCATTCACCGGTGAGTATGAGAAGCCGGCGGGAGGCATACTCCCTGCCGTCGCCTGCAACCGATCCGGGCTCCTGACGTATGAACTCGAGGGCGGCGTCTACGTGGCAGGGTCAGTGATCGAGTGGCTGACTGACCAACTTGGGGTTGCCACTGACCCGAGTGACGTTGAGCGGCTCGCCATGGAGGTCGATTCGGCGAGCGGCGTATTCTTCGTGCCCGCATTTCAGGGCCTGGGCGCGCCACACTGGGACCCTCGTGCCAGAGCCCTCATCATCGGGCTTTCCCGCTATCACGACAAGCGCCACATCTGCCGGGCAGCGCTGGAGTCTATCGCCCTACAAACGAGTGATGTCGTAGCGGCACTCAAAGAGCAGTTCGGTCTCACTCTCAGCGTCCTGAGGGTTGATGGTGGTGTTGCGAGGAGCGACTTTGTACTGCAGCTCTTCGCCGACATCATAGGCTGCAGGATCGAGAGACCGACGAACACAGATAGAACGCCGATGGGTGCCGTCTACGTGGCTGGTCTCGCCTCGGGATTGTGGGACAGCACCGAAGAGATCGCGGCGTTGTGGGCGCTCGACAAGGCGTTCGAGCCGGGAATCGACTCCGACGCCAGGGCGCGACTTCTTGAGGGCTGGGGAGAGGCGGTCAGCGCTCGCTGAACTGGACGAAGTAGTCACGGGAGCTGTGGAGGCAAAGCGTGGACGCCGAAAACACGTGTCTTGAGTTCAGGAATGTCACGATGGAATTCCCCGGCGTCAGAGCACTGAATGATGTCTCGTTCTCGGTGAAGATCGGTGAAGTGCATGCGCTCATGGGCGCCAACGGCGCCGGCAAGTCCACGTTGATCAAGATCCTAGCGCGGATGCATCAGCAGACGAATGGTGACGTGCTCTTGCGAGGAGAGAGCCTGTCGAAGGCCAGCGCGGGGAACATACGGTCATTCGGTATCGACTTCGTCTTCCAGGAACTCGAGCTACTCCATGGCTTCACGGTGGCTCAGAACATCATGATCGGCATCGAGCCCCGTACCAAGCTAGGTCTCGTGGACTGGAAGCGGATGCTCGATGAGGCGCAGAAGGCGCTGGACCGCTTCATGCCGGGCGCTGTGGATGCGTCAGCGCACATATCGGATCTCTCCGTGGCCCAGCAGCAGATCGTGTGCATCGTGAGGGCCTTCTATCGGAAGCCCACGATCCTTGTCCTGGACGAACCTACAAGCCGACTGAGCGCATCGGAGACTGACGCGCTCTTCGACGCCATCGGACGCGTCAAGGCAGCGCAGGACATCACCATCATCTACATCTCACACCGCCTGGAGGATCTCTTCCGGATATGCGATCGCGTGACCATCCTTCGTGACGGTGTCTACACGGGCACGTGGTCTCTCGCTGACATCACGAAGGAAGAGATCGTCTACAAGATGGTCGGCAAGGTGAGAGCAGCGAGACCCACAGGTCTTTCGATCAGACTCTCCAGGATGTCGATGCCGAGCTACGGTCGAGGGTCTGTGCGTCTCCGGTCTCATAGAGAACGTCTCTTTCGAGGTCAAGCCTGGTCAGGTGGTCGCCCTGACAGGCGCCGTTGGCTCAAGGAAGACCGAGCTCATCGAAGCCATCACGGGCACACGTGAGATATCCGCGGGGCGGGTGCTCATCCGCGGAGAAGAAGTGAAGCTCAACAGTCCGCGCTCGGCAAACAAGCACGGCATGTGCCTCATTCCGGAAGACAGACGGAGACACGGAGTGATCTCCGATTTCACGGTCAGAGAGAACATCACAATCGCGTTCCTGAAGAAGTTCATCAACGCAGTTGGCCTCATCAAGCAGGGGCAAGAGATTGCGACGGTCAAGGAGCTCGGTTCCAAACTCGAGATCAAGACGCCAAGCACCGAGGCCGTAGTGAAGACGCTCTCGGGCGGCAACATCCAGAAGGTTCTGGTCGCAAAGTGGCTGGTCGGCGACTCGAACATCTACTTCTTCGATGAGCCGACAGTCGGCATCGACGTCAAGGGAAAGCGCGAGATCCACGACTTGATCCACGAGCTAGCAGCCGCAGGAAGGACAGTCGTCGTCGCGTCCTCCGATGTTGATGAGGCTATCGGAATCAGCGATGTCATGACCATCCTGTTCGACGGGAAGGTCGTTGGACGCCGTGTCTCCTGCGAGGCCAACCGTGAGGAGGTCGTCTACATGACGATGGGTGGGAAGATCAGTGCCTAACCGGAGACTCAGACTCCTCCCAGAAAGCCGCTCGGTCGGCCGCTTCCTGGAGATTTGGGGTTCGATCCTGACGTTCGTGGCGATCGTCGTCGTCTTCAGCATACTGTCACCGAGCTTCAGGACCTCAGCGAATCTCGTCAATGTGCTTGTACAGAGCGCCCCCGTGCTGATGATCGCGCTGGGAGTGACATTGGTGAACATGGCGGGGGAGACCGACCTGTCCTTCGGCGGCACCGTAGGACTGTCCGCATCCCTCTTCTGCGGATTCATCGCAGGCGGACAATCCCCTCTGCTTGCGGCCGCCGTGAGTCTCGGTTCCGCACTGGCATTCGGGATCCTGAACGGTGTCATGGTTGCCTACGGCGGCCTGTCTTCGTTCATTGCGTCCCTCTCGATCATGTTTCTCGCCATGGGTCTGGAATACGCGTACAGCGGAGGGGTGGGCCTGTGGTTGCGGGACCACCCGGTAACCAAGTTGGTCACGGCGTCCGTCGGTGACATTCCCATCATGGTGATCTTCACATTGGGCCTGTTTGTTGCGGTCTACCTCTTGATGCACCAGACGAGAACCGGGCTGCATATTCGCTCAGTCGGACTCTCGCAGGACGCCGCGAAGTACGCAGGCATCCGAACCAAGGCGATCAAGCTCGCGATGTTCACCCTTGCCGGGCTGTTCTACGCTTCGGGAGGCATTCTGAATGCACTCCGCTCGAGCGGCTCGATCATCTACTCGGGGCAGAGGCTCCTGCTGCCGGTGCTGGCCGTCACCTTCATTGCGAAGACGATTCTCGGAACGAAGATGCCGAACATCCCCGGTATTCTGATCGGTGCTCTGATGCTTGCGTCCATTTCGACCGCGTTCACGCTGATGGGCTACGAGTTCTACTACACCGTGATCGCGCAGGGTGTCGTGCTACTGTTCGCGGCGATTCTCTCAGTCAATGACCGCAAGATCATCCTGCAGGAGGACCTGAGATGATGGCAGAGAACCCGATGATCCGGGCCGCATCAAAGCTCCTCCGAAGGTACTGGATGCTCTTGGCCTACGTGCTCATGGTCGCCGTCTTCGCCGCCATCAAGCCGCAGTACCTTTCCCTGTCGAACTTCAGATCCATCCTGATTCAAGTTGCGATGCTGGGAATCATCGCCAGCGGGATGACGCTGGTCGTGCTGACGGGCGGCGCGGACTTCTCCGTTGGCGCCGTTGCTGGCGTATCGACCCTCGCGGGGATGTGGCCGGTGGTCTTCGACGGCATGCCTCTGGTCTACGGGCTCCTCATCGCTATCGGTGTCGCGCTGGCGTTTGGCGTTGTGAACGGAATCTGCGTCTCCCGTCTCGGCGTGGCTCCATTCGTTGCGACTCTGGGAACGCTCTTCCTTGCGCAGGGTCTCCAGTACTTGGTCAGCGACGGTGGCATGTCGATCTCCTACGGCTTTCCGAAAGCCTATACGTTCCTCGGCACAGGCAGTCTGGGGCCCGTGCCGATGCCCGTTGCCATCTATCTGGTGATCTTCGTGGTGCTGCTCGTCGCTACTGAGTTCTCTCCGCTGGGACGCTACATCAGGGGGACTGGCCTCAACCAGTTCGCGAGCGAGCGCTCGGGCATTCGGATCAGGTCCCATACCTTCAACGTCTACGTGCTGTCGGCACTGCTGGCTGCGATTCTTGGCCTGATCCTTGGAGCCTCACAGTCCTACGTGTCTCCGGATCACGGCTCATCCTTCCTGCTGGACTCCCTATTGGTGGTGCTTCTGGGCAAGACGCTGCTGAACGACCGCATGTCGATCTACTCGACTGCATTGGGCGCCTTGTTCCTCAGGTCATTTGAGACGGGTCTGGCTATGGCCGGCACACCGGTGACGATCATGAGCGTCCTCAAGGGCTCACTTCTCGTCGCCATACTCCTCCTGACGATGGTCAAGCGGATGAGAACCGGAAGGACGCAGTACGCCAGATGAGATGCGTAGCGACAATCGACTGTGGCTCGTCGAACGTGCGATGTGTCGTGTTCGACATGGACACCGGAATGCAAGTCAGTGTGGCGAGTCAGGACTGGTATGTTCCAAAGAACAGCGAGGTGCCGGGCGCCTACGACTTCGATTCGAAGGTCAACTGGCCCCTGGTGTGCAAGTGCACGAAAGATGCGCTTTCGCGCGTGAACGCCAAGGACGTAGTTGCGGTCACCGCGTCAGGCTTCCGGCACGGCATCTTCTGCATGGACAAGAGCGGAGCCGAGATCATCTACGGCTGTTTCAATATGGATAGCCGCAGTGACAGCTCGTTCATCCATGAGCACGGCCTCGAGGAGACAGTACATCGCACGGCTGGCGACTGGCCCAGTCTCCATGGTCTGCCTCGCCTGATGTGGATCAAGAAGAACGACCCCGCGGCGTTCGAGCGTATCGGCAAGTTCATGCTCGTCTCGGACTGGGTCGTTTACCGGCTGTGCGGCGAGATCGCAGTTGAGCCCGGCAACGCATCCTCGACCCTCTTGCTCGATCTGAAGACGCGTCAGTGGTCGAAGGAACTCATCGATCTGTGCGGTCTGCCCGAGCACATCTTCCCCCGCATCGTTGACGCGGGATCGGTGCTAGGCCGGATCGATGCGGCCGTAGCTGAGGAGACAGGTCTTGCGGAGGGGACGCTGGTAACCGTCGGCGTGGCCGACACGCAGGCCGGCCTCATCGGGGTAGGGGCCGCGGGTCTCGGTAGATCGGCAATCGTTGGCGGCACATACTGGCTTGACTGCTACACGACGGACACGCCGTACACCGACCCCGAGTTCCACACAAGGACCAGCTGCCACTCAGAGAAGGGGCAGTGGATCTTCGAGGGTGTCGGTTTCTACGTTGGCCTCTCGGTCAGGTGGTTCCGAGACGCGTTTGGTGAGCACGAGAAGGAGATAGCCGAACGGTAC
The DNA here is from genome assembly GCA_963700295.1 of uncultured Actinomycetes bacterium. Classification (GTDB taxonomy): domain Bacteria; phylum Actinomycetota; class Coriobacteriia; order Anaerosomatales; family Anaerosomataceae; genus UBA6100. The sequence goes on along the minus strand of CAVOWY010000001.1, from coordinate 49,355 downwards.
GGCATCGACCCGTACTACTTGCTCGATAGGCTCACCCTCGAGGTCCCCGCGGGGAGCCACGGTCTTCAGGTGCTCCTATCCGATGTCGCTAACCAGCGAGACTGGAAGATGTGCGCCCCGACCTTCATGGGGTGGGACATCCTCGATCCCACCAAGAGCCATAAGGGCGTGTTCTTCAAGGCCATTCTCGAGAACGCCTGCTATCAGGCGTACGGAGAGTACGAGAACATCCGTCGCGTGACCCGCGATGCTACCGTTCCCGACCAGCTGCTTCTCTCCGGAGGTGCGGCTCACAGCCCGGTCTGGTGCCAGATACTCAGCGACGTGACAGGCAAGCCGGTTGCCACTCCATTGGAGAAGGAAGGCACGTCGCTCGGGGCGGCGATATACGGGGCCGTGGGCGCGGGCCTCTTCCGCAGCGCCGAGGAAGCCGCGGCAGCCCTGGTCAAGCAAGGTGACTCGTATGAACCCAACATGGCCAACCACGAGATCTACCTGGTCGAGTATGCGAGATGGCGGGAGCTCTATCGGAACGGACTGGAGCTTGTGGGTCGTGGTCTCGTCAAGAGTATGTGGCAGCCCCGTTCAACGATGACGGCGACTCAACTCGACAACCCCTGGAAGCTCGGATGAAGCCCGGCGGCCTTCGCCGGTCGCTGCTCCGCGTGAGGAACGTGTCGGGACCTTCGGGTATATAGAGAGCGAGTGAGGGGGACGCTGACAGATGAGAAGCGACGAGGAATTCGCACGGACTATCGACGCGACACTGCTCAGGCCGAACGCCACCCAGGACGAGATGCGGGCACATCTCGACACGGCCAAACAGCACCACTTCTTCACCGTGGCGATCGGCTGCGCCTGGATTCCTTTGGCCAGCGACATCCTCTCGGGAAGTGATGTGGGAATCGATGCGCCGATCGGCTTCCCCAACGGCTACTCGACCACGGAGACCAAGGTCCTTGAGACGAAGGATGCATTCGCGATCGGGGCGACAGAAGCGGATATGGTCGTCAACATCGGCTGGCTCGTGAGCGGGAGGTACGCCGATCTCGAAGAGGAGATCAGGCGATTCGTTGCTGCCGCCGAAGGCAAGACAACGAAGGTCATACTCGAGACCTACTACCTCACCGATGCCCAGAAGAAGAAGGGCGTGGAAATCGTCAAGCGCGCAGGCGCGGACTTCGTCAAGACCTCCACCGGCTTCGCTGCAGGTGGAGCCACGGTCGATGACATCAAGCTCATGGTACGAGAGGCCGGCGATTCGCTGCAGGTGAAGGCTTCCGGTGGCATCAAGACGCGTGAGTTCGCCGAGCAGCTTCTCGACCTCGGCGCAACGAGATTGGGCGCGAGCAATGCGCATCTCTTGCTACGTCCAAACCACGAGTAGACGAACGTGCTCCTAGCAGCATTCCCCGGAAGGCGGTGGTGGATTCTCACAGGACGAGGAGGCACCCGTAGGCAATGCCTGGAGCTGGGAGGAGTACTGGATGAAGAAACTGTCAATAGGCGAGTTGCCCGTGTACAGAGCGGCACCTCCGAATGTGAGAGACAACCTCCTGCTTGTCGATGGGCAAGACGGGGCGAAGAATCTCTCTGTCGGAATAGGTGTCTACAACAAGGGACAGGCGTCTGAGTTCCACACCCACGTGGACTCGGAAGAGGTGATGATCTACCTCAAGGGCCAGGGTCTCATGACGATGGAGGATGGGACCGAGGTCACGCTGAAGAACGGCGATATCACCTTCGTGCCGGCCGACGAACCTCATCGGCTGTTCAACACGGGCGAGGGCGAATTCGTCTTCCTCTTCATCTACTCACCGATGGGACCGGAGAAGAGCATCCGCCAGTGGGACGTGGTGCCCGGCCTCAGCCTCCTTCTCGACGATCTGGTTCAGTGACCAAGTGGCTCAAGGCAGAGCCGCCTTCTCCAGAAGGGAAGCAAAATGAAGCGCTTGCTCGCGATCGTGCTCTCCATTCTCATGGTCTTCGGACTGGTGGCAGGCTGCACCACTGAAGACACTACGACCGAAGAGACCACGACTGAAGAGACCACGACTGAAGAGACCACGGCCGAGGAGCTGAGCGGGGAGGGTCTTACGATCGGTCTCTCACAGCAGCATCTCACCAACGACTGGAACCGCGGTGTCAATGCTGGTGTCAAGGCCGCGTGCGAGGATCTCGGCGCTGAGCTGATTGAGGCGAACGCCAAAGGCGACACCAACCAGCAGGTTGCCGACATCGAGAACTTCCTCACGCTCGGCGTAGACGCTGTCATCATCGGCGGTGGCGAAGGCCCCGCGTTCGCTCCCGTCATGCAGGAAATGGCCGCCGCGGGCATCCCCTGCATCACGATCGACATCGCGTCAGAGTACTCCACGGGGAATATCACGAGTGACAACTTCAACGGCGGCGAGCAGTTGAGCCTGTACGTGAAGAACAGGCTTCGCGGCGAGGGCAACATCCTTGTGCTCGATACTCCGGGTTGGCAGTCTCTCGAGATCCGCATCATGATGCTCGAAGACGTCATCAGCTTCTACCCGAACCTGAAGATCGCGCAGACAATCTCGATCGGCACTCAGGACGCCGTCAACAACTACTACAAGGAAACGAAGGCCTATCTGCAGGGCAACCCCGACACCCAGGCCATCTACTGCTCGTGGGGCCTGGCTGCCGTTGGCGCGGCGCAGGCTGTTCGCGAGCTGGGTCTGCAGGACGGCGTGTTCATCGTAGCGACAGACGCCGATCAGGTCGTTCTTGAGGAGATGCGGCAAGAGGATTCTGCCCTTGCCGCCGTGGTGGGCCAGTATCCCGAGAAGCTCGGCAGCATGGCTGTCGAGTCGGCGATCAAGGCCGTTGGTGGCGAGGAGCTGCCTGTTGAGGCGTACGCCCCCATCATCCTGATTGAGCGGAATGACCCGAAGTCGTGGTTCTCTTCTCCTGCCGTCATGACAGTCGAGGAGTCCTGGGCAGCGCTCTATCCCGACGCTCAGTAGTAGCATTCGTATAGGCTCATGACGGAGGGCCATCCCGCCCTTTCGGGGGGATGGCCCTCTTTGAGGTGTCAGATGAAGTACCGGGATGAACTGGACAAGACGCCCGAGATCCTCGGTAGGGTTCTTGGCACCAAGCCCAACGCAACCCTCACCGAGGCCCCTCTCGTCATCTTCTGCGGCTGTGGGACGTCGTTCTACATCGCTGGCCAGTTGGCGAATCTGTGCTCACAACAGGGGAAGAACGCCAGTGCCGTGGAAGCGGTCGAAATCATCGAATCGTCGCTTCCCGTCGTGGCACCGGGGAGCGTGTTCGTGTTCATCTCAAGAAGCGGCAACTCTCTGGAGACGGTGATCGCCGCGCGTCAAGTGAGACAGGAGGGGCTGGCGACCTTCTACCTGGGATGCACCGAAGATTCGATACTGAGTAGAGAGTGCGAAGAGTCCCACGTGATCGCCTACGCGAGGGAGACTCTCCCACTCGAGTCATTCTCGTATGCGGCACAGATGCTGAGCCTGGCGCTGCTCTGTGGCCTGGACGTTTCTCCCGAAGGCATTCCGACCGGCGTCGCGGACGCTCTGCGGGTGGCCCGGGACACGTTCGAAGCGCACTTCCTCCAGAAGGACTTCGCGCGGATCATCTTCCTCGGTGCCAGCTTCTACATGCCGTTTCTCAAGGAGATGCGGCTCAAGAGCGGCGAGATCACCCAGAAGTGCAGTGAAGTGTGGGGAGTCCTCGAGTTCCGGCATGGACCTCGGTCATGGGCCGACGCGCGGTGCCTCATGGTGGTGTTGCCCGGCATCAAGACCTATGGGTACGACAGGAAGGTTGCCGAGGAACTTCTGGGCTACGGCTCGACTGTCATCTGGTTAGGTGAAGAGCCTGTTCCGGGTGCGGTGAACATCGAATGGCCGACACCGAAGTACAGCGTAGAGGAGCTCCTGGCGCTGTCGGCATTGATCACCGGCCTGTTCGTTGAAATCGGTGAGAGTTGCGGCGTCGATGCGGCTCATCTCAAGAACCTGGACTACGCAGTACGAGAGCTCTGACACATCCTGGAGAACCCACCATGAACAAGCGCGTGGCGGTCGTTACAGGTGGTGCGAGGGGTATTGGACGAGCATGCTGCGAGAAGCTGCTCAGTCTGGGCTACGCGGTCGTGTTCTTCGATGTCGACGACAGCGCGGCTGACGCGTTCATCCGTGATTCCGAGGGGGCGGATCTGCACTACCTCCACTGCGATGTTGCGTCGTTCCGAGCGTCCAGCAGGCCAGTGAAGCGGTCCTTCAGCAGTTCGGCAACATCACTGGTCTTAGTGAACGACGCCGGGATTCAGACGCACTGCCTGCTCGTCGACATGACGGAGGAGATCTGGCAGCAGACAATGGCCGTCAACCTGACGGGCGCCTTCGCTACCTGCAGATGCTTCGTCCCCGGCATGATCGACGAGGGCTTCGGGCGCATCGTGAACATAGCGAGCATGAGTGCGCGGCGCGGTTCCCGCTTGCACACCCACTACTGCGCGTCCAAAGCAGGTCTCGTCGGCTTCACGAGAGCGCTGTCCATGGAGATCGCGCGGTACGGCGTGACGGTCAACGCCATCTGCCCTGGCATCGTGGACACTGGCATGGTCCAGGAGACCTTGGCCACGAAGAGGGACATCTGGCTCGAAGAAATGCACGTAAGCGACTCGGCGTGCCCGAGGACATCGCCAACGCCTTGGAGTTCCTCGTCAAGGACGAGTCGTCGTGGGTCTCAGGGCAGGCCCTGGACATCAACGGCGGAATCCTGACCCCTTGAGTTGGCGCTCCAGCTATGCTAGCCGCTGTACGCCTATGCCGATGAGCCCGGGGCCGGTGTGCACCACGAGCGCGGGGTCAGCTGCTCCTCGATCGCTAGCGGAAGTCCGGCAGGCGCTCCTTCATGGCTGCCATCAGCGCCTTCCCCTCTGCTTCGGCGGCGCCTTGTACGACCGCGATGTTGTACTCCTTGGCACCTTCGGCGAACTCGGCCGCCTTCTTGAGCGCTAGCTTGAGTGACTTGTCGCGCCCCCGGGCCTTGCCCACGGTGTCGTAGATGCCGTCCTCATCGCACGAGATGATCGGCTTCACGTCGAGAAGCATGCCCACCATGCCCGCAACGCGACCGATTCGCCCGCCCTTGACCAGATACTCGAGTGTGGCGACGCAGAAGAAGAGCTTCGTGTTCTGTGCGGCGAACTCGACTTGGCTGCACACCTCGGCGAACGGGAGCCCCTGCTCGATGAGCTCGCCCGCGCGAATCGCCGCGAAGCCGCTGCCGATGCCGATGTTCTTTGTGTCGAGGTAGTAGGTCTCGAGCCCCTCGGGCTCCGGGCCGAAGCTGCTCAGCATGTTGAAGGTCCCACTCAACCCGCTGGAGATGACGACGACGATGACCTTCTCGTAGCCGTCCGCCTTGATCTGCTTGAAGAGCTCGGTGACCGTGGCGGGACTTGGCAATGACGTCGAGGGGATTTCTTCGGAGAACCGTGCGTAGACCGTCTCCGGATCGATGTCGATCCCGTCCTGGTACTCGGCATCCTTGTAGATGATCGTGAGCGGGGCGACGTACATGTTGTACTTCTCGCGGTAGTCGCGAGGCACGTCGCAACCGGAATCGACCAGAATCGCTATCTTCTCGGCGGTCATGCGGTCCTCGTTTCCTCGCTGGTTTCATCTACCCACTCGCATCAGTGTGACACTTCTGCACCGCACGGCGCCTCTAAGAACGGCATCGATGCTCGGCGGGCCGTCTCACCCGGCAGCACGCAATCCGGCCGGGGCTACTTCGACGTCCCCGGTGCCAGCCCGTGGCCGCCGAACTCGTTGCGCAGTGCCTGTATCACCCTGCCCGTGTAGCTGGGGCTGTCCTCGGCATCGATCCTGAACTGCAGGGCCGCCTCGATCACGGGAACGGGAATGCCCGCCTCTGCGGCCGCATCGATCGTCCAGGCGCCCTCGCCGGTGTGGCCGGGGGTGCCCGATACGGGTTCGAGGTCGCGGCCGAAGCGTTCGTATGCCGAGCCCAGCCATCCCACGAGCCGCGACTCGATGACGCTCGCATGCTGGTAGACGTCGGCGACGGCTACAAGGTCGAGACTCCGGGGCGAATCGTGCATCACGGCGAAGCCCTCGGCGATCGCCTGCATCATGCCGTACTCGATGCCGTTGTGCACCATCTTCACGAAGTGTCCCGACCCGACTCCGCTGAAGAACCGATAGCCGTCTCGGACGGCGACATCGGCGAACACCGACTCGACGCGCTCGAAGGTGGCCCGATCGCCGCCGATCATGAGACACGCCCCCGTGCGTGCCCCGGCCGGGCCACCGGACGTCCCGCAGTCGAGGAAGGAGATGCCTCGCTCGGCAAGGCGCGCGGCACGCGGCGCGTCGTCGGCGTAGCGGGAGTTGCCGCCGTCGATGACGATGTCGCCGGGCTCGAGGAGGTCCGCGAGCCCATGCTTGCCGTCATCGCCGAAGAGCACGGCGTCGACGGGCTTGCCGGCGGGGACCATGAGCCACACCACGCGGGGTGGCCGAAGTACCGCGACCAGGGCCTCAAGCGTATCTGCAGGAAAGACGCCGTCTTCGGCGAGGTCGTGCGCCACCTGCACCGTGCGGTTCCAGCCCACGACCTCCCAGCCGTGATCGATCAGGTTGAGCGCGATCCCGGCACCCATCTTGCCGAGTCCCGCGATCCCGATCTGCCGCCCGCCGTTGGTTCGCTCGAAGCATCGCCGCCGCATGCCTCACCGGCTCCTCGGTGTCGGGCGCGTACGTCTCCAGCGGGGTCACGCCCTCGCGCCACGCGTCGATCACCGGGTCGATGAAGGCCCACATCGCGCGGACCTCGTCGGTTGAGACGAAGGCAGTCTGGTCGCCGAGGATCGCGTCGTAGAGCAGCTTGGCGTACTCGGCCACGTACTGCAGTCGCTCGGTCTTCTCGTACAGCGCGAAATCGAAGGTCCGCTTCTCGACCTCGTAGTCGAAGCCGGGCCGCTTGGCCCAGAACGTGATCTCGATGGTGTCGTTGGGCTCGAGCGTGAAGATGACCTGGTTGCGCAGGTGGGTCTTCGCCTTGCCGCACAAGCAGGGGTGGCGGTGGCGGAATGTCACGACGATGCGCTTCAGGGGCGATGCGCCCACACGCTTGCCGCTCTCGAACGTAACCGGCACGCCCGCCCACCGGCGCCCGCTCATGATGGTCTCCAGCTTGAAGTACGTCTCGGTCTGCGACTCCGGGTCGACCCCGGTGATCTGCCGATATCCGTCGTATTGAGCCCGATAGGTCCTGTGCGCCACCTCGTCGGACCGCAGCGGTCGCAAGCTGCCGAGAAGCGCGCCGCGCGCCGCCCTGATGGAGTCCGCGTCGAGTCCATCCGGCTGCTCCATCGTGACGAGCGCGAGCATCTGCAGCAGGTGGTTCTGTCCCACGTCGCGCAGGGCGCCGACGCCCTCGTAGAAGGCGCCGCGCTTCTCTACGCCGAGGGTCTCGAGCAGCGAGATGTCGATGCGCTCGATGGTCTCGCGGTTCCAGTCGGACTCGAGCAGGTCGTTGTGGAAGCGGAACGCGAGGATCCCCTGGAGCATCTCCTTGGCGAGGTAATGGTCGATGCGGTAGATCTGCTCCTCGCGGAAGAGCGAGGCGAGTAGATCGTCGAGCGCCTTGGAACTGCCGACATCGTGGCCGAAGGGCTTCTCCACCAGCACGCGCGTGTAGCCGGTCTCGGCGCTGCACGCTGCCGTGAGACCGCTCCGGGCGAGGTTACCGAGGATCGTCTCGTAGTTCTGCGGAGGGACCGCGAGATAGAAGAGCTTGTTCGTGCACGCGTTCCATTCGCGAGCTGCGTCCTCGGTAAAGCGGGCGAGCTCGGCGTAGGCGGATTCGTCGGCAAACGTGCCCTGCTGATAGGTAAAGAGGGCCAGGAACTCGTCGAGCGCATCCGCCGAGGGGTACCTCTCGGCGATGATCGCCTTCACGTGCGCCCGCAGGTCATCGTCGGACCAGTCACGTCGTGAGAAGCCGACGACTCGGAACAGCGGAGGGAGCAGCTGTTCGCGGCTGAGGTGGTAGAGCGACGGCACGATCTTGCGTGCCATGAGGTCGCCTGTGGCGCCGAACACGACAAGGACCGTGGGCGCAGCATCCCGTTGTGGCATTGAGGAGCTCCTCTTCTGGCTGGATCAGGTGCGGTTCGGATTCCGGGCCGGCGACGTATCGTGGCCATCCCTGGTCTATGTGCCCAACACGCTACTCCGGGGTCAGGATGAGCGCCTCGTAGGGTTCCAGCTTCAGCCTGGGACCCCGGATCTCGCCCTCGGCGGCGTGCGTCGACAGTGCGCATGACCATGGCCGGTGGTCGCAAAGGTCGGCGGGCAATTCCAGCTCGCTTGCCCGGGCGGCGAAGTTGAGGAGCACCGCTGCCCGCTCCTCCCCGCGCTCCCGCACGTACGCGTACACACCACCCGGCATGGCGCGGATCGCCCGGTACGAGCCGGTTTGGAGCGCGGGTGTCGCGCGGCGCAGCCGGATGAGGCGGCGGTACCAGTCGAGCAGCGACCGGGGCTGCGCGAACTCGGCTGCGACGTTCCTCCGCGCGCACATGGCATCGACCGGCAGCCACGGCGTACCGTCGGTGAACCCGGCGTTGGGCCCCGGTGCCCACTGCATCGGGGTGCGCGAACCGTCTCGGCCCACACGGAGCGGCCAGAATTTGATCCCCACCGGGTCGTCCATCGCCTGTCGCGGCACCCGGCTCCGCGCCATGCCGAGCTCCTGCCCGTAGTAGATGATCGGCGTGCCGCGGAGCGTGAGCAGCATCGCCGCGGCGACTCGCGCTCTCCGGTCCTCGGCGCCGGGTGCGCCGAGTCGCGTGAAGCTACGCGGCAGGTCGTGATTGTCCAGGTAGTAGCACGGCCAGGCTGCCGGAGGCAGGTTCGCCTCGAGCCATCCCACCGAGCGGCTGAAGCCGGTCGCGCTCCAGCGCTGGCGGATGAAGTCGAGGTAGAAGGAGAGGTGCAGGCGGTCGGTTCCATCGCCGAGGTATGCGAGGCAGTCGTCGGGCGTGTCAGTGCACACCTCGCCCATGAGCGCCCGCCCACCGAACCTGTCGGCCAGGCGGCGCAGCGCCTGCGCGACCTCCAGGCTCTCCGGCTGCGAGAAGTCGTGCACGTGCCGCTGTGCGAGGTAGGGCCGGATGCCCAGCCGCCCCGGGTTGTCCCGTAGCGCCGCATCCTCGTAGAGGAAGTTGATGAGGTCGAGCCGGAAGCCGTCCACGCCCCTGCCGAGCCAGAACTCGGCTACGTCGAGCATCTCCTGCCGTACCTCGGGATTCCGCCAGTTGAGGTCGGGCTGGAACGGCAGGAAGGCGTGGTAGTAGTACTGTCCGGTCGTCTCGTCGTACGCCCAGGCGCTTCCCTCCACCACAGCGAGCCAGTCGTTCGGTGGTTTGCCCGGCGAGCGACCGTCCTTCCAGACGTACCAGTCACGGCGCGGGTTGTCGCGCGACGATCGCGACTCGACGAACCACGGGTGCTCGTCGGAGGTGTGGTTCAGCACGAGGTCCATCATCACGCGCATGCCCCGCCGGTGGCACTCGGCGATGAGCTCGTCGAGGTCCTCGAGCGTGCCGAAGCGGGGGTCGATCGAGCGGTAGTCGGCCACGTCATAGCCGAAGTCCCTGAGCGGGGAGGTGTTGATCGGTGTGAGCCAGATGGCGTCGACGCCGAGCGACTCTTCAGTGCCGTCGTTCAGGTAGTCGAGCTTTCCGATGATGCCGCGCAGGTCCCCGCGCCCGTCGCCGTCACTGTCGGCGAAGCTCGGCACGGCGATCTGGTAGATCACCCCTGTCTTCCACCATGGCGATTCCGACACCGGGCACCCCCCGTTCGATCCTCTTCAGACTGTACGCGAGCGCAGCCGCTCAGCGGTAGACCCGATACCGTGCCCGTGCCGGACGCGCCCGGCGCCTGCATCCGGCCGCGGGATGCTATAGTGCCCTGCACACCCAAGAACACGCACGACATGGGGGGGACCGTGACCGAAGCGCGAACAGTCGGACTGCCGCGCGCACTCCTGTACCACAAGTACCACACGCTGTGGACGACCTTCTTCGAGGAGCTCGGCTGGCGCACGGTGATCAGTGGGCCGACCACCCGCGGGACGCTCGAGCGCGGGGTCGGGCTTGCCGTCGACGAGTCGTGTCTGCCGATGAAGGTCTTCCTCGGACACGTTGATTCGCTTCGCGACCACTGTGACGTGGTGTTCATTCCACGGCTCGAGTCGCTGACACCCGACGAGCATCTCTGCGTCAAGTTCATGGGCGTCTACGACATCGTGCGCAACACCATGCCCGAACTGGCCGTGATCGGCTACGACGTCGACGCCGCCAATGCCGTGCACGAGCGCTCCAGCATGATCGCGCTCGCGCGCCAGCTGGGAGCGGGCCGGCTTGCCAGCCGCCGCGCCTACGACCGGGCCCGCACGGCCCAGCGTGCGCACGATCGCGAGCTCGCCCGCCTGCAGGAGTCGCTCCTCGAGACCGGCGGCCCGCATCCCGACCGGATCCGCATCCTGGTCGTCGGACACACCTACAACCTCGCCGATGAGCTCATCGGCAAGCCGATCATCACGTATCTCGAGTCGCTTGGCGTAGAGGTGATCACCTCCGATGCGATCGACAAGCCGCTCGCCCGGAAGATGTCCGCGCGCCTGTCTCCCGGCATCAGGTGGACGTACAACAAAGAACTGCTCGGCGCGGTCGAGCTCTACCGGGAAGTCGTCGACGGGATCGTGTTCATCGTGACCTTCCCGTGCGGACCGGACTCGCTCATGGGCGAACTGTGCCAGCGCAAACTCCACGGCGTGCCTGTTGCGACGATCGTCTTAGACGAGCTGCAGGCCGAAGCCGGGCTGCGCACCCGCCTGGAGAGCTTCGTCGACATCATCGCGGCCAAACGGCACGCCCGGCAGCGCTGCGAGGTGGGGTCGTGACCGGGAAACGCCGCGTCACGTTCCCGCACATGGGCGAGTACTGGATCGCCTTCGAGACGCTCACCGAGATGCTCGGCGCGGAGGCGGTCATCGCGCCCCGGATGACGCGGCACACGCTGGAGGCGGGCGCGCAGGTGAGCCCCGAGTTCGTCTGCGTGCCGTTCAAGTACAACATGGGCAACTTCCTCGAGACGCTCGAAGGGGTCGGAGCCGACGTCATCGTCCAGGCAGGAGGCGGCTGCCGGTTCGGCTACTACGGCGAGGTCCAGGAAGCCATCCTCAAGGACATGGGGTACGAGTTCGAACTCGTGAACCTGATCAAGGCGGAGAACGCGGCGCAGCTGGTGCGCGAGGTACGGAGGATGCAGCCGTCGGCTTCTTACGTCCAGGCCGCTCGGGCGCTGGCCGTGGCATACCGGCAGGCCCAGGCGATAGAAGCAGCCGAGGACTTCGTACGGCTGAACATCGGGTTCGAGGTCGAACGTGGCGCGATGGATCGCGTGCTGAACGTCGTTCCTGCGCGATCTGCGCACGACGCGAACGCTCCGGGCCGTGCGTGAGGTGCGGGATCGCGGTCTCGCGGAACTCGCCGCTGTGCCGATCGACAAGCCGGCCGACCCGCTGCGCGTGGGTGTTGTCGGCGAGCTCTACGTGCTCATGGAGCCGTTCGCCAACTGCGGCGTGGAGCGCAAGCTCGCCGCCGCCGGCGTGGAAGTCCACCGGTTCATCACCGGCACGTCGCTCATCGCGCAGGGTGTGGGTGGGCGCAAGCACGTGCGCCACGCGCTGGAGGCGGCAGGGCCGTGGGTCGAGTACCATCTGGGCGCCGACGCGACTGAGAGCGTCGCGAAGACGTGGGAGCTCATGAACGCGGGATTCGACGGGATGGTGCACCTCAAGCCCTTCGGCTGCATGCCCGAGGTGAGCGCGATGTCGGCGCTCCAGCGGATCTCGCGCGAGCACACGTTCCCGATCCTGTTCCTCAGCTACGATGCGCAGACAGCCGAGGCAGGCGTCCAGACGCGCGTCGAAGCGTTCTGCGACATGCTTGCCATGCGACGGAGGAGAGACGCACGTGCGTAAGGGCTACCTGGGTGTAGACATCGGTTCGATCTCGACCAAGGCCGTGGTGATCGACGAGGACAGGCACGATCCTCGCCGAGTCGTACCTGTGGACCGAGGGCAACCCGATCGCGGCCGTCAAGCGCGTGCTGATCGAGATGGAATCGCAGCTCGCGGGCACGGACGTGTGCGTGCTGGCGTCCGGCACGACCGGTTCGGCGCGCGAACTCATCGGCTCCGTGCTCGGCGCGCAGGTGGTGAAGAACGAGATCACGGCGCACGCGATGGGCACCCTCTCGCTTCACCCCGACGTCCGCACGATCTTCGAGATCGGAGGGCAGGACTCGAAGATCATCGTCCTGCGCGACGGCGTCCCGGTCGACTACGCGATGAACACGCTGTGCGCGGCCGGGACGGGCTCGTTCCTCTCCTCGCAGTCGCGGCGCCTCGGCATCCCCGTCGAGGAGTTCGGCGACTACGCGCTCCGGTCGCAGCGTCCCACCAAGATCGCGGGCCGGTGCACGGTGTTCGCCGAGTCGGACCTGGTGCACAAGGCGCAGATCGGGTACGCGATCGAGGACATCATCGCGGGGCTCTGCAACGCGATCGTCGGCAACTACCTCAACAACGTCGGCAAGGGCAAGGAGATCCAGCCGCCGATCGTGTTCCAGGGCGGCGTGAGCAAGAACGTCGGCGTGGTCGAGGCGTTCAAGCGCATGACCGGGCACGATGTCCAGGTGGACGAGTGCGGCCACCTCATGGGCGCGCTCGGCATCGCGCTGCTCGCCAGAGACACGGGCGTCGAGGAGGAGTTCGACTTCGGCGTGCGCGACATGAGCTTCGACACCGTTGGCGACGAGTGCGGTGGCTGCGCGAACAACTGCGAGGTGGTCTGCGTCCTGCGCAACGGCGAGTTCGTCGACGGGTGGGGCAACCGCTGCGCGACCGGGATCGAGCGGGTGAAGACCTCGCTGCGCGAGTAGCGTCCCGATCCGGGGCCTGCCTGCCGTGTACCGGCAGGAGTGCGCTCGGACCTCGGCGGGGTATCAACGATGTGAGGAGGGGCGACCATGCCAAAGCAGCCCGATATCGAGTACAGCCTCTCGTCCCATTCCGAGGGGATGCGCTACCAATGGCAGTCCTACACGCGGGCCGAGGTCGAGGTACTGGCCCGCAAGCTGGGCGAGCCGGAGGACCGGTCCGCGCGGAACGTCGACCCGCGTATCCCGCGACTTCTGGCCACGCTGCTGCACGGATACGCCGAGTGACCCCCCGGGTCACGTCGGGATCCCGCGCTCAGGCGGAGTGCCCGGGGGTCTAGCTCAGGCCGGGCTTCCTGGTGTGGGCTCTGCCCCCCACGATCAGGCGATCGTGGCGCATGTGCTCCCGGTTCGCGGCGCGCATCGTCTCGCGGGCTTGCTTGCGTTCAAGAGCTGCGCGGAACGCTGCGGCTTGGTCCTTCGCGCCCGCGCCCTCCTGGAACGGCCAATGCTCGGGCTTCGGTGCTTCGGCTGGCATTGCGCTCGCCTCCTCGGTTCCGGGCGGTGTTGCCCGGCGACACATCTCACGATGACGCACCCGTTCTCCCGGCGCGCGACCCCCCTGGGGGCCGCCCCGCAGGCGCGCGGTGTGTCTAGGTGTATGTACCCTCCGCGCGGCGCCCTTGGCCCGCTGAGTGCTCGGCGTCTGCGCGCGCTCTACCGCACTGCCACGCCCAGGTAGTACGGCCAGATGAACAGGCCGAGGACCGCCGTCCAGAAGCCGAGTTTCACGTAGGCGATCGTGAAGAGCCATCCGATGAACCAGATGATCCCCATGCCCGTGTCGACGTGTACCTTCTGGGTGCCTTCACCCCATGCCATGGTGTCCGTCCTCTCCGTCTGCCGCGCTCCCGGCGCGGCGTGAGTACCGTCTCAATCGCTCCCTCAGGCGCAGAACACCCTGATGGTGTCGCCGTTGGCCGCGTTCACGTTGACCTCCATCTCGCGGAGGCTCTGGATGATGTCCTCGATGTCCTCCGGCTTGATGTTGTTGAGGTCGAACGACATACCGGCCTCGGTCATCGACGTGTTGATCTGCTCCATCGCCTGTGGCGGGATGAGCGACGTGAGCTTGAGCCCGGTGCGCAGCAGCGCGAGCGGGACCTTCACATCGACCTTGTCGCTGTTCACGCTGTCGACTTTCACGTACATGAACTTCGGCGTGCCCGAGGCCGAGGGGCCGGTGGGCCAGTCCGCCGAAGGCGACGGGGCGGGGACCGGCTGGGCCGGGTCGGTGTCCGCGCCGATCGAATCGAGGAGCATGTCGGCCTCGTCGGCCGTGATCTTGCCCTCGGCGAGCATTCCCAGGATGCGCTTGCGGTCTTCGTTCATCGTTGATCAGTCCTCTCAGTAGATGTCGACGTTCACGAGGCTGCCGTCATTGTTCGCCCGGACGTGGGTGCCTCTGGCGGCGGCGAGCAGGCAGAGCGAGCGGAGCACGAACAGCGTGTAGTGGTGATAGCGGGCGCCCGCGAGCAGCAGCACGAGGTCGGCGATCAGGGTGCCGACGAGCGCTAGTGTCACGAGGGGTAACAGGAGAGGCCACAGCAGGAAGATCGGAAGCCAGATGCTGAAGCTCCGGGAGTCCTCTTCTTTCACCCGCACGTCGATGACGAACGGGGGCAGGTAGCGTGCTCATCGCCGCAGCCTTTCCGCGGCCTCGACCGCGGTGATCTCGCCGCGGTCGAGCAAGTCGAGCACCTCGTCGCTGGGCTCGGATGCCGGCTCGACGTCGATCTGCACAAGTTGGAGCGCGGATGCGATGCGGTTGAGCCGGTTCTTGATGGTGGGGTAGCTCACGCCGAACGCCTTCTCCATGTGCTTGATCGAGCCGTGGCACCGGACGAACTCGCCCACGAAGACCTGGTCCTCGTAGCGGAGCCCTGCCAGCGGCGGCGGCTCGAACTCACCTTCGAGGGTGATGCCGCTGTCCTTGAGACGGACCTGCGTGACGACGAACGCGCGGTCGCCCGTGAGGTCGGTCAGATCGTGCCAGTCATGTGCCATAGCGCCACTTCCTTTCAATTCCCACGAGCATAGTGTACCCCGAGATTGAGAAAGTCAAGCCAAGAATAAAGAAAATCAATCTGTGAGGTTCGCGTCGGCATGTGGTTGTGCCGGCTGGAACACCAAGAGCGCCCGCTCTCCGATGTGGAGGGCGGGCGCTTCGAGTTTCGGGCGTTCGTGAGGAACCGCTGGTGTCCGGGACTGCGTGCCTACTGCGAGACGATGCGGTAGCGCACCTCGTGCACGCCGGTGAAGCCGAGCACGCGCGCCACGCCGGGGCCGAGGTCGAACTCCCGGCCGGCGGTGTACGGCCCGCGATCTGCGACTTTGGCGACCGCGCGCTTGCCGTTGTACTCGAATTCGACGAGCGTGCCGAATGGCAGCGTCTTGTGCGCGACCATCATCGAGTAGGGCCCGATCGCCTCGCCGTTGGCTCCCTTGCCGGTGAAGTTCCAGCTGTAGTGCGATGCGACCGCCGTTCCCCATTCGCCGGTGCCGACGAGGCCCTGGTTCACCTTGGATGCAGCGTCGGCCGCGGCTTTGGCGGCTTTGGCTTTGGCGGCCATCTGCGCCTCGTACTCCCTGAGCGCTGACTCGCTCGCCGCGAGTTGCTGTCGCGCTACCGCGACCTCCTGCTCGAGCACAGCCAGCGCCTCGGCCTGCTCGGACTGGAGTGTGAGAAGCTCCTCGGCGGACGACGTGGCCTCGGCCTGCGCGGCCTTGAGCGCGGTGAGATTGTCGTTGGCCTGCCGCGCGATCCGCTCGAGCAGATCGAGCCGTGCCGCGAGTTCCTGCAGATCGGACGCACCCAACAGCAGCGACAGCGTGTCGGCGCCGGTGGAGCGGTACATCGCGGCCACATGGGCCTGGAGTCGCGCCTGGCACTGCTGCTCTTGGAGGACCAGGCCGTCGAGCTCCCCGGAGGCTGCGGCTACCCGGGCGTCGACAGCCGATGACTCCGCCTGGGCGGCGTCGTACTTCGCGAGTGCGGCTTCGAGCACGGCGCGGTCGGCCGTGACCTCCGTGGCAGTGGGCAGGGCTGTCGCTTGCGTCGTGGGGAGCCCCACGACGCTTGCCGCCATCACCACGGCCAGAGCGAGCCTGGCTGTCCTTCGGAGAAACATGTCGAAGAGTTTAGCACCGTAGGCCGTGAGGCGCGCCCGCGTGGCGAAGGGAGGGCCGTCTCAGTAGTACGGTCCGCACCCTGACGCCGAGCCGCTCGAGGTGCTTCGGCAAAGCCTCGAAGTGTTTGCTGCTGCCCGGGAACGCCTTGCCGGTGGGAATCGTCAGGGGCATGGCGCAAATGTCCGTGACCCGCTTCCTCATCTCCTCGTCGATGTCGTCGGTCCAGTCGAAGCCGATATCGAGCATCGCGCCGTTCTCGTCGAGCTTGTGCCAGGTGAGCGTGGCAAGCAGCTTGTCGCTCTTCGTCAGGTCCATGTGCGACTTGAGCATCGGGATCCCTTTCTCCGTGGCGGCACTCCCGATCGTACACGACCAGCGGGCTCTGCCGTTCAGAATGCGCAAGCGTACTGACCGTTCGGCATCTGTGCGTGCCGCTCATCCGAATATACCGGTCGGTTCGTCGGGACGGTGTTGTTGTGACGCTTGTCACAGGGTACTGTGATGATAGTCACACTACGAGGCGATGAGCGGAACCCCTCCGGTCGGCCTCAGTCGCAGAACACATCGCAGCCCCACGCCGCCTGATCGTGCGCCGCTCTTCCGGGTAAGACCCGGGGCGCCTGCGGTCCCGGTCTCGGGGGGTTGAGAGCAGGTCCGTGGCGAGTCGGATCGCCAATCGGTCGAGTCCGAGTCTCGTGGGGCACGCGGATCCAGCTGTTGCATATGCATGTCGGGGACAGCAGGGGGTAATCCGCAATGAATACGGGTAGCGCCGCAGTCCGAGTCGAACAGCACCGTCCACAGCTGTTCGAGGTTCCGCGCCTGGAATCGTACACCGAGCCTGTCAAGGCCGGTGCTTTCGTGTCCCGGAACGTGCGTCACCGCCGCGTGGCATCCGCCCTCGTGGCGTCCGATGCCACGATGCTCTTGCTCTCATCGCTCGCGGCCACCGTCGTCTACCGGTATGCGCTTCAGGCCATGTCCGGCGGTATCAGCCCGATGTCCGCGCTGTGGTCCGTGCTTTTCGCCGCGGCGACCGTGGCCGCCATGGCCTCGTCGCAGCTGTACTCGATAGAGAGCCTCGGTTGGGGATCCGCCGAGTTCACGCGGGTCGGCCGGGCGATCATCGGCGGGCTCGTCTCAACGGTGCTCGCGCTCTTCCTCCTCGGCGTGGACAGCCCGTCGCGCCTCTGGATGCTGCTTGCGTGCGCGTTCGCGGTGGTGTCGGTCACCGTCGGGCGCGGCGTGCTGCGCACGATCGGCTCCCGTCTCACGAAGCGCGGCGGCTGGCTGCAGCGGCCCACGCTCATCGTGGGCTCGAACGGCGAGGCGGCCGAGCTGGCCGCGCTGCTCAAGGTCCAGCCCAGCTCGGGCCTGGTGCCCGTGGGCTGTCTGCGCAGCTCGCTCAAGGACAAGCTCTCCTTCGACTACTGCGCTCCGTGCCTTCCCACGCTCGGCACCGCGCGGGATCTGTGCCGGGTCGTGCGGGAACAGGGCATCGACACCGTGATCATCGTCGCCTCGGCGTTCGACTACGAGATCACCCAGCGGATGATCAAAGACCTCCGCGACCTCTCGGTGACCGTGCACATCTCCTCGGCGCTCAACGAGGTGCTCTCGAACCGCGTGGTCATGCGCGAGGTGAGCGGTGTCCCGCTGATCTCGCTCCGGGGCGTGTCGCTTTCCGACGCGAAGGTCCGCGGCAAGCGCGTCTTCGACTCGATAGTCGCCGGCGCGATCGTGGCCGTGGGCATGCCGCTGTGGGCGGCGCTGGCCGCGCTCATCAAGCTCACGAGCGACGGACCGGTCTTCTATCGCCAGGAGCGGATCGGCCGCAACGGCGTGCCGTTCTACATGTACAAGTTCCGCTCGATGGTGACCGACGCCGATGCGATGCTGCAGCAGCTGCAGCGAGACAACCAGGCCGACGGTCCGCTGTTCAAGATGAAGAACGACCCCCGCGTGACGTCGGTGGGCCGGTGGATGCGCAAGTTCTCGCTCGACGAGTTCCCGCAGCTCATCAACGTTCTCAAGGGCGAGATGAGCCTCGTGGGTCCGCGGCCTCCGCTTCCCGCCGAGACGATGCAGTACACGGATCAGGACTTGCGGCGCCTTGAGGTGCTTCCCGGGATGACCGGCCTGTGGCAGGTCTCGGGGCGCTCGAAGCTCACGTTCCGCGACATGGTCCGCTTGGATGTCTTCTACATCGACAACTGGTCGCTTGGTCTGGATCTCTCCCTGCTGGCACGCACCGTGCCGGCCGTGGTTCTCGCTCGGGGCGCCTACTAGTATGTAGGAGCGAGCTGCTCTTCGAGACGCCGTCGCGTCCGCTTAGGCGGTGCGGCGGCGCTTCTCTTTGAGCGTGAGGAGCGCGAAGCGCGTGTTGCCGACGAGGTAGCGCTTCCACATTCGGCGCGGCTCCTGGGCGAAACGGTAGAACCACTCGAGCCCGATCCGCTGCATCCACACGGGCGCACGCTTGGTGAGCCCTGCGATCACGTCGAAGCTCCCGCCGACTCCCATTGCGAAGACGGGTCCCATCTCGGGAAGGTGCTCGGCGAGGAAGAACTCCTTCTTCGGGCTCGTGATCCCCACGAACAGCAGACGTGCGCCGGAGTCGCGGACCGTCCGTGCCACGGCCGCGTCGTCGTCGAAGTAGCCGTTGCGCGCGCCGGCGACCACCAGGCGCGGATGGACCTCCAGGATGCGCGCGAGACAGCCCTGGAGCACTTCCTCCCGCGCGCCGAGCAGGTAGACGGGCCAGGCACGCTCCTCGGCCTCGGCGAGCAGACGCCACATGAGATCGATGCCGGCCACCCGTTCGGGCACGTCGATGCCGAGCATGCGCCCCGCCCACACGACGGACTGGCCGTCGGCGTTGACGATCTCACAGCTCGCGATCACCTCGCGCAGGCCGGGCACGTCCTGCATCATCACGACCTTGCCGGCGTTGATGACCACGTGCTGTGCGGCGCGGCCGCTTTCCACGAGTTCGGCGCAGCGGGCCACCGATTCGTCCATCGTGAGCAGATCGAGCGGCACGCCAAAGAGCTTAGCGCGCATCAGCGTTCACCCCGCTCAGCTCTACGATGGCCGCTTCGAGCGGATCGCGACGTCCTGCATGCAGGAGGCCGAGCGAGGAGGTGCCGAGCGCCCAGTGCGCGTCGCCCCACCTGATGAAGTGCCGCCGGTCGGTCGCGAAGCGCCCCTTCTGGTAGTACGTCGCGCCGGTGAGCGGGTTGATGAGACTGCGCCGGGTCCAGTCGGCCACGCGCTCGGCGAGCGCGCCCGTCTCGAAGCCCCACGTCGCGAGCCGGGCAGCAACGTCGACCGCCGTGCCGGCGCTGTGGATGTCGTACGGGTACGGCCGGTCGGGGTAGTACTTCGGCTCGCCACCTTCGCCGAAGAAGTCCTGCGTCCAGTGCGCTACACCCCGCTCGAGAGAGCCGCGCACGGCTTCATCGCCGGTTGCCAGCCATACCTGCAGCAACCCGTCGAGGTTGTACGCGGTGTGGAAGTTGTCGCTCCAGCCGAGTGATGCGCCCTCACCGTACGGCCACGACCCGTTCTCGAGCTGTGCGGCGATCGAAGTGTGCGCGCACGCGAGGGCTGCATCCACCAGCGAGACGTCGCCGCAGAGCGTACCCGCCATGGCCACGAGTCCCGCGCCCAGCAGGTTCGCGTTGTGCACGAGCCGCGCGGAGTCGAGCGTGTAGCGGAAGAAGGGACGCCCGGCCGGTTCGAGCATCCGGTCGCTGAGGAACAATGCCGAGGCCGTGAGCTGCGAGCGGAGGGACGGGTCGTTTCTGACGACGCCCGCGGTTCCGAGGCCACGCGCCACGAACACCGTGGCGATCAGGTTGGGGGACCCGACCGGATAGAACGCCCAGCGCGTCTGCACGTCGAACTCGTAGCCCCACGCGCCCTCTTCCAGCCGAGCGATGTCGTCGCGGTGAAGCAGCGCTTCCACGAGGGATCCTGCCGCGTCGTTGGGCGCCGCGTCGCTTCGGCACTCGGCGATCAGGTGCGCGCCGAGTGCTTTGGCCATCGGGAAGGGGGAGATGCCGAGCGCGCGCGATAAGTCGAGCGGGCAGCGCTTGCGCAGCTGGATGGCGACCTGGCGCGCCCGCGCGTGTCGCAGCACCCACGCGGGGATGCGGGAGCCGCGCAGTGCATCGAACGGATCGACGCCGACGAGCTCCATCAGCTGCCCGTGATCTCCGCGGTGTAGGCCGCGATGTCGATCGCACTCTCGGAGCGCAGCGACTCAACCGCCGCGAACGTCGCGATCGTGGAGTGGACGCAGTCGGCGAACGTGAGCTCGGAGGGCTCGCGCCCGGCCTTGGCAGCATCGATGAAGGACGTGACCTCGGTCCGGTGGCCCTTGTCCTGGGCGCCCTTCGAGCCCTTGACGCGCCCGCCCGAGGCGATCCTGATCTCCCTGAAGTCGTCGATCACCACGGTGCTCGCCCCGCCGAAGAGCTCGATGCGCTCCTTCGGGATGGCCGTGTCCCCCTCGGCGGCGTACACGACGGTCGAGAGCGACCCGTCGGCGTGCGTGACGGTGACCGAGAGGGAGTCCTGCAGCTCGGGGCTCTTACCGTTGCCGATGGCGCGTGCGGTGACCGAGGCGGCCGGCGAGCCGGTGAGGCAGACTGCCAGATCGATGAAGTGGCAGACCTCGCCGATGATCCTGCCGCCACCAACCTGCGGGTCCTGGATCCAGCTGTCGGCCGGAATCGCGCCCGCGTTCACGCGGATGAGGCACTGGACCGGGCCTTTCGTCCGGGCGCGGACCTCGAGCGCCTGGCGGGTCATCGGCGCGAAGCGACGGTTGAAGCCCACCATGCACACGCCGCGGTGTTCGTGCTGTGCCTCGAGAAGCCCGGGCAGATCGTCGGGGCGCAGGCACAGCGGCTTCTCGACGAAGACCGCGAGGCCCGCGCGGAGCGCGCTCGTCGTGAGCGCGGCATGCGAGTCGTGGCGGGTGGAGATGAATGCGAGGCCCACTTCGGGACGTGCGAAGGCCTTCCCAGCGTCGCTCTCGGCGTGGGCGAACCCGAACTTGGCGGCGGCGTCGACAGCGCTCAAGCCCCGGGCCGAGATCACGGTGTCGAGCGGTACGCCGGCCGCGCGCACCGCGGGCAGGAGCACGCGGGTGGCGAAGTTGCCGGCGCCCACGAACGCGACGCCATCGCCGCGTGCGGGTGTGACCTGCGCTCCGGCGGCGGTGTCCGCTTCGGGCAGCGGGCTCTCGCTGTAGGCGAGCACGATGCCGAGGTAGGGCTCGCGTCCGGTGGCGAGGAGGTCGTATGCGTCCGGGGCCTCCTCGACCGCGAAGCGATGTGTGGTGAGCGAAGCTGCGCTCACGTCGCCTCTCGCGAGCGCGCCGAGGAACGCGGCCATGTTGCGGCCCTCGGTCCAGCGGACGTAGCCCGCTGGATAGTCGTGGCCGTGGACTTCGTACGAGGCGTCGTAGCGCCCGGGTCCGTAGGAGCGGGACAGGACGACCGAGAGCTCCTTCTCGTAGTACGGCGAGCGCGGCACGTCCATCGGGGTCGCACCCACGAGCACGACGCGCGCACGGTCGCGCGCCACCGCACCCGCGAGGACGAACGGGGAGTTGTCGGGGGCGCCTGCGGTGATGATCACCGCGTCGAAGCCCATGCCTTCGGTGAAGGCCATGAGCAGCCCCTCCACGCCGGGTGCGTCCGCCGCGGCCGTGAGGTCGCAGCCGCCCGCCTTCGCGCCCTCCACGGCTGCCGCGGAGACGTCGGTGCCCGCCACGCGGCAGCCCGACGCTTGCAGCAGCTGCACGGTGATCCGCCCGATGAGCCCGAGGCCGATCACCAGCACGCGCTCGCCGTAGCTCACCCCGCTCTGGCGGATGCCGTTCATGGCCACGCAGCCGACCGTCGTATACGCCGCGTCCTCGAAGGAGACCTCCTCGGGCATCTTCGAGCAGAGCAGCTCCGGCACGCATACGTATCCCGCGTGCACCGCCGACTCGGCGCCGGCGCACGCTACGCGGTCGCCGATGCGGAACGAGGGTACGCCTGGCGCGACGCGCTCGACCACGCCCGCGCAGGAGTAGCCGAGCGGCGACCAGGAGTCGAGGCGGTTGCGCACGGTCTGCACGGTGGCGGCGATGCCCTCGGTCTTCACCTTCGACAGCACCTGCGCCACGAGGTCGGGCCGCGCCTGCGCCTTGCCGACGAGGCTCTTGCGGCCCAGGTCGACCTTGGACTTCTCGGTGCCTGCCGAGAGCAACGACGCCTCCACGCGCACGAGCACGCAGCCCGGCTGCAGGGCCGGTACCGGCACGTCGAGCACACGGATCTCGCCCGTGTTGAAGTTCTGCGCAACCTGCTTCACGACTTGCTCCTCACGTCCCGCCTACGGATGGCGGTCCCCCTCGAGCACCGAGCGCTGCCAGATCTCGAGCGTCAGCAGCGCCCACAGCCGGAAGGCGTGGTCCGCCTCGCCTGACTGGTTCTCACGAATCATACGTGTTACCGCTTCCGGCTGGAAAACGCCGCGCCTGCGGATCGTCTCCTCGGACAGCAGATCGCCGAGCATCTCGGCCAGGTCGGTCTTGAGCCACTGGCGGATCGGCGCGCCGAAGCCCGCCTTGCGGCGCGCAAGCACCCACTCGGGCAGATCGGGCGCGAGCGCCTGGCGCAGCGCGTACTTGCGGGTGCGCCCGTGGACCTTGAGGTCGGAGGGCATGGCAGCGGCCACGGACACCACGGCGAGGTCCAGATACGGCACGCGGCTCTCGATGGAGGCCGCCATCGACATCTTGTCGCAGTAGGCGAGGTTGAGCTCGGGGAGGAAGAGCTTCGTGTCGAGGTACGACGCCTGACTCACCGCGTCGAGCGAGGCGACCCGCTCGAAGTACTCGTACTGTCGCGCCGAGCGCGATTCGACCACGTGCGCCTGCGCATCCGCCGACAGCAGCGCGTCGATGCCGGCAGCATCGTAGTAGGCGCGTAGCCCGGCGGCGCGCTCGCGGGGATCCGCGGCGCCAGCAGCGACGATGTCGTCGAGCACGCGCTGTACGCCGAGGCCGAGGCCCTTGGACATGCCCGGGACCTTCCCGCCCGCCCACGCCGAAGCGCTGCCGATGCCGCGGAGCACCGGTCCGGCGACCGGGCCGCCGAGCCAGGGATGGCGGTCGGCCACATGCAGGATCTGGTGAAGGCGGTATCCGCCGAAGAGCTCGTCGGCGCCCTGGCCGGTGAGGAGCACGGTCACGAGCTCCCGGGCCGCCTCGCTGATGAGGTAGGTGTTGATGGCGGCCGGGTCCGCGAGGGGCTCGTCCATGTGCCACAGCAGCTTGGGCAGGAGATCCGCCACGTCCGGTGCGACGATCGTCTCGTGATAGCGGGCGCCGTAGTGCGCGGCGGCACGTCGGGCGTAGAGGTGCTCGTCGGGGCACTGCTCAAGCACCGCGTCCTCGGCGCGGAAGGCGATGGTGAAGCAGTCCACAGGCTCCGAGCGCTCCTTGGCAGCAAGCGCGAGCAGTCCGGTGGAGTCGAGGCCGCCGCTCAGGAGGATGCCGACCGGAACGTCGCTTCGGAGTTGGCGGCGCACCGAGTCGTGCACGGCGGTGCGAAGCGCCTCGATGTGCTCGGCGGAGGACAGGTCGTTGTCGGGACGCAGTTCGAGATCCCAGTACTGGCGCATCGAGGTGGCGCCGGCGTTCCACTCGATGAGGTGGCCGGGGCGGAGCTTCAAGACCCCCTCGATGAGCGTCTCGGGCGCGGGCGTCCAGAGGTACGTGAGGTACTTGGGCAGGGCGGCTACGTTGAGCGCGCGCCCTGCGAGCCCGGTCTGGTAGAGGGATTTCGCCTCCGAAGCGAACACGAGCGTGTCGCCGTCTAGGCGGTAGTAGAGCGGCTTGATGCCGAGGTGGTCGCGCGCGACGAGCAGCGTCCCGGTGCGCTCGTTCCAGGCCGCGAAGGCGAACATCCCGTTCAGTCGGCCGGGAAGCCCGTCCCCCCACTCCTCGAAGCCGTGGACGAGGACCTCCGTGTCTGCACGCGAGGCGAACACATGCCCCCGCGACTCGAGTTCCGCGCGCAGCGCCGGGGCGTTATAGACCTCGCCGTTGTAGGTCACCCATACGGAGCCGTCCTCGTTGCCCATCGGCATGTGGCCGGCGGCGGAGAGGTCGATGATGCTCAGCCTGCGGTTGCCGAGCACGACTCCGGTGGAGGGCGAGGAGTAGACGCCGCTGTCGTTCGGACCCCGGTGTGCGATGGCTTCGAGCGCCCGGTCGATGAAGGCGCCCGCGGCCCCGGGGCTGAGGCTGGCGAGCCCGACTATGCCGCACACGCTGGACGTCCGCTCAAACGGGACCCGGTTTCTCAGTCCTGACCTGGGGCGTAGTAGCTCCGGTAGCCCGCGCGGGCCGACGAGCGCTTGTTGAGACCCCACATCACGATACCGATGAGCCGGGACCCCGCACCCGCGAGGGTCTCCCGGCTCGCCTTGGCCATCTCGCGGGTGGTGTAACCCGCCGACGTCACCATGAGCACGCCGTCCGCCCAGCGGGCGACCGCCGAGGTGTCCGCGACCGACAGCAACGGTGGCGCGTCGACGATGATCCAGTCGGCCCACTCGGCCAGCGAATCGAACAGACGCTTCATCGTTGCAGAGCCGAGG
Source organism: uncultured Actinomycetes bacterium (assembly GCA_963700295.1). Taxonomy (GTDB): domain Bacteria; phylum Actinomycetota; class Coriobacteriia; order Anaerosomatales; family Anaerosomataceae; genus UBA6100. The sequence goes on along the minus strand of CAVOWY010000001.1, from coordinate 24,447 downwards.
AGCTCGCTCGGGTTCGGGGGCATGCGGCCGGCCGTGAGCACCCAGAGGTTCTTGACGCGCTTCGGGTCGCTGCAGCACGTAGCGCGGCGTCGAAGGCTCCGGTCAGCACGTCCGAGAGCCCGACGTTCTCGCTCACGCCAAAGAACCTGCCTGCGATCGGCCGACGGAAGTCGGACTCGATCAGGACCGTCTTCTTGCCGGACTGCGCCAGCACGCTTGCGAGGTTCGCCGCCACGGTGGACTTGCCCTCCTGGGCTACCGCCGAGGTGACGAGAACGACCTTGACGTCGTGCTCGAAGTTCACGAAGTCGAGCCCGTTGCGTAGCACGCGGTACGACTCGGCGGCCTGTCCGTCCGGCTGCAGGATCGACCGACAGGTCGGGTCCTTCATCTCTTGGTGAGGACGGTGCGAGCGACCTGCCCGAGCACGGGCGACCGGTACAGTTCCTCGGCCTCGGCGGGCGACTTGATGGTGTTGTCGAGCGTTTCGGCCACGAACGCGGCGCCGAGACCCACCACGAGGCCGAGCGCGAAACCGACCACGCTGTCGCGGGCGGGCTTGGGCGAGACGGGATCGGGGTCCGGCACTGCGGTGGCAAGCACGCTGCCTGATCCGGTCTCGAGCTGTTCGTTGATCTGCAGGTCGACGAGCTGTTCGGAGAGCGTGGCGTAGAGGCTCTTCGCGGCCTCGAGGCTCACCTGCTCGTCGGCGGAGGCACCGTTGGCCGTGCTGCCTTCGAGTTTGACGATGTCCTGCTGGGTCTCGGAGAGCCGCGCCTTCACGTCGTCGACGGCGGCCCGGATGCTTGCTCGCTGGAGGTCGCGCGACCATGCGACGTAGCTCTCGGCGAACGCGTTCGCGATGGCGGCCGCACGATCCGGGGAGGTGTCCGTGACCTCGATCGTCGCGATGTTCGTGCCCGTCTCCGTGATGAAGACGACCTGCTTGAGCAGCTCGGTGCTCGTGGTGTCCAGCTCGAGCGAGCCGATGACCGCCTCGACGATGGGGCGGGACTTGAGCACTCCCACCTGGGTCTGGAACTCGCGCTCCTGCGAACTCGACTGCATCTGCGTCGAGCCGAGCAGCGTCGCGCCCGCGTTCTGCTCGATCATCAGGACCTGTGACTGCGCCTGATACTCGGGCGTCTGGAACAGGCTCATCACCAGCGCGGCGCCGGTGACCACGAGAAGACACGCCGCGACGAGCTTGCGCCGATTGACGAAGATCTTGATCAGGTGTCCGAGATCCACTTTCCCCCCGTACCAGCGGCATCATCTGCTGCCTGCACTGTACCAGCGGGGCGCGAGGACTGTCACGCTGCGCACGACGCCGATGACGGGCCGTTGCCCGCACCGTAAGGGCGTCTGACGTGCAGGTACGATACACTCTGGTGCATGCGCGGGGAGTCGGCGACCGCACACGACCGGCACACGGCGGAGCCACGGGGGGTCGGGTTGCACGTTCCTTCTGGGCCACTCATGTCGCGGCCGCGAGTCGCGAGGCGGTGCTGGCTTCGATGACGCAGGATCAGCACAGCCCTGTTGCTGCCGTTCGAGGCATGCGCGACGCGTCGCTTGGCCGCGCCGGGCAGCAGGTCCTCCAGTTCGCGTTCACGATCGCGCTCGTGCGGCTGCTCGACCCCGGGGACTTCGGCATCGTGGCGCTGTGCAGCGTCATCACGGGCTTCATCACGCTGCTCGGCGATCTGGGGACCTCGGCCGCGATCGTCCAGCGCAAGGAGCTCAACCCGCGCCTGCTGAGCTCGGTGTGGGTCCTGAACGTCGGGGTGGGCGTGGGCGCGGCGGCGCTGCTCATCTTAGGAAGCGGGCCGATCGCCGCGGCGCTCGGCAACCCGCACGCGGCGCCTGTCATCAGAGGGCTCGCGCTCGTCTTCCCCGTCCGCAGCCTCGCGCTCGTGCACGGTGCGCTGCTCCAGCGGGACCTGCGCTTCAACACGGTCGCTCGCTCCGAGGTGTACGGCACGCTGGCCGGGGGCGTCTCGGCCGTGGGTGCTGGCGCTGCTCGGCTGGGGTCCCTGGAGCCTCGTGGTGCAGCAGATGGTCGCCACCACGGTGAGCGGCGCGGTGATGGCTGTTGGCGCCCGATGGTTCCCGCAGGCGCGCCCGTCGCGTGCCGAGCTGCGCGGCATCGCCTCGTTCACGGCCAACCTGAGCGCATACAACACCGTCTACTACGCGGCGCGCAACGCTGACAACCTGCTCATCGGCCGGTTCCTCGGCACGGGCGCGCTCGGCGTGTACGACATCGGCTACAGGACGATCCTCTACCCGCTGCGCAACGTCACCAACGTGGTCTCGACCGTGGCGTACCCGGTGCTCTCGCGCCGTCAGGACGACGACCCCGGCCTGCTGCGGGGCTACCTCCGGATCGTGCGCTCGATCGCCCTGGTCACGTTCCCGATGCTGGCGATCATGGCGTTTCTGAGCCCCGAGTTCGTGGGCGTGGTGTACGGGCCGAAGTGGGCCGACCTCGTGCCGGTGCTCGCCGTGCTGGCGCCGGTGGGCGCCCTCCAGTCGGTCACCTCGACGGTGATCATCTTGTACCAGTCCAAGGCGCGGACGGACCTGCTGCTGCGCGTGGGCCTTGTCGAGAGCGCGGTGATCGTGGGCGGCTTCATCGTCGGGCTGCGCTGGGGCGTGCTCGGGGTGGCGGTCTCGTACCTGGTGACGAATCTGCTGCTGCTCTATCCGGTCGTCCGAATACCGATGGGGCTGGTGCACGCACGCGCCTCGGACTTCTTCGCGGCCACATGGAAGCCCGCGGTGCTGGCGGCGATCGCGGGCGTGTGCGCGTACGCGGCGGGTCTGTGGCCCCCGCTTCAGTCGGCGAGCCTCGTCGTGCAGCTGATCGTCCTGTCCGCGGTCGGCGCCGGCGTGTACGCGGCTCTCGGCCTGACGTTCCTGCGCGATGACGTCGACTGGCTGGCGGCGCGCATCCGAGAGGCATTGGGCAGGTAGGCCATGACGCGGATAGCCATCGTGACGTACTTCTTCCCGCCGGGTGACGAGATCGGCGGCCTGCGCCCGTCGGCTCTTGCGCGCAATCTCGCGCGGCTCGGCCACGACGTCGTCGTGCTCACGCATCAGGCGGCGCCTGCCGAAGACGGTTTCCGCGCGGTGACCGTCGGGCGCGGGGCTGGCGCGCCGGACCCGGCCGCACCCGCCGGCGCCGGTGCCACGACCGGGATCAAGGGCCTCGCCCGGAAGCTGCTTGCCGTGCCGGACGGGAAGACCCGCTGGGCCGTGCAGGCGGCTGCGGCGCTTCGCCGGGAGAATCGTGCGGGCGCCTTCGACGCGGCCATCACCACCGGACCGCCGCACTCCGTCCACCTGGCCGGGCTCTGGGGGCTCCGGCATCGCGGCGGGAACCGGCCGCGGTGGATCGTCGACATGCGCGACCTGTGGACGGACAACCCCTACTACGACTACGGTGCCGCCCGCAGGCGCCTCGACCGCCTCATCGAGGCAGACGTGGTGCGCAGCGCCGATGCGGTCACCGCCACCACGGCGGGATTCGCACGGTCGCTCGAGAGCCGCCATGGCATCCGGGCCACGAGCATCCTCACCGGCTTCGACGACCGGGCTCCGCGTCCGGCGCCGCGGGAGGCCGGAGGGCCGCTGCGGGTCGTGCATGCGGGCAATCTGTACGGCGGACGCCGGGACCCGGGGCCTCTCCTCGAGGCAGCGGGCATGCTCGCACGCGAGGGGCGCGCGAGCGCGGACCGGCTGCGCCTCAGTCTTCATCGGTCCGGGGTCCGAATCGGTTGCCGAAGCCGCACGCACCTTTGGTGCGAGCGAGATCGTGGAGGCCGTGCCGCCGATCCCACATGCCGAGGTGCTCGAGCACCTTGCACGGGCCGATGCGCTGTTGCTCGTGCAGTGGCGCAGCGACCTCACCGCCGCAGAGGTGCCGGGCAAGCTCTACGAGTACCTGGCGTTCCGCGCGCCGGTCATCGCACTCGGCGCGGCGCCCGACAGCGAGGTCGCGGTGATCCTCGAGACCACCGGTGCGGGACGGGTCGTGAACTCGGTGGCAGAATGTCGTCAGGTGCTCGAGCGGCTGCTTGAGGGCGGCCTCACGGGTCCGGACGAGACGCGGTTGGCGGCTTTCGGCCAATCGCGGATGGCGGAGCGGTTCGGGAGTGTGGCCGAAGGGCGGGAGGTGGCGACCGTATGACCGTGGGACGCGAAGGCGCGGCCCGTCGGCCTGCGCCCTACGTCTACGTCGTGGCCGCCTGCCTGTTGGTGAGCCTCTGCATCGGCATGCTCACGCCGATCGCGCCGGCGATGGCTGTCGCGCTCGTGGTCATCGGCGCGCTTGCGGCCGCGGCGTTCTCACAGCCGCTGATAGCGGTGGCGCTTCTGCTGGCCATCGGCGGGATGCCGCTCGAGCAGCTCACGGGTGGCGAGAAGAGCCTGCTGCAGGGCTTCGGCGGCGCAAGCGCCTCGGGAATCGTGCTTGTCGCCATGGTCGGGCTCCTGTCGATCGTGCTCCTGAACAGTAAAGCGTTCTCGCGGATATCGTTCCTGGACGGAGCCTTCGGTCTTCTCCTCATCGCGGGCGCCGTGAGCATCCTGTGGGCGCCAGCTCCGCTGGAGGGCTTTCGCGTGCTGGCCAAGATGGCGTATCCGTTCCTCATCTACCTGGCTGTGCGCAGCTTCATGTCCGGCGAGCGAGAACGTGATCTCGTGGTGCGTCTCGTCTTGCTCGGTGGTGTGATCGTGACCGTCTGGGCCTTCTACGGGTTCGTCACGGTGGGTCTGCCCGCCTTCCTGCACGGCGGCGTCTACAACCTCACGGTCTCCGCCACGCACCCCACGCCGTTCGGCTTCTACAATGTCTGCCTCTTCGCGCTGTGCTACGCGCGCTGGCGGCAGCACGGCTCGAAGGGTTTCGCCGCCTTCGCGGTGCTCTTCGGCATCGAGGCCGTCATGAGCCAGTCGCGCATGGCGATGTTCGGCGTGGTGCTCGTGGCCGTCTTGGTTGAGCTTGCGCTCAGCCGGCGGCCGACGCGCTGGCTGCAGGCGGCGCTCATCGGAGCGCTTCTTGTCGTCGTGGGCGGTGTGACGATCCTCTCCGTGCCCCGGCTGCAGGAGGGGGTCTTCTACACGCCGCAGTCTCTGCGCAGCACGCCTGCGGAGATTCTCGAATCGCTCAACGACCAGGGACGGGGCAAGGTGGCCACGGCGATGGTCAGGGACCTGGTCAACGACGGTGCGTGGGTCTTCGGCGAAGGTCTGGGGTCGAGCACGGTCGAGCTGCAGCAGGGCACCCTCGGCGACCTGGGCGGTGTCGGAGTCGCGCACAACGAGTACGTTCGGCTGCTGTACGAGACAGGCGTGCTGGGGCTGGCGCTTGCCGTTGCAGCGTTCGTGGCTCTCGTACTGTCGGGCTGGAGGATCTCGCAGCGGATGCCGATAGACCACCGCTGGCTGGGCGCCGCGGCGTTCGGCCTGAGCGTCTGCTACGTGGTGTTCTGCATCACGGACAACGTGCTGGACTACTACAACACGTTCTCGCAGTTCGTGTTCTTCGCGCTGGGCGCTTCGCTCGCCATGGAGGCCTCGCACGCCTGTGCAGCGTCTGAAGCCGAAGGTCGCACGCGTGCGCTCGACGGGGCGACTCTGTCCGCGCGCGGGGCGGAGTCCTGATGCACGTTGCCGTGGTCGGCCCCGTGCCGCCTCCGTATCAGGGAATGACCGTCTACACCCGCATGCTGCTCGACGAACTCGACGCCGAGGGCATGCCGGTGCGCTGGATCGACAGTTCGGACCACCGCGACCTCTCGAACATGGGCCGCATCGACTGGGAGAACCTGTGGGGCGCGGCGCGTACCGCGTTCGGCATCCTGGGGTCGGTGCGACTCGAGCGGCCCCGGCTGCTGTACCTGCCGATCGCGCAGTCGGGACTGCCGTTCGTGCGGGATGCGATCCACCTGCTGCTCGGCCGGATGGCAGGGATGCGGCTCGTCGTCCATCTCCACGGGGGCGACTTCCCCGGCTTCTACGCCGGGGAGCCGGGCATCGTGCGGTGGGTCATCAGGAAGACGCTCGACGCCTGCTCGGCGATCGTCGTGCTTGCTCCGTCGCTCAGCACCCAGTTCGAGGGGATCACCGCACGTCCGGTGATCCGTGTGGTCGCCAACGCGGTTGCTCCGGTGCTCGACGAGGCGGCGATCGAGGCGCGCTACGCCGACATCACGGAGCGCCCCGTGCGGGTGTCCTTCCTCGCAGCCATCACCGGTCCCAAGGGCGCGGTGGACTTCGCGCACGCGATCGAGCGGCTGCCGGGTGAAGTGCGTGCACGCGCGAGCTTCGTGATCGCCGGCAACCGGGACGGGAACTTCGAGGACGACTACCGGCTGGTGGCGGCGAGTGTCGAGCGGCTCGTCGCCGACGGCACCGACATCGCCCTTGAGGGTGTGGTCGATGCGCCCGGGAAGGCCCCCTTCTTCGGCGAGACCGACATCTTCGCGTTGCCTTCGCACCGCGAGGGACAGCCGCTTGTGGTGCTTGAGGCGCTCTCGGCCGGCTGCGCGGTTGTGAGTACGACGGTCGGCGGCATACCCGAGACGGTCACCGAGGGCGAAGATGGCCGACTGGTCGCATCGGGCGATGTGGATGCGCTCGCCGGTGTGCTGCAGGAGCTGATCGAGAACCCTGCATCCACGGTCGCCCTGGGCCGCCGGGGCAGGGAACGCTGGGAGCGCTGCTACCAGCCACGTGTGCACGGCGCGGCCATGGCCGCGGTCCTGCGAGACGTGCTCGGCGGCTAGGCGCACCGTCCGCCGGCGACCGCCTAGGACGCGGGCGACGTGTACGCTTCCGGCATCGGCTGATCGAAGAAGCGGCGGAACCAGCACTCCAGCGCGAGCCAGCGGAAGATCTGGGTGCTGGCATCGATCTCACCGGTGTTGTGTCGCGCGAGCGTGTGCTCGATCTGGGCCATGTCGAGCACGCCCCGGTGCTTCGTCCGGTCGTCCAGCAGGTAGGTGCGCACGTCGTCCCGCACCTGGTCGCGGAACCAGCCGCTCGTGGGTGTGGCGAAGCCCATCTTGTCCTTGCGGTCGAGGATCTCCTGTGGCGTGATGCCGCGCATCGCCTCGCGCAGCAGCCACTTGGTGGCGCCTTTGCGCATCTTCTCGTGGCCGGGCAGTCCGGCGAGATACTCGACTAGGCGGTAGTCGAGGAACGGCGTGCGCGACTCCACCGAGAATCCCATGCTCAGGCGGTCCTCGTAGTGGAGGTAGCCGGGGAGCTTGTCACGCAGCAGGTCGTCGAAGAGCGCGGCATTCACCGTGTCGCTCGTGCGGATCGCGTGCCGGGGCAGCGGGGTGCTTTGGTACGGGCCCCACATATCCGGGGACAAGCCGCCCGCCACGACCCCGCCGCGACGACCGCTGTATGCGTGCAGCATGCGCCGCGGCGCACTTGCGCGCGCGAGCGTCAGCGCCGGGCTTTCCGATCGGAAGCGAGCTGCCGAGCCGACCGCGTCGGCAAGGCTTCCGGCATGGCTGAAGCGGCCGGTGAGCACCTGGCCGAGGAGCCACCGCACGTTCGCATCGACGTGGCCGTGATACCCGCCGAAGAGCTCGTCGCCCCCCTGGCCGTCGAGCACGACTTTGACGTGGGGCGCCACAAGCTCGAAGACCTTCCACTGCGAGTACGAGCCGGGGGACGACACGGGTGGTTCGTCCATGAACCAGGTGAGCCGCTCGAGCACCTCGAGGTAGTCGTGGGGATCGGGAGCGCCGCGCACCGAATCGCAGCCGAAGCGCTCCGCAACCAGCCGCGAGTAGCGGCTCTCGTCGGAGGAGGTCCCCGGGTACTCAACGGTGAAGGTCGAAAGCCTGCCAGGCGTGTCGCGCGTGGCGAGCGAGACGATCGACGACGAGTCCAGCCCGCCCGAGAGACAGCTGCCCACGGGCACGTCGCTTGCGAGCATGCGCAGGTGGACCGCGTCGGCCAGAAGCGCGCGGACGGTCGTGACGGGATCGGTGTAGTCGTAGGTTTCCGCAGCCTCCGCCGGATCGAGCCGCCAGTACGCCTCGGGCCCGCTCAGGCCGTCGTGCGGGCTGAAGCGTAGGAGGTGCCCGGCCGGAAGCTGCCTGATCCCCGCAAAAAGCGTCTCGGCGCCCCGATCGTCGAGCAGGCCGTCGGCGATCACGTGGGCAGCGTAGGGCTCGTTGATCGCCGGTGCCACGCCAGCCGCAAGGATGCCCTTGATCTCGGATGCGACGGCGAGCCGGTCGCCGTCAACGTGATAGTAGAGCGGTTTCACGCCGAGACGGTCCCGCGAGCAGATCGCCATGTTGCGTCTGGCGTCCCACAGCACGATGCCCCACATGCCGTTGAACCGCTCGAAGCACCGCTCGCCCCATTGCTCGTACGCGTGGATGATGATCTCGGTGTCGCTCGTGGAGTGCATGGTGTGGCCGCGGCGCGCGAGTTCCCGGCCGATCTCGGCGTAGTTGTAGATCTCGCCATTGAAGACGATCCAGATGCTCCCGTCCTCATTGGACATCGGCTGATGCCCGCCGGCGCTGAGGTCGATGATCGAGAGGCGGCGATGGCCGAGGCAGACGCCCTCATCGAGCCAGATGCCGTGGTCGTCCGGCCCGCGATGCTTCTGCACCTCGAGCATCGCGCTCATGCGTGCTCCGGGCTCGCTCCAGGGACCGATCAGTCCCGCGATGCCGCACATCAGTCTCGCCCCCGTTCCGCCGGCCGCGCGCGGTCCGTGTCGGTCGACGGGGTCCCGGGGCCGTCGGCGCACTCGGCCACCAGATCGGCCAGCGTGAGGAAGCGCACGCCGTCCTCGGCTAGAGCGCGAAGCGCGGCGAGTGAGACCGGCGACATGGACTTGGGATGTCCGATGAGCGTGACCGCGTCCGCTGCGTGAGCGAGGATGGCGCGGAGGAGCTCGGGCGATGTGGACTCGACCGCGAGCAGGGTCTGCGACGGCAGTATCTTGCCCAGGATCGTGCTGTACCCCGGCATGTGCGTTCCGTCGCCGAAACTCCGGTAGTCGCGGGGGTTGCGCACCATGTCCACGCGGCGGCGCAGTCGCGTGAGCGGTCCGACGCGCGCGGAGCTGACCGGGACCTCGGCGAAGCGGCCGCCGGGCGCGGGCTTCACCGGGTTCGTGTCGAAGCGCCAACACGCGCGGCGCGGAGCGTGCCGGTAGTCGAACGAGTGCGTGGCGGTGTGCGCGACCGTGCCGGCAGCAACGGAGCTGTCGATCGTCAGACCGGCGGCATCCATCGCCTCGCCGATGATGTCGAACGGCTGCGCGCAGAACCCGCCCGCCCGGTACGCCTGAACCGAGTACTGCGGGTCGACTTCCCGCGCGATGGCGGCCATGGCCTCGGTCGCCGAGACCACCAGGTCGACGGCACGCTCGCGCCCGAGCGCGCGGAGCTGATAGTAGCGGTAGGTGGGGAAGACCCACCTGCCCTCGCCGAGCCACACGGCGTCGACCCAGTGGGGGTGCATCTGCAGCTCGACGCGGTGCCCACCGGCGACCATCCGCCGGAGCTGCTCGCTCACGCGTCGTGCGTCTTCGGAGGCGCGCGGTTCCTCAAGAATGCGCAGCAGATAGGCGGCGTCCACGAAGAAGCAGCCCGGAGCGCCCAGTTCGGCGAGCTCGTCGAGCAGGGCGTCGGCGGGCTCGAGCAGGCAGCGTTCGGGGGTGCCAGACCGGCCGAAGAAGAGCTCGTAGTCGAAGGTGAGCACGACGCTGCGCTTGCTCACCGCGTCTGCCCTACCTGATCGATGATGTCCGCCGCGTCTCCCCGCATACGTTTCATCATCCCATACAGGGCGCACTTCCAGCCGTTCAGCGGCATCTTCCAGAGGCATCTCTCGATGACCTCGCCGCCGAAGCGCGTCTTGAACTGGAAGAGCCCCGCGTACTTGCTGCCGGGTTCGGGGTTCAGGCGAACGCCGACGAAGTCGTAGACGCCGGCGCCGTGCTCCTTGGCGCGGAGCATCGCCTCCCACTGCAGCAGGTTCGCAGCGCCCGGCGTGGGGGAGTCCGCAGTGCCGGCGAACAGGCAGTGCGCGCCGAAGCGACTCCAGGGATTCACCACGCAGGCATTGGGCGCGCCGTCCATGCGCGCGACCCCGATGTCGAGCGCGTCACCGAGGCCGTCGACGAGCGCCCGGAACTGGCTCAGGCTCGGGAATGAGAGACTGGAGCGAGCCATCGTGCCGGCACACAGCGCGTGCGCCTCAGCCGCAAGGTGGGATCCCCATTCGGTGGACACGCCGAGGGACTGCGCTTTGCGGACGATGGCGCGGTTCCGCCCCGTGAGTCCGCCCCACAGTTCGTCCCCGGTGACCGACAGGTCGACGAGTACCGTGCCGAAGGGTGCCGAGGCGGCACCGGCGGGGGCGGACCGGAAGAGCGCCATCGTCGCGGGCTGCGTGATGAAGTCGAATCCGTCGTCCCTGCACCGGCGGACCGCACCTTCGAGGAATGCTCGCTCGGTCTCGAGATCGATCGGCGCGCTGGACCACACGCCCCACTGGAACTGCAGCCAGCGAAGGCCCACCTTGCGTCGGCCAACGAACGGGACCGCGATGCGCAAGTCCGGCGTAGGCCGCGCCTCCAGCCATCCGAATTCGGCACCCTGGCTTCCCAGCCAGGCCGGAGCCATGAAGATCGGCATGTCGTCGGTCCACTGAGGTTCGGTGTGGGCGACGGCCATCGCGGGAAGGCTGGTGGCCGCAGGCGCCGTCCGTGCGCCGTCATCGGGCGTCGCTGTCATCCGATCTGTGCTCTCCACGCGACCCGATCCCCCCACATCCACCCCCGCGTGCATGCTGCGGCGCCCGCGGCAAGTCTATCACCTCGGCATGCGGGAATCGGCGTGCTACCGCTCGTCGCAAAGGGCCGCGGCGAGGTCAAGTGCGCTGCGGCCGAGGCCGATAAGAACAACGTGTGAGTTGAGTACTGAATAGCGGGCTAATACCCCGGAAAGGCAACGCCGCCGAAAGGCGGACGACGCAAAGTCACGGGCCTACAGGAAGCGGGCGCTTCCCACGGCAGCCGGACCGCCCAGGAGGACGCTGGTCACCGTCCCCGATTCCTGAGCGATCTTCCCGGGAGTCGGGGGCGGTTTGCGTTTCATCTGGGCAAAGGGGCAGCTCGATGAGGTATCTCGCTAAGTCTTCCTTCCGTTCGGCAGCAGTCGTAGCACTCTCCGTAGCAGTCCTCGCAGTCTCGATCGGCTTCTCGCCGATCCCCGCAGCAACCGAAGCGGCCGTCGCTGCCGAGGTCTCCGCAAGCGCGAACGCGGCGTATCCCCGCCTCGTGGCCTGGTGGCCCGACGTCCACTCGCTCGCCGCCGAGGACATCGCCCGTTTCGACGCCGTGATCCTCTACGACTGGGCCGGCCCGCAAGCCCAGGCGATCAAGGCCGCCGATCCGGCGACCGAGATCTTCCTCTCGACCAGCGCGTGCGAGCTCACGATGTACACCGAGCTCAACCCCGAGTCGTGGAAGAACGCGAAGCTCGCAGCCGCCTCGGCGCGTTGGTCAGTCACGCAGCCCGGTTCGACACTCACCTCGGCGATCACCGCTACCGCGACCACGATCGGCGTGGCCGCAGTGGACTCCACTCGATTCCGGGTGGGCGACGTGCTTGCCATCGACGAGGAGTTCCTCGAGGTTCAGGCCGTCAACGCCGGAACGCCCGGAAGCCTCGTGGTCCGCCGCAACGCGGTGGTCTCGGGCACGCGCCACGCGGCCGCCTCGCACGCGGCAGGGACGCGGGTCGCCGCGGTGGTCCGCGAGTTCCCGAACACGGTGCTCATGGACCTCACCGACTCGTGCCCGCTCGTGGATGTGGGTAACGGCCCCGAGAACTTCAGCATGTACCTCGCCCGCGTCTCCGCGGCCTCGATCAGCGACCCGGTCTGGGACGGCATCTACTTCGACATGATCGAGAGCAACAAGAGCTGGGTGCTCGACGCGGGGTTCGCCCGGGCGTTCGACCTCACCCGCTCGAACGTGATCCCGACCAACGCTGACGCCTTCAACGCGGCGTGGGCCGCCGGGGTCCGGACGTTCGAGTCGCGGATGCGGACGCTCGCGGGCGACCGGCCGGTGCTCACCAACGGCGCGGACGCCAACTGGGACCTCGTCAACGGCACATGCGTGGAGCGATTCCCGGCAAAGACGACGACAACCGCCGAGTGGCGCTCACGGGTGTTCGGGTCACAGGTGCCGTACGCAGGCGCCAACTACTTCGCGGGTCTTTCTGGCCTCGGCCCCAACTTCTCGAACCTGATCACCTACGACCAGGAGACCGACCCGGCGGTGGCGCTCAGCTCGGCCACGTGGAAGCCTGACTACCGCAAGATGCGCTTCGGGATTGCGACCGCGCTGCTGGGCGACGGCCTCTACAGCTACGATCTCGGGACCTGGAACCGCGGGGATGTGCCGCAGCTCCAGTGGTTCGACGAGTACGACAACGCCGGCGAGGGCGAAGGCTACCTCGGCTCACCGCTTGGTGATGCGCAGCGGGTGGGCACGGCCACGGCCTCGGCAGACCTCCTCAACGGCGACGGCGCGTTCAGCACCTCGACGCAGCTTGCGGCCTGGACGCTGAACTCGGCCGAGGCCGGTTACACGGGCGCGAAGTCGCTCGACAGCGGCACGGCGCGCGTGGACGTGACGGGAGCGCTCGGCGAGGCGTGGAAGCTCACCTTCCTCCACCCGGTGCAGGTCACCGCGGGCACGCCGTACACGCTCACCTTCCGCATGAAGGCGGACCGGCCGGCCGACGTGCAGATCTTCGCCCAGATCTCGAGCAGCCCGTACACGATGCCGCTGAACTACGAGTGGGTCGAGGCGGACACCGAGTGGCGCACGTACTCGCTCACGACCACCTCGTCGAGCACGCTCTCCCCGAGCCTCAGGTTCGCGCTCGGCTCGGCCACCGGCACCGTGTGGATCGATGACGTGAAGCTGCAGACGGGAACCACGAGCGAGGTGTGGCGCCGCGACTTCGAGAGCGGCATCGCGCTCGTGAATGCGTCGGACACCCCGGTCACGGTCGACCTCGGCGGCACCTTCCGCAAGATCGACGGCACGCAGGACCGCACCGTGAACGACGGCAGCGCGATCACGAGCGTGACGCTGCCGGCGAAGGACGGGATCGTTCTTCTCCGCGAAGCGGCGCCCGCGCCCGAGCCGGAGCCCGTCGTCCCCGCGCCCGAGCCGGAGCCCGTCGTCCCCGCGCCCGCGCCCGAGCCGGCACCCGCGCCCATCGTCCCGGCACCGGTTCCCGAGCCCAGCGTGCCCGCGACTGTGACCCCGACGATCCCCACCACCCCGCCCGCCACCACCGTTCCCGGCTCGGCCACGCCGACGAAGGTATACCGCTTCTTGAACCGCACGAACGGCACGCACTTCCTGACCGCCTCGGCCGAGGAGCGGGACACGGTCATCGCGAGCTGGTCGAACGTGTACGCCTACGAAGGCGTGGCGTTCTCCACCGTCCCGGCCAGCAACTCCCAGCCGCTGTACCGTTTCTACAACCTTGCGAGCGGGAGCCACTTCTATACCGCGAGTGCCGATGAGGCGGCCATGATCATGGCGAAGTGGTCGAACATCTACTCGTTCGACGGCCAGGCTTACAACGTCTCGCCGCAGCCTGTTCCGGGCTCAGCGCCGGTGTACCGCTTCTACAATCTCAAGAACGGAAGTCACTTCTACACGGCTTCCGAGGAGGAGAAGAACGCGGTCATCGCGAAGTGGTCCGGGACGTACCAGTACGAGGGCCCGGCGTTCTGGCTCGGCCAGTAGCCCTCCTTCCGAACGTGCGTGCTGACAGTGCCCCGGGCATGTGGGCATATCTACTACGCACACCATGATTCGTACTGGAGGTGTCGGTGTGGCCGCAGGACCATCGGACCTCCCCCTCTTGAAGCTCCGCGACCTCGTGAAGGTCTACGACACTGGCGAGGTGCCGTTCACCGCGCTCAAGGGCGTCGACCTCGATGTCTACTCGGGCGAGTTCGTCGGGCTGATCGGCAAGTCGGGGAGCGGCAAGACCACGCTCATCAATATGATCACCGGCATCGATCACCCCACCTCCGGTGAGGTGATCGTGGGCGACACGCCGGTACATGCACTCGGCGAGAACGCGCTCGCCAAGTGGCGCGGCCGGAACATCGGCGTGGTCTTCCAGTTCTTCCAGCTCCTGCCGACCCTCACCATCCTCGAGAACGTCCTCCTGCCGATGGACTTCTGCGCCACCTATCCGCTCAAGGAGCGGGTGCCGCGGGCAATGGACCTCCTCGAGCAAGTCGAGCTCGCCGACCAGGCGCACAAGCTGCCGGCAGCGCTCTCGGGCGGACAGCAGCAGCGTGCGGCGATCGCGCGCGCACTCGCGAACGATCCGCCGATCCTCGCTGCCGACGAGCCCACAGGCAATCTGGACTCCAAGACCGCCGAGGCAGTCTTCGGCCTGTTCGAGCGGCTCGTGGAGCAGCACAAGACGATCATCATGGTGACGCACGACAACGACCTCGCCTCGCGTGTGCGGCGTGCGCTGCATGTGTCCGATGGGGAGATCGTCGAGGAGCTTATCCACCGCGAGCGGCACACGGGCTGAGGACATGAGCCCGGTCGCACCCCGCTACCGCAAGATCCTGCGCGACTTGGCGTCGCACTGGTTCCGGACGTTTCTGGTCGTGGTGTCGATCGCCATCGGCATCATCGCCGTCGGCGTGATGCTCGGTGGTCGGGAGATCCTGCTGCGCGAGTTCGACGCAGACCACACCTCATCGATCCCGGCGAACGTCACCTACCGGACGTCCGGCTTCGACGATGAGGTGGTCGCGGCCGCAGCGGAGCAGCCCGGGGTCGCGAGGCTCAGGCCCGGCACAGCGTGACCCTGCGGTACCTGCGGGCGGGAAGCGACGACGATCGCACGATCTCGATCGAGGCGTTCAGGGACTTCGAGGATATCCGGGTCGGCACGGTGATCCCTGTGGGCGACGGCCATTGGCCGCCAGCCTCGGGCGAGATCGTGCTCGAAGCGGCTGCGAAACAGGTGGACGAGTACGCCATCGGCGATGTCCTCGAGATCGAGACCGCCGACGGGGAGACCATCGAGCTGCGCGTCGCCGGTTTCGCACACGACATCAACGCCGTTCCGGCGCAGTTCGTGGGCTTCGAGACCGGCTATGTCTCCTTCGGCGCGATGCACGACCTCGGCGAGGAGCTCGAGTACAACCAGCTGTCGCTGACCTTCACCGACGAGGACATCACGTGGGAGGAGGCGTCTCGCCTCTCGGTCGATCTGCGTGAGGAGTTGTTCGACTCTCGGGGCGTGCAGGTCTACTACACCGACGTGCCCGAGCCGGGAAGCCACTTCCTCGGCGACATCTTCAACGCGCTGTCGCTGCTCCTGCTCTTCCTTGGCGCGCTCGCGCTCGGCCTTTCGGCGTTCCTTGTGGTGAACACCGTCTCCGCGCTGATGTCGCAGCAGGTCAGGCAGGTCGGCATCATGAAGGCGGTGGGCGGGCGCGCGGGACAGCTGGAGCGGCTCTACACCGTCACGGTCACCATGTACGGCGTGCTCGCGTGCGCCGTCGGTCTGCCGCTGGCGGCGGCGGGCACGCGGTGGTTCAGCGACTTCGCCGCCGAGATCCTGAACTTCCGGGTGACAAGCTACGCACCGCCGACTTGGGTGGTGCTCGTGGAACTCGCCGTGGGCATGCTGGTGCCGCTGCTCGCCGCCGCAGGGCCCATCCGCAGGGGCGTGAAGATGAGCGTCGTGCGGGCGCTCAACGCCGGCAGCATGACCGGGGCGCACTTCGGTCACGGACTGGTCGACCGCATTCTCGGGATGATCCGCGGACTGCCCCGGCCGGTGGCGCTCTCGCTGCGCAACACGTTCCTGCGCAAGGGGCGTCTCGCGCTCACGCTCTCCACGCTCGTCCTCGCCTCGGCGGTGGTGATGGCCGTCTGGAGCGTGCAGGCATCGATCGAGCGCACGATCGACGACCTGGAGTCGTGGTGGAACTACAACGTGCAGATCGAGTTCGCGATGCCGCAGGACGCCGACGCGGTGCTCGAGGTCGCCGAAGACGTCGACGGCGTGACGGCCCTCGAATCGTGGCCCGTCTTCAGCGCCACGCTCCTGCGCGACGACGGCGCCGAAGACGAGTCGTTCCAGATCGTCGGCCTCGACCCCGAGACGGACTTCATCGGCCCCACGCTGGTGGAGGGCCGCTGGCTCGAGCCCGGCGACACCGACGCGATCGTCATCAACACCGACGCCCAGAGCAGGGATGGCTCGTTCGCCCTCGGCGATGAGGTCACACTGCGCGTTATGGGGCAGGAGTCCGACTGGCGGGTCGTCGGCGTGGTGAAGGGGCAGCTGGGCGGGGGGTCGCTCTTCTGCAACGAGGCCGAGCTCAACGATCTGCTCGGCGATCCGGGCGTGACGCGGCTTGCGGTTCGCGGCGAATCAGGGGAGGCCGAGGCGGAGCGCGAGCTGCTGACCGCTGTGGAAGACGAGCTGACCGAGTCCGGCTTCCAGGTCACCTCGGCCGACACACGCTCCGAGCTCTCGGGCCATGTTCGCGAGTGGCTGGGCATCCTCATCGCGTTTCTCGTGCTCATGGCGACCATGCTGGCCGCGGTGGGCGTGATCGGCCTCACGGGCACGATGACCATCAACGTCCTCGAAAGCACCCGGGAGATCGGCGTGATGCGGGCCACGGGCGCGCAGCATAAGGCCATCTACCAGATCTTCGTGAGCGAGGGCGTGACCGTCGGCGTGATCGCATGGTTCTTCGGGACGCTGCTCGCGTACCCGATGAGCTACTGGCTCGTGCGGGCGCTCGAGGTGGCGATCGGCGTGCCGCTGAGCTACGTCTTCTCGTGGTCGGGCGTGGGTTCGTGGCTCGGGCTGATGCTGCTCATATCCGGCTTCGCCAGCATCGCGCCGGCCTTCCGCGCGTCGCAGGTGAGCGTCCGCGACGCCATCGCGTACGAGTAGAGCGCTCCCGCCCCTGCTCCACTCGCGGTAAGGTTGTCTTCGCTCGGCGATGCCGCAGAAAGGAACACCATGGCATTCGTGCGCTTCGAGGACGTCCGCAAGGTCTACCACGTCGGCGAGGTGGACATCCACGCCGCTGACGGCGTGACGTTCGACGTCGAGCAAGGGGAGCTCGCCGTGATCGTCGGGCCGAGCGGCGCGGGCAAGACGACGGTCCTCAACATGCTCGGCGGGATGGACACCGCCACCTCGGGCACGATCCTGCTCGAGGACGACGAAGTGAGCGCCTACTCGCGCCGGAGGCTCACCGAATACCGTCGCTACGACGTGGGCTTCGTCTTCCAGTTCTACAACCTGGTGCCCAACCTCACGGCGCTTGAGAACGTGGAGCTGGCGGCGCAGATCTGCCGAGACCCGCTCGATCCTGCCGAGACGCTTCGCGAGGTGGGCCTCGGCCACCGCCTGGACAACTTCCCCGCGCAGCTCTCCGGCGGCGAGCAGCAGCGTGTGGCGATCGCGCGGGCACTGGCGAAGAACCCGCGGCTGCTGCTGTGCGACGAGCCCACCGGTGCGCTCGACGACACCACCGGCAAGCAGATACTCACGCTGCTGCAGGACACCGCGCGGGCAAGCGGCCGCACGGTCATCATCATCACCCACAACCACGCGCTCACGGCGATGGCCGACCGGGTGATCCAGATCAGCAGTGGCCGGGTCGTCGACATGCGCACGAACGCCGCGCCCGTCTCGGCCGACGCCATCGAGTGGTAGCGGAGGCTCCGTGCGCTTCGCGTTCAACAAGGAGATCGTCCGCTCCATCACGCGGTCCTGGACCCGGTTCATCGCCATCTTCGCGATCGTGGCGCTCGGTGCGGGCTTCTACGCGGGACTGCGCATGTGCGCGCCGGACATGCGCATCACCATCGATCGCTACCTCGACGACACGGCGTTCATGGACGCGCATCTCATCTCTACGCTCGGCTTCTCGGATGCCGATGTAGCGGCGGTCGAGGCCGTCGAGGGCGTGGATGCGGTCATGCCGTCGCACGTGGCGGACGCGACGGCGAGCACCGGGGACGCGAGCGTCACCGTGCGGATCCACGCACTCGATATCGCTGCGGCCGCGGCGAGCGACACCTCGGACGGCGAACGCGCGCTCTCGGCGGACCCGGGCTACCTCAACCGCCCGATCCTCGTGGAGGGGCGGTGGCCGGAGCGTTCGGGCGAATGCGTGATCGACCGGACCAGGGTCTACTCCGGCGGGCCGCAGATCGGCGACACGCTGCTCCTCACAGCCGGCACGATGCCGCTCGAGGACACGTTCGCGCGCACGGACTTCACGGATCGTGGGCGTCGTCGACTCCTCGTACTACCTGCGGTTCACGCGCGGCACCACCACGCTGAACGACGGCAACATCGACCGGTTCATCTACATCCCTGAAGCCGACTTCGCCGACCCTGACACCTACACCGACCTCTTCATCACAGTGGAGGGCGCGGCCGCGCTCTCCACCTTCTCGTCCGACTATGACGAACTCGTGGAGCCGGTGGCGCTCGCGCTCTCGGACCTCGCTCCCGAGCGCACTGCTGCGAGGCTCGCCGAGGTCAAGTCGAGCGCGCAGGATGAGCTGGACGAGGGGCGCGCCGAGTACGACGAGGCCCGCGCCACCGCGGACGCTGAGTTCGCGTCCGGAGCTGGCGAACTCGACGCCGCCGCCGCGGAGATCGCATCGGCGGAGTCGCAGCTCGCGTCCGCGCGCCGGCAGTACGACGCCGGCGTGGCCGAGCTCGCAGCGCAACGCAGGGCCTTCGAGACGCAGACCTCCGCCGGCCAGGCGCAGATCGACGCCGGACGCGCGCAGCTGGCGGGGCAGCGTGCGCAGCTCGACGCGCTGGCGGCCGCGCTCCCGCTCCTTCAGCAGCAGGTGCTCGCAGCGCAGGCTGCGGTCACCGACCTGCAGCTCGCCTATGATGCGGCGCTTGCCGACGAAGCGCTCGGCCACGCCACATCGCCGACCTCCGCCGAGCTGCTGGTCCAGCTCACGGCCGCGCAGTCGCAGCTCGTCGCCGCACAGACCGCGTACGCCACACAGGCGGCCACCTACGACGCCGGGACGATCGCGCTCGCTGCCGGGGAGCAGGAGCTGAACGCCCGGCAGGCCGAGCTCGATGCAGCCACGGCCGCTGCCGAAGCGCAGTTCGCCGCAGGGCGCGCGGAACTCGCGGCCGCGAAGCGTCGGATCGACGAAGGGTATGCCGAGCTCGCCGAGGGCGCGCAGACGCTCGCCGAGGGTCAGGCCGACTACGAGCGGCAGAAGGCGGACGCCGAGGCGGAGCTTGCCGACGCGCTCGCCCGGCTCGACGATGCACAGGCCGAGATCGACACCCTCGAGCGTCCGGACTGGTACGTTCTCGGCCGCGGCGCCAATCTCGGCTACGCGAGCGTGGCCGGGGACGCTGACGGCATCGATGCGATCTCACTCGTGTTCCCGCTCATCTTCTTCCTGGTGGCGGCGCTCGTGTCGCTCACCACCATGACCCGCATGGTGGAAGACGAGCGCACGCTCATCGGGACGTACAAGGCGCTCGGGTACGGCAACGGCCGAATCGCCCTCAAGTACCTGGTGTACGCGGGCATCGCGAGTGTGTTCGGCAGCATCTCGGGCATCCTCATCGGCTCGCAGGTCCTGCCGGACACCGTCTGGAACGCCTACACGACCGTCTACACGGCGCCCCCGGCGGCCAAGCCGATCGACGTGCCGCTCGCGTTGCTGGCGGGTCTGGCCTCGGTGAGCATCACGCTGATCGCGACCTATGTCGCGGTTGAGGCTACGTTGCGCGAAGGACCCGCGACCCTCATGCTGCCGCGCGCCCCGAAGCCCGGGAAGCGCATCTTGCTCGAGCGGATCAAGCCGCTGTGGTCCCGGATGTCGTTCTCCCGGAAGGTCACCGCCCGCAACCTCTTCCGTTACAAGAGACGCCTGCTCATGACGGTGATCGGCATCGCCGGTTGCACCGCGCTGCTGCTCACGGGCTTCGGCCTCAAGAACTCCATCAACGACATTCTCGATATCCAGTACGGGGAGATCTCGCACTACACGACCATCGTGGGCTTCGATCCGGGGACGCTCGAGGCCACCGCGACCGCAGGCACCCGTGTCCTCCGTGAGGCGCTCGAGGACCCGGGCGTGTTCACCGACTACCTGGTCGTGAATGTCGAGGGTATGCAGATCACCAACGCCGCCGATCCGCCGACGGCGGCATCCGCGAACGACGGCGGGACCGCTGTCCCCCGGGGCTTCGGCAACGAGGAGCCGGCCGAGACGTCGATGCACGGGTACGTCTGCGTGCCGCGTGAGGCAACTCGTTTCGACGACTTCATCGCGCTGCGCGAGCGGCGGGACGGCGACGGGCTCGCGCTCGACGACTCCGGCGCGGTCATCACCGAGAAGATCGCCGACAAGCTCGGGCTCGAGGTCGGCGACGAGGTGCGCATCGAGCGCCTCGACGAGAACGGCAACACGGTCGCCGGCTCGGGGCTGGTCTTCCCGGTCTCGGGCATCACCGAGCACTACGTGTCCCACTACGTCTACGTCACGCCCGCGCTCTACGAGCGCACGGCGGGTAAGCCGCCGGTGTACAACGAGGCGCTCGCCATGGCGGTCACGGGCGATGTCGAGGAGCGAGACGAGCTGTCGCAGTCGCTGCTCGAGCTGGAGGGCGTGACCACCGTGCAGTACAACGACGACATCACCGAGTCGTTCGACGAGATGCTTACGAGTCTCGACTCGGTGGTGTTCATCCTCATACTCGCCGCGGGCATGCTCGCGTTCATCGTGCTGTACAACCTCACCAACATCAACGTCACCGAACGCAAGCGCGAGATCGCGACCATCAAGGTGCTCGGCTTCTTCGATCCCGAGGTGAACGCGTACATCTACCGCGAGACCGCCGCACTCGCGATGCTCGGCTGCGGGGTCGGTCTGCTGCTCGGCATCGGGCTGGAGGCGTTCGTGATCTCCACGGTCGAGATCGACGTCGTGATGTTCGGCCGCACCATCCACGCGATGAGCTACGTATACTCGGCGGCGCTCACGCTGCTGTTCGCGGTAGTAGTGAACCTCGCCATGGCGCCGAGGCTGCGCCGCATCGACATGGTGGAGTCGCTCAAGTCGGTGGAGTAGAGCAGGCGCGACGCCGTGGCGTCCGAGCAGGTATCGTATCCGTGCAGGGGGCATGACGAATGGGGGGCGCCCGCAGGGGCGCGCGGCGAACGGGGTGGGCATGGGATCACTCAGCATCGGTGTCGTGTTGCTGCGACTTGCCGTAGCGACCGCTGCGGGGCTGGCGATCGGTTTCGAGCGCGAACGGCGCGAGAAGGCCGCGGGTCTGCGGACGCTCGCCCTCGTGTCCAGCGGCAGCGCGATCCTCGTCCTCGGTGCGGTTGCGGCGGCACCTGCCGAGGCGATCAGGATGGCCGCCGGCATCGCCACGGGCGTCGGCTTCCTCGGCGCGGGAGCCATCATGAGAGACCGCGGAGCGGTGATCGGTCTCACGACCGCGGCCACGGTGTGGATTGCGGCCGCACTGGGCATCTCGGCCGCGCTCGGGGAGTTCGCGCTCACCGCCGCGGGCGCGGTGGTGACGCTGCTGCTGCTGGCGGTGCTCGGGATGGTGGATCTGAGCCGCGTGCGGCAGGATGCGCGCACCTACGAGGTGACGTACCGCGAGCCGGCCTGGGAAGAGGAGGCGGCTCGCCGGTGTCTCATCGACGCCGGTCTTCGGGTGTCGCTCTCGAGCATCTCCTGGTCGCAGGAGGGTGCGGTGGTCACCTGGCATGTGGAGGGGCTCTGGGAGCATCACGAGCGGGCCACCGTGGCGTTGCAGCAGTCGCCCTCGGTAGTCTCGTTCACCGTGAGAATCTGAGCCGAGGTGGCGTGCGGTGCCGGTGCTCGCGCCTTGAAGCGGAGCGAGCGCGCTTCGTGGTGCGGGCGCCTTCTGGTAGCGTGGTCTGCGCGCGTGACATCGATGCCACTGTGAGAGGACCGGGGGACCCTTGATGACGGCCGGACCTGCCCCAGGCGACATCGTTCGCGCGCAACTTGCGGAGCTCGGCCTCGCGGGCACGGGCGCGGTGCACCGCAACCTGCCGCCGGCGGAGCTCATCGCGCGCTCGCTGGCGCGGGGTGAAGGCATCCTGGCCGCCAACGGCGCCATGGTCGTGAAGACCGGCGAGCCCTCGGGCCGCTCGCCTCAGGACCGCTTCATCGTGGATGCCGCCGAGGCCACCGACCTCGTCTGCTGGGGCGACATCAACATCCCCTGCAAGCCCGCACTGTTCGACCGGCTGCTCGACAAGGCGCGCGGCTACCTGCACGACCGTGACCTCTACATCTTCGACGGCTTCTCGGGCGCCGAGCGTACCTACCGCCTGCCCATCCGCGTGGTGGCTGACGCCACCTGGCACGCGCTGTTCGCGAACACGCTGTTCGTGCGTCCTACCCAGATCGAGCTTGAGGACTTCGTGCCGGGCTTCACCGTGATCAACTGCGGTCCGCTTCGTGCAAGCGCGGACTTCGACGGCACGCGCAGTTCGGTGTTCGTGGGTATCAGCTTCACGCGCAAGATCGTCCTCATCCTCGGCAGCATGTATGGCGGCGAGATGAAGAAGGCCATCTTCACCGTCATGAACTACCTCCTGCCGCAGCGAAACGTGCTCCCCATGCACTGCTCGGCGAACACGGGCGAGTCGGGCGATGTGGCGCTCTTCTTCGGCCTCTCGGGCACTGGCAAGACCACGCTTTCGGCCGATCCGTCGCGCCGGCTCATCGGCGATGACGAGCACGGCTGGAGCGACCACAGCGTCTTCAACTTCGAGGGCGGCTGCTACGCCAAGACGATCAACCTCTCTCAGGATGCCGAGCCGCAGATCTACAACGCCATCCGTTTCGGCTCGATCCTCGAGAACGTGATCGTGGACCCGCAGACGCGTGCGATCGACTACGAGTCGGACTTCCTCACCGAGAACACGCGCGCCACGTACCCGATCGACCACATCCCCGGGGCGGTCCTCGGCGGGGTGGGCGATCACCCGCGCAATGTCTTCTTCCTCACGTGTGACGCCTTCGGCGTGCTGCCGCCGATCTCGAAGCTCACGCCCGAGATGGCGAGCTACCACTTCCTATCGGGGTACACGAGCAAGGTCGCCGGCACCGAGGTGGGCGTGAACGAGCCGCGACCCGTGTTCTCCACCTGCTTCGGTGCGCCGTTCATGCCGCTGCCGGCAACGCGCTACGCGACGATGCTGGCCGAGCGTCTGGCCTGGCACGAGACCGACTGCTGGCTCGTGAACACGGGGTGGACCGGCGGGTCGTACGGAGTCGGTCACCGCATGGAGATCGGCCTCACGCGAGCGTTGTTGTCCGCGGCGCTCGATGGTTCACTCGCGCGGTCCGGCTTCACCCCGCACCCGGTTTTCAAGGTGCTCGTGCCCCACGAGGCGCACGGGGTGCCTGCCGAGGTCCTCGATGCGCGTTCGACGTGGGCTGACGGCGCCGCCTACGACGAGACGGCGCGAAAGCTTGCGGGCATGTTCGCCGATAACTTCAAGCAGTACGCGGAAGATGCATCCGCCGAGGTTCTGGCGGCCGGGCCGGATTCGGGGTGACGGCATGGCAGGGACCGAATACGCACACGAGCTGGGGCACATGCTCGAGGCGTCGACCTCGTCTGAGGAGCGCGTGACGCTGTGTCGCCTCCTTGCTGCGACCGGCTCGCCGGACGCGCAGGGCTACCTCCTCGATGCGCTTGCCGAAGAGACCGACGAGGACGCCATCGCCGTCATCAAAGAGGCGCTTGGCACCCTCGGTGAGCGGTTCTGCGACTAGCGCTCAACGAGCGGTCGCGGGCGCCGTCACCGCGCGGCGAAGCGGTCCAAACAGCCGCCCCTCCGCCCATTCGCGGCTCACAAAGTAACCCAGGAGCAGCCCGCCGACGATGTCGATCGAGTAGTGGCCGCGCGAGAACAGCATCGTCACGATCACCACGCCGAGGAGCACCGCTTGCACGGTGCGCAGACGCGGCGCGCGTCCGGCGTCGGTGAGCAGCACGATCAGCAACGCGAGCGCGGTGTGGCCCGAGGGGAACAGGGTGTTCACGAACAGCGGGAACGGGATCGCTGACCCGTCGCGGGCGGCCGCAAGCGGCGTGAGCACGAGCATCGGGGCGCGCAGCAGGTACATGAGCGCGAACACGCACAGGTACTCGGGTAGCCTTTCGGGTGCCGTGCGCAGCACGTGCGCGAGGAAGAGCGCCAGCATCACGGTCATCGCGATCAGCGTGATGTAGCTCGCAGCCGGTGTGTGCGGCAGCCAGTCGTAGAGCAGGTCCGGAGCGGTACACT